>NZ_JBIAKK010000004.1:44621-475953 GCF_042872425.1 Streptomyces sp. NPDC005262
CCCCCCCCCCCCCGGGGGGGGCCCCCCCCGCCCCCCCCCCCCCCGCCCCCCCCGCCCCCCCCCCCCCCCCCCCCCCGCGGGGGGGGCGGGCCCCCCCGGGGGGCCCCCCCCCCCCCGCGGCTCTGTCTGTCGTGCGGGTGCCCCCGGGGCAGGCACCCCACCGGACGGCCTGTGCGGCTCCACGGCGCAGGGCGAGGTTCCCGGCACGCCCGGACGTCGAGCGTTCGCGGAAGGTCCGCCGGACCTCACGTGGACGTGCTCAGCGCCGCACGGCTCGGATTTCCCGGCCGGTGCCGACTCGAGCACGAACGCCCGACGCGCTCGGATTCTCCGGACGTGAACACGGACACGGACGGACAAGTCCGTCCGGGCCGAGGACAGCGGTTCGGCGCAAACCGTGGGACAGGGCCCGGTCAGGGGGTCAGCGGGGGGCGCGGCTTCTCGTCCGGGTGGGAGTCGGTGTCGCGGATGACTTCGCCCTGGACGACCTTTCCGTCCGGGCGGTGGATCCGGGCCTGCTGGAACGCGTCGGAGAGGCTCCCCGGTGTCGCGGTGCGCATGCGCCGCTCCAGGGACTTCTCCACGCGCCTGCCGAGCATCGCCCGCACCGGCGGCACCAGCAGCAGAAGACCCGCCACGTCCGAGATCAACCCCGGGATCATGATCAGCAGGCCGCCGAGCATCAGGAGCCCGTTGCCCTTGCTCCCCGACGGGGCGGCAGATGACGCGGTGGTGGCCCCCGGCTGTCCCGGCATCCGCTGCAGCGTCTCGGTGAGATTACGGAAGGCCCGGCGGCCGGCCGACTTCATCACGACGGCCCCGAGCACGACGCCCCCGATCAGGAGCAGCAGCACGGTGAACCCGCCCGCGACGTCGGCCACCACGGTCAGCAGCCAGATCTCCAGCACCGCCCAGGCGGCGACGGCGAGAGGGATGAAGGTGCGGGCGCGCGAGCGCCGCGGGGCGGTCGGGGGCGGTGTGCCGGTCGTCATGGTCCCCAGTGTGCCTGGACGCACGTCCGAGCGGGGTAAGCGGGATGTGAGGGCGATCAGGAGGGCTTGCGGCCCAGGACCCGGTTCGCGCGGGCGGTTACGCCCCAGGCCGTGACCCGCCACAGCGCCTCGACGAGGATGTCGCGGCTCATCTTGGAGTCGCCGATCTCGCGGTCCACGAAGGTGATCGGAACCTCGACCACGTGGTATCCCGCGTCGACGGCGCGACGGGCCAGGTCGACCTGGAAGCAGTAGCCCTGGGAGGCGACCTCGTCGAGGCCGATGCCCTGCAGTGTCTCCGCCCGGAAGGCCCGGTAGCCACCGGTGACGTCCCGGGTCCGCAGCCCGAGCAGCAGCCGGGAGTACGTGCTGCCGCCCCGGGAGATCATTTCGCGGGACTTGGGCCAGTTGACCACGCGCCCGCCCGGCACCCAGCGGGAGCCGAGCACCAGATCGGCCCCCTTGAGGGCGGTGAGCAGCCGGGGCAGCTCCTCGGGCTGGTGGGAGCCGTCGGCGTCCATCTCGACGAGGACGCCGTAGCCGTGCTCGATGCCCCAGCGGAAGCCCGCCAGGTACGCGGCACCGAGCCCTTCCTTGGCCTGCCGGTGCAGTACCTGGACCTGACTGTCGGCGGCGGCGAGCTCGTCGGCGATCTTGCCGGTGCCGTCGGGGCTGTTGTCGTCGGCGACCAGGATGTCCGCGTCCGGCACCGTGGCGCGCACCCGGGTGACGATCGGCTTGATGTTCTCGGCCTCGTTGTAGGTCGGGATGATCACCAACGCTCTGCCGAGCGGGCCGTATCGCCTCTGACCGCCGTCGTTCACTTACTGCCCCTCACGTCCGTACGCAGGTGCACACCATATCGACCGCATCCGGGGCCGAGGACAGACGTGGTCGGAAGGTACCGGGAGCCGGGCCGGACAGAAGGAGGGAAGTACGGACAGAAGCCCGGATGGAACTGCGGATCGGGGCCCGGCGTCCTTCGGGCCGACCTGGGTCCCGCTGGCTGCGGGTCGACCGAAAGCCGTTGTCTACTGAACGTCCGGGCCCCACCCGGGTCGCACCTGCCGTCCGGTTCGAACCTTCCCTCGCCCCCGAGGCGCGGGCGCTGAACCTGGCTGTCAGTGGTGGTGCACCGGTGCGGCGCACCACCCCATGACCCAGCGGCGTTCGACGACTGCATGGAGGTTCAACCGGTCGGACGTCCTGTGGTGGACTCGGCCGAACCTACCGGCCCGTGGGCGCATTCTGTCAATACCCGTCTGACCTGCGGCGTTTACCGAAGTCGCCTGGTCAGTACCGGAGATTCCCAGGTCGCGGGGAAGCGACGGCGCCTTCGATCGGCGGTACGAAATGTCCGGACGTCACCCGTTCGGCCTTACGTAGACAGTTTGTCCGAAGATCACGGTACGCAGACAGACCGGAAGTTCACCGCCAGGGGTGAGGTCCGGCAGTCCGGGCGTCCCGGACCGCGGGTCCGTGGACCAGCGGGCGACCCGGTCGTCCGGCGCCTGGACCACAAGCTCCTCGGTGCGCCAGACGGCGTAGTCGGCAGGCGCGCCGGGCACGAGCGTGCCCGCGTCGTCGCGGCCGACGGCCCGCCAGCCGCCCCTGGTGTGCGCGGTGAATCCCGCCCGTACGGAGATCCGGTGCTCCGGCGAGCGGTGGAACGCGGCGGCCCGTACGGTCCCCCACGGATCCAGCGGGGTCACCGGGCTGTCCGAGCCGAAGGCGAGGGGCACACCGGCCCTCAGTAGGCCCGCATAGGGGTTCAGGGTGCGGGCCCGTCCGGCGCCGAGCCGCCGCGCGTACATGCCGTCCTCGCCGCCCCAGGCAGCGTCGAAGGCGGGCTGGACGGAGGCGGTCAGACCCAGCTCCGCGAAGGCGGCGATGGTCTCGGGGGTGAGCATCTCGGCGTGCTCGACGCGGTGCCGGGCGGCCCGGATGCGAGCCAGTCCGAGTGTTTCGGAGGCGGCCCGGACCCCGGCCACCACGGCGGAGACCGCGGCGTCGCCGATGGCGTGGAAGCCGGCCTGCAGACCGGCCTCGGTGCAGGCGGTGACATGGGCTGCGATCTGCGCCGCGTCCAGGTGGGCGGTACCGGTGTGTCCGGCCGGACCGTCGGCGTACGGCTCGTGCAGGTACGCGGTGTGCGAGCCGAGGGAACCGTCGACGAAGAGATCCCCGGCGGCGCCGGTCGCGCCGAGTTCACGGATCCTGCGGGCGTCCTTCTCGTCGGCCACCTGCTCGGCCCAGTACCCGAAGACCCGCGGGCCCGGCCGCCCGGCGGCGAGCTTCAGCAGCCCGGTGAAGTCCTCCTCGTCGGAGATGTCGGGTCCGCCGCACTCATGGACGGTGCCGATGCCGAGCGAGGCGGCGTGGTCCAGGGCGGCGCGCTGGGCGTCGGCGCGCTGCTGCGGCGAGACGGCGCCGTGCGCGGCGGCACGCACCGCGTGGTGGGCGGCGCCGGTGAGCGGGGCGTCGGGGTGGTAGCCGGCCATCGCGGTGACACCGGGGACCAGATCGAGGAGGGCTGTGGTGACGACGGCGGAGTGCACATCGATCCGGGGCAGATAGACGGGCCGGCCGCCGGCCGCCGCGTCGAGTTCGCCGCGCGACGGGGGGCGCTGCTCCGGCCAGCGCGTGGCGTCCCAGCCGTGGCCGAGGACGACCCGGTCGGCGGGGTGCGCGACCGTGTGCGTACGAACGCGATCGAGGGCCTCGGCAAGGGTGCGGGCACCCGAGAGGTCCAGACCGGTGAGGGCCAGACCGGTCGACGTGGTGTGGACGTGCGCGTCGGTGAACGCCGGAGTGACCAGCGCCCCTTCGAGGTCGATCACTTCGTCGACGCCGCCCGCGAAGGCGCCGGCGGCCCCTTCGGAGCCCACCCAGGCGACATGGCCGCGTTCGACGACCATGGCGGTGGCGAAGGGGTCGGCGGGGCTGTGGACGTCTCCACCGCGCAGCAGCACGGTGCGGTGTTCGCTCTGGGGGGCGGTGCTCTCGGTCATGACACCAGTCTCGCGCCTGCGCGGAGCGGCGCGGTCCGCACCCCCCTCCTCCGGGGCGGGCGTGTCTCAGATCTGCGGGGGCCGTGCCTCGTACGGGGTGGAGAGGACCACGGTGGTGCGGGTGGAGACGCCGGCGAGCGAGCGGATCCTGGTGAGCAGGTGCTCCAGCTCCAGCGGGGTCGCGACCCGCACCTTGAGGATGTAGTTCTCGTCGCCCGCGACGCTGTGGCACGCCTCCAGTTCGGGCACGCCGGCGAGCCGCTCGGCGATGTCGTCCGGCGCGCTCGGGTCGAAGGGTTTCACCGAGATGAACGCGGTGAGGGGCAGCCCGACGGCCTCGGGGTCGACGACCGCGGCATAGCCCCGGATCACCCCGCGCTGCTCCAGCCTTCGGACACGCTGATGAACGGCCGAGGTGGACAGGCCGGTGGCCTTGCCCAGGTCGGTGTAGCTCATCCGCCCGTCCTTGACGAGCAACTCCACAATCTGACGGTCCAGCTCCTCCATGCGGTCAACCTATGGCCCCGGGTCCCTCCAGGCACAGTCGCCGGGGCTCCGAACAGGGCACCTGCACCGGGCATGTGACGAATGCCACAGGTTTACGGGTGGGTAGCCGGCGGCCTCGCGGTTACGGCCGATGCGCGACGGGAAGTGCTTGCTGTGGTCGAGGCCGTGGCGCCTTGTCGGCCCACCCGAGGGGGAGATTCTCCATGCAGAGCCTGAAGCTCACCGGACGTACCGAACCGGAGCCTGTCGAACCCGTCGAGGACTCCGCTCCCGACGCCTACGACACTTTTGAGATGTACCGGGTGATCTGCCCGGACTGTGCGCAGCCGATCGCGCTGCTGGCCGACGAGGATGTGCTGCCGGAGCACGCGCTGTGCCCGACCCCGTGGAACCCGTTCGTGCTCACGGTGTGCGCCGGTACCGGCCGCGGCGTCGCTCAGACGCGTCCCGCCGACGAGTCGCTCGAACTCCACGAGCAGGAGACGGCACTGCTGTTGACGCTCCCTCAGGGGCTCGACTGGCGGATGCAGCCCTTCTCGCACGCCGGTGGTGCCGGTTCGCGCCCGCTGCGCGTCCCGCGGATGCGCCGTAACGCCGCCTGACACGGTCCGACGCCGCCCTGCGCGGCCGTCCTTGCCACCGGAGACCTCCGGCGGCACCTGAAGTCACCTGCACTGCACCACGTCGGCCGGACCGGCGTGGTGCAGTGCAGCATCGAGCCACGCCCGCGAGGCAGGGGAACCTGGCGAACGGGCGCTCGAATCCCCCCGGCAGTGACCCGGCCCCGCCCCACGCCGTTGGCCTGACATGACGCTGCTGCATTCAACAGCCGGCCCCGGTCGCCGCCGTCTCGCCGCTCCGGCCTCCGAAGAATCGGTTCCGCACCCTGGCTCCCAGCCGGCGCCGAAGTCCGCGCCCGCACCTTCTCCGCCGCGCCCGGTGCCGCATTCGACCGATCCGCCCATCTACCGGGCCATGCTGAGCCATTGGGAGTCCACCGGGCGGACCCTGCCGGGCCGCCATGACCAGGAGTGGAACCGGATCATGACGACGCCGGTGTGGTCGGACCGGCCGCTGCGGCTCAGCGCGTCTCGGGACCTGCGAGGTGGCGCGCGATGACCATGCGCTGAATCTGGTTGGTGCCCTCGACGATCTGCAGCACCTTCGCCTCGCGCATCAGACGCTCGACGGGGAAGTCGAGGGTGTAGCCGTAGCCGCCGAGGACCTGGACGGCGTCGACGGTGACCCGCATGGCCGCGTCGGTGCAGAACAGCTTGGCCATGGCGGCCTGACGGGAGAACGGCCTGCCTGCGTCACGCAGCCTGGCCGCCTCCAGGTAGAGTGCGCGGCCCGCCTCGATCTGGGTGGCCATGTCGGCGAGCATGAACCGCAGTCCCTGGAAATCCGCGATGGGACGGCCGAACTGCTGCCGCCCGGTGGCGTATCCGACGGCCTCGTTCAGGGCCGCCTGCGCGACACCGATGGCACAGGCTGCGATACCGAGACGCCCGGAGTCGAGTGCCGACAGGGCGATGGCGAAGCCCTGCCCCTCCTCACCGATCCGGCGCGCGTCGGGCACCCGGACGCCGTCGAAGTGCAGTTGGGCGGTGGGCGAACCCTTCATGCCCATCTTCTTCTCGGGGAGGGCCGCGTTCAGCCCCTCGGCGTCGCCGGGGACCAGGAAGGCGGTGATGCCGCGGGCACCCTCGACGCCGCTCCGCGCCAGAACCGTGTAGAAGTCGGCGATCCCGCCGTGGGTGATCCACGCCTTGGTGCCTGTGATGACCCAGTCGTCGCCGTCCCGTACGGCCTTCGTACGAAGTGAGGCGGCATCGGAGCCCGAGGCGGGCTCCGAGAGGCAGTAGGCGCCCAGCAGGCCGCCGCCCAGCATCGCCGGCAGATGTTCCGCCTGCTGATCCTTGGTGCCGTATCCGGCGAGGGCGTGGCAGGCGAGCGAGTGGACACTGACACCGAGACCGACGGTGAGCCGGGCGGCCGCGAGTTCCTCGAGAACCTGGAGATAGACCTCGTACGGCTGGTCGCCGCCGCCGTAGGCGGAGTCGTACGGCAGACCGAGGAGTCCGGACTCGGAGAGCAGGGTGAAGACCTCGCGCGGGAACCGGCCGGCGTCCTCCTCCTCCGCCGCCCGTGGCGCGATCTCCCGCTGGACGATGTCGCGGACCAGCGCGACAAGCTGCCTGGACTCCTCGGTGGGCAGACGACGCTCCACCAACTGCGGGGCACGGTCGGACATGACGGCGCTCTCCTCCCTGTCGGGCGTTGCGGCGGTCGCGCGCGCGGGGTGTGAGCGGCGCCGCCGGGGAATTCCGGGCCGGGGCCCGGACAAGCACTACTGCTCAGCCGATGCTGCCCTCCCGGATTACGAGAGTTGCTGGCCAGCGGCTGTGGCGGGTCGAGTATGCCCGATCGGACGGTATCCGTCACCGGGTGCCGGAGCGGGCGGCCGGGCGGTCCACGCGGGGCCCGGATCGCCATCGGAATGGTCCGAACCATTGACCAACTGGTCTAGTCCATCTACGGTTCCAAACCGGTCGGCCTTATCGCGTTCATGCCAAGTCCGAGCGGGGTCGGCCGCACGTCCCCCCACTCGCAAGCCCCCTCCCCCACGAGGAGCCACGATGATCGGACTTCACCGTCCCCGCGCCCGGTTCCGGGCGCTCGCCGCTGCCGTCTGTACCGCCGCCCTCGGCGCCACCCTCCTCGGTGCCGCGGGCCCGGCATCGGCCGGCGCGGCCACCGCCACCGAGCGCGCCTCGGCCACCGCGGCCGCCGAAGCCACCACTGCGGCGGCCGGCAGCAAGGTGGTCGGATACTTCACCGACTGGGGTGTCTACCAGCGCAATTACCACGTCAAGAACATCGAGACCTCGGGCTCGGCCGACAAGCTGACACACATCAACTACGCCTTCGGCAATGTCACCGGCGGCAAGTGCGCGGTCGGCGACAGCTACGCCGACTACGAGAAGGCGTACACCGCCGACCAGTCGGTCGACGGCGTCGCCGACACCTGGGACCAGCCGTTGCGCGGCAGTTTCAATCAGCTGCGCAAGCTGAAGAAGCTGCACCCGAATCTGAAGGTCATCTGGTCGTTCGGCGGCTGGACCTGGTCCGGCGGTTTCGGTGAGGCGGCGAAGAACCCGGCCGCGTTCGCCCAGTCCTGCTACGACCTGGTGGAGGACTCCCGCTGGGCCGATGTCTTCGACGGCATCGACATCGACTGGGAGTACCCCAACGCCTGTGGTCTGACCTGCGACACCAGCGGCCGTGACGCGTACGGCAACGTGCTGGCGGCGCTGCGCGCCAAGTTCGGCACGGGCAACCTGGTCACCTCGGCCATCACCGCCGACGGCTCGGACGGCGGCAAGCTCGACGCCGTCGACTACGGGGGCGCCGCGCAGTACGTCGACTGGTACAACCCGATGACGTACGACTTCTTCGGCGCCTGGGACGCGCAGGGCCCGACGGCCCCGCATTCCCCGCTCACCTCGTACACCGGCATTCCGAAGGAGGGCTACACCAGCGACGCCGCCGTCACCAAGCTCAGGGCCCTCGGCGTCCCCGCCTCGAAGCTGCTGCTCGGGATCGGCTTCTACGGTCGTGGCTGGACGGGCGTGACGCAGGACGCGCCAGGCGGTACGGCGACCGGCGCGGCCACGGGTACGTACGAGGCAGGCATCGAGGACTACAAGGTCCTCAAGGGCAGCTGCCCCGCGACCGGCACCGTGGCCGGCACGGCGTACGCGCACTGCGGGACCAACTGGTGGAGCTACGACACCCCGGCCACCATCGCCACGAAGATGGACTACAAGAACCAGCAGGGCCTGGGGGGCACGTTCTTCTGGGAGTTGAGCGGTGACGCCGCCAACGGCGAGCTGATCAAGGCGATCAACTAGCCGGAACCGTGCGCCCCCAAGGGGCGGGGAGCCCGAGAGGCTTCCCGCCCTTGTTCCGCCGACGGCCGGCTTCTCACATGAGGCCGGCCTGGGTGACGAACATGGCGATGAGGACGACGAGCGTCCAGCCCAGGACGTTCTCCAGCAGCTTGGACCGGTCCTCGGGACCTCCGGTCCGCGCGCGGCGGCGGGCAGTGACGGTTGTTGCGGTGGTCGCGGTCATGGCATCTCGCTCGGTCGTCCGGCAGTGACGTCCCCCCGTGACCCGTCCAGAGTGCCAGCCGGTCAGGCTCCGGGGGTAGATGACATCGGTCACTGCCCCGGGAGCGCCGGACCGCGTCAGCGGATGCCGGCGGCAGCCGGAGCCCACTGCTGGGCGGGCGTCGGGTGCGCCAGGAAGCAGAGGTGACAGACGCCGCCTGTGCCGGACACCACTTTTCCGCTCGCGTCGCAGCGCTTGGTGCGGAGAGGGATCGTCTCCAGATGCGCGGGCGTTACCTGTCCCGCACCGCCCTCCGAACAAACATGCAGGTCACAGACGTGGAGCACGTGAGACGTATGCAGCGCATACACGCCCGTGCCGACCCGGTGCCGGGCAGCGCTGCGGGGCCGGGGCCGAGGCCACTCGGGGCCCCTCCGGGCTGGACGCCACCGCACCCGGGCCTGGCGCCCGGCTGTCCTGCCGGCCCGGACACTCTCGCTCCAGACCTGGCGGCCATCCCCTGGCGCCGAAAGAGCGGCCGCGTCTGACGGCCACCTCACGATCGAACTGTTGCGCGAGTGATCGGCCAGGATCCGGTTCGACCGACAGCAGATCGCGGAAGGCCAGGTACACGACGCCCGAGGTCCGAGGGCACGTCGCACTCCGTCCGATGCGCGTCCGCAAACCAGTCATGAGCGATCTTGAGGTACTTCGGCGAGCGCAACGGACGTCGACCTCCGGCACAAGCGGCGAGCCGCACTTCAAGGAACTGATCCGCGGGCCGCGATGCTGCGTGGCCGTGGCTCCTACGTTGACCCGAAGCCGGGCGTGACCGGCTGCTCCTGCCCGGCCCCGAGGCACCAACGGCAAGCGGTACGGGCGGAGTTGAAGACTCCGGAAGGCTGCTGGAATCAACATCGGATCACCCGCCGCCTCCCTCATGACACGGGTCCGGTCGAAACCCGGACCTTCGACGCGATCACCGATCCGCCAAAGGATCTTGTGCACCTGGAGGACGCTTCCCGGAGTGGATCGGCGAGGCGAGCACCCAGGCCTTCCCAGCCGTCCGCCGCCTGGATCCCGAAGCCCATACGTTGAACTGACTGCTCATCAGAATCCGCGCCACCCCCAGGACCTGCTGCGATGCCGGACCGGCACCTTCCCCACGTACGGACACACCCCCGCACCGAACCAGCCGCACCGACCTGACGAAGCAGTCCAGGTCTCGACAACGCCCGCCCCCAGGGCCTCACTTCGACCGCCCGAAGCCCACCACCCGACTCGCGTGCGGGACGCGTCACATCCCGCACGTGGGGCACGAAACAGGTTGCTTTCCGTGATTCCTTGGCCCTAGGATCACGCTGGCTTTTGCATCTGCAGAGGCTCAAAGTTCGTACAGGGGGCACGACTTGAGACTAGGACGTATGGCCAGTGTGGTCGCCGCGAGCGCCGCGCTCGTTCTGGGAGTGACCAACTCCGCGGTGGCGGCCGACCACACCATGCACACGGGGGATGCCTGGGGAAACGTTCCCGGCGTCGACTGGAGCGGTACCGGATTCTTCAACGAGTACGGTGACGTCGTAACGATCAAGGACAATGACGCCGACGGCCGCGGTGTCACGATGAACGTGTACATCGGCGACCCGAGCGGCAACCCGCGCTATTCGTTCAGCGTCGGCGGCGAGGGCAACACCAACACCCGCAAGGCCTCGATGGGTGGCGTGTACAACCTGCCGGAGAACACCTACATCGGCTTCAAGTTCTGCCGTTCGCCTGACGGCGAGTGCAAGGACTACAAGTTCCTCAACGACCACTGATGTCGGTGTGAACCACGACGGCCCCACTCCACTTCACAGGGGTGGGGCCGTTCCCGCGCAGTTGGAGACGCGCTGGGAGTCTCCGATTCACCGTGTAAGCCCTGGTGCCGACGTGTGTTCTCTGACGTCCGGTGCTACTGATTGCCAACTCCCCTCCGTGCGTGCGTTGTTCGCGCTGTCGCGGGGCGTTCGTCCTTACTTCCCACCGGTGGTCCTTCCTGGGTGAGCGCCGCCCACTCCCGGACGGTGGCGTTCTCGTCGGCCAACAGTCGATCCGCGCGGGGCCGCAGCGCGGATCGCCCACCTACTCGAAGACCTCGACAGCGGACAGCCGGCCGAAGCCGCCGAGCGACGGGAGGCCGTCGGCATTCGCAGGGCGTCGCCTGAAGACCGGCAGCCATCAGCACAGCCGTGAGCGGTCCTGTGGCCATGGGACACATTGCTCGGCCTCCCACTCCTCAAAGGACTCCCTGGACGGATCGATCGGGCGCCAGGCCGGATCAAGCGGTTCGTCCGCCGCTGGTGGGCGTACGTGCGGCAACCCCTGCCGGTCGCGGGCACCGAAGTCCTGATCATTGCGCTGTGCCTCGACGAGCGAGGTCTTATCGGCTCCGCCGGCCATCGCCGGCCACCGGAACTGCACCCGGTCGTCCTCCGAAGCAGACGGCTGCCGTGGTGATCCGATGCCCGAGCACGGCCTTGGCAACAGCCGTTCCGGAGGCTCTCTTTCATGTCCATAGACGGCCAAATTCTCGGTTCGCACCGTTACCCCGAAGGCTTGAACACTTTCATGACCTCCCGAACAGCCCTTCTCCGGCGGCGCCTGCCCCTCTGGCTGATCCCGATGCTATGGACCCTCGCCCTCGGCCTGTGGGGACTGTCCCGGCAGCACAGCGTATGGCGCGACGAGGCCGCGACCTGGCAGGTGGCCCGGCGGTCCACCGCCGACATCTGGCACATGCTCGGGCAGGTCGACGCCGTGCACGGGCTCTACTACGAGCTCATGCATGGACTCTTCGAATGCTTCGGGCCCAGTACCACGACGCTGCGGCTGCCCTCCGTACTGGCCACGGCGGTGGCGGCGGCCTGTGTGACGGTCATCGGACAGCGGCTGGCCGGGGCCTGGGCCGGCTTGGGGGCAGGGCTGGCGTTCGCCCTGCTTCCGGCCGTGCAGTTCTATCTCCAGGAGGGGCGCCCGTACGCGCTGGTCGCGGCAGGGGCCGGGATCTCGACACTGCTGCTGCTGACGGTGCTTGAGGGACGCGGCCGGGCGGTGCATTGGGCGGCGTACGGCGGCACAGTCCTCATATGCGGCCTTCTGAACTGGCTCTCGCTGCTGATTCTGCCCGCGCACTTGGCGACCTTGGCATGGACGCAGGCCGGACGTGCGATCTGGGTGCGCTGGGCGGCGGCCTCGGCGGCCGCCACGGCGTTTGTGCTGCCGTTGATCCTTTTCAGTCGAGGCCAGTCCGCGCAGGTGTCCTGGATACCGCCGCTGACCTGGCACATGATGATCGGTCCTGCCATCCTGCTGGCGATCGGCGGCCTCGGGGCAATACTGGACCGGCCACAGGTGGGCCGACTGTCGACGGCGGCCGTCGCACTACCGCTGCTGGCGGTGCCGCAGGTCGGTCTGATCAGTCTCTCCCTGATCCAGCCGCTGTTCCTGGACCGGTACGTTCTGTTCAGCCTGCTGGGTCTGGCGCTGCTGATCGGCGTGGGGCTGGGTACGGCCGTACGGGCCACCAAGCCGCGGTTCCCGAAAGCATCGGCGTGGCTTCTCCCTGGGGTGGTAGCGGTAGCGGTAGCGGCGTTGTTGCCACAGTCCCTGGCCAAACGCTCGCCGGCCAGCCGGGTGGACGACGTCCTGTCGGTAGCGGCAGACGTGCGTCGGCTGAAGGAGAACGGCGCTGCGGTCCTCTTCGTGCCGGCGGCGCGGCGCGACACCATGTTCGTCTCCCCCGACGCCTTCATCGGTCTGCGGGACATCGCTCTGGCGTCGAGCCCGGAGGAGTCAGGGACGCTGAAGGGTGTGGAGGCCGGCCCGGCTCAGATACGGGCAGCGATGCTGGCCCAGCGGCGAATCCTTCTGGTCACGGACGCAACGACGGTGGCGACGCCGGTGTCGGCGGAGCGGGACAGGGTGAAGTCCTCCGTGCTGAGAAAATACTTCACGGTCGTGGCGGACGAGCAGGTCCGAGGCCGAAGGGTGACTGTGTACGAGCACCTCGGACCAGCGCACTGATCATCCGCCGGAACGCCGGCGGGCGTGGGATCGCGTCATGTCATCAGGCGGTTCGGTCCGCCCGGAGACATCCGCACGACTACGGCGCAGGTGGACCACCGTGACCCCGACGAGCGGGGTGTCCGTCGGCGAGTTGTCCCGTCGGCTCGGACATCGCTCGATCAAGGTCACGGTGGACCGGTGCGGTCACCTCACGCAGGACGGCCAGGAACGCTGCCGTCAGGTCGTCGGGACGGCCGCAGGGTCGCTCATGCTCACACCAGGCCCAGCGACTGCAGCGCGCGGCGCTGACTCGGTGTCGGCTTGGCGGGCCAGTAGATGTAGCAGACGCCGCCTGTTCCGGACACCACCTTGCCGCTCGCGTTGTAGCGCTTGGTGCGGAGCCAGATCGTCTCCCACTCGTGCCGCTTGTAGATCCGGCGGACGGCCTCGTCGCTCGGCGAGGCCGGGTCGTTGGCGATCACGTCGCCGTCCGCCGTGAACCCGATCACGGTCATGAGATGGCCCGAGGTCCCGTACCCCGCCCCGGTCAGCTCCTCCTTGAGGAAGGACTGCGACGTTATGGCCGGGATACCGGCCCGGATCAGCGTCTCCAGGTCGGCCAGCGAACGCAGCCGCGTGACGACCGAGCTCATGTCGTCGTACGTGGCGGCATAGGCGGCGTTGAACGGCCAGTTGCCGCAGCCCTCGTACTGGTAGTCGTACGTGAAGCGCGCCGCATGGCAGACCTGTGGATCGGCGAGGCCCGGCTCCACCCAGGCCAGGTCCTCGGCGGTGGGCCTGCGCCCCCAGTACTCGATGATCATCTGTGAGGAGGTGGGGCTGCACCACGCCTCACCGCCGTTGTCGTACTCCGGGTACTGGCCCGCGTGCACGCTCTGCGAGTAGCGCGGCACCGGCAGCTCCCGGGCGAGGCCGGGGGCGCTGGGCTCCACGGTGAAGCGGTCGGGGATGTCCGAGGCCATCGCGCCCAGCCGCCACACGGTCGGGGTGAGGCTGCTGCCCGGGGTGCGGTACAGGGTGAGTCGCAGCTCGTACGAGACCAGCCGCAGCCCGCTCGCCGCGTCGTCCACCGAGAAGGTGTCGGTCCAGATGGAGCTCCTGCCGTCGGTCTGGTCGTCGACGGAGGTGCGGCGGATGTCGCCGTCACCCGCCGCCCAGCGGCCCATCACGTACCAGGGGGTCTCGGTGCCGTCCGAGTAGCGGCCGCTCAGCTCGATCTGGATCCAGGTGCCTGCGGGGGTGTCCGCGTTCCAGGACGCGATGACCTCGGTCGCCGGGACCGTGGAGCCGTGGCGGGGCGAGGTCCAGGTCGCGTACTCCCAGGTGGCGGTGTTCCCGGTGTGCGGGTCGGTGTAGTCGGTACGCCCCCGGGGGACGCCGATCACCAGACCGGGCCTGCGTCCCGCGACGGCGCGCGTTCCGGCGCCGCAGCCGCTGCGCCAGTCGGTGTACGTACTCCAGGAGTGGTTGTCCACGAGCGAAGCGGCCGCCGCAGCCGCTTCGGGCGGGGCAGCAGCCGGGATCGCGGCGGCTGCGGAGCCGGCGGACGACGCCGTACCGGCGCCGGCCGCCGCCGCGAGCGCGGCGGTCAGCACAGTTCTGCGTGAGGTCGGTCGGTTCATGGGCGAAACCCCCGGTCGTAAGCGGAGTGGGGCTGCGGGTGCACGACAGTGCGCCAACTATTGCGGTTCGCAGCCGGATTGGGCCAGCGAATCGCAGTGTGCCGACGAACCAATATTGGTCTGGTCCACTGGCGTGACCTGCGATTGCTCCGGACCGGCTCGTAGGCTGGGCCACATGAACGACCTCTCGTGCCACGCCGCCCGGCTGCGCACCCTGGCACCGTCCTGCGGGCCGGTCCGGCTGATCGGCGTCGACGGCCACGCAGGGTCGGGCAAGAGCACCCTCGCGTCCCGCCTCTCGGCCGCGCTCGGCGACGCGCCCGTCCTGCGGCTGGACGACCTGGCCACGCACGAGGAGCTCTTCGCCTGGGTGGACCGGCTGCGCGACCAGGTGATCGGGCCGCTGTCGCGCGGCGAGAGCGCGCGCTATGCGCCGTACGACTGGACCGCTCGGCACTTCGGCCCGTCGCGCACTCTGGAACCCGCACCGGTGGTCCTGATCGAGGGCGTGGGTGCGGGGCGCCGTGCGCTGCGCCCGCATCTCGCACAACTGTGGTGGATGGAGCTCAGCCCCGCGGCGTCGTGGGAGCGGGGCCGGCGCCGGGACGGGCCCGCGCTTTCGGAGTTCTGGGACGGATGGACCGAGGCCGAGGAAGAACATTTCGCCGCCGACCCCTCGCGCCCCTACGCGGATGCTCTGGTACGCCAGTTGCCTGTGGGGTACGAGTGGCTGGAGAGGCCTCGTGCGACAGCAGGAGCGAACCATTCCGTCACCCACCGTGATCCTCCCGCGACGACATACTGAGCAGTCGGGAATCGGCCCGGAACTGCTCCAACTGTGCTTGACCCAGGGGTGGTACAGGTCTTACGTTCTCAATGTGCGGCTTTTCGAAGCCCCCACGGACACGAAGCCCCCGGTTGTTCCCCCGTGATCGGGGGCTTCGTTCTGTCCTCGCGCCCCTTTTCGCGCTGCTGCGCACAACCTTCCGCTTACCCTCGGTCACGGTCTCCGTCCTGCCTGCGGCGCTCTTAGTCGCGCACTCCCCGCGCAGGTACGATGCCTTTCGGTGCGGTCAATTCCCGTCCGTGGCACAGTGGTTCAGCGCGCCCCGACGGGCGGTCGTGCGGCGGGACATCCTGGGGGCACGGCTTGTGGGGGACCTGATGGACATCGGCACGCAGGGCGCACAGGCCCCGGCCGACCTCGCCTGGCTGCGCGGCGTGGACGCCTACACGATGGGCGCCTACCCGCAGGCCGAGGAGGAGTTCAGAACAGCGGTGCGGCTGGATCCCGGCATGGCGGACGCCTGGCTCGGCCTCCATGCCCTGCGCATCGACACGACGACCGCGCTGCTGCGCATGTACCGGCATCGCGACCGGTTCGGCGATCAGCGCACCCGCCATCGACGCACGCTCAACTCCTGGTACTGGCTGGGCTGGTGGGTGCAACCGGTGCTGGAGAGCCCACGCGACCTGCTGCTCGCGCACGCGTCGCACTGGCTGGACGGGCGTCATGTCGCCGAGCTGGACCGGGCGTTGGCCGGACTGCCGCCGGTGGACACGGACCCGCAGGTGCGGTTCCTGCACGCCTGCCGGTCCTATCTGGTCAAGGACTGGGAACAGCTCGTACGCAACACCGAGCAGCTCGTCGACGATCCGCTGCTCGGTATCGAGGCGGGACTCTTCGGCGGGATGGCGCGGGTGCGGCTGGAGATGTACGGGCAGGCCGAGCCGCTGCTCTCCACCGCACTGATGCGCTGCCGCAGCGAACAGCCGCAGCGCAAGGAGCTGCGCTACTGGCTGGCCCGCGCGCACGAGGGCACCGGCCGCAGCGCGGCCGCACTGCCCCTCTACCGGGCTGTGCACCGGATCGACCCGGCGTTCATGGACACCTCGGCACGGCTCGCCGCCATCGCGGACTACGACGGGCTCGAAGGCACCGACGAGGCGTCAGGTCTCGCCTCCGTGTCGCTGACCGGGTTCGGCATGGACGGCACGGTCGCGGAGGCGCAGCAGGACGGCGACTCGCTGCTCGGCACCGATCTGGTCGACGGCCGGGAGCTGCGGCCCGGCGGCGAACCGCAGAACCTGCCGGGCGTCGGCGGACTGCCTCCCGCCGACAGGGCGGGAGCACGGGAGAAGACGGCGGTGCCCGGTCAGTCGTCGCCGCAACCGTTCCCGGCAGGGCCCAGCGATCCCGTGCTGCTCGCCGAGGCGCTGGCGGAACTGGAGCGGATGGTCGGCCTCGAACCCGTCAAGCGCCAGGTCAAAGCGTTGTCCGCGCAGCTGAACATGGCGCGGCTGCGGGCCGGCGAGGGGCTTCTGGTCCAGCCTCCCAAGCGTCACTTCATCTTCTCGGGGCCGTCCGGGACCGGGAAGACCACGGTCGCCCGGATCCTGGGCCGGGTCTTCTACGCACTGGGGCTGCTCGGCGGGGACCACCTCGTCGAGGCCCAGCGTTCCGATCTGGTCGGCGAGTTCCTCGGCCAGACCGCGGTCAAGGCCAACGAGCTGATCGACTCGGCGCTCGGCGGAGTGCTGTTCGTCGACGAGGCGTACAGCCTCTCCAACTCCGGCTACAGCAAGGGCGACGCGTACGGTGACGAGGCCCTTCAGGTGCTCCTCAAGCGGGCCGAGGACAACCGGGACCATCTCGTCGTCATTCTCGCGGGCTACCCCGAGGGCATGGACCGGCTGCTGGCCACCAACCCCGGGCTCTCCTCCCGCTTCACCACCCGGGTGGACTTCCCCAGCTACCGGCCGCTGGAACTCACCTCGATCGGCGAGGTGCTGGCCGCCGACAACGACGACGTGTGGGACGAGGAGTCCCTGGAGGAGCTGCGCTCGATCAGCGGCCATGTCGTCGACCAGGGCTGGATCGACGAGCTGGGCAACGGGCGGTTTCTGCGCACGCTGTACGAGAAGAGCTGCGCGTACCGGGATCTGCGGCTGTCCGGCTACGCGGCGGTGCCCACGCGCGACGATCTGGCGACACTGCGGCTGCCGGATCTGATGCAGGCGTACGGCGAGGTCCTGTCCGGCCGAGGGCCGGTGGACCGGGGGCCGCAGGAGCCTCCGGGGCTGTGACGGTGCGGTGCGGCGACAGGCACCGGGCCCGCACGGCGGCCGGTGTGTCCACGCGCGCCGGACGCGCTTGATTCCGGCGCGCCCCGCCCCCGCGCGGATGTTCGACCACCGGACGGGCCTGACTGCGCCGTCCCGAACGCCGGACGGGCTCGGATGTGGCTCCCGTCCGGCGATGAGACCGGGCCTCGTTGTCAGGTTCGGGCCGCCAGTGGCTGGAGTTCGTCCGCGCCGGGGCCCGCTGGTGCGGCCTCCACCGTCCGGCGGGGTACGGAGACCCGGTGCGCCGGGTCGCGTACCTCGCCCACCAGCATCTCCAGGACGTCCTCCATCGCGACCAGCCCCAGCACCCGGCCCGACGCGTCGGCCACCTGGGCGAGGTGGGTGGCCGCGCGGCGCATCACCGTCAGCGCGTCGTCCAGGGGAAGCTCCGCCCGGAGCGTCGCCATCGGGCGCCAGACGTGTTGCGGAACGGCCCGTTCACCGTCCTCCAGATCGAGGACGTCCTTGACGTGCAGGTAGCCCATGAACGGGCCGCCGCCCTCCGCACAGACCGGGAAGCGCGAGTAACCGGTCCGTACGGTCAGCTCCTCGATCCGGTGCGGGGTGACCGAGGGGTCCACGGTCACCAGCGAGGCCCGGTCGAGCAGTACATCGGTGACCGGCCTGCTGCCCAGCTCCAGCGCGTCCTCCAGCCGCTCCTGCGCCTCCGGTTCGAGAAGTCCGGCCTGTCCGGAGTCCTCGACGAGCCGGTTCAGCTGCTCGCTGGTGAAGACGGCCTCGACCTCGTCCTTGGGTTCGACGCGGAACAGCCGGAGCACCAGCCGGGCGCAGGCGCCCAGTGCCGAGGTGACCGGGCGGCAGAGCCGGGCGAAGCCGACCAGGCCGGGGCTGAGCCACATCGACGTCTTCTCCGGGGCCGCCATGGCCAGGTTCTTCGGAACCATCTCGCCGATGACGAGGTGGAGGAAGACCACGAAGACGAGGGCCAGGACGTAGCCGAGCGGATGGACGAGGCCCTCCGGCAGGTGCACCGCGTGGAAGACCGGCTCCAGCAGATGGGCGACGGTCGGTTCGGCGACGGCGCCGAGGGTCAGTGAGCAGACGGTGATGCCGAACTGTGCGGCGGCCATCATCTGCGGCAGGTTCTCCAGGCCGTACAGCACCTGACGGGCCCTGCCAGATCCGGCCGCCGCGAGGGGTTCGATCTGACTGCGGCGCACGGAGACGAGTGCGAACTCGGCACCCACGAAGAACCCGTTCGCCAGCACGAGGAGCCCGGCGAAGAGCAACTGGACGACGCTCATCGTGCGGCCTCCAGGACACCACGTTCCGCCGACGGCGCGTCGACGGTTTCGGGCACATCGGCGATGCGTACGAAGCGGACCTGTTCGGCGCGGTAGTGACCGACCTGGCGGACCGAGATCCGCCATCCCGGCAGTTCGGCCCGGTCGCCGGGGGCGGGGATGCGTCCGAGGAGATCGGCGACCAGTCCGGCCACGGTCTCGTACGGTCCTTCCGGCACGTCAAGGCCTATCCGGCGCAGGGTGAGGACCCGGCAGCTGCCTTCGGCGTCCCAGGCGGGCCGGCCGTCCTCGGGGGCGGCGACGGCCAGTTCGGGCCGGTCGGCGCCTTCCGCGTCGTGCTCGTCCCTGACCTCGCCGACCAGTTCCTCGATGATGTCCTCGAGCGTGACGACACCGGCGGTGCCGCCGTACTCGTCGACGACGACGGCGATCGGCTGCTCCTTGCGCAGGCGCTGGAGCAGCTGTTCGACGGGGAGCGTCTCGGGGACGAGAAGGGGCGGTACGGCGATCCGCCCTGCCGGGGTGCGTCGCCGCTCCTGGGCGGGTACGGCGAGCGCGTCCTTGAGGTGGATCATGCCGACGACCTCGTCGATCCGGTCCCGGTAGACCGGGAAGCGGGAGAGGCCGGTGGCACGGGTGAGGTTGAGGACGTCCGCCGCGGTCGCGGTCGACTGCAGGGCGCTGACCCTCACGCGCGGGGTCATGACGTGCTGGGCGGTGAGTCCGGCGAGCGACAGGGTCCGTACGAAGAGATCCGCGGTGTCCTGTTCGAGGGTGCCGGCCTCGGCGGAGTGCCGGGCCAGGGAGACCAGTTCACCGGGGGTGCGGGCGGAGGCCAGCTCGTCGGTGGGTTCGACGCCGAGCAGCCGCACCAGCCGGTTGGCGACGGTGTTCAGCAGGGTGATCACCGGCCGCAGCGCACTGGCGAAGCGGTGCTGGGGGCCGGCGACGAACCGGGCGACCTGGAGCGGCCGGGAGACGGCCCAGTTCTTCGGTACGAGCTCGCCGATCACCATCTGGACGGCGGAGGCGACCAGCATCCCGATCACCACACTGACCCCGGGTACGGCCCCGTCGGGGAGTCCGGTCGCGGTGAGCGGCCCGGCCAGCAGCTGGGCGAGGGCCGGTTCGGCGAGCATGCCGACGACCAGTGAGGTGATGGTGATGCCGAGCTGGGTGCCGGAGAGCTGGAAGGAGAGCTCGCGCAGGGCGTCGACGACGGTACGCGCACGCCGGTCGCCCGCGGCGGCGGCGCGCTCGGCGTCCGGCCGCTCCACCGTGACAAGCCCGAACTCGGCTGCCACGAAGAATCCGTTGGCGAGGATGAGAAGGAATGCCGCACTGAGAAGCAGCAAGGGGGTGGTCATGCCGCCGCCTCCTGGGATGGGGCGGCGCAGGTACTACCGGACGATCCGTCCATTGCTGGAGGGAGTCACTCCTTGGGTCGAAGGAAAGCCCCGCCGGCCTCAGGGGCCCTCTGTGCGGGGCGGGGCGCACACGGGGCGCCGCCGCCCTCCAGAGTAATCAAGAAGTGGCCGAACGGGGCAGTGGGCTCAGCCGTTGTCCGTACCCGTGCCGTGATTCTCGGCGAGGGCGCGGAGCGTGCCGGCGTCGCGAATGGCCTGTTCCTTGGCGATTCCGGGCTGGATGCCGAGGGCGGGCATGCTGGTGCCGTCGCTGAGGTCGAGGAAGACCCACGGGTCACCCGCGCGCAGGTTGACGCGGACGATCTCCGCCCAGGACAGCCGTCGGGTGCGGGTGAGATTGACCACGGTCACCCCGTGGTCGTCGGCGACGACCTTGGGGCGGCTCAGCAGCGCCAGGACGGCGAAGAAGAGCAGCGCGGTGAAGATGAAGCTGACCCGCTCCCCCGGGCTCAGCTGCTCCAGGCTCATCGCGATGACGGTGATGACGACGAACATCGCCGCTCCCACGGCCAGCAGGACCACCCGGGTACGGGTCGGCCGGAAGGTGACCGGGAGAGTAGGGAGTTCGGGCCGGGACGCGGGGGCGGACATGATGTTCTTCTGTCTTCCGGTGGGTCTGGCTGCCGGTGGGTCGCTGGTTGTCCGGCCGTCAGAGGCGGCAGGCGTGGATGGCCGTGGTGAGGATGGCGCGGGCGCCGAGCTCGTACAGGTCGTCCATGATCCGCTGGGCCTCCCTCGCGGCGACCATGGACCGGACGGCGACCCAGCCCTCGTGGTGCAGCGGGGAGATGGTCGGCGACTCCAGGCCCGGGGTGAGGGCCACCGCGCGCTCCAGGTGCTCGACGCGGCAGTCGTAATCCATCATCACGTAGCTGCGGGCGACCAGGACGCCCTGCAGGCGTCGCAGGAACTGCTGCACCTTGGGGTCGTCCTGGGGGGCACCCGTACGACGGATGACGACGGCCTCCGACTTCATGATCGGCTCGCCGATCACTTCGAGTCCGGCGTTGCGCAGGCTGGTGCCGGTCTCCACCACATCGGCGATGACCTGGGCCACCCCGAGCTCGATGGCGGTCTCGACCGCGCCGTCGAGGTGGACGACGGAGGCGGTGACGCCCACGTCGGCGAGGTGCTTGGCGACGATGCCCTCGTAGGAGGTGGCGATGGTCATGCCGTCGAAGTCCTGCGGGCCGTGGGCCGTGCCGGGCTTGGTGGCGTAACGGAAGGTGGAGCGTGCGAAGCCGAGCTGGAGGATCTCCTCGGCATCGGCCCCGGAGTCCAGCAGCAGGTCGCGGCCGGTGATGCCGATGTCGAGGCGGCCGGAGCTGACGTAGATGGCGATGTCGCGCGGCCGCAGGTAGAAGAACTCGACCTCGTTATCGGGGTCGACGAGGACGAGTTCCTTCGACTCCTTGCGCTGCTGGTAGCCGGCCTCATGGAGCATCGCCATCGCAGGCCCGGAGAGTGAACCCTTGTTGGGGACGGCGATGCGCAGCATGAGGTCAGGTTTCCTTTGCGAGGAGGGAGTCTTGGGTGGATGTGAAGGTGTGCGGCGGTCGTGCTCAGAGGTGTGCGTAGACGTCGTCGAGGGAGATCCCGCGGGCGACCATCATCACCTGGACGTGGTACAGCAGCTGCGAGATCTCCTCGGCGGCGGCGTCCTTGCTCTCGTGCTCGGCGGCCATCCAGACTTCGGCGGCCTCCTCGACGACCTTCTTGCCGATGGCATGGACTCCCTTGTCCACCAGCTCGGCGGTGCGGGAGGTGGAGGGGTCGCCGTTGGCGGCCTTGAGCTGCAGCTCGGCGAAGAGCTCTTCGAAGGTTTTGTTCGCCATGATGGTTCTTAGAGTACGGGGTGCCGCCCGCTCGCTCAGCGCCAGGGCTCGCTGACGGTGCGCAGCGTGGCAGCGGTGGCGACGGCCGCGGTGACCGCCTCGTGCCCCTTGTCCTCGTTGGACCCTTCGAGACCCGCCCGGTCGAGCGCCTGCTCCTCGGTGTCACAGGTCAGTACGCCGAAGCCGACCGGGACCCCGGTGTCGACGGCGACCTGGGTGAGGCCGTTGGTGACGCCGTGGGACACGTACTCGAAGTGGGGCGTACCGCCGCGGATGATTACGCCGAGGGCGACGATCGCGTCGTAGCCCCGGCCGGCCAGCACCTTGGCGACGACCGGGAGCTCGAAGCTGCCGGGGACCCGGAGCAGCGTCGGCTCGTCGATGCCGAGGTCGTGCAGGGCGCGCAGGGCGCCGTCGACGAGGCCGTCCATGACCTTCTCGTGCCACTGGGCGGCGATCACCGCCACTCGCAGGTCACCGCAGTTGCGTACGGACAGTTCGGGTGCGCCCTTGCCACTCATGTTTCTCCTACCGCTCGTTTCCGTGCTCGTTATGGTCGTTACTGGTTGCCGCAGGTCGACGCCGACGCGGTGTCGAGCCAGGGCAGGTCGTGTCCCATGCGGTCCCGCTTGGTGCGCAGGTACCGCAGGTTGTGCTCGCCGGCCTGGACGGGCATCGGCTCGCGGCCGGTGATCGCGAGGCCGTGCCGCACGAGTGCGGCGGTCTTGTCGGGGTTGTTGGTCATCAGACGGACGCCGTGGACGCCGAGGTCCTTGAGGATCTGGGCGCCTGCCCCGTAGTCCCGGGCGTCGGCGGGCAGGCCGAGCTCCAGGTTGGCGTCGAGGGTGTCGACACCGTGCTCCTGGAGTTCGTACGCGCGCAGCTTGGAGAGCAGGCCGATGCCGCGGCCCTCGTGGCCGCGCAGATAGACGACGACGCCGCGGCCCTCGTCGGTGATGCGCGCCATGGCCGCGTGCAGCTGGGGACCGCAGTCGCAGCGCTGCGACTGGAAGATGTCGCCGGTCAGGCACTCGGAGTGGACCCGGACGAGGATGTCGTCGCCGTCACCGAGGTCGCCGTGGACGAGCGCGACATGCTCGACACCGTCGACCGTGGAGCGGTAGCCGTACGCGGTGAACTTGCCGAACGATGTCGGCAGCCGGACCTCCGCCTCGCGGCGGACGGTCGGCTCGGAGGAGCGGCGGTAGGCGATCAGGTCCTCGATCGAGATGATCGTGAGGCCGTGCTTGCGGGCGAACGGCACCAGCTCGGGCAGACGCAGCATCACCCCGTCCTCGCCGGCGATCTCGACGATCGCACCGGCGGGCCGCAGCCCGGCGAGCCGGGCCAGGTCGACGGCGGCCTCGGTGTGGCCGTTGCGGACGAGTACACCGCCGGACCGGGCGCGGAGCGGGAAGATGTGGCCGGGGCGCACGAAGTCTGCGGGGCCCGCCTGACCGCCCGCCAGCATCCGGAGCGTGGTGGCCCGGTCTGCGGCTGAGATACCGGTGGTCACGCCGTGTGCCGCGGAGGCGTCGACCGAGACGGTGAACGCCGTGCGCATCGACTCGGTGTTGTGGGCGACCATCTGCGGCAGTTCGAGCCGCTCCAGTTCGTCGTTCTCCATCGGCGCGCAGATCAGGCCGCGGCATTCGCTCATCATGAAGGCGACGATCTCGGGCGTGGCCATCTCGGCCGCGATGACGAGGTCGCCCTCGTTCTCCCGGTCCTCGTCGTCGACGACGACGACGGGGCGTCCGGCCGCGATGTCGCGGATCGCCTGCTCGACGGGGTCGAGGGAGAGGTCCTCGACGACCCTGTCGTGTTCCGGGTGCAACCAGGTGGGCTGGGCAGTCATGCCGTGGCTCCTTCCAGAGCGGGTGTCCGCGTACGCAGCCACCAGTCGCGCATGCCCCACAGGACGAGGGCGCCGTAAATGACGTAGACGAAGCCGGAGAAGGCGAAGCCGTTGGCGAAGTTCAGCGGCACACCGACCAGGTCGACCAGCAGCCAGGCGAACCAGAACTCGACCATGCCGCGGGCCTGGGCGTACATCGCGACGACCGTGCCGACGAAGATGTACGCATCGGGCCACGGGTCCCACGACAGCGTCGGGAACGCGGTGAACAGCCCGCCGACGGCGAGGGTGCCGAGGGCGGCGCCGCCGAGCAGGAAGGCGCGCTCGCGCCAGCTGGCGAACCGTACGGCGATGGAGCCGTCCTGGGCCTGCTGCTTGCCGCGGTTCCACGACCACCAGCCCCACGCGGCCACGACGATCACCACCAGCTGCTTGCCCGCGCTGCCCGAGAGGTGGGCGGAGGCGAAGGCGGCCAGCAGGATCACGCCGGAGACCAGCTGCGCGGGCCAGGTCCATATGGAGCGTCGCCAGCCGAGCGCGAGGGCGGCCAGACCGACCGTGTTGCCGATCATGTCGGACCACTTGATGTGCTGGCCGAACAGGGCGAAGGCCTCCGAGTTGAGCCAGCCGACGGCGCTCACTTGGTGTCCTCCCGGTCCCGGTCGCCGAGCAGCCGCTCGACGTACTTCGCGATGACGTCCACCTCGAGGTTGACCGGGTCGCCGGGTTCCTTGATGCCGAGCGTGGTCAGGGCGAGGGTGGTGGGGATGAGGCTGATGGTGAAGTAGTCGGGTCCGGCGTCGACGACGGTCAGGCTCACGCCGTCGACGGTGATCGAGCCCTTCTCCACCACGTACCGGGTCAGCTCCGCCGGGAGGGAGATCTTCACGATCTCCCAGTTCTCGGAGATCTTGCGGTCGACGATGCGGCCCGTGCCGTCGACATGCCCCTGGACGATGTGCCCACCGAGCCTGCCGCCGACCGCCATGGGGCGCTCCAGGTTGACCCGGGAGCCGGCCTCCAGTGCGCCGAGGCTGGACCGGTCAAGGGTCTCGGCCATCACATCGGCGGTGAACTCGCCGTCGCCGAGGTCGACGACGGTGAGGCAGACGCCGTTGACGGCGATGGAGTCGCCGTGCTTGGCGCCTTCGGTGACTACGGGACCGCGCAGGCGGAATCGGGAGGCGTCGTCGAGCTTCTCGACGGCGGTGACCTCACCCAGTTCTTCGACAATTCCGGTGAACACTCAGTTTCCCTTCCGGGCAGGGCCGGGGACGGCGGTGATGCGCAGATCGGGGCCGATGCGTACGGTCTCGGTCACGTCGAGGCGCAACGCCTGCGCGATGGTGGAGATTCCTGCGTCGGCGAGGGCCGCGGGGCCGGCGCCGAGGAGCACGGGGGCGAGATAGCCGACGACCTTGTCGACCGTTCCCGCCGCGACGAAGGCCCCGGCCAGGGTCGGGCCGCCTTCGAGGAGTACGGAGCGGACGCCGCGCGCGTGCAGGGCCGCGAGCAGGGCGTGGATGTCCAGGCCGGGGCCGGTGGCGGCACGCGGCAGCCGCAGGACGGTCGCCTCGGGCAGCTGGCCGGTTTCGGCGTCCTCGGCGACCGCGACCAGGGTCGGCGCCGTGTCGTCGAGGACGCGGGCGCCGGGGCGCACCGCCGTGGCACCGGTGTCGACGACCACGCGCAGCGGCTGCACGGCCCCTTCGATGCCTCGCACACCGAGCTGGGGGTCGTCGGTACGGGCGGTGCCGGAGCCGACCACGACGGCGTCGGCCTCGGCGCGCAGCCGGTGGACGTCGGCGCGCGACTCGGGCGAGGTGATCCAGCGGCTGGTGGCGTCGGCGGCGGCGATCCGGCCGTCGAGCGTCGCGGCGTACTTCCACAGGACGTACGGACGGCCGAGCCGCACCGAGGTCAGCCACGCGGCGTTGCCCGCCTCGGCCTCGTCGGCGAGAAGTCCCTGTTCAGCCTTGATCCCGGCTGCGCGGAGGGTGTCCGCACCCCCGGTGGCCTGCGGGGTCGGGTCGGCCACCGCGTACACGACACGGCTGACGCCGGCGTCGATCAGCGCCTGGGCGCAGGGGCCGGTGCGACCGGTGTGGTTACAGGGCTCGAGAGTGACGTACGCGGTGCCGCCGCGGGCCTTCTCGCCTGCTGCGCGCAGGGCGTGGATCTCGGCGTGCGGCCCTCCGGCGCGCTGGTGGAAGCCTTCACCGGCCGGGCGTCCCTCGGCGTCGAGAATCACGCATCCGACAACCGGGTTGGGGCTGGTGGAGCCGAGTCCGCGGGCGGCGAGCGTGATCGCTCGGCCCATGGCGGTGCTGTCGGCTGCGGTGTCCACCGGGTCCTCCTGCCTCTTCGGGCACGGACTCCGGGGCCTGTCGATGACGACAGATGAAGCGGAACGCAACAGGGAACGCCGAAACCGAAGACGCGGACGCGAATCTTCCGGAAACCCGGAAAACGCATCCGCCTACGGCGGCGTGTCTGTGACGGCCCGCCGCGCACTGCCTCCCATCCGGACTTTAACCGTCGGTCCAGGAATCTCACCTGGTCAACCGGCCGCTGGATGCGGACGGGTCGCGGACTATAACCGCCGGTTCGGAATTGCACCGACCCCGGAGTGCGCTGCTGCTGTTACAGGATCAGTGTGCCACGCCTGTCCATGGGCCATACGGACGAGAGGTGTGGAGTGGCTCACAGCCCGGCCCCGGGCGGGCTGGCGCTCGTACGCACGGACGTGCGCACGAGCGGATCCGGCCCGCCCGTTCGCCTGCCTCCGACAGGTCGGTTCCATGACCACGATTCCGGTGAGCGGCGGAACCGGAACCCTGGGACGAGAGGTGACGGGGCGGCCGCGCACCGACGGGCACGAGGTCCGGGTGCCGAGCCGCCGTTCACAGCCGTATGCCGGCTACCGGCGGGGCGAGCATCCGACTCCCCGACGGGTCGTCGGGAAGACCACGTCCGAGTAGTTCCTCACGGAGCGCTGCCGACGCCACCCGGGGTGAACAGCTCGTCCTGAGCCGCATCGCGGGCGGCGAGCAGCGCGCCGCGGAGTACCGCGGAGCCGCCCAGCAGGCCCGCTCTGACCTCCGTCCGCAGCGGGGACATCATGGCCAGCCGCTCCTCGACCCGGGATGCCAGCGCTTCGCCGCCCGCGTGACCGACCTCGCCGGCGAGGACCACACAGCCGGGGTCGATGACCGAGGCGACGGCGGCGGCGCCCACCGCGAGGCGGTCGGCGAGGGCGGAGAGGAACGCCTCGCTCTCCCCTTCTCCGGACAGGGCGGCCCGTACGGCGAACGCGGCGGCCGGCTCCTGCTCCCCGGCGCCCATCCGCCTGCGCACGTCGATGCCGTATCCCCGGGCCAGTTCGCCCACCGGCGCAGCGGCCACCAGGGAGTGGAACCCGCCGTCGCAGTTGACCGCGGAGGGTATCCCCACCGTGCCGGGTACCGGCAGGAAGCCGATCTCGCCCGCACCGCCGGAGGCTCCGCGGCGCAGCCTGCCGTCCAGCATCACTGCGGCGCCGATGCCGTGCCCGAGCCAGAGCAGGACGAAGGTGTCGCGGTCCTGGGCCGCGCCCAGACGGTGTTCGGCGACGGCGGCCAGGTTGGTCTCGTTCTCCACGAGCACGGTCGCGGGCAGCCGATGCTGGAGCACCCGGACGAGGCGACGGTGCCAGGCGGGGAGTCCGGTGGTGTCGCGGAGTTCGCCGGTGACCGGGTCGATCAGGCCTGGGGCGCCGATGCCGACGCTGTGCAGCGGTGCGGCGCCTGCCTCGCACGCGGTGCTCTCCAGCAGTGCGGCGGCACGTTCCGCGGCGGTCTCGGTGCCGGTGTCGCTGCCGATCGGCAGGGTGGCCTCGGCGAGCGTCACGCCGAGGAGATCGGCGACGACGACGGCGACGCTGTCGGTACGCACGTCGAGGGCGGCGAGATGGGCGCGGTCCGCGACGATCCCGTACAGCCGGGCGTTGGGGCCGCGCCGCTCGGCGCCGCTCTCGCCGACGACCTGGATCAGGCCGGCTCCCTGCAACCGCTCCACCAGGTCGGCGACGGTGGGGCGGGAGAGCCCGGTCAGGGTCTTGAGCTGGGTGGCCGTCAGCGGACCGTCCTCCTGGAGCAGCCGGAGGGCGAGCCGGTCATTGATGACCCGGGCGGTGCTCGGTGATGCGGGCATGCCGGGATCCTTCCAGATCACTGCCGCGCGGGCCGGGGCCTTGACGGCCTATTTATCAGGCAGGGTTCCTGATAGTTTACTGCCCGCACCGTGACGTCAGGCGCGGGGGTCGACCGCGACAGAGAATTCCCAGGGGAGGGCACGGCGGCATGACGACGGAATCCACAGAGACGGTCTTCGGCACGGAGCAGGTGAGGCGGGCCAGGTTCGCGATCGCCGCGGTCTTCACCGTGCACGGCGCGGTGACCGGCAGCTTCGCCACCCGGGTGCCCTGGATCCAGGACCACGCCGGGGTGAGCGCGGGTCAGTTGGGCATCGCCCTGGCCTTCCCGGCGATCGGCGCCTCGCTCGCCATGCCGCTGGCCGGTGCGATCAGCCATCGCTTCGGCGCCAGGACCGCCCTGCGCGGACTGCTGGCGCTGTGGACGCTGGCCCTGACGCTGCCCTCGCTGGCACCGAACCTGCTGACGCTGTGCGCGGTGCTCTTCCTGTACGGGGCGTCGGCCGGCATGTCCGACGTGGCCATGAACGCCCTCGGCGTCGAGGTGGAGAACCGTCTCGACAAGTCGATCATGTCCGGGCTGCACGGCATGTGGAGCGTGGGCGCCCTGATCGGCTCCGCGGCGGGCACGGTGGCCGCCCATGTCGGCGCCGACGCCCGGCTGCACCATGTCCTCGCCGCCCTCGTGCTGACCGCGCTCGGCCTGATCGCCTGCCAGGGCGTACTGGATCTGCGCAGCGAGCCGGACGAGGAGCCGCCACCGCGGTTCGCCCTGCCTCCCAGGTCGGCGCTGGTCATCGGTGCGGTGGGGTTCTGCGCGGTGTTCGCGGAGGGAGCCAGCCTGGACTGGTCGGCGGTCTACCTCCGGGACATCATGGACAGCTCCGCCGGGCTCGCGGCCGCGTCCACGACGGCGTTCGCACTGACGATGGCGGTGGCCCGGATCGCCGGGGACAAGGTCGTCGACCGGTTCGGTGCGGTCAGGACCGTGCGGGTGGGCGGAGTGCTGGCAACCGTCGGAGGTGTGCTGGTGGTCGTCGCGCCGGGGGCGGTTCCGGCAATGTGCGGTTTCGGGCTGATGGGCCTCGGTGTCGCCGTGGTCGTCCCCCTGGCGTTCGCGGCGGCGGGGCGCAGCGGGCCGAACCCGAGCCAGGCGATCGCGGGCGTCGCCACGATCACGTACACCTCGGGGCTGATCGCCCCGTCGGCGATCGGTTCGCTGGCCGAGGCGACCTCGCTGGTCGTGTCGTTCGGCCTGGTGACGGTGTTGGCTTTCGGTCTGGTGCTGGGGGCCGGGGTGCTGCGGGCGGGCGACCGCCAGGTCGCGGCGAAGGCGGTCGGCGTACCGGAGACGGCGGTCGAGCCCCGGGCCTGAAGGGCCCGTTCCGCGGGCGGGGCTCCTGGTGGAGCCCCGCCCGCCGACGTTCAGCCGGCGATCGAGTCGAGCTGCTCCGCTGCGGGCCGCAGCGCCCAGAGGTCGCCGCCGGGCGGCGTCTCCAGTTGCGGTACGGCGGCCTGTGCCTGCCGGTCGCCGGCGTCGGCGGCAGCGTGCACGATGTCACTGGCCGCGTACCGGTAGAACTCCAGCTCCGGGTGCGGCCAGGGGGCCGCCCCGGTCGCGGCGGGCAGCAGATAGTCGACCGCCTTGAACAGGCTCTGCCCCTGCGGTCCTTGGTACGCCCAGAGGTCCACACCGACCTGCTTGCCTATTGCGGCGAGCCGCGTGTAGGCGACCAGGTCGAAGGTCGAGTAGTGCCAGCTGCGGGTGCGCGCCAGCTCCTGCGGCTGGGTGCCGTCGGAGGCGATCTGCGGGTCGATCCGCAGCGCACGCGCGTCGAGGACGACCTTGCGGGCGAGGTCCTTGTCACCGGTGGCGAGGGCGAGTCCGGCGATCTGCATGTCCTGGAAGGTGCCGTGGTTGTTCTGGGCGGCCGATTCCTGCTTCCCGAAGTCCGAGTCGACCAGCCAGTCCAGGAACGAGGTGTTCCAGGCCCGCATGCCGGTCCGGTCGCTCTTCGACCAGCCGGGCGCACCGGTGTCGAGGAGGGCGACGGCGTCCAGGACCGAGGTGTACTGCTGGGAGAAATCGATGATGCCGATGGCCCGGCCGTCGTACTTGCAGGGGATGAACTGCCCGTGGTTCAGGTTGGGGTTCATCCGGGTCGCGGGGTCGAGGAACCAGGTGCGCAGGATGTCCGAGGCGTGCTCGGCGTACTGCTTCCGGCCCGTGTAGTACCAGGCGAGGCTGAGCGTGGTGACCGAGTTGAAGACCTTGCCGATGTCCGGGCGATCGGTGCCGGTGTCGACCTCGGGGTTGCGTTCGCCGTCGCGCTGGACGTACGGACAGCCCCACGGGTTCTCCGCTGTCTTCGGCTGGGAGGGCCACCAGTACGGGGCCTGGCTCAGGTAGTCGTGCGGGTCCCCGCTCGGTGCGGGCTTCGGCTTGTCGACAACCGTCCAGGGGCCCTGGTCCAGCCAGCTGTCCGCCTTCACGGTCAGCGCTTCGACGGCCGTGCGCAGAGCCCGGTCGCCGTGGTCGAGCCGTAGCTTGGCCTGCTGAATGCGGTGGCCGTCGATGACCACGGTCCCCGGCACCCGGGGCGGCGGGCGGTGGCCGTGGGCGGTGGCGGCTGCGGAGGAGGCGGCCGGCACCAGGACGGCGGCCAGGGCAACGGCGGTGGTGAGCAGGGCTCCGAGACGCCGACGAGGTCTTTCGCTCATCGAGCACTCCTCTCATGAATCAGATACATGAATGATGTTCACGAGCAAGACCGTGTGAGCGTAGAGCTGCCTGTTCGGAGTGACAATGCTTCGCGCACGATTCATGGATGAGACCTTCGGGCGGGGCTCGCGCAACGCAACCCGGACACGGGTGAAGTCCGCTCCGGCATTACCATGGCGCTGATCTTCTTCGCGGTGGCGTCGGGCCGTACGAACACGGCACCGGGCACCGCACGGACCCACACACGGACACACAGGGAGCGACCATGGGCGGCCTCGGCGTGCGCTGGACCTTGCACGGCGACGGAAAGACCCCCGCACCGGGGGCCGTGGTCCGGCCCGATGAGCGGCTCTCCTGGCCCCGTACGTTCGGTCTCGGCGCCCAGCACGTGGTTGCGATGTTCGGCGCTTCGTTCGTCGCCCCGGTGCTCATGGGGCTGGACCCGAACCTCGCGATCATGATGTCCGGTGTCGCGACGGCCATCTTCCTGCTCGCCACGCGCGGCCGGGTGCCCAGCTATCTCGGCTGTTCGCTCTCCTTCGTCGGCGTGGCCGCGACGATCCGGGCCGGTGGCGGAGACAGTGCCGTCGTCACCGGGGCGGTCTTCGTCGTCGGCGTGGCGCTCTTCCTCGCGGGTCTCGCGGTGCAGCGCTTCGGTGCCCGGATCATCCACGCGGCGATGCCGCCCGTGGTCACCGGCGCCGTCGTCATGCTCATCGGCTTCAACCTGGCGCCGGTCACCGCGTCGACGTACTGGCCGCAGGACCAGTGGACCGCGCTGCTGGTCATGCTCTTCACCGGTATGGCCGTGGTGTGCCTGCGCGGGTTCTTCTCGCGCATCGCGATCTTCCTCGGTCTGGTCTTCGGCTATGTGCTCTCCTGGGTGCTGGACCGGGTCTTCGGCAAGATCCATTCACCGGCGGGCGGCCCCGGGGCGGTCGACCACTGGCGGCTCGACCTGTCGGGTGTCTCCAAGGCCGACTGGATCGGACTGCCGTCCTTCCACGCTCCGAGCTTCGAATGGTCGGCGATCCTGGTCGCACTGCCGGTGGTGATCGCGCTGATCGCGGAGAATGCGGGGCACGTCAAGGCCGTGGGCGAGATGACCGGCGACTCGCTCGACGACAAGCTCGGCACCGCGATCGCGGCGGACGGCGCAGCCTCCATGCTCTCCACCGCGGTGGGTGGCCCGCCCAACACCACGTACTCCGAGAACATCGGCGTCATGGCCGCGACCCGCGTCTACTCCACCGCCGCGTACTGGGCCGCCGCCTGCTTCGCCCTGCTGTTCGGTCTCTGCCCCAAGTTCGGCGCGGTCGTCGCCGCCATCCCGGGCGGGGTCCTCGGCGGCATCACCGTCATCCTGTACGGGATGATCGGTCTGCTGGGCGCCCAGATCTGGATGAGCGGCAACGTCGACCTCCGCAACCCGCTGAACCTGGTGCCGGCCGCCGCAGGCATCATCATCGGTGTCGGCGGGGTCAGCCTGAAGATCTCCGACGACTTCGAGCTGAGCGGGATCGCACTCGGCACCATCGTCGTGATCACCGGCTACCACGTGCTGCGGGCCTTCGCCCCGGCCCATCTGAAGCCGCAGGCGCCCCTGCTGGACGCGGGCACGTCCACGTACGACGACACGAAACCGCCCACGCAGTAGCCCGTTCCGGGAAGAACTCATGTCCACCACCATCCGCAGGGCAGTGATCCCCGCTGCGGGCCTCGGCTCACGCCTTCTCCCACGCGGGCAGCCGCGCCGTGTCCGGGCAGGTCATCGAGGGCCAGTGGTACGACACCGGCAACCCGCTGGCGTATCTCACCACCCAGTTCGCCGCCGCGCCCGCCGACCCGGAGTACGGCCCGCACCTGCGCAGGCTCGCGCAAGAAGTCGGCGAGACGCCCCCGGCCTGACCGCGCACCGCCTCGCTCCCCCGTCCGAAAGGCCCCGGGACGGGCCTCCCGGGCACCGATGGCTCTGCCGTCGTTCCCCCGTTCCGATGAACCCACGGCCCGTCGGCGCCACGGCGGGCCCATGGCTGGGACGCTGCCCCCATGGCGCAGTTCAAGCAGATGGAGCAGTTCGCGGACCGGGCCGGTCCTGTCACCGCGCCGCCCGCTGTCACCTCGGTGCTCGGGCGGATGCGTGACCTTCAGTCCTCCTGGCCGCCGGTGGACGGGGTGGCGGTCTTCAACCGGATCTATCTGACAGTCACCGAGAGCATCGACCGGCAGATCACCGAAGGCGCGTTCCCTGACCGGATGGCCGCAGCCGCCTTGGACGTGAAGTTCGCGGAGCGCTATCTCGCGGCCGTCGACGCGGCGTCGGCGGGGCACCGGCCGCCCGACTGCTGGCGCCCGCTGTTCCAGTACCGGCACCATCCCGGCCTACGTCCCCTGCAGTTCGCGATGGCGGGGATCAACGCACACATCGGGCACGATCTGGCGCTCGCCGTGGTGGACACCTGCCGCACGCTCCGCTGCGCTCCGCCGGATCTGCAGGAGGAGTTCGACCAGGTGGGCGATCTCCTCGTGACGCTGGAGGAGCAGATCCGGGAGGATCTGATGCCGGGACCGGATCTGCTGGAGGTCGCGGATCCACTGACCCATCTGCTCGGGTCATGGAGTCTGGACCGGGCCCGCGAGGCTGCGTGGTCGGCGGCCCGGGTGCTGTGGCGGCTGCGTGATCTCCCGGTACTCGCCGAGGAGTTCCGGCAGCGGATGGACGCGGGCGCGGGTCTGGTGGGGCGCTGTCTGCTCACTCCGTGCCGCTGACCGCACACCCTCGCGAAGGCGACCGCACCGCCACGGCGGCACATCCGGTGCACCATCCGTCGCCCGGTGCCGGAGCCCGGCCGGGGCCGGCGGCGCGGTGTCCGCCGACTCGCGTGACGCCGGTCAGTCCTCCGGGAGTTCGACCGGGGCGATGTCGTCGAAGACGTCACCGGGGCCGGGGTTCGTCGCATCCGTGGCGCCGCCGAACTGGTTCATCACGCCCCAGACTGCGTTGAGCGCGGTCTGCACGGCGCCCTCGGCCCATCCGGCCGTCCACGAGATGTCGTCGCCCGCCAGGAAGAGTCCGCGCTTGTCGGCGGGCAGCCGGTCCTGCATGAAGTGGGTGAACAGCCGTCGCTGATAGCGGTAGTGCCCCGGCAGGTTGGCCTTGAACGCGCCCATGAAGTAAGGCTCGTTCTCCCAGGACACCGTCACCGGGTTGCCGATGATGTGCTTCCTGATGTCGACGTCCGGGTAGATCTCGCCGAGCGACTTCAGCATGACCTCCATGCGCTCGTTCGGGGAGAGCGGCAGCCACTTCAGACTGTCGTCGCACCAGGTGTACGAGAGGCAGATGACGGCCGGCTTGTCGGGCCCGTCGTCGAGGAGGTAGGTACCCCGGGTCATCCGGTCGGTGAGCGTCATCGACATGACGTCCCGGCCCGTGGGAACCCCCCTGTCGTCGACGGCCTTGTCCAGCCAGAACGGCCGGTCGACAGGAACGAACAGCTTCGACGACTCCATGTAGTGGGTGCGCTCCATCGCCGTCCAGTGGTCGATGGGGAACAGCGCGTCGTCGCAGTCGATCTTCGAGAGCAGCAGCCAGGACTGGCCGGTGAAGATCGCCGCCCGGAAGGTGCGGATGTCGCCGGTCGCGTCGGTGACCGTGATCCGGTTCCCGGCGGTGCGGTGCAGCCGGGTCACGGCGGAGCGGGGCTCGCCGTCGTGCAGCGAGGACAGCGACGTGCCGAGCGGCCAGTGCACGATCTTCTGCGGCTCGCGCTCCCAGAGCCGCAGCGGCAGCTGCTGGCTGCCGCCGACGATGCCGCGGTGATGGTCGTCGGCCTCGGTGTAGACGACCCGCAGGATCTCCAGGATGGAGTTGGGGAAGTCGGTGTCCCAGCCACCGGTGCCGAAGCCGACCTGGCCGAAGATCTCACGGTGCCGGAACGACTTGAAGGCGTCGGAGGCGCAGAGGAAGCCGTAGAAGGTCTGGTTGTCGAGCTTCTCGACAAGCTTCGACCAGATCTCCCGGATGCGCGGGACGTCTCGCTCGCGCATCGCCCGGTTCATGTCGGAGAAGTCGGCGCCCTCCTCCAGGCAGGCGTTCCAGGCGTCCATCACGTCGCGGTAGACCTGCGGCAGGTCGGCGATGGTCTCCGCGTAGTGCGACTCGCCCTTGAGGTCGACGACGGTCGACGGGGTGGCGGGGGACAGCGGGTTGGGGAACGGCTCGGTCCGCAGGTCCACCAGGTCGATGTAGTGCTGCAGCGCCGTGGACGACGGCGGGAAGCGCATCGCGCCCATCTCGGCGGTCAGCGAGGGGTCGCAGCCGTCGAAACCGACGGTACGCAGCCGCCCGCCGATCTGGTCCGCCTCGTAGACGACGGGCTTGAGACCCATCTTCATCAGTTCGTACGCGGCCACGATGCCGGAGAGCCCACCACCGATGACGGCGACCTCGGTGCCGTGCTCGGTCGCCGGTATCTGGCCGAGCCCCGCGGGGTGGGCCAGGAAGTCGTCGTACGCGTAGGGGAAGTCCGGCCCGAACATGGTGATCGGCGGCTGCGCGTCGGTGTGCTGGACGGCGTTGGGCACCGTGGACGTCATGGGGTACGGACTCCTTGCACGGGAAAGAGGAAGCGGGAGGGCGCGGGCTCAGACGAGGGAGCCGTACAGACCGGGGCGACGGTCGTGCAGATACGGGTTGGCGGCGCGGGACGCGCTCAGGAACTCCGGGTCGACATCGCCGACGACAAGCTCCTCGCCGCGTCCGGCCCGGGTGCGGACGGTGCCGTCGGGGCCGGCCAGGCAGCTCAGCCCGACGAACTCGAACTCGCCCTCCGGACCCGTCCTGTTGACGTACGCGACATACATCTGGCTCTCGAAGGCACGGACCGGTACGACGGACTCGGCGACGAACTGGAAGGGGTGCATCTGCGCGGTCGGCACCAGCAGCAGGTCGGTGGCGGCGAGCGCGTGCGCCCGTACGTTCTCCGGGAACTCGACGTCGTAACAGATCATGATCCCGATGCGTACGCCGTCCAGCTCGGTCTGGACGACGGGCTGCTCGCCGGGGGTGAACCACTGCTGCTCGAAGCAGCCGAACAGGTGGGTCTTGCGGTAGTTGGCGAGCCGGGTGCCGTCCGGGCCGATCAGCTGCGCCGCGTTGAAGATCTGCTCGTCCGCGCGCTCCGGGTAGCCGTACAGGACCGCGAGCCCGTGCCGTACGGCGATGTCGGCGACGGTCCGCGCGGAGACACCGTCGGCGGGCTCGGCCAGCCGGGGCACGTCGTCGCCGATGGCGTAGCCGGTGAGGAACAGTTCGGGGCAGACCAGCAGCCGGGCACCGGCCGCTGCCGCGCGGCCGGCGGCCTCGTCGAGCACCTTGATGTTCTCGGCCACCGAGCCCGGACGTCCGGAGCTCTGGAGCAGGGCGGTGCGCAACGGCGGCATGGCAGACCTCGGGCGGTGCGGGCTGAGCGGGGACGTATAGACGGTACGGGCCGGGATTCCGGCCGGACAAGGCGCGAGCGTTGCGCGCCGACCGTCGATCCATTGCGTGATCCACCGGTGCGGCGGCGATTCGTTGCGTGGAGTGTCGTTGCAGGTCAGAGGGGTGATTTCGGTCTCGCCGAGGACCACCTGCCCAGGTGTGTGTCCGCGGCCCCGGCAGGACGGGACGGCGAGCCGCCGAACGACTGCGTGATCAGCCCGGAGTCCCCGAGGCGTACCGCCGCAGCAGCGGCGACAACACCAGCACCGACTTGGTGCGCTCCACATAGGGCTCGCCCGCGATCCGCTCCAGCACCTGCTCGAAGTGGCGCATGTCCGCGGCGAAGACCTGGACGATCGCGTCGGCCTCCCCGGTGACCGTGGAGGCCGACGCGATCTCCGGATAGCGCGCCAGCCCGCTCTTGATCGCCTCCGGAGAGGTGTTGCGGCTGCAGTAGATCTCGATGTATCCCTCGGTCTCCCAGCCGAGTGCCGCCGGGTCCACCCGCACGGTGAAGCCGGTGATGGCCCCCTCCGCGCGCAACCGGTCGACGCGGCGCTTCACCGCGGGTGCGGAGAGGCCGATGATCGCGCCGATGTCGGCGTAGGAGCGGCGGGCGTCCTCGGCAAGGGCGTGGACGATGCGTTCGTCGAGATCGTTCAGTCGCACTTCAGGTGGATCACTTCTCTGCGATGGGTGTTCGGGGACTGCGGCACACCGTGCCGCACCCGAAGTAGAACACGCGGTGGAGGACGGGGCCGTACGGAGGACGTCGGGGCGACGCGGCGGGGTAAGGGTGCAGTGCGCACCCCTACCGAACGGAGACCCGATGACCTGGCTCGACCCCGACCCCTTTCTGCGCGGTGTGGCCTGGCGGGACGGCGTGCGTGCGGTGCGGGCCGACCCGGCCGATCTGGCGCGGCTGCCGTGGGACACCGGGGCGCGGGCGCTGCTGCCCATCGGGGTACGGCTGGAGTTCCTGGCACCGGGCGCGCGTGCGGTGGAGATCCGCTACCGCGCCGCGGTGCCCGACCCGGCGGACGCGCTGCACGACCTCGCCCACGTGTTCGCACTCTGGCAGGGCGACCGGTGTGTGGCGGAGATCTTCGCGGAGCCCGCCGAGGAGGCGGTCGCGGTGCTCGAACTCCCTCCCGGGAAAGGCCCGTTCACCGTTCATCCCCCGCAGGGACAGTCCCCCCTGATCCTCGGCGTGCGGGCGGTGGGCGGCAGGCTGCTGCCCGCGCCGGCGCAGCCACGATGGGTGGTTCACGGCGATTCGATCACCGAGGGCTGGTGGTCCACGCGCCCCGCCCACGCGTGGCCCGCGGTGGCCGGCCGTGCGCTCGGGCTGGACGCGGTCAATCTGGGGTACGCGGGGTCGGCGCGCGGGGAGCTGTGCGTCGCCGAGCAGATCGCGGCGCTCCGGGCCGACGTACTGACGCTGGCGTTCGGTACGAACTGCTGGTCAGGAGTGCCGTTCTCGGCGCCGCTGCTGTACGAGACGGTGCGCGCGTTCATCACTCTGGTGCGCGCGGGCCACCCCGGGACACCGTTGCTGCTCGTCTCGCCGCTCCTGTGCCCGGACGCCGAGGACACACCGAATGCCCTCGGGGCCACGCTGCGCGAGCTGCGGACGGCGCTGGAGGAGGCCGGCGCCGACCTCGTCCGCGCAGGCGACTCCCGGCTGTCCGTGCTGCCGGGACACGATGTCCTCGGGCCGGAGCATCTGGCGGACGGCCTGCACCCTCACGACGCCGGGCACGCCCGTCTGGCGGCGGCCGTCACGGAGGCGCTCAAGCCGTACACGGCGGACTGCTGAGCGGCGTCCTCCCCCGCCGACGGAAGAAGTCCGGACCGCGTCGGCGGCCCGGACTTCTTCCTCGTCGCCTCCCGGCGCTGCCGGGAACGCGTGACTAGCTCCAGCTGGCGTGGAGCGCCTTGCCCTCGGCGTAACCGGCGGCGCTCTGCACACCGACGACCGCCTTCTCGGCGAACTCCTCGAGGGACGCCGCACCGGCGTACGTGCACGAGGAGCGGACGCCCGCGATGATCGAGTCGATCAGGTCCTCGACGCCGGGGCGGGCCGGGTCCAGGAACATCCGCGAGGTGGAGATGCCCTCCTCGAAGAGCGCCTTGCGGGCGCGGTCGTACGCCGACTCGTCCGACGTGCGGTTCTTCACGGCGCGCGCGGACGCCATGCCGAAGGACTCCTTGTAGTAGCGCCCGTCGGCGGACTGCTGGAGGTCCCCGGGCGACTCGTACGTACCGGCGAACCAGGAGCCGATCATCACGTTGGACGCGCCCGCGGCGAGCGCCATGGCGACATCGCGCGGGTGGCGGACGCCGCCGTCGGCCCAGACGTGCTTGCCGTACTTCTTCGCCTCGGCGGCGCACTCGAGCACCGCGGAGAACTGGGGCCGCCCGACCCCGGTCATCATCCGGGTGGTGCACATGGCGCCGGGGCCGACACCGACCTTGATGATGTCCGCGCCGGCCTCGATGAGGTCGCGCACGCCTTCGGCGGCGACGATGTTGCCGGCCACGATCGGCACCTGCGGGTCGAGCGCACGGACCGCGCGGACCGCGCTGATCATGGACTCCTGGTGGCCGTGCGCGGTGTCCACGACGAGGGTGTCGACGCCCGCGTCGAGGAGCAGCTTGGCCTTGCCCGCGACATCGCCGTTGATCCCGACGGCAGCGGCGATCCGCAGCTTGCCGTCGGCGTCGGTGGCCGGGGTGTAGAGAGTGGCGCGGAGCGCGGCCTTGCGGGTGAGGATGCCGACGAGCCGGCCGTCCGCGTCGACCGCGGGGGCGAGCTTGCGGTGGGCGCCGTCGAGCTTGTTGAACGCGTCGCGCGGATCGATGTCCGCGTCGAGCAGCACCAGGTCCCTGGACATGACCTCGGAGAGCTGGGTGAAGCGGTCGACGCCGGTCAGGTCGTGGTCGGTGACGACGCCGACGGGCCGCTGCTCGTCGTCGACGACCACGCCGGCGCCGTGCGCGCGCTTCGGCAGCAGGGACAGGGCGTCGGCGACGGTCTGGCCCGGGGTCAGCACGATAGGCGTGTCGAGTACGAGGTGGCGCGTCTTGACCCAGGAGATGACATCGGTGACGACGTCGATCGGGATGTCCTGGGGGATGACGACCAGCCCGCCGCGGCGGGCGATCGTTTCGGCCATCCGGCGGCCCGCGATCGCCGTCATGTTGGCGACGACGAGCGGGATGGTGGTGCCGGTGCCGTCCGGCGAGGAGAGGTCGACCCCCTGGCGGGAACCGACCGCTGAGCGGCCCGGAACCATGAAGACATCGTCGTACGTGAGGTCGTACGGGACCGAGGGGGACTCTGTGTAGCGACCGGTGCCGGGCTCAAGAAAACGCATAAGGCTCATTTTTTCATACGGAACCGCGCAGGTCGCTGCCCTGAAGACACAGCAAAAAGCTCCCGCGTTCGTACGTTCCTACAAGGGCTGCGTGCGGGAGTCCCGGGCAAGTGGAACCTGCCTTACCGACAGACAGTACCCGAACAGCTTTCAACCATTCGCGATCATCTTCCCTGGACCTGGTGACAAGGGGTCAGGTAGCTTCAAACGCGCAGGTCCCGCGGGTCGCATCCAGGTCCCGAGGAACAGGCGGAACGGCCCCAACTTCCGTCACACGTACGACCGGAGAGGATCCAGACCCGCCCGTGGAGAACGAACTGCCGGACATCTACTGCCCGTTCCCCCAGCAGACGAACCCGCACGTCGCGCACACTCGTGCGCACCTCGACAGCTGGACGCGCAGCACCGGTCTGGTACACCGGGATTCAGCCAGGGAACGCTTCGAGCAAGCCGACTTCGGCGCGTTCGTCGGCATGGTGTATCCGACCGCGAACGCCGAGAATCTCGATCTCGTCGCCGACTGGTTCGTGTGGCTGTTTCTCGTCGACGACCAGCTCGACGACGGCCATCTCGGCCGCAGCCCGGACCGGGTCCGCGACGTGGTGGCGCTGATGCGCACAGTGGTCCAGGGCACCGGCGCCGGCCCGCTGCCGGACGAGGAGCTGCCGGCCGCGGTGGTCGCCCTGGCCGACCTGTGGGAACGCACGACGCCGAACGCGGCCGCGCACTGGCTGCGACGGTTCGCCTGGCACCTGATCACGTACCTCACCACGGCCACCACCTGGGAGGCGGGGAACCGGGCGAACGGTGTCGTGCCGTCCGAGGAGACATACATCGCCAAGCGGCGGCACACCGGCGCCATACATGTCTGCATGGACCTGATAGAGATCGTGGCCGGCATCGAGGCACCCGAGTCGATCCACAACGACCCCCGGTTCATCGTCGCGCTCGAAGCCTCGTGCAACGTCGTGTGCTGGGCCAATGACGTGTACTCGTACGAGAAGGAACAGGTCCTCGGCGAGATCCACAACCTCGTCCATCTGGTCCGGCACCACCGCGGATACGGCAAGCAGCAGGCGCTCGAGCACGTCTGCGCGGAGATCGCCAGGGAGACGGAGCGTTTCCTGGCTGCCGAGGCGGAGCTGGTGACCGCCTACCCGTTGCTGTCCGGGATGCTCGTCCCGTACCTGAACGGGATGAGGAGCTGGATGCGCGGCAATCTGGACTGGTCACGGCAGACGCCGCGATACAACCCGGCAGACGTCAGCCAGTACAAGGAGCCGCAGCAGTACTTGGAGCCGACGGTCCTCGGCGTACGGCAGGACTGACCCCGGAGCTCATCGCATCGGCCGCCGGGCGGGGCGTGGAGCCCGTCCGGCGGCCGGGGCGCAGAGTGACACGGGCGGCCCTGTCCAGGACGCCGCCCTGCCCCGCTCAGTCCCCGTCCGGGTCGGCCCGCTCCAGTGCGGGCCGCCGCGGCGCCGCAGACTCCGTCAGCAGATATTCGGCGGCCGATGTGTCCGTCACCAGACTGGTGACCAGACCGGACCGCAGGACCGCCCCGATCGCCGCCGCCTTGCGCTGGCCGCCCGCGATCGCCACCACCTCGGGGATCCGCCGCAGCCGGTCCGCCTCCACGGTGATGCACCGCTCGCCCAGGTCACGGCCGACCCGGCGCCCCTCCGTGTCGAAGAGGTGCGCGGACATCTCGGCGGCGACGCCGAGCGACGCGTAGTGCTCCCGCTCCTCGTCGGTCAGCATGTCGTGGACGGTCGAGATACCCGGCTCCCAGGAGCCGATGGAGACCGCGGCGACCGTCACCTTGTCGAAGTACTCGAAGGCGCGCGCGATGCCGGTCTGGTGGCGCAGCGCGGCGGCCGTGGCCGGGTCGGGCAGCAGCATCGGCGCATAGATCGGGTGGGCCTCGCCACCGGAGACCTGGGCGGCCCGCCGGACCGCCTCGACCGAACCGCGCTCGGCGGTCCCCGCGTCGTACACCCCGGTGAGCTGCACGACCGTGCACGGCGGCAGCCGGTCGAGGGCCGCCGCCATGTGGATGGTGGACCGGCCCCAGGCCAGGCCCAGGACATCGCCTTCGTTCACCAGTTCGCCGAGAAGATCGGCCGCGACCTCGCCCAGGTTCTCCGGATCCGGGGCGTCGTCCTGCTCCTCCGCGGGAGACTCGACGACGACCGCGTGCCGCAGCCCGTAGCGGGCCCGCAGCGCGTCGGAACGCTCCGCGTCCAGCTCCGCGGGGACCCGGATCTCGATCCGTACGAGGTCACGCTCGAGCGCCGTCTCCAGGACCCGGGCCACCTTGAAGCGGCTGACGCCGAACTCCTCGGCGATCTGGATCTTCGACTTCCCCTCGAGGTAGAAGCGGCGGGCCATGGCCGCCGCCTGCACCAGCTCCGCGGGCCCCATCCGCAGGGCGGACCGTCCCGCCGACATAGCAGACACCGCGATCTCCTCACTGCTGTTCACACGCTCGATACGCCGTTCATCCTGTCAGATCCGGCGGTCCTTGATCGGTCCCGTCGGACCGCGTTCATCTGCCCTTGGCCCGGCCGACCGGCAACCGGGGCCCGACCGGGCTGCGTCGTCACTGCCGACGTCGCCGCCGGCTTCAGTGGTTGCACGCCCAGGTCGCCGAGGCGATCGTCCCGTCCGCCTTGGCACGCAGGGCGCGTACCGCCTTGGCCGGGTCCTGGGCCCCGTACACCGCGGAACCGGCGACGAAGACGTCCGCACCGGCCTCGGCGCACCGCTCGATGGTGGACTCGGAGACCCCGCCGTCGACCTGGAGCCACATCTCCAGACCGTGCTTGGAGATCAGCTCACGGGTACGGCGGATCTTCGGCAGCATGATGTCCAGGAATGCCTGGCCGCCGAAGCCCGGCTCCACCGTCATGATCAACAGCATGTCGAGCTCGGGAAGCAGGTCCTCGAACGGCTCGATGGGCGTCGCGGGCTTGAGTGCCATGGAGGCGCGGGCCCCCTTGGCCCGGATCTCCCGCGCCAGCCGTACGGGCGCTGCCGCGGCCTCCGCGTGGAAGGTGACCGAGCCGGCCCCCGCCTCGACGTACTGCGGTGCCCAGCGGTCCGGGTCGTCGATCATCAAGTGACAGTCCAGCGGAGTGTCCGTGGCCCGGCTGAGCGATTCCACGATGGGCACGCCGAGGGTCAGGTTGGGCACAAAGTGGTTGTCCATGACATCGACGTGGAGCCAGTCGGCGCCTTCGACGGCCTTCGCCTCCTCTGCGAGGCGAGCGAAGTCGGCGGACAGGATGCTCGGGTTGATCTGGGCCATGTGCCAAGCCTGCCATGTTCCGCGGCACTTCCCCGCCCGAGCGCGGGCCAAAGCCTCACGGGATCATTACAGTTCGCGAAATCCAGGGGTTTCCGTCGCCCGATCCGGGCGATTCGGCCCTCGTCGCGCCGATCGGCAGCCGTCCGGGCCCTGCGCGGCGGCCTTTTCCCGGCACCGCGCACCGCAGCGGCGAGGGTTTCGTCAGGCAATTTCGTCACGTGCGCGTCCGGACACCGGCCGTAGCCGCTCGGGGCGCACATTCCGCCACCGGCCGCACGCGTCACGGGTCACCGCAGCGCGTGAGGCCGGCGGTGCCGGGCCTTACGCCGTACGCCGCAGCAGGGCGAGATACATCGCGTCCGTGCCGTGCAGGTGCGGCCAGAGCTGGACGTCGGGTCCGTCGCCCAGTGCGGGCACCCCGGGCATCAGCGGGCGCGCGTCCACCCACTCCGCCTCGACCGGCTGACCGCCGCGCCCCTTCAGCACGTCCTCGACGACCACTCGGGTCTCCGCGAGATGCGGGGAGCAGGTCGCGTAACCGACGACGCCGCCGACCCGCACGGCCTTCAATGCCTCCCGGAGCAGACCCCGTTGCAGCGGCGCGAAGCTCTCCAGGTCCTCCGCACGGCGGCGCCAGCGGGACTCCGGGCGGCGGCGCAGCGCGCCGAGGCCGGAGCACGGGACGTCCATCAGGACCCGGTCGAAGCTGTCGGGCTGCCACGGCGGGCGGGTGCCGTCGGCGGTGACGACCTGGTACGGGCCGGGGTTGCCGGCCAGCGCGCGCTCGACGAGCCGTGCCCGGTGCGGCTGCTTCTCGGCGGCGAGCAGGGCGGCGCCGCGTTCGGCGGCGAGGGCGGCGAGCAGCGCGGCCTTGCCGCCCGGCCCGGCGCAGCCGTCGAGCCACCGGGTGTCACTGCCGTCGACCGGCGCGTTGGCGAGGGCCGTGGCCACCAGCTGGCTGCCCTCGTCCTGGACCCCGGCACGGCCTTCCTGCACGGCGGCGAGGGCGCCGGGCTCGCCGCCCTCGGCCATCCGTACGGCATAGGGCGACCAGCGGCCGGGCAGCCCGTTCTCGTCGCCGAGGGCGGTGAACAGCTCATCGGTGGTGGAGCGGCCCGGACGGGCGACGAGGGTGACCTCGGGCCGTTCGTTGTCGGCCTCGAGGAGATCCTCGATCCCGGCGCGGCCGCCGCCCAGCGCGTCCCAGAGGGCGGAGACGATCCACCGGGGGTGCGAGTGCACCACGGCGAGGTGGTCCTCGGCGTCCTCGTCGTACGACGGGGCGACACGCGCCACCCAGCCGTCGAGGTCGTCCGCGGAAACCTTCCGCAGCACGGCGTTGACGAACTTGGCCCGTCCCTCGCCGAGCACCACCCGGGCCAGCTCCACGCTGGCGGAGACCGCGGCGTGGGTGGGGATACGGGTGCCGAGCAGCTGGTGGACGCCCATGTTCAGTACATCGAGGACCGGCGGGTCGACCTCGCGCAGCGGCCGGTCGATGCAGGAGGCGACGATCGCGTCGTACGTGCCCTGGCGTCGAAGCGTCCCGTAGACCAGCTCGGTCGCCAGCGCCGCGTCCCTGGCGTCGAAGTCACCCTTGGCGCGTGCCTTCTTCAGCAGCGGGGGCAGGACGAGGTTGGCGTACGCGTCGCGTTCGTCGACAGCCCGGAGCGCCTCGAAGGCGAGGAACCGGACCGGGTCCTTCTGGGGCCGGCGATGCGGCTTGGCGGGACGGCGACGCTGCTGGTCGTTCACGTGAAAGGTGCTCCGCTGATGGTGAGGGGGGCGAACCCTCCCAGCCTACGTCGCCGTCGGATCGAGCCCGTCCGGCGATCCAGGACAGGACCGGCCGCCCGCAGGTCTTGTCCTGCGTCCCCGCCGGACGGGGTGCCGGGCAGGTCTCAGACCCCGATCAGCTCCCCCGGAGCGATCCGCACCCCACGCGCCCAGTCCGCGGCCCGCATCGGCTTCTTGCCCTGCGGCTGGACCCAGAGCAGCTCGACGGCGTGCGATCCGGTGCCGACGTACACATTGTTCTTGGACGCGGACAGCTCGCCGGGCGCCAGGTCGGCGCGGTCCAGGACGGGCACGGCCTGGATCAGCTTGAGGCGTTCCCCCCGGAAGAGCGTCCATGCGCCGGGGGCGGGGGTGCAGCCGCGCACCACCCGGTCGACCCGGAGTGCCGGCGCCGACCACTGCACCTGGGCGTCCTCGACGGTGATCTTCGGCGCGAGAGTGACGCCCTCCTCCGGCTGCGGCACGGCGTGCAGGGTGCCGTCCTCGATGCCGTCCATGGTCGCGGCGAGCAGCCCGGCGCCGGCGAAGGCGAGCCGGGTGAGCAGATCGCCGCTGGTGTCGGTGGGCCGGACCTCCTCGGTGAGGACGCCGTACACCGGTCCGGAGTCGAGTCCCTCCTCGATCAGGAAGGTCGAGGCACCGGTGACCTCGTCCCCGGCCAGCACCGCGTGCTGCACGGGGGCCGCTCCGCGCCAGGCCGGGAGCAGCGAGAAGTGCAGATTGACCCAGCCACGGGCGGGAATGTCGAGCGCGGTCTTGGGCAGCAGCGCCCCGTAGGCGACGACCGGGCAGCAGTCCGGGGCGATCTCCCGGAGCCGTGCGAGGAAGTCCTCGTCCCGCGGCCGGGCAGGCTTCAGCACCTCGATCCCGGCCTCCTCGGCGCGCTCCGCGACGGGGCTGGCGACCAGTCGACGGCCGCGTCCGGCCGGAGCGTCGGGGCGGGTGACGACGGCGGCCACTTCGTGCCGGCCGGAGGAGATCAGGGCGTCCAGGGCGGGTACGGCTACCTCGGGGGTGCCTGCGAAGACGAGCTTCATGGGTGGCTGACTGCCTCTCAGGCCGAAACGTACGGTGACGAGCAACGCACCAGTCTACGGGTTGTCCCGCGATCCCTGGCGGGCGCGCGACGACGGTCACGGCGCCTCGCCGCGTCGTCGGAACGCCCGGGTACATCCACTACGCGGATGTCCCTCCGTCCTGCGGTGCACGGCACCTCATCCGACGCCGCGCACCGACTCACCAGGGAGGACGGGACGCCCTCGGGCGGCAACCGCCCGGGGGCGTACGCACGACCGTGCGCCCCGCGCATATGCGCGTACGCCCCTGAAGCGTGACCACAGCCCCGGGTGACGCGTTGGTCAAGAGAGATTGACCGAAGCGGGCCGCCAGGTGCGGTCCGGCCCCTTTCAACGCCGGTTCGAGAGGCTTCTTCATGGCCGACCACGCAACCCACGACGCCCAAGCGCGGGCCAGCCTGCATCTGTTGGTGCGGGACATCGAGCGGGTCCGGCGGCAGGTGGACGCACTACGCACGCTCACGGCCCAACTGGGCAACGTCTACCGTCCCCGCCGCTCCGGCCCGTCCACGGGCTTCGTCGTCTACGGCAGGGCCCCGGCCCCCACGGTCAGGCTGGCCCAGGAACTGCGGGACAGCGTCGAGACCCTGGTGACGGCGGCAGTGGACTTCGACCGCTCGCTGGGCTTCTCCTGGGACGCGGTGGGCTCCGCACTCGGGGTCACCAAGCAGGCGGTCCACCGCCGCTACGGCGCCCGCCGGAACACCCCGCAGCCGGGGGCGGCGGAAGTGGCTGCGGAGACCGCGGGGACGCGTCCGCTGCCCGTGACGCCCGGGTCCGGCGCATCGTCGGTACTGCCTGCCGTACCCGCGGCCCGCTCGATGCCTCCACAGCCCTCGGTGGACCGCCCGGCCCTGCGTGAGGACCTGCGCCCCGGCGCCTTCCCCGGCCCGCGCAACGGCTGACCGAACCCCCTCTGCCCCGCCGTGCCCGACGCACGGAGGGGCAGTCGTGTGTGGCTCGCCGCGCGTCCGGTCAGCCGATGTCCGGGGGATCGATCCTGATCCTTACCGGATCGCCGTTCCCCCGGGCCGTCCGCGCCGCCTGCGCCGTCTTCAGAGCGGCGGCGAGCGCGGCGCCGCTGCCCGTCGGCACCCGGAGCAGTGCCCGCTCCCAGCTCTCCCCCACCGGCGCCTCCCACGGCCTGCGTGGTCTGCCGGGTTCGGTGCGCGGCGCGGGGACCGGGCCGAGCACCTCCGCCTCCGGCGGCAGTTCAGCGGCGGCCAGGAAAGCGGCGAGAGCCTCCGGCGGGCCGGTCACCGACGCCATCCTGGACACCGGCGGGAAGCCCAGCTCGGCGCGTTCCGCCAGCTCGCGGCGGGCGTGACCGACCGGGTCCCAGCGCACCAGCGCCTGGACCGGCCGCAGCGTCGGTTCGGCGACGATCACCACCGTGCCGCCTTCCTGCTGCCCCCGTACCAGTGAGGCCGCGGCGGTCCAGCGCCGCAGCGCCTCCTCGCCGGCCCTCAGGTCGGGGCGGCCGACCATCGCCCAGCCGTCGAGCAGCAGCGCGGCCGCGTAGCCGCCCTCGGCGACGGGCTCGGCGCCGGGGGTGCTGACCACCAGCGCGGGCACACCGGGCACGGAGTCGAGGACGTGGTCGCGCCCGGACGTGCGCACCGGCACGGCAGGGAACGCCCGGCCGAGCTCCTCGGCGGTCCGACGGGCGCCGACGATCTGGGCCCGCAGCCGGTTGGCGCCGCAGGCGACACAGTGCCAGGCGGTTTCGGCCCGGCCGCACCAGGCGCAGTTGAGATCCCGCTGGTCCGGTGCCTCCAGCGGTCCCGCGCAGTGCCGGCACCGGGCGGGTTCGCGGCAGCGCTCGCAGGCCAGCCGGGGCGCGTACCCCCGACGCGGCACCTGCACCAGCACCGGTCCGCTGCGCAGCCCGTCCCGCACGGTCTGCCAGGCGAGGCTGGGCAGCCGCGCCGCCCGGGCGGCGCCGTCCCGGGCCAGCTCGCCGTCGCCGACGGTACGGATCAGCGGCGCCGCGATCCGCAGCTGTTCCCGGTCCGCGCGCAGCGGCAGCGCCCAGCCGCTCTCCACCAGCTGGGCGGCCTCCACCGTGCAGTTCGTCCCGCCCAGCAGGAACGCGCACCGGCCGTGCGCGGCCCGCAGCTCCAGTACCTCGCGGACATGCGGGAACGGGGCGTTGTCGTCGCTGTGGCTGGAGTCGCCGTCGTCCCACACGGCGACCAGGCCCAGATCAGCGACCGGTGCGAACATGGCGGCCCGCGTGCCGACCACCGCGCGCACGGATCCGCGCCGCACGGCGAGCCACTCCCGGTACCGCTTCTCGGGCCCGGAGTCCGCGGTCAGCAGCGCATGGCGGCCCGCCCCCAGCACCTCGGTGAGCGCGGCGTCCACCCGCCCGGCACTACGCCCGTCGGGTACGACGACGAGCGCGCCCCGCCCGGAGGCGAGGGTCGCGGCGACCGCCCTGGCGATCTCGTGCGGCCAGTGCGGGCCCGGCAGCGCCGTCCATACGGCCCGGGGCGCCCCGCCCTCGGCCAGCGCCCGCAGGAACGCGGGCCCCTGCTCGTACCGCTCCCAGCTCCCGGCCGACGGCGCCGGAGGCGGCGGCAGCGGTTCCGGCGACGGCTTGGACTCGGCCCGTCCGTTCCTGGGCGGCACGGCGAGCTGCAGCACATCGGCGAGACTGCCCGCGTACCGGTCGGCCACGGCGCGGGACAGGGCGAGGAGCTCGGGTCCGAGCACCGGCTCGGGCGATACGACATAGGCGAGCGCGGCGAGCGCCCCCGGGTAGTCCGACTCGGCGCGCCGTTCGATGAGGAACCCGTCGATGAGCCCGCCGCCCTCACGGCGCCCGCCGCGGACGTTGCGCCCTCCGGCCCCGAACCGCACCCGCACCCGCACACCGGGCTGCGCCTCGGCGTCGAGCTCTTCCGGCACGGCGTAGTCGAAGTACTGGTCGAGGTGGAGCACGCCCTTGTTGACCAGCACCCGGGCGACGGGCAGCTCCTTGGCGAGTGCGGCCCCCCGCCAGGTCCGCGGCTTGGCCCGCGGCACGTTCGCCTTCCGTACGGTCTCCCGAATGAGCGCAAGCTGCTCCGGGGCCCCGCCCTCGGGGTCCACGGACTGCTCGTTGTCGCTGCTCACAGCCAAATTCCTACCAGACACCACTGACAGCGGCCCCTGCCCGGGACCGTTCTCCCCGGCCCTCCGGGGCCGCACGCACCGGGGCCCGGACACCGCGTTCGGCGTCCGGGCCCCGGCGTACGGGCGAGAGCGGCAGGCTTACAGCCCGGCCGCCTTGCGCAGTGCTTCCACGCGGTCCGTGCGCTCCCAGGTGAAGTCGGGAAGCTCGCGGCCGAAGTGGCCGTACGCCGCGGTCTGGGCGTAGATCGGACGCAGCAGGTCGAGGTCGCGGATGATCGCGGCCGGGCGGAGGTCGAAGACCTCACCGATGGCGTGCTCGATCTTCTCGGTCTCGATGGCGGCGGTGCCGAACGTCTCGACGAACAGGCCGACCGGCTCGGCCTTGCCGATCGCGTACGCCACCTGCACCTCGCAGCGCGCCGCGAGGCCCGCAGCGACGACGTTCTTGGCGACCCAGCGCATCGCGTACGCCGCCGAGCGGTCCACCTTCGACGGGTCCTTGCCCGAGAAGGCGCCACCGCCGTGGCGGGCCATGCCGCCGTACGTGTCGATGATGATCTTCCGGCCGGTCAGACCGGCGTCGCCCATCGGGCCGCCGATCTCGAAGCGGCCGGTCGGGTTCACCAGCAGCCGGTAACCGTCGGTGTCCAGCTTGATGCCGTCCTCGATCAGCTGCGCGAGGACGTGCTCGACGACGAATTCGCGGATGTCGGGGGCGAGCAGCGAGTCGAGGTCGATGTCGCTCGCGTGCTGCGAGGAGACGACGACCGTGTCGAGACGGACGGCCTTGTCGCCGTCGTACTCGATGGTGACCTGCGTCTTGCCGTCGGGACGCAGGTAGGGGATGGTCCCGTTCTTGCGGACCTCGGACAGCCGACGCGAGAGGCGGTGCGCCACGTAGATCGGGAGCGGCATGAGCTCCGGGGTCTCGTCGCAGGCGTAGCCGAACATCAGGCCCTGGTCGCCCGCGCCCTGCTTGTCGAGCTCGTCCTCGTCGCCTTCGACACGCTTCTCGTACGCCGTGTCGACGCCCTGCGCGATGTCCGGGGACTGTGCGCCGATGGACACCGAGACGCCACAGGAGGCGCCGTCGAAGCCCTTCTTGGAGGAGTCGTAACCGATCTCCAGGATCTTGTTGCGCACCAGCGTCGGAATGTCGGCGTAGGCCTTGGTCGTGACCTCACCCGCGACATGCACCAGACCGGTGGTGATCAAGGTCTCGACGGCGACGCGCGAAGTCGGGTCCTCGCGCAGGAGGGCGTCGAGAATGGTGTCGCTGATCTGGTCAGCGATCTTGTCGGGGTGACCCTCGGTGACAGATTCCGAGGTGAAGAGACGGCGGGACACATCGCTCCCTGGGGGTTGCAGCGGCTGCTGGCTGATCATTGGCGGACCGTCCGGGAGCTGCGCCCGGCACGGTCCGGGACCCAGTTTATCGGTCGCTATCGGCTGTCGGACAACGTGTCTCGCCCTTTGGAAGTTCTGTGACATGCGGCACTGCTTGCTGCGGTACGACAATCACGCCCCGAAGAGACCATGTACGCCCATTTTCCGGGGGTTTCGATCCCTCTTGAGGGGCAAAACGAGGAATTCACACGAAACGCTCCGACACGAGATCCCAGATCGTGTCGGCGAGCCCTTCCTTCGGACCGTACGGCACGGGGGTCTCGCCGCCGTCGGCCGCCAGCACCACCGCTTCGTTCTCCTCGGAGCCGAAGGTCTTGCGCTCCCCCACCTCGTTGACGACCAGGAGATCGCAGCCCTTGCGGCGGAGCTTCTCCCGGCCGTTGGCGAGGACGTCGTCGGTCTCGGCTGCGAAGCCGACGACGATCTGGCCCGGCGTGGCCCGCTCGGCGGAGACCTCGGCGAGGATGTCGGGATTGCGCACGAGCGTGATCGGGGCGGGCTCCTGGCCGTCCTTCTTCTTGATCTTCCCCTGGGCGTACTCGGCCGGGCGGAAGTCGGCGACCGCGGCTGCCATCACCACGACATCGGCGTCGGACGCGGCCTTCAGCACGGCTTCACGCAGTTGCACCGCGGTGCCGACCCGCACGACGTCGGCGCCGGACGGATCGGGCATCCCGGTGTTGGCCTCGATGAGGGTGACGCGGGCGCCGCGGGCGACCGCGGTGCGGGCGAGCGCGTACCCCTGCTTGCCGGAGGAGCGGTTGCCGAGGTAGCGGACCGGGTCGAGCGGCTCCCGGGTACCGCCCGCGCTGATCACCACGTGGCGGCCCGCCAGATCGGGTTCGACGGGCCCGCGGACCAGCACCCGGCGGCAGACCTCGAAGATCTCGCCGGGGTCGGGAAGCCGGCCCTTGCCGGTGTCGACGCCGGTGAGCCGGCCGACTGCGGGCTCGATGACGACGGCGCCGCGCCGGCGGAGCGTGGCCACGTTCTCCTGGGTGGCGGGGTGCTCCCACATCTCGGTGTGCATGGCGGGCGCGAAGACCACCGGACAGCGGGCGGTGAGCAGCGTGTTGGTGAGGAGGTCGTCGGCGAGGCCGTGGGCGGCCTTGGCCAGCACGTCGGCGGTGGCGGGGGCGACCACGACGAGGTCGGCACCCTGGCCGATGCGCACGTGCGGCACCTCATGGACGTCGTTCCACACCTCGGTCGACACCGGGTGTCCGGAGAGCGCCGACCAGGTCGCGGCGCCCACGAAGTTCAGCGCCGACCCGGTCGGGACGACGCGTACGTCATGACCGGACTCGGTCAGCCGTCGCAGCAGCTCACACGCCTTGTAGGCGGCGATGCCCCCGCTGACCCCCAGAACGACCTTCGGCTTCTCCACTGCGTCTCCCCGCACTCGGGTACGTACTCGGATACGTACACCCCCCATGCTGCCTCACGGCGTCCGGGCGGCCCCCACAGCCCCGGACACACCACAGGCCCGACGGGTGACCGCCGGGCCTGTGGTGAGGGTGCAATTCCTGCTTACTGCGCGGGGCCCTCGATGGCCTCCGAGGTCAGCAGGCCCGCGTTGATCTCGCGGAGCGCGATCGACAGCGGCTTCTCGTGCACGTGGGTGTCGACGAGCGGACCGACGTACTCGAGGAGGCCCTCGCCGAGCTGCGAGTAGTACGCGTTGATCTGGCGCGCGCGCTTGGCGGCGTAGATCACAAGGCTGTACTTCGAGTCGGTGGCCTCGAGGAGCTCATCAATCGGCGGGTTGATGATGCCCTCGGGCGTGGTGATGGAAGAGGACACTCTCTGCCTTCCGAAGGGGGTAAAAATCAAAGAGATCTTTGACAGTGCTGGTTCCGCCGGGGTGGCGATCCGGGTCGGCTGCGTCAGTCGCTGCTCTCACGGCGGGCGGAAGTCTGCAACATGAAGGCTAGCAGCTCGCGTGCCACGTCCTCGACGGAGGTGTTGACCAGCGTCGTATCGAACTCGGATTCGGCAGCGAGTTCGACCTTCGCGGCGGCGAGTCGTCGCTCGATGACCTCCGGCGCCTCGGTCCCGCGGCCGGTGAGCCGGCGCACCAGCTCGTCCCAGCTGGGCGGGGCGAGGAAGACCAGCCGCGCGTCGGACATCGACTGACGGACCAGTCGGGCCCCCTGGAGGTCGATTTCCAGGAGCACCGGTTCGCCCGCCTCCAGGCGTTCGAGCACGGCCCGGCGCGGTGTGCCGTAGCGATTGCCGGCGAACTCGGCCCACTCGAGCAGCTCGCCGTTGGCGATCAGCTTGTCGAACTCGTCGTTGTCCACGAAAAAGTAGTGGACACCGTTGCGCTCGCCGGGGCGCGGCCTGCGGGTCGTCGCCGACACCGAGAGCCAGACCTCGGGGTGGACCTTGCGCATGTGCGCGACGACCGTGCTCTTGCCGACCCCGGAGGGGCCGGAGAGCACGGTCAGCCGCGGACGTACGTCCGGGGGTACGGGGGACGTCCCCCGGGATGTTGCAGCCATGGAGCGATTATCCCCGTTCTCAGGGGTGCCTGAGAACGTCAGGCGGGAGAGCCACCGAACTCTCGCTCCAGGGAAGCAATCTGGTTGGAGCCGAGACCCCGGACCCGGCGGCTCTCGGAGATCCCGAGCCGCTCCATGATCTGCTTGGCGCGGACCTTGCCCACGCCCGGCAGGGACTCGAGAAGGGCGGAGACCTTCATCTTGCCGATGACGTCGTTCTCCTGGCCCTGCTTGATGACCTCGTGGAGGGAGGCGCCGGAGTGCTTGAGTCGATTCTTGACCTCGGCCCGCTCCCGGCGAGCCGCGGCGGCCTTTTCGAGCGCGGCTGCGCGCTGTTCAGGGGTAAGGGGCGGAAGAGCCACGCCTACGTCACCTCGGATGTCGATCTGTCGGATACGGACCGGTGAGGAACCTGATCGCCCCACACCTGGTGAGCAACGAACAACCTGTGCACGTTGGCTCTCGACGGAGACTAGCGGCCAAGGCCGTCTGAGTCAGCGAGAACAGACGAAAAGTCCTGGTCAGCCTTGGCCGACCAGGACATTTCAGGCATAACTACCGAGATTTTTGGTCAGGATTCCGCCAACACGCTGTTACGTGGCATCGTCAGCTTGCCGGGACGGCCGCGCGGACCTCGTCCGTGAGCCGATCGGCGGCTTCGCGCAGCCCTGACGCGTCGGGTCCGTGGCGCAGCACGCCCCGGCTCACGCTCGGCAGTACGTTTCCCACCGCGGCGCCGAAGACACCCGGCAGATCGGCTGGGGTGGCGCCCTGCGCACCGATGCCGGGGGCCAGCAGCGGTCCGTTGACCGCCAGGTTCACCCCCGCGTCGCCGAGTGTGGCGCCGATCACCGCACCGACCGATCCGAGCGGCGTGGCGCCCTCGTTCTCGGCGGCCACGTGGTCGAGCATCAGCTGGGCCAGCGACCGGCCGTCGGCGGCGCTGGCGCGCTGCACCTCGGCGCCCTCCGGGTTGGAGGTGAGACCGAGGACGAAGACGCCCGAACCGGAGAGGACGGCCGCGTCGAGCGCCGGTCGCAGCGAACCGAAGCCGAGGTACGGCGAGACGGTGAGCGCGTCGGAGAAGAGCGGTGAGCCCTTGTCCAGGTAGGTCGCCGCGTAGGCGCCCATGGTGGAGCCGATGTCGCCGCGCTTGGCGTCCATCAGGACGAGCGCTCCGGCGGCCCGCGACTCTTCGACGGCCTTCTCCAGGACGGCGATGCCGCGCGAGCCGAACCGCTCGAAGAACGCGGACTGCGGCTTGAGGACGGCCACCCGGTCGGCCAGCGCCTCGACGACCGTACGGGTGAACCGCTCCAGGCCCGCGATGTCGTCGTTCAGACCCCAGGCGGTGAGCAGCGAGGCGTGCGGGTCGATGCCGACGCAGAGCGGCCCGCGGGTGTCCATGGCGCGGCGCAGTCGCGCGCCGAAGGGTTCAGGGGTCACTTCATGACCTTCCGGGTCTCGGCGCCGACGGCCTCGGCGAGGGTGGCGTACGGGGAGGCGGCGAGGCGCGCGGCAAGGCCCTTGTGGATCGCGCGGGCGTAGAACGGGCCCTCGTAGATGAAGGCGCTGTAGCCCTGGACGAGGGTGGCGCCCGCGAGGATGCGCTGCCAGGCGTCCTCGGCGGTCTCGATGCCGCCGACGCCCACGAGGGTGATCTCGTCGCCGACGCGCGCGTAGAGCCGCTGCAGGACCTCCAGCGAGCGCACCTTGAGGGGCGCGCCGGAGAGTCCGCCGGTCTCCTTGACCAGCGACGGCGAGGCCTTCAGCCCGAGGCCGTCGCGGGCGATGGTGGTGTTGGTGGCGATGATGCCGTCCAGGCCCAGCTCGACCGCGAGGTCGGCGACCGCGTCGACGTCCTCGTCCGCGAGATCAGGGGCGATCTTGACGAGGAGCGGGACCCGGCGGTCGGTGACGGTCCGGTCCGCCGCCTCGCGAACGGCGGTGAGCAGCGGGCGCAGGGCCTCGGTGGCCTGGAGGTTGCGCAGGCCGGGCGTGTTGGGCGAGGAGACGTTGACGACCAGGTAGTCGGCGTGGCGGGCGAGCCGTTCGGTCGACTTCACGTAGTCGCCGACGGCTTCGGTCTCCGGCACGACCTTGGTCTTGCCGATGTTGACGCCGACCGTGGTCCGGAAGACCGGGTTGCGGGTGGCCAGGCGCTCGGCCACGGCCGCGGAGCCCTCGTTGTTGAAGCCCATGCGGTTGATCAGCGCGCGGTCCGCCACGAGGCGGAAGAGGCGCTTCTTGGGGTTGCCGGGCTGCGGCTCGCCGGTGACCGTACCGATCTCGATGTGGTCGAAGCCGAGCATCGACATGCCGTCGATCGCGACGGCGTTCTTGTCGAAGCCCGCGGCGAGGCCGAACGGGCCGTGCATGCGCAGGCCGAGGGCCTCGGTGCGCAGCTCCTTGTAGCGGGGGGCGAGCGCCGCCGCGACGAACGTACGCAGCACGGGGATGCGGGCCGCGAGGCGGATCCACCGGAAGGCCAGGTAGTGGGCCTGCTCCGGGTCCATCCGCTTGAAGACCAGCTGGAAGAAGAACTTGTACATCGGGTGTCCTCGGGTGTCCTCACAGAGAGGGGGACACCGTTTCCGGTGTCCCCCTGCTGGGCCTGCTAGTCGCGCGCCGCGGTCAGATGCTCCGCGTGTTCCTGGAGGGAACGTACGCCGACGTCTCCGTGGTTGAGCGCGTCGATGCCCTGGACGGCGGCGGCGAGCGCCTGGACCGTCGTGAGGCACGGCACGGACCGGGCGACGGCCGCGGTACGGATCTCGTAGCCGTCGAGCCGGCCGCCCGTTCCGTACGGCGTGTTAACAATCAGGTCGACCTCGCCGTCGTGGATGAGCTGGACGATGGTCCGCTCGCCCTGCGGTCCGACACCCTCGGACTGCTTGCGCACGACCGTGGCGTGGATGCCGTTGCGCTTCAGCACCTCGGCGGTGCCGGACGTGGCCAGCAGCTCGAAGCCGTGGGCGACCAGCTCACGCGCCGGGAAGATCATCGACCGCTTGTCGCGGTTGGCGACGGAGATGAACGCGCGGCCCTTGGTGGGCAGCGGGCCGTACGCGCCGGCCTGCGACTTGGCGTACGCCGTGCCGAAGACCGAGTCGATGCCCATGACCTCACCGGTGGAGCGCATCTCCGGGCCGAGGACGGTGTCGACACCGCGGCCGTGGATGTCGCGGAACCGCGACCACGGCATGACGGCCTCCTTGACGGAGATCGGCGCGTCGAGCGGCAGGGTGCCGCCGTCGCCGTTCTTCGGCAGCAGGCCCTCCTCGCGCAGTTCCGCGATGGTCGTGCCCAGCGAGATGCGGGCGGCGGCCTTGGCGAGCGGGACCGCGGTCGCCTTCGAGGTGAAGGGGACGGTGCGCGAGGCGCGCGGGTTGGCCTCCAGGACGTACAGGATGTCGCCGGAGAGCGCGAACTGGATGTTGATCAGTCCGCGGACGCCGACACCCTTGGCGATGCCCTCGGTGGAGGCCCGGAGCCGCTTGATGTCGTAGCCGCCGAGGGTGATCGGGGGCAGTGCGCAGGCGGAGTCTCCGGAGTGGATACCGGCCTCCTCGATGTGCTCCATGACGCCGCCGAGGTAGAGCTCGGTGCCGTCGTAGAGCGCGTCGACGTCGATCTCGATGGCGTCGTCGAGGAAGCGGTCGACCAGGACCGGCCGGGTGGGGCTGATCTCGGTGGACTCGGCGATGTACGAGGACAGCCGCGCCTCGTCGTACACGATCTCCATGCCGCGGCCGCCGAGCACGTACGACGGGCGCACGAGGACGGGGTAGCCGATCTCGTCGGCGATGGCCTTGGCTTCGGCGAAGGTGGTGGCGGTGCCGTGCTTCGGGGCCGGGAGTCCGGCCTCGGCCAGGACGCGGCCGAAGGCGCCGCGGTCCTCGGCGGCGTGGATCGCCTCCGGCGAGGTGCCGACGACCGGCACGCCGTTGTCCTTGAGCGCCTGCGAGAGGCCCAGTGGGGTCTGGCCGCCGAGCTGGACGATGACACCGGCGATCGGGCCCGCGAGGGACTCGGCGTGCACGATCTCCAGCACGTCCTCGAGCGTCAGCGGCTCGAAGTACAGGCGGTCGGAGGTGTCGTAGTCGGTGGAGACCGTCTCCGGGTTGCAGTTGACCATCACGGTCTCGTAGCCGGCGTCGCTCAGCGCGAAGGAGGCGTGGACGCAGGAGTAGTCGAACTCGATGCCCTGGCCGATGCGGTTGGGGCCCGAGCCGAGGATGATCACCGCGGGCTTGGTGCGGGTCGCGACCTCGTTCTCCTCGTCGTAGGAGGAGTAGAAGTACGGCGTCTTCGCGGCGAACTCGGCGGCGCAGGTGTCGACCGTCTTGTAGACCGGGCGGATGCCGAGCGCGTGCCGCACCTCGCGGACGACGTCCTCGCGCAGATCGCGGATCTCGGCGATCTGGGCGTCGGAGAAGCCGTGCCGCTTGGCCTCGGCGAGCAGCTCGGGGTCGAGCTTGTCGGCGGCGGCCAGCTCGTCGGCGATCTCCTTGATCAGGAACAGCTGGTCGACGAACCAGGGGTCGATCTTCGTGGCGTCGAAGACCTCTTCCTGGCTGGCGCCGGCCCGGATCGCCTGCATGACCGTGTTGATACGGCCGTCGGTCGGCCGGACCGCCTCGGCGAGCAGCTCGGCCTTGTCGCCGGGCTCGCCGGTGAAGGTGAACTGCGAGCCCTTCTTCTCCAGGGAGCGCAGCGCCTTCTGCAGCGCCTCGGTGAAGTTGCGGCCGATCGCCATGGCCTCGCCCACCGACTTCATGGTGGTGGTGAGGGTGGAGTCGGCGGACGGGAACTTCTCGAAGGCGAACCGGGGGGCCTTGACCACGACGTAGTCGAGCGTCGGCTCGAAGGAGGCCGGGGTCTTCTCGGTGATGTCGTTGGGGATCTCGTCGAGCGTGTAGCCGACGGCCAGCTTGGCGGCGATCTTGGCGATCGGGAAGCCGGTGGCCTTGGACGCCAGCGCCGAGGAGCGGGAGACCCGCGGGTTCATCTCGATGACGATGACCCGGCCGTCGGTCGGATCGATGGCGAACTGGATGTTGCAGCCGCCGGTGTCGACGCCGACCTCGCGGATGATCGCGATGCCGATGTCGCGCAGCCGCTGGTACTCGCGGTCGGTGAGGGTCATCGCCGGGGCGACGGTGATCGAGTCACCCGTGTGGACGCCCATCGGGTCGAAGTTCTCGATGGAGCAGACGACCACGACGTTGTCGTTCTTGTCGCGCATCAGCTCCAGCTCGTACTCCTTCCAGCCGAGGATGGACTCCTCCAGGAGCACCTCGGTGGTCGGGGAGAGCGTGAGGCCTTGTCCGGCGATGCGGCGCAGCTCCTCCTCGTCGTGCGCGAAGCCGGAACCGGCGCCGCCCATGGTGAAGGAGGGGCGGACGACGACGGGGTAGCCGCCGAGCGTGTCCACGCCCTTGAGCACGTCGTCCATGGAGTGGCAGATGACCGAGCGGGCGGACTCGCCGTAGCCGATCTTGGCCTTGACGGCTTCGACGACGCCCTTGAAGAGGTCGCGGTCCTCGCCCTTGTTGATGGCCTCGACGTTGGCACCGATGAGCTCGACGCCGTACTTCTCCAGGACACCGTTCTCATGCATGGAGATCGCGGTGTTGAGCGCGGTCTGACCGCCCAGCGTCGGGAGGAGCGCGTCGGGGCGCTCCTTGGCGATGATCTTCTCGACGAACTCGGGGGTGATCGGCTCGACGTACGTGGCGTCGGCGATCTCCGGGTCGGTCATGATCGTCGCCGGATTGGAGTTCACCAGGATGACGCGCAGGCCCTCGGCCTTGAGGACACGGCAGGCCTGGGTGCCGGAGTAGTCGAACTCGGCGGCCTGTCCGATGACGATCGGGCCGGAGCCGATGACCAGGACGGACTGGATATCGGAGCGCTTAGGCACGCTGGCCCTCCATCAGGGATACGAAACGGTCGAAGAGGTACGCGGCGTCGTGCGGGCCGGCGGCTGCCTCGGGGTGGTACTGGACGCTGAAGGCCGGCTGGTCGAGGAGCTGCAGTCCCTCGACCACCTGGTCGTTCAGGCAGACGTGGGAGACCTCGGCGCGGCCGAACTCGGTGTCGGACACCTTGTCCAGCGGGGCGTCGACGGCGAAGCCGTGATTGTGTGCGGTGACCTCGACCTTGCCGGTCGTGCGGTCCTGCACCGGCTGGTTGATGCCGCGGTGGCCGTACTTCAGCTTGTAGGTGCCGAAGCCGAGGGCACGGCCCAGGATCTGGTTGCCGAAGCAGATGCCGAAGAGCGGGGTCTTCCGCTCCAGGACGCCCTGCATGACGGAGACCGGGTGGTCGGCGGTGGCCGGGTCGCCGGGGCCGTTGGAGAAGAAGACTCCGTCGGGCCCGACCGCGTACACCTCGTCGAGGGTGGCGGTGGCGGGCAGGACGTGCACCTCGATGCCGCGCTCGGCCATCCGGTGCGGGGTCATGCCCTTGATGCCGAGGTCGATCGCGGCGACGGTGAACCTCTTCGTGCCGATCGCGGGGACGACGTACGTCTCCTTGGTCGCGACCTCGGCTGAGAGGTCGGCGCCCACCATCTCGGGGGCCTCCTTGACGCGCGCCAGCAGGGTGGCCTCGTCGGCGACGGCGTCACCGGAGAAGATGCCGACGCGCATGGCGCCGCGCTCGCGCAGGTGGCGGGTGAGGGCGCGGGTGTCGATGCCGCTGATGCCGACGACGCCCTGACGCTCCAGCTCCTCGTCGAGCGAGCGCTGCGAGCGCCAGTTGGAGGGCAGCCGCGCGGGGTCGCGCACCACGTATCCGGCGACCCAGATCCGCTGCGACTCGGGGTCCTCGTCGTTCACACCGGTGTTGCCGACGTGCGGGGCGGTCATCACGACGACCTGGCGGTGGTACGACGGGTCTGTCAGCGTCTCCTGGTAACCCGTCATGCCGGTGGAGAACACCGCCTCGCCGAAGGTCTCCCCCACGGCCCCGTAGGCGCGGCCGCGGAAGGCGCGGCCGTCCTCCAGGACGAGTACGGCGGGAACCCTGGAGGCTCCCCGGGTGGAGGTCGTCATCGCGCGATGCCTTCCGTAGTGCTGTCGGTGAGGTGGTGGATGGCGTCGACCCAGGCCGGGTGTTCGGCCGAGTGGTCGGAGCGGAAGCCGGAGTCGATCAGCTTGTCGCCGAGCGCCCAGGTGATGATCAGCAGGCCACCCTCGGGGAGGACCTTGCCCGCGATTCCCTTGTCGAGCCGGGCGTCACGCAGCTGCGCGGCCGGGACGAAGAAGTCGGCCGCCCCGGGGCGTACGACGTCGAGACCCTGTTCGGTCAGGGTGAGCTCGACCCGGCTGCGGGTGCCGAGGCCGTGGGCGACGATCCGGTCGAGCCACTGCCCGGCGGTCGTCGAGGCGTGGTAGCGGCCGGTCATCGTCAGCAGGGGTGGCTGTGCCGCGTACCCGTCCGGCGTGGCGGGCAGATCCGGCAGGTCGGACTGCAGGCTTCCCCGCCACTTCCATCCCTGGCGCATCAGCCAGTAGACGAAGGCGATGAAGACGATGAGTCCGATCACCCAGCTGATGCGGGCGGACAGGTCGGTCACGTCCGCCGACTTCTGCTCGGCGGCCAGCTGGTACAGGGGGGTCAGTGATGTCACGCGAGCTTCCCGTCGACGACCGTGGCACGGCCCCGCAGGAACGTGTGGGTGACGCGACCCGGCAGCTCGCGCCCCTCGTACGGGGTGTTGCGGCTGCGGGAGGCGAAGCCCGCGGGGTCCACGACTCCACGGTATGCCGGATCGACCAGCGTGAGGTTCGCAGGCTCACCGGGCGAGACGGGACGGCCGTGTCCTTCCAGGCGGCCGATGGCCGCGGGGCGGATGGACATCCGGTCGGCGACACCCGTCCAGTCGAGCAGACCGGTCTCGACCATCGTCTGCTGGACGACCGAGAGCGCGGTCTCCAGGCCCACCATGCCCATGGCGGCCGCGGCCCACTCGCAGTCCTTGTCCTCGTGCGGGTGCGGGGCGTGGTCGGTGGCGACGCAGTCGATCGTGCCGTCGGCGAGCGCCTCGCGCAGGGCCATCACATCGGCCTCGGTACGCAGCGGCGGGTTCACCTTGTAGACAGGGTCGTACGACCGTACGAGCTCGTCGGTGAGGAGCAGGTGATGCGGGGTGACCTCGGCGGTGACGTTCCAGCCCTTGGACTTGGCCCAGCGGACGATCTCGACGGAACCGGCGGTCGACAGGTGGCAGATGTGCACCCGGGAGTCGACGTGGGCGGCGAGGAGGACATCGCGGGCGATGATCGACTCCTCGGCGACGGCGGGCCAGCCACCGAGGCCGAGCTCGGCCGAGACGATGCCCTCGTTCATCTGGGCGCCCTCGGTGAGGCGGGGCTCCTGGGCGTGCTGGGCGACGACACCGTCGAACGCCTTCACGTACTCCAGCGCGCGCCGCATGATCACGGCGTCGTCGACGCACTTGCCGTCGTCGGAGAAGACTTTCACTCCGGCGGCCGAATCGTGCATGGCGCCGAGTTCGGCGAGGTGCTTGCCCTCCAGGCCGACGGTGACGGCGCCGATCGGCTGCACGTCGCAGTAGCCGGATTCCTTGCCGAGCCGCCAGACCTGCTCGACGACGCCGGCGGTGTCGGCGACCGGGAAGGTGTTGGCCATGGCGTGCACGGCGGTGAAGCCGCCGACCGCCGCGGCCTTGGTGCCGGTGAGGACGGTCTCGGAGTCCTCGCGGCCGGGCTCGCGCAGGTGGGTGTGGAGGTCGACCAGTCCGGGGAGCAGAATCTGCCCCTCGGCCTCGACCACCACGGCGTCTCCGGCATCGATACCGGTACCGACCTGCGCGATGGTCTCGCCGTCGATCAGGACGTCCTGCGGCTCGCCCCCGAGGATCTTCGCGCCGCGAATAAGGATCTTGCTCATGGTTACTTGTTCTCCTCGGAATCGGCGGGGCGCGCAGCGCTTCGATCAAGGGTGGCGGCGGGCGACGGGTGGGAGGGTGCGGCGGGCTCGGAGCCGCCCAGCAGCAGGTACAGGACCGCCATGCGGATCGAGACGCCGTTGGCGACCTGCTCGACGGCCGTGCACCGGTCGGAGTCGGCGACCTCGGCGGTGATCTCCATGCCGCGGACCATCGGGCCGGGGTGCATGACGATGGCGTGCCCGGGCATCTTCGCCATGCGCTCGCCGTCCAGGCCGTAGCGGCGGGAGTACTCGCGCTCGGTCGGGAAGTACGCGGCGTTCATCCGTTCACGCTGCACACGCAGCATCATCACCGCGTCGGACTTCGGCAGCACCTCGTCGAGGCTGTAGCTGACGTCGCACGGCCACTGCTCGACACCGACCGGGACGAGGGTCGGCGGAGCCACCAGCGTGACGTGGGCGCCGAGGGTGTGCAGCAGGTGCACGTTGGAGCGGGCGACCCGGCTGTGCAGGATGTCGCCGACGATCGTGATCCGTCGTCCTTCCAGGTCCTGGCCGAGCCCGGCATCGGCCCCGACCAGCCTGCGGCGCATGGTGAAGGCGTCCAGGAGCGCCTGGGTGGGGTGCTCGTGCGTGCCGTCACCGGCGTTGACGACCGCGCCGTCGATCCAGCCGGAGGTGGCGAGACGGTACGGGGCGCCGGAGGCGCCGTGCCGGATGACGACGGCGTCCGCGCCCATCGCCTCCAGGGTCAGCGCGGTGTCCTTGAGCGACTCGCCCTTGGAGACCGACGAGCCCTTCGCGGAGAAGTTGATGACATCGGCGGAGAGGCGCTTGGCGGCGGCCTCGAAGGAGATGCGGGTACGCGTCGAGTCCTCGAAGAAGAGGTTGACGACGGTGCGGCCGCGCAGGGTCGGGAGCTTCTTGATCGGCCGGTCGGCGACGCGGGCCATCTCCTCGGCGGTGTCGAGGATCAGCACGGCGTCGTCGCGGGTGAGGTCGGCGGCCGAGATGAGGTGACGCTTCATCTGGGTGTTCTCCGGGTGGCTGGAGGGTTCAGGCATGCGGGCGTGCGGAAGCTGTCGTACGACCGGATGCCGGCCGTACGGGTGAGTACAGCTACTGCGCGCCCGCCGGGGCGGTCTGCTGGACACCGAGCAGCACGGCGTCGCGGCCGTCCTCCTCGGCCAGCTGGACCTTGACCGTCTCCCGCAGCGACGTGGGGAGGTTCTTGCCGACGTAATCGGCACGGATCGGGAGTTCGCGGTGGCCGCGGTCGACCAGGACCGCGAGTTGCACCGCGCGGGGGCGGCCGATGTCGCCGAGCGCGTCGAGCGCGGCGCGGATCGTACGGCCGGAGAAGAGCACGTCGTCGACCAGGACGACCAGTCGTCCCTCGATACCCTCGCCGGGGATCTCGGTGCGGGCCAGGGCGCGCGCCGGGCGCAGCCGCAGGTCGTCGCGGTACATCGTGATGTCGAGGGAGCCGACCGGCACCTTGCGGCCGGTGATCTCCTCGAGCTTGTCGGCCAGCCGACGGGCGAGGTAGACGCCCCGTGTCGGGATGCCGAGGAGCACCACATCGTCGGCGCCCTTGGCGCGTTCGACGATTTCGTGGGCGATTCGGGTCAGTACTCGGGCGATGTCGGGAGCCTCGAGAACGGGGCGTGCCGCATTGCCGGTGGCTTCGTGCTGTGCGTCCATAAGAAACGGACCTCCTTCTCCGCCTCACTGGACGGACCTTAAAGGACGTCGAAATTTGCTTCATCAACGTTACCAGGCCTTGCACGGAGCCTTGGTCACAATCCCGGGAGGTGCCAGTGCGGACCATTCGGCTTGACGCATCCAAGTAACGCTGCGTAACCTCACAGTGAGTTACCAGACTTCGTCCGGGGAGCCTTATGTCCAGCGAATACGCAAAACAGCTCGGGGCCAAGCTCCGTGCCATCCGCACCCAGCAGGGCCTCTCCCTCCATGGTGTGGAGGAGAAGTCCCAGGGCCGCTGGAAGGCCGTCGTGGTCGGTTCGTACGAGCGCGGCGACCGTGCCGTGACCGTACAGCGTCTCGCCGAGCTGGCGGACTTCTACGGCGTCCCGGTGCAGGAGCTTCTGCCCGGCACGACGCCCGGCGGGGCGGCAGAGCCGCCGCCGAAGCTTGTCCTGGACCTGGAGCGCCTCGCCCACGTCCCGCCGGAGAAGGCCGGACCGCTGCAGCGCTACGCGGCGACGATCCAGAGCCAGCGCGGTGACTACAACGGCAAGGTGCTCTCGATCCGCCAGGACGACCTGCGCACGCTGGCCGTGATCTATGACCAGTCGCCGTCCGTGCTCACCGAGCAGCTGATCAGCTGGGGTGTCCTGGATGCGGACGCGCGCCGCGCAGTCGCCCACGACGAGGGCTGACGTGCGGGTCTGAAGCCCCGAAGAAACGTAACGCCGGGTTGGCCGGGTCCCCCATTCGGGCCCCGGGCATCCCGGCGTTTTTTGCTGTCGCGATCCCCACGGTGCGGGGTTCGGGGTTCCGTCCTCAAGCGCCGGACCGGCTTGGGTGTCCGCCCCGGGCCGTGAGGGCGCCATCGCCCCTGCCCGGTGGTGGGGTGGTGTCCCTCCGGGGCGTCCCCTCGGGACTGGCGCGGAAGCCGGCAGCGCGACGAACAATGACCCGAGCTCCCCCGACGACGAACCCGAATGTTCGTCGTTCGAGGAGACACCCCGGAGGGGCCCCGGACCCCCACCCACCCGACCGAGGCGACCGCACCCCCGGAGAACGGCGCCGGGCCGGACACCCCAAGCCCGTCCGGCGATTGCGGACGGAACCCCCGCCCCGGGACAGGGGCACACCACCACGAACGACGCCCCGACCAGGGGCCCCGCACGCCGAAGGGCCCACGGTCGTGCGACCGTGGGCCCTTCGTGGGCTGAACTCCGCCGGAAGCTACGACTCCCGGCGAAGGTTCGGCTTGAGGTCCTTGAAGCGTGCCAGCAGCCCGTTCACGAAGGACGGGGAGTCATCGGTGGAGAACTCCTTGGCGAGCTGGACCGCCTCATCGATCACCACCGCGTCCGGCGTCCCGTCCACCCAGATCAGCTCGTACGCACCGAGCCGCAGGATGTTCCGGTCGACGACCGGCATGCGGTCGATCTCCCAGTCCACGGCGTAGGTGATGATGAGGTCGTCGATCCGGTCGGCGTACTGCGCGTACCCCTCGACGAGCTCCATCGTGTACTCGGTGACCGGCGGCTGACGGGTGTCGGACCGCGAGAGCCGCACCCAGTCCGCGAGGACCGTCTGCACGGACTCACCGCGCTGGTCGGCCTCGAACAGGATCTGGAAGGCTCGCTTGCGGGCCGTGTTCCGAGCAGCCACGGTTAGCTGTTCACCCGGCCGAGGTAGTCGCCCGTGCGGGTGTCGACCTTGATCTTCTCACCCGTGGTGATGAAGAGCGGGACGCCGATCTCGTAACCGGTCTCCAGCGTGGCGGGCTTGGTGCCACCGGTGGAGCGGTCGCCCTGAACGCCCGGGTCGGTGTGCTGGATGGTCAGCTCGACGGCGGCCGGCAGCTCGACGTAGAGCACCTCGCCCTCGTGCTGGGCGACGGAGGCCGTGAAGCCCTCGATCAGGAAGTTGGCGGCGTCGCCGACAGCCTTGCGGTCGACCATGAGCTGGTCGTACGTGTCCATGTCCATGAAGACGAAGTACTCGCCGTCCATGTACGAGAACTGCATGTCGCGGCGGTCGATGGTGGCCGTCTCGACCTTCACGCCGGCGTTGAACGTCTTGTCGACGACCTTGCCGGACAGCACGTTCTTGAGCTTGGTGCGCACGAAAGCCGGGCCCTTGCCGGGCTTGACGTGCTGGAACTCGACGACGGACCAGAGCTGGCCTCCGTCGAGCTTGAGCACCAGGCCGTTCTTGAGGTCGTTCGTGGAAGCCACGGTTGCGGAATCTCCTGGACTGAAGCTGGTGGACAACCAAGGATGCGCGCTAGAGCGCGAGCAGCTCCTTGGTCGTAATGGTGAGTAGCTCGGGTCCGCCGTCCGCCTCGGGGCGCACGACGAGCGTGTCATCGATCCGGACTCCGCCCCGGCCCGGGAGGTGAACCCCCGGTTCGACGGTGACCGGCACACAAGCGTCCAGTTTACCCATGGCTGCCGGTGCCAGCTGCGGGTCCTCGTCGATTTCGAGCCCCACCCCGTGCCCGGTCCAGGGTGCGAGGCCGTCACCGTGGCCCGCGGAGTCCAGGAGATGGCGGGCCGCGCGGTCCACATCTCGGTACGCGGCGCCCGGCACCAAGGCCTCGCGTCCGGCCCGCTGAGCGGCGAAAACCAGGTCGTAGAGGTCGATCTGCCAGGCGGCCGGCGCGGTCCCGATGACAAATGTACGACCGATCTCGCACCGGTAGCCGCGATAGTTCGCGCCGAGGCAGACGGAGAGGAAATCTCCCTCCTCGACCCGCCGGTCGGAGGGCCGGTGACGGCCCTGGCCCGAGTTGGGTCCGGTGGCGACGGAGGTCGAGAACGCGGGTCCGTCGGCGCCGTGGTCCACCAGCCGCCGTTCCAGTTCCAGTGCCAGATGCCGTTCGGTACGGCCGACAAGGATCGATTCGAGGAGTTCGCCGAGTGCCTGGTCGGTGATCTCGGCGGCGATCCGCAGGCAGGCGATCTCCTCCTCGTCCTTGACGATGCGCAGCTGCTCCACCGTTGCGCCGAGGTCGGCCAGCCGGAGCCGCGGGGCCACCGCGTGCATGGCCCGGTGGCGGGCGACCGTCAGATCGTGTTCCTCCACGGCCAGCGATTCCGCGCCGGAAGAGGTGGCCAGGTCAGCGGCTGCGACCACCGGATCGCCGTCGGTGGCGGGCAGCAGGGCCAGCCGCAGCTCGTCGTCGGTGCGCCCCTGGACGGTATCGCCGGTCGGCGCCCGGGGGCAGACCAGGACGTCCTCGTCGGGGCCGAGCAGCAGCACGGCACCCGGGGGCGCCCCGCCCGCGAGGTAGCGGACGTTGGCGGGGCGGGAGACCAGAGCGGCCGCGGATCCGACGGCGGCGCACCGGTCCCGCAGCAGCGCGCGGCGGACGGTGTACACCTCTGACATGCCACGAGCCTACGAGCGGGAGCGCCGGGCTGCCCGGTCAGCGCATCCGACCGGGGACCGCAGCAGGTCCGGGCCCGCGCTCAGGTGTGCGGAACCCGGACCCGCCGGGCCGTCACCATGCGGGCGGGCTGGCTATGGAGCGGGCGAGTATGTCGTCGAGGACGCGGGCCGTGGTCTCCACGTCGTAGGTCGAGTTGTCGATGATCGGCAGCCCCGAGCCGTACCAGCCGGCCATCCTGCCGTGGATCCGGGCGACCTCCTCGTCCGACAGCCGGCGGTTGCCGCTGCGGGCGGCGTTGCGCTCCAGCACGATCTCCAGGCCGGGGAGGAGCACCACGGGCAGCAGCCCCGGGCCCACATGGCGCTTCCATCCGCCGAGGCCGACGACCGGGCGGTCGGGGAACACCGCGTCGTCGAGGATGCAGGAGATGCCGTTGGCCAGGAAATTACGGGCCGCGAAGCCGCAGGTGCGGCGGGCCAGCCGGTACTGGGCCTCCGAGTGGTCGTTCCACCCGGCCTGCGGGTCGGCGAAGCCGGAGCAGACCCATTCGCGGACGTCGTCGAGGCTGACGTGCGCCGTGGGGACCCTGCGGCGGCTGGCCCAGAGCTTGGCCACGGTGGTCTTGCCCGCGCCCGCCGGCCCGATCAGGAGGACGGCGAGCGTCGCCGTGCCCGTGCCGGGCTCGGCGGGTGGTGCGGGCAGCGGGACGGGACCACCTGGCGGCAGCTGCACGTGCCCGGTGGTCTCCCGGGAGACGGGCGCGGGGGCGTGGTGCGGGGCGGGCCCGGTCCAGCCCTGGCCCTGGGGTGCCGACGGGGGTGGAGGCGGCGGCCCCGGCGGACCGGGGTGTCCGGGGTGCTGGGCCTGGTGCGTCCAGCCGGCAGGTCCGTTTCCGGGTCCTTGGGGCGGCGGCAGCGGGGCCCCCACTGCGTGCTGCATCCGGTGCCACTCCGTCTCGTACAGGCAACTGGCGCTGGTGGAACGGCCACCGTACCGTCCCCGGCCGCCACAGAGGCAACGGTCGGGGACGGTACGGAGTGCCCGTCGGCCGGGTCTGGCCGTCCGGTACGCCGCCTGTCAGTCCGTCAGTTCGTCCGCGAGGGCGCGGAGCGCGAGCCGGTAGGAGCCGATGCCGAATCCGGCCACGGTCCCCGTGGCGACCGGGGCGACCACGGAGTTGTGGCGGAATTCCTCCCGTGCGTACGGGTTCGAGATGTGCACCTCGATCAGCGGGGCGGTGCGCTGCGCGGCCGCGTCCCGCATTCCGTACGAGTAGTGGGTGAACGCTCCCGGGTTGAGAACGACCGGAATCGAACCGTCCGCTGCCTCGTGCAGCCAGCGGATCAGCTCGCCCTCGTCGTTGGTCTCCCGGACGTCGACGTCGAAGCCGAGCTCCTTGCCGAGCGCCCGGCAGGTCTCGACGAGTCCGGCGTACGACGTCGCTCCGTACACATCGGGCTCACGGGATCCGAGCCGGCCGAGGTTCGGCCCGTTGAGCACGAAGACCCTGCGGGTCACGCCGACACCTCCCCGTACGCGGCGAGCAGCACGGCCGGGTCGGGGCCCTCCAGGACGGTGGGCTTGCCCAGGCCGTCGAGGACGATGAAGCGGAGCAGGTCGCCGCGGGACTTCTTGTCGACCTTCATGTTCTCCAGCAGCCTGGGCCACTGGTCACCGCGGTAGGTGAGCGGCAGTCCGACCGACTCCAGGATCGCCCGGTGCCGGTCGGCGGTGGCGTCGTCGAGGCGGCCGGCCAGCCGGCCGAGCTCGGCGGCGAAGACCATCCCGATGGAGACGGCCGCTCCGTGGCGCCACTTGTAGCGCTCGTTCTTCTCGATGGCGTGGCCGAGCGTGTGACCGTAGTTGAGGATCTCGCGCAGACCGGACTCCTTGAGGTCGCTGGAGACGACCTCGGCCTTGACCCGGATGGAGCGCTCGATCAGCTCGGCGGTGTGCGGTCCGGCGGGCGTACGGGCGCCTTCCGGGTCCGACTCGATCAGGTCGAGGATCGCGGGGTCGGCGATGAAACCGGCCTTGATGATCTCGGCCATGCCGCTGACGTAGTCGTGCACGGGCAGCGAGTCGAGGGAGGCGAGGTCGCAGAGCACCCCGGCCGGCGGGTGGAAGGCGCCGACGAGGTTCTTGCCCTCGGCGGTGTTGATGCCCGTCTTGCCGCCGACGGCCGCGTCGACCATGGCGAGCACCGTCGTCGGTACGGCGATCCAGCGCACCCCGCGAAGCCAGGTCGCCGCGACGAATCCGGCCACATCCGTGGTGGCGCCGCCACCGACGCCGACGATCACATCGGTGCGGGTGAAGCCGGTCTGGCCGAGCGCCTTCCAGCAGTACGCCGCGACCTCGACGGTCTTGGCCTCCTCGGCGTTCGGCAGCTGGATCGCGATGGCCTCGTACCCCTGCTCGGCGAGGTCCTGACGGACCGCCTCGCCGGTCTCGGCGAGCGCCTCGGGGTGCAGGACCGCGACCCGCTGGGCGCGTTCGCCGATGAGCGACGGCAGCTCGCCGAGCAGCTGCCGGCCGATCAGCACCTCGTACGGGTCGGTGCCCGCGCTGCCGGCGATCTGGATGCGCGTGGGGCCCTGTTCCGTCATGTGTGTGTTCTCCCGGCCGGGCGACGCGGGGTCGCCCGCGCGCTCCGGCAGTTCCAGTGCGTCGAGGACCGCTTGGGCGACCTCTTCGGGGGTGCGCTCGTCGGTGGCGACGGTCGCCCTGGCCACCTCGGTGTACAGATGGCGGCGGGCGTCCATCAGCTCGCGCCACTGCCGGCGCGGGTTGACGGCGAGCAGCGGGCGCGCGGTGTTCAGCCCCACCCGCTTGACGGCCTCTTCGACGTCCATCGAGAGGTAGACGACCGCGCGATCGGCGAGCAGCGTACGGGTCGTCTCGTCGAGCACGGCTCCGCCGCCGAGCGAGAGGACGCCCGTGTGCTCGGCGACTGCAGCGCGTACCGCCTCTCGCTCGAGCTCGCGGAAGTGCTCCTCGCCCTCGTCGTAGAAGATCTCGGAGATCGGCTTGCCCGCCGCGGCCACGACGTCCGCGTCGGTGTCCCGGTAGGTGGTGCCGAGCCGGTCGGCGAGGAGTTCACCGACCGTGGACTTGCCGACGCCCATCGGGCCGACGAGGACGATCAGGGGGCCGCTCATCGGATCTGGAGGTGGTCGAGGTACGACTGGACGTTGCGGTGGGTCTCGGGGACGCTGTCGCCGCCGAACTTCTCCGCGACGGCGTCGGCCAGGACCAGCGCGACCATCGCCTCGGCAACGATCCCGGCGGCCGGCACGGCACAGACATCGGAGCGCTGGTGGTGCGCCTTGGCGGGCTCCCCGGTGACGACGTCGACGGTGGCCAGCGCGCGGGGCACGGTCGCGATGGGCTTCATCGCGGCGCGGACACGCAGCAGCTCTCCGGTGGTCAGACCGCCCTCGGTGCCGCCGGAACGGCCGGAGGCGCGCTTGATGCCGTCCTCGGTGACCAGGATCTCGTCGTGCGCCTTCGAGCCGGGGACCCGGGCCAGGTCGAAGCCGTCGCCGACCTCGACCCCCTTGATGGCCTGAATGCCCATGAGGGCGGCGGCGAGGCGGGCGTCGAGACGCCGGTCCCAGTGCACGTGCGAGCCGAGGCCGACCGGCACGCCGTACGCGAGCACCTCGACCACACCACCGAGGGTGTCGCCGTCCTTGTGGGCCTGGTCGATCTCGGCGACCATCTGCTTGCTCGCGGCGGCGTCGAGGCAGCGCACCGGGTCGGCGTCGAGCTTCTCGACGTCGGCGGGCGTGGGGTAGACACCGTAGGGCGCCTTGGCCGCGGCCAGTTCGACGACGTGGCTGACGATCTCGATACCCGCGGTCTCCTTGAGGTACGACCGTGCGACGGCGCCGAGCGCCACCCGGGCCGCTGTCTCCCGGGCGCTGGCGCGCTCCAGGATCGGCCGGGCCTCGTCGAAGCCGTACTTCTGCATGCCCGCGAGGTCGGCGTGGCCGGGGCGGGGGCGGGTCAGCGGGGCGTTACGGGCCAGCGCGGCCAGTTCGTCGGCGTCGACCGGGTCGGCCGACATGACCTGCTCCCACTTGGGCCATTCGGTGTTGCCCACCATCACGGCGACCGGGGAGCCCATGGTGAGCCCGTGGCGCACCCCGCCGAGGAAGGTGACCTCGTCCTTCTCGAACTTCATGCGAGCGCCGCGGCCATAGCCGAGCCGCCGCCGGGCGAGTGCGTCCGCCACCATCTCCGTGGTGATCGGGACGCCGGCGGGAAGACCCTCCAGCGTCGCCACCAGTGCGGGGCCGTGCGACTCCCCTGCGGTCAGCCAGCGCAACCTGCTCAACGGTGCTCCTCATGCTCGCGCCTGAAACTGCAACGGCGCGACCGGGTGCGCGGCCCTGGCCCGCCGCCATTGATCCTCCCATGCCCGGGCGGTGGATCTGATCGGCGTACCAGTTGTCGGACACTCGAAGGCTCGGTCCGGACGCACCAGGCGCCTGAATCCCGGCCGTGGCAGGCTGCCCGACGGAGTACGGAGGGCCCGGCCCCACATAGGGCGGCCGGGCCCTCCGTGCTCCTGTCGTCAGCCGCAGTTGCCGAAGGTGCTGGTGTGATACCAGTCCCGGATGCTGGAGGCGCCGATCTCCTCGTAGTGCCCCCAGAAGCGGACGCACTGACCGGCCGCGCTCAGATAGACAGGACCTGCGTAGTACTTGTAGTCCCCGTCGTCCTTCTTCCAGGACCCGCCCTCCGCCTGGATTCCCGCGCCGAGACCGGTCGCCGTTCCGTAGTACGCGCCCGCGTTCTCGTGCTTCACGGTGACCACACAGTTGTTGCGCGTCGAGGCGCTGTACAGCAGGAACACAGTTGTGTTCTGCCCCAGCCCCATCGACTGCTGCCGCTGGACGTAGTAACTGGACCCACAAGCGGCCACAGCCTTGTCCGCGGGACTCGATGCGCTGGCCACACCCGTACCAGCGATCAGCGTGCTCAAGGCAGCAACCGACACCGTAAGCCCGCGGCTCACCAACGTGCGCACAATCTCTCCCCTCCTGGCCGATGTGATCAACACCGGCTCCACGACGGGAGAACGTAGCAGTCCGACAACCTGAATTGATCAGGTCACGTCAAATCGGCCGGACCCGTGACCGAAACCAATCCCCGGGTCCTTCGAGAGCACGTTCACCGGCCGCTCTCATCTCACGCAACGGCGCGGGAACACAGCCCGTCATGAGTTCCACCTGGAGCGCGGCCTGATGCACCAGGAGGTCCATGCCCCCGATGACCGTTCCCCGGCACGACCACGCAGCGGACAATGCCGTCGGCCACGGCTCGTACAGAACGTCGAACAAGACACCGGCGCTGTCCGGAACGGCGCCTGCCAGCTCATCCGTGGCACCCGCCGGAGTCGTAGCGATCACCAACTCGGCGTCAAAGGCCCGAGCGGCCTGGCTCCATTCCAGAGTGCGCAGCTCGACACCGAGCCTGTCACCCCAGCCCCGCATCTCCGCAGCACGGGCGGCACTTCGTACATAGGCGGTGACAGGCCCGGTACAGACGCGGGAGAGTGCCGCCAGTGCGGATGAGGCGGTGGCCCCCGCACCGAGGATCGACGCGGATCCCACCTGGTCCACACCGCTTTCCCGCAGGGCCGCGATCATGCCCGGAATATCGGTGTTGTCGCCGATCCGTCGTCCGTCGTCCGTGAGGACGACCGTGTTGACGGCCTCCACCGACGATGCGGTCTCGCTGACGGAGTCCAGCAAAGGGATGATCGCGCGCTTGAGCGGCATGGTCAGTGAAAGACCGGCCCACGTGGAGTCGAGCCCCTGGACGAAGCCGGGCAGCGCGGCCTCGTCGATCTCGAAGCGGTCGTACGACCATCCGGTGAGGCCGAGTTCGGCGTACGCCGCCCGGTGCAGGACCGGGGAGAGCGAGTGGGCGATGGGCGAGCCGAGGACGGCCGCCCGTCGGATGGTGCTCACTGACCCGACTTCTCCTGTTCGTACTTCTTTCGATTGCGCTCGTGCTCTTCGTTGGTGACCGCGAACACGGTCTTGTCCGCGGTCACGGATACGAAGTAGTACCAAGGTCCGGGAGTCGGCTTGATCGCCGAGTGAAGCGCCGCTTCGCCGGGGTTGTTGATCGGACCCGGCGGCAGACCGTGGACGTAGTACGTGTTGTACGGGTCCTTGAACTTCCGCAGGTCCGACACCGCGCCCGTGTCCAGCGTGCTCTGGGCCTTGGCGTAGTTCACGGTGGAGTCGAAGTCGAGCAGTCCGTAGGTCTCGGTGTTGTTGGGCTTCAGCCGGTTGTAGACGACCCGGGCGACCTTGTCGAAGTCGTGCTTGTACTTGCCCTCGGCCTGGACGAGGCTGGCGACCGTGATCAGCTGCCAGGGGCTCTTGAGACCCAGCTTCTTGGCGCTCGACTCGAGGTCGACCTTGCCGTACTCGTCTTTGGCCCGGGAAACCATCTTCTTGAGGACGGCCTCGGGCTTCGTCTCCTTGGTGACCGGGTAGGCCGCGGGGAAGAGGAAGCCCTCCAGCCGGTCGTCCACGGCCGGGTCGTCATCGGCCCAGTCCGGCAGACCAAGATCGCCGACGTTCTTCTTGGCGACATCCTTCGTGGTGCCGGCCTTGAGACCGAGCTTCGTGTCGACCATCTTGTAGACATTCCTGTTGGTCGTGCCCTCAGGAATGATCAGCAGATTCTGGCTCTTCGGGTCGAGCATCATCTTCACGGCCTCGGCCGCGGACATGTGCTCCTTGAGGACGTAGACGCCCGCCTGGATCGATTTCCCCTTGGGGTTCTTGGTCTGCGCCGCGACGAAGGCGTCGACGCTCTTGACGACGCCCTTCTCCTTCAGGATGTTGCCGATCTCGTTGCCGAGGGCGAGCTTCGGAACCTCCACCTCGACGCTGCCGGAGCCCTGGCCGGAGTAGTCGGGTGCGGGGCCGAATTGTTCCTGCCAGTACGTGTAGCCGAAGTAGGCCGCGCCGCCGAGGCCGCCGGCGAGGACAAGGGAGACGACGAGGCAGGCGCAGCCGTTGCGGCTCTTCTTCTTGCCCTTGCCGCGGCGTTCGCTGTCGCCGCCCCTGCGCGATTCACGCGAGTCGTCGTCGTACTCGTCATCGTCGTCACGGGGGCGCCGGGCATCGCGGTCGTCGTCGGCGCCCGTGAAGAAGGGGTGCGTCTCCTCCTCGGGCTCGTCCGGGTCCCAGTCGGGGTTACGCGGTGAGCCCGGTTCGGGCGCGGCCTCACGCCGGCCCGGGGGCTGCGGCGGCGGGTACGCCTCGGGAGTGCCGTAGGGGTCGTGCGATGCACCGTAGCCACCCGGCCGGTTCCCGTACGCGTCCTGCGCATGGCCGTCGTACGGCGGCATCGCCGCGGGCTGCTGACCGGTGTCCCAGCCGCCGTTGTACTGCTGGTGCTGCGGAGCCTGCTGGCCGTACGGGCCATGCGGGTGCTGCGGGTGCTGCGGGTGCTGCGGCTGCTGCGGCTGCTGCGGCTGCTGCGGCTGCTGCCCATAGGGGCCTTGGGCGTACGGGTCATGCTGCTGCGGCTGCCGCTGCTGCGCGTACGGGTCCTGCTGCGCGTACGGGTCCTGCGGTGAGCCGTACTGCTGGGGCTGCTGATGCTGGGGGTACATCTGCTGCGGCTGCTGCTGGGCGTAGGGGTCCTGCGGATAGGACTGCTGCGGGCCGCCGTACTGGCTCTGACCGTGGGCAGCCTGCTGGCCGTCCCATCCCTGGTCCCCATAGAGGGGATCCTCGGGATGCCACGGTTCGGAGCCGGGGCCCCGGCCATACTCAGTCATCGATCCCCTAGAGCCGCGAGACGAACTTCCGCCTCTTTGCTGTGCGGTGTTTGTTCGAACACCGCCGCATCGCGCGGAACGTTACCGTATCGCGATCAGACAACCACTTCGACGCCTTCGCCCGGAGCTTTACCTGACGCCCGCTCCGACTCCAGAGCGTTCTGGAGGATCACCACAGCGGCAGCCTGGTCGATGACAGACCGGCCCTTCTTGGACTTCACGCCCGAGGCGCGCAATCCCTGGCTCGCCGTCACTGTGGTCATCCTCTCGTCCACCAATCGCACCGGAATGGGTGCGGCCGAGCGGGCGACCTCCTGGGCGAACAGCCGGACCTTGGCCGCGGCGGGCCCTTCACCGCCGCCCAGGGATCTGGGCAGACCGATGATGATCTCGATGGGCTCGTACTCCTCGACGATCTGTCCCAGCCGCCGGTGGGCGGCCGGGACGTCGCGTCCCGGCACGGTTTCCACCGGCGTGGCGAGGATCCCGTCGGGGTCGCACGAGGCGACCCCGATCCGGGCGTCCCCGACGTCGATCGCGAGGCGACGTCCGCGGCGCATCTGCGTCACTCCCGCCGTCACGCCGTCTCGGTGACGAGGCGTTCGACAGCGGCGATGGCCTCGCCGATGGCGTCGGGGTTCTGGCCCCCGCCCTGGGCGACGTCCGGCTTGCCGCCGCCACCGCCGCCGAGGGTCTTGGCAGCCGTACGGACCAGGTCGCCGGCCTTGAGGCCACGCTCGCGGGCGGCCTCGTTGGTGGCGATGACGGTCAGCGGGCGGCCGTTGGCCGTGGTGAACAGCGCCACGACGGCCGGGCGGCCGCCCCGGATGCGGCCCCGGACGTCGAGGACCAGCCTGCGCAGGTCGTCGGCGGACGTCCCGTCCGGCACCTGTCCGGTGACCAGGGCGACACCGCGTACGTCCTTGGCGGAGTCGGCGAGCCCGCCGGCGGCCTGGAGGACCTTCTCCGCGCGGAACTTCTCGATCTCCTTCTCGGCGTCCTTCAGCTTGCCGAGCATGGCGGAGACCTTCTCCGGAAGCTCCTCGGGGCGGCCCTTGACCAGCTCCTGGAGCTGGGCGACGACCGTGTGCTCCTTGGCCAGGAAGTTGTACGCGTCCACGCCGACGAGGGCTTCGATACGACGCACGCCGGAGCCGATGGACGACTCGCCGAGCAGCTTCACCAGACCCAGCTGGGCGGTGTTGTGGACGTGCGTGCCGCCGCAGAGCTCCTTGGAGAAGTCGCCGATGGTGACGACGCGGACCCGCTCGCCGTACTTCTCGCCGAACTCCGCGATGGCGCCCTGCTTCTTGGCCTCGTCGATCGACATGACCTCGGCCTGGACGTCGAGCTCCCGGGTGAGAACCTCGTTGATCTTCTGCTCCACGTCGGTGAGGACCGTGCCGGGGACGGCGGCGGGCGAACCGAAGTCGAAGCGGAAGCGGCCCGGCGAGTTCTCCGAACCGGCCTGGGCGGCCGTCGGGCCGAGGGCGTCACGCAGCGCCTGGTGCGTGAGGTGCGTGGCGCTGTGGGCGCGGGCGATGGCGCGGCGGCGGGTGGTGTCGATGGCGGCGTAGGCGGTGGCTCCGACCGTCACCTCGCCGACCTGGACCGTGCCCTTGTGGACGGAGACGCCCGGGACCGGCTGCTGGACGTCGCGCACCTGGATGACGGCGCCGGTGTCGAGCCGGATCCGGCCCTGGTCGGCGAGCTGGCCGCCGCCCTCGGCGTAGAACGGCGTGCGGTCGAGGACGACCTCGACCTCGTCGCCCTCGGTTGCGGCGGGCGAGGAGATCCCGTTGACGAGGAGGCCGACGACCGTCGATTCGCCCTCGGTGGAGGTGTAGCCGGTGAACTCGGTGGAGCCGGACTTGTCGGCCACCTCGCGGTAGGCGGACAGGTCGGCATGGCCGGTCTTCTTGGCCTTGGCGTCGGCCTTGGCGCGGTCCCGCTGCTCCTTCATCAGGCGGCGGAAGCCGTCCTCGTCCACTGCGAGGCCCTGTTCGGCGGCCATCTCCAGGGTGAGGTCGATCGGGAAGCCCCAGGTGTCGTGGAGCAGGAACGCCTTGTCGCCGGCGAGGACCTTGCCGCCGGCGGCCTTGGTCTCGGTCACGGCGGTGTCGAGGATGTTGGTGCCGCCCTTGAGTGCCTTGAGGAAGGCGGCCTCCTCGGCGAGCGCGACGGTCTCGATGCGCTTGCGGTCGGTGATCAGCTCCGGGTACTGCTGGCCCATCGCCTTGATGACCGTGTCGACGAGCTCGGCGACGACCGGACCGGTGGCGCCCAGGAGGCGCATGTTGCGGACGGCGCGGCGCATGATGCGGCGCAGGACGTAGCCGCGGCCCTCGTTGCCTGGGGTGACACCGTCGCCGATGAGCATGACGGACGTACGCATGTGGTCGGTGACGACCCTGAGCGAGACGTCGGAGGTGTGGTTCTCGCCGTAGCGCACCCCGGTCAGCTCGGTGGCCTTCTCGATGACGGCCATCGAGGTGTCGATCTCGTACAGGTTCTGCACATCCTGCAGGATCATCGCGAGGCGCTCGAGGCCGAGGCCGGTGTCGATGTTCTTGGACGGCAGGTCACCGAGGATCGGGAAGTCCTCCTTGCCGTCGCCGGCACCCCGCTCGTACTGCATGAAGACCAGGTTCCAGATCTCCACGTAGCGCTCGTCGTTGACGGCCGGGCCGCCCTCGACGCCGAACTCGGGGCCGCGGTCGTAGTTGATCTCGGAGCAGGGACCGCACGGACCGGGGACGCCCATGGACCAGAAGTTGTCCTTCTTGCCCAGACGCTGGATGCGCTCGGCCGGGACGCCGATCTTGTCGCGCCAGATCTGCTCGGCCTCGTCGTCGTCGAGGTAGACCGTGATCCACAGTCGCTCGGGGTCGAGACCGAAGCCGCCGTCCGCCACGGAGGTGGTGAGAGCCTCCCAGGCGTAGCTGATGGCGCCTTCCTTGAAGTAGTCGCCGAACGAGAAGTTCCCGCACATCTGGAAGAAGGTGCCGTGCCGGGTGGTCTTGCCGACCTCTTCGATGTCGGGCGTACGCACACACTTCTGCACGCTGGTGACGCGCGGGGCGGGCGGCTTGACCTCGCCGAGGAAGTACGGCTTGAAGGGGACCATGCCCGCGGGGACCAGCAGCAGAGTCGGGTCGTCCGCGATGAGCGACGCCGAAGGCACGACGGTGTGCCCGCGCTCCTCGAAGAAGCTCAGCCAGCGGCGACGAATTTCAGCCGACTCCATCAGTGGTCCTCATTCCGGTTGTACGAGTTGTCGTTGTACGAGTTGTAGGGGAGCTTGCGGTGGCCGGTGGCGTCCGAGGCCGGGACGGACTCGGCCGCCTCGACCGCGAAATGACGCTGTACCGGGAGCTCGGGGTCGACCGGTGCCTGCAGGCCCAGTGCCTCCCCCAGCTCCGCCTCGCGCCGGACCATGCCGTCGCGGACGTCGAGAGCGAAGTCCTTGAGCTTGTGACCTCCCTCGATCGCCTTGTCGGCGGCACGCGCCGCGAGGCTCTCGGGGGTCAGCTGCTTTAGTTTGCGGTTGACCTTGGTGGTGGCCCATACACCGGCGGCTGCGCCGGCGGTGAACCAGAACGTACGGCGGAACATCGCTGCGTCAGTCCTTCGATCCGCGGGAGCTTCTGCCGCCGCGCTTCTTGGCCCTCGCGGACGGCACCGTACGACCGACGATCACCGTGCGACGCGACGCCCGGCGGGCGGGCTCGGCCTCCGGGGAGGTCCGGCGGCCGATGGCCTGCCGCACTCCGTAGCCGAACGCCGCCACCTTCACCAGGGGGCCGCCGAAGGTCGAGGCGACGGTGGTGGAGAGCGCCGATGCGTTGGAGGTGACCTCCTGGACGTCCGTCGCGATCGCGTCGACCTTGTCGAGCTGGGTCTGCGCGGAACGCACCGTCGCGGAGGCGTCGGCCAGCAGCGGAACGGCCTGTTCGGTCACTTCCGCCACGAGCTTGGTGGTTGCCCTGAGCGTCTGGGCCAGCCTCACCAGGACGACGGCGAGGAACGAGACCAGGATCGCCCAGAAGACGGCCACCAGGATCCCGGCCACCTCTCCACCGGACACGTTGCACCGCTCTCTGGCTTGTCGAATCGTCGTCTCCCGACCCTATCGCGCCGGGCGGCACGCCCCCTACCGCATCGGGGACGGGGGAGCGGGAGTTGCACAAAGGAGATTGTACGGAGAGCTGCGGGGTCAGTACTCTGCGTGTTCATGCGACGCTCCCGGCGCCCCTCCCCCGCCGATTCCCCCGACGCTCCGAGCCCCGCCACCACGGCCCGTGGCAATCTCCCGGCAGAACTGAACCGATTCGTGGGACGTGACGAGGAGCTGGCCGACCTGGGCCGTCTGATGACGGAATCGAGACTGGTCACCGTGGTCGGGGTGGGTGGCGTGGGGAAGACCCGGTGTGCCATCAGGGCCGCGGCTCTCCTGGAGAAACGGTACTGCGACGGGGTCCGGCTGGTGGAGCTGTCCACCGTCCACGACCCCGGACTGCTGGAACATGCCGTGATCGATGCCCTGGGACTCACCGATCACACCAGCCGCCCGCCCCGCACGACACTCCTCGAACATCTCGCCGGACGCCGGCTCCTGCTGGTGATCGACGGATTCGAGCATCTTGTCGACGCCTGCGCCGAGTTGGTGTGCGCGCTGCTGCGCAGGTCCCCGCAGCTGCGGGTGCTGGCCGCCGGACGACGGCCCCTGGAACTGGACGGCGAGGTCACCTACCCGCTCGCACCCATGGCCGACGAGGACGCGATGACGTTGTTCGCGGAACGGGCCGCGGCGGTGCGCCCGGAGTTCCGGCTGACGGAGGCCGGCCGCGGACCGGTGCGGGAGCTGTGCCGTCGGCTGGACGGGATCCCGCTCGCGCTGGAACTGGCCGCCGGACGGCTTCGCGCGCTGTCCACGGAACAGGTGCTTCAACGTCTGGACGACCGCTTCCGCCTGCTGACCGGCGGCGGCCGCAGCGCGCAGGCGCGCCACCAGACGCTCCGTACGGCCATCGGCTGGAGCCATGAGCTGTGTGCCCCGGAGCAGCGGCTGCTGTGGGCGCGGCTGTCGGTCTTCGCCGGGCAGTTCGATATGGAGGCCGTCGAGTACATCTGCAGCAGCCCGGAGCTGCCGGCCGAGTCGGTGCTCGACGTGCTGACGGGGCTGCTGGCGCAGTCCGTGGTGCTGCGTGAGGACTCGGCGGTGGGCACCCGCTACCGGATGCTGGACACCGTGCGCGAGTACGGCGCCGAGTGGCTGGCCGCCACCGGCGACACGGACCGGTTACGACGGCGCCACCGGGACTGGTTCCTGGGGCTCGCCACCTGGTGCGAGCTCGACTGGTTCAGCCCGCGGCAGGGCGAGGTCGCGGCCCGGGCCGAGAGCGAACTGCCCAATCTTCGCCTGGCGATGGAGTGTTCGCTGGAGTGCCCGGACGAGGCCCATCTCGCGCAGTACCTGGCGGGCACGCTCTGGTTCCTCTGGGTCGGCTGCGGGCGCCTCTCGGAGGGGCGGCACTGGCTGAACCACGTGCTGGAGGAGGAGACGCCGTACGAACCCTCCCGGCTCAAGGCGCTGTGGGTGCTCGGGTACGTGGCCGTGCTGCAAGGGGACGCGATCGGTGCGATCTCCGCGTTGCACGAGTGCCGGGAGGAGGCGGACCGGACCTGCGACGCGGCGGCCCAGGCCTACGCGGTGCACCGCACGGGATGTCTCGCGCTCGTCACGGACGACATGGTCCGTGCGGAGGAGCTGTTGCAGGACGCCTTGGGGCGCTACCGGGACCTCGGAGAGCTGAACAGCAATGTACTGATGGCCCAGATCGAACTGGCGATGGCGGTCGGGTTCCGCGGGGATCTGGAGGCCGCGGTGGAGATGTGCCAGGAGGTCAGGGAGATCTGCGACGGCCGCGGGGAGCGGTGGGCACTCTCGTACGCGCTCTTCGTGCTGGCCTACGCGCAGCTGCAGCAGGGGCGCCCGGAGTGCGCCCGGGAGCTGCTCCGGGAGTCTCTGGCGATCGGCCACGCCTTCCACGACCTGCTCGGTTCCGTCCTTGCCATGGAACTGCTGGCACTGGTCACGGCCGTCGAGGGGGATGCGGCGGAGGCGGCGGTGCTGCAGGGGGCCGCCGAACGGATCTGGCCGTCGGTGGGGCTGCCGCTGTTCGGTTCGGCGTACTACGGAAGGCCGCGGGCGGAGTGCGAGCGGCTGGCGCGGCGGGATCTCGGCGACGCCCGGTACGAATCAGGTCGGCGGGCGGGTGCGCAGCTGGATCCGGACGCGGCGGTGGCGCGGGCGCTGGCGCGCCGGCCTGTGGACCGTCCCGGCGTGACGGCAAAGGGGCGTGGTCCCGTACCCGCCCCGGACGGCAGAACGCGGAAGCCCGCCGCCTCCCGGACTTCGGGGAGGGGCGGGCCTGAGCGCTGGTGAGAGCGGCTACGCCTGGATCAGCGGGCGTAGTACTCGACGACGAGCTGCTCGTCGCAGATCACCGGGATCTCCTTGCGGTTCGGGTCCCGGTCCAGGCGGAAGGCCAGGGCCTTCAGGTTCACCTGCAGGTAGCGCGGGGTCTCGCCGTCGGGGGCGTAACCACCCTCGCGGGCCACCTGGAAGGGGTGCTTGTCGCGGCTGCGCTCGCGGACCATCACGATGTTGTCGGGACGGACGCGGAAGGACGGCTTGTCGACCTTGCGGCCGTCGACCTCGATGTGGCCGTGGACGACCATCTGGCGGGCCTGGTAGATCGTGCGGGCGATGCCCGAACGCAGAACCAGCGCGTCGAGACGGCGCTCGAGCTCGACGACGAGCGCCTCGCCCGTCTTGCCCTCGGCCTTCTTGGCGCGGTCGTAGGCGCGCGCCATCTGGCGCTCGCTGATGTCGTACTGGGCGCGCAGGCGCTGCTTCTCGAGCAGACGGACCTTGTAGTCCGAGTTCTGCTTGCGGCCACGGCCGTGCTCGCCCGGCGGGTAGGGGCGGGCCTCGAAGTACTTGACGGCCTTCGGCGTCAGGGCGATGCCGAGCGCACGAGACTTCTTGACCTTGGGACGCGACTGATTAGGCACGTTCTCCAGACCTCCGTTGTGGGTTAGGTTAGGCTCACCTTACTCAAGGAGATCGCATGTCTCGCCCTGGGAACACCACACACGTCACGGACAGCACTGACAGCGTCGACGCCATCGAGGGCGTCGATACGACGGAGGACCGATCAGATCGTGGTCAGCCGCGTCCCAGCGGGCTTGAAAACACTCGGATGCCGTCAGCAGCCGAGCGCACACGAACTCTCGTACAGAGTACCTGTTCGGCGGTACTGCTCATCCCCGGGCTGACCGCAGCCGGATTCGACCAGCTGGTGCCGCTGGACCGCAGCGTGGGCCCCGAGGGCGATCTGCTCCTCGAGTTTCCCGCCGACTCCCCGGCAGTACGGGCCGCCACGCGCGCCCAGGACGACGAGCTGACCGCCGTGTTGGAGATCACGGATGTCGCACCGGTCTCCGTGCCGCACCGCATCCGTGGCCGCGGCTGGATCTCCGGGTGGCTCACCTCCGTACCGGGGATGGCCGGGCCCGGACGGATGATGCTGCGCCTGGAGACCGGTGAGGCGTACGTCGACGATCTGTGGGGCGCCCAGGACGTCGAGCCGGAGGAATTCCGGGACGCCGCGCCCGACCCGCTCGTCGCCCACGAGGCGGAACTGCTGCAGCATCTGCACGCGGCGCACGGCGAACAGGTGGCGCTGCTGTGCGGCCTGCTGGGAGAGCGGGCGGACGGCAGCTGCGCGGCCCACCGGCCCTCGGTCGTGCCCGTCGCGCTCGACCGGCACGGGCTGCGGGTGCGCTTCTGCGAGGCCGACGGGCGGTGCTTCGACGCACGCTTCGAATTCCCCGAGCCGGTGCGCGACGTCACCGGACTGCGCCACGCGATGCACACGCTGTTCGAAGCGGCCGCACGCTGAAGGGGTGCCCCGCCGTCCGGAGGAGGAGCGTCACGCGTCCGTCGCGTCGTCCGGACCAACGCGGCCCAGCCGGTCGCGGACCCGGTCCACCACATCCGCATAGCGCGCCTCGGCGCCGTACCGGGTGGGCCGGTAGTAGCGCCTGTCGGCGACCGCGTCCGGGGCGTACTGCTGGGCTGCGATCCCGCCGGGGACATCGTGCGGATAGACGTAGCCCTGCGCATGGCCCAGTTTCGCGGCCCCCTTGTAGTGGCCGTCCCGCAGATGGGGAGGGACCGGGCCCGCCAGGCCGTTGCGCACATCCTCCTGGGCGGCGGAGATCGCCAGCGTCGCCGCATTGGACTTGGGGGCGAGCGCCAGCGCGATCGTGGCATGGCTGAGGGTGAGCGCCGCCTCCGGGAAGCCGATCATGGCGACGGCCTGGGCGGCGGCGACCGCTGTGGGCAGCGCCGTCGGGTCGGCGAGGCCGATGTCCTCGCTGGCGGAGATCATCAGCCGCCGGGCGATGAACCGCGGGTCCTCCCCCGCCTCGATCATCCGGGCCAGATAGTGCAGCGCCGCGTCCACGTCGGAGCCGCGGATCGACTTGATCAGCGCGCTCGCCACGTCGTAGTGCTGGTCGCCGTCCCGGTCGTACTTCACGGCCGCCCGGTCGACGGTCGCCTCGACCGTCTGGAGGGTCACCTCCTTCTCCTGCATGGCGAGGGCCGCACCGGCCGCGGCCTCCAGTGCCGTCAGCGCGCGGCGCGCGTCACCGCCCGCGATGCGCAGCAGATGCGCCTCGGCATCCTCGGGGAGCGTGACCGCGCCTCCGAGGCCGTGCTCGGCGGTCAGGGCGCGGCGCATCAGGGCGCGTAGATCGTCGTCGGTGAGCGATTCGAGGGTCAGGAGCAGCGAGCGCGACAGGAGCGGCGAGATGATCGAGAAGTACGGGTTCTCGGTCGTCGCGGCGATGAGCGTCACCCAGCGGTTCTCCACGGCCGGCAGCAGCGAGTCCTGCTGGGCCTTGGAGAAGCGGTGGATCTCGTCGAGGAAGAGGACGGTCTCCTTGCCGTAGCCACCGGTGGCGCGGCGGGCGCTCTCGATGACGGCCCGCACTTCCTTGACCCCCGCGGTGATCGCGGAGAGCTCGACGAAGCGCTTGTTGGTGGCCTTGCTGACCACGTACGCCAGAGTCGTCTTGCCGATGCCGGGCGGGCCCCAGAGGATGACCGACGACGGGCCCGCAGGCCCGCCGCCCCCTTCGCCGACGAGGCGGCGCAGCGGCGAGCCCGGTTTCAGCAGATGCTGCTGGCCGACGACCTCGTCGAGGCTTCGAGGGCGCATCCGGACAGCGAGGGGGCTGCTGGACGGGTCCTTCTCCTGGCGGTCTTCGGCGGCTGCGGTAAAGAGGTCGGGCTCCACGTTTTGAAGCCTATGTCACGGCACTGACAACCCGGCCGGGGCCGGTGCCCGCTCCCGGCAGGGAGGGTCAGCTGGTCCAGAAGTCCCACCAGCGAGTCAGGATCAGCATGCCGATGATGCCCACCCAGAGGACCGGCGGCACCCAGTGGAACTCCGTCAGTCCGTTGCGCAGCCAGTTCGGCGCGGGCACGATCCGGTGCTTGATGTTGTGCGTGGTGACGTAGCAGAACATGAAGATCGTCGCGACCCAGGCCAGGCAGCACCACAGGCAGAGCGAGTTGATGTTGTACAGCGACTGGTACTGCAGCCAGGTGCAGAAGCCGACGCCGAACAGTGTGCCCGCGTTGAGGCCGAGCCAGTACCAGCTGCGGAAACGGGCGCCGGCGAGCAGGGCCAGGCCGATCCCGATGACGACGGAGTAGGTGGCGAGTCCCAGCATCGGGTTCGGGAACCCGAAGACGGACGCCTGCTCGCTCTTCATGATGTTGCCGCACGAGACCACGGGGTTGAGGCTGCAGCCCGGGGTGAAGCTCGGGTCCTCGAGCAGCTTGAACTTGTCGATCGTGATCACCCAGGCGGCGAGGAGACCGGCGGCACCGGTGATCACCAGCAGCAGTGCGAACGCGCGGCTGCCGCCGATGGTCCTCTTCCGGCCGTCCTCGTCCTGGTCCGAGGAGGGATGGTCAACCGCTGCAGTCGTCATATCGCCGTTCCATCAGTGAGTGGCCTGCTGGGCATGGTCATTGTGCCGCACCACCTCATCTGCCATCCGTTCGATGGGCATAAAGACGTACGGAAGGACGCACGCACGGGCGGCAGGGAACGCACGGCTTTCGCGAGCCACTCCTCGCACCGCCGGCGGTCGTCAGGGGCCTGCCCAGGCATTACGGACGGCGGGCAGCCACGCCGGGGCGCCACCCCGGCCTCCACCGCGGACCGCCGTGTTTCTCGTCGGCCAGGATGAACCGGCTCCTGCGAAGTTGACGCCACGCGGGGCTGTGACGCACTGTGCCCGCCCGGGCGGACCGGGCGGGCACGGTCGGAGACGGTGGATCAGGCCAGCTTCTGCTGGACCTCGGCGACCAGCGCGTCGAGCGCGACCGCCTGCTGCTCGCCCGACTCCATGTCCTTCAGCTGGACCACGCCCTCGGCAAGATCACGCTCGCCCGCGACGACGGTGAAGCGGGCGCCGGACCGGTTGGCGCTCTTCATCGCGCCCTTGAGACCGCGGCCGCCGAACGCGAAGTCGGCGGCCACGCCCACTCGGCGCAGCTCCGTCACCTTGGCGAACAGCACCCGGCGAGCCTCCTCGCCGAGCGGCACCGCGAAGACGCTGGTGGACGAGGGCAGTTCGAGCTCGATGCCCTCGGCCTCCAGCGCGAGCACCGTACGGTCCACGCCGAGCGCCCAGCCGACCGACGGGAGCGCCGGACCGCCGATCATCTCGGACAGGCCGTCGTAGCGGCCGCCGCCGCCGACCGCGGACTGCGAGCCGAGTCCGTCGTGGACGAACTCGAAGGTGGTGCGGGTGTAGTAGTCGAGGCCGCGGACGAGCTTCTCGTCGTCCTCGTACACCACACCCGCCGCGGTCAGCAGATCGCGGACCTCCTCGTGGTACGCCTTGCACGCGTCGCACAGGTAGTCGCGCAGGACCGGCGCGCCGACCAGCTGCTTCTGCACCTCGGGGCGCTTGTCGTCGAGGACCCGCAGCGGGTTGAGGTCGATGCGGCGGCGCGTGTCGTCGTCCAGGTCGAGCTCGCGCAGGAACTCCTGGAGCGCGTCCCGGTAGACGGGGCGGCACTCCTTGTCGCCCAGTGAGTTCAGCAGGATCCGGAAATTCTGCAGGCCCAGCGTGCGGTACGCCTGGTCGGCCAGGATGATCAGCTCGGCGTCCAGTGCCGGATCCTCGGCACCGATCGCCTCGGCACCGACCTGCGAGAAGTGCCGGTAGCGGCCCTTCTGCGGGCGCTCGTAGCGGTAGTACGAGCCGGAGTACCAGAGCTTGACCGGCAGGTTGCCGAGCTTGTGGAGGTTGGCCTCCAGTGCGGCACGCAGCACGGACGCGGTGCCCTCGGGGCGCAGCGCCAGCTCGGAGCCGCCCTTGGTCGTGAGGGTGTACATCTCCTTGCTCACGATGTCGGTGGACTCACCGACTCCGCGCGAGAAGAGCGCGACGTCCTCGAAGCCGGGCGTCTCGATGTAGCCGTAGCCGGAGTTCTTCAGCGGTGCGGAGAGCGCCTCGCGCACCGCGAGGTACTTCGCGGAGTCGGGCGGGGTCAGGTCGTACGTGCCCTTGGGGGCCTTGAAGGTGCTCACGGTTCTAACTCTCGTCACATTCCTCGTCGGGGCGCGGCCAGCCCGTGCAGATACGGGTTCGAGGCGCGCTCGCGGCCGATGGTCGTCTGGGGGCCGTGGCCGGACAGCACCACGGTCGCGTCGTCGAGCGGCAGGCACACACGGGCCAGCGACTCGAGCAGCTCGGCGTGGTCGCCGCCGGGCAGGTCGGTGCGTCCGACGGAGCCGGCGAAGAGCAGGTCGCCCGAGAAGAGGATCTGCGGAACATCCGCGGCCTCGGGCGTCCTGAACGTCACCGACCCCCTGGTATGGCCAGGCGCATGCGCGACACCGAACTCCAGACCGGCCAGCAACAGCTGGGCACCGTCGCTCAGCTCCTTGACGTCGTCCGGCTCGCCCACCGTCAGCTCGCCCATGAGCGGCATCCCGATGGAGCGGCCGAGGGCCTTCTCCGGGTCGCTCATCATGTACCGGTCCTCGGGATGGATCCAGGCGGGGACGTCGTGCGCGCCGCACACCGGGACGACCGACGCGACATGGTCGATGTGCCCGTGGGTTAGCACTACGGCGACCGGCTTCAGCCGATGCTTCTTCAGCGCGTCCTCGACTCCCTGGGTGGCCTGGTGGCCCGGGTCGATGATGACGCACTCCTCACCGGCGGCGGGGGCGACCACATAGCAGTTGGTCCCCCAGGCCCCGGCGGGGAACCCGGCAATGAGCACGATCGTCCTTAATGGTCGTCCGACGGAGGGGTGCGGCCGACTGCGGCTGAGAAGGTCGCGGCAGTTCAGAGCCTACCGGCGCTCCTCATTCCACAGCTAACCCATATACGGTACGGGGCAACCCAGGCCCGATCACACGACGTACAAGGAGATCACCCGGTGGTCAGCAGCGATCAGCGGCGGCGGCAGCTCGCCAGGGAGAAGTTCGAGCGGCAGCAGCAGCGCCGGGAGGAGGCCCGCAGCAGGACCAGGCGACTCACCGTCGTCATCGCGTCCGCGCTGGCCGTGGTGGCGGTCGTCGGAGTCACCGCGTTCGTCTCCCTCGGCGGCGACGACAAGGACAAGAAGGACGCGGCGTCGAGCACCAGCCCGTCCCCCTCGCCCTCGGCGAGCGAGAGCAGTGCGCCCGAGCCCGCGATGAAGATCGACAAGAAGTCGAAGTACACGATGTCGCTCAAGACGAGCCAGGGCGACATCGCGTTCACGATGGACGCGGCGAAGACCCCGCACACGACGAACTCGTTCAAGTCGCTCGCGGACAAGGGCTTCTTCGACGGGACGAAGTGTCACCGGCTCACCACGCAGGGCATTTTCGTCCTGCAGTGCGGTGACCCCAAGGGCGACGGCACGGGCGGCCCGGGCTACACGATCCCGGACGAGAACCTGACCGCGCTGGGCAAGGCGGGCAAGGACGGCACGGTGACGTACCCGGCGGGCACGGTGGCGATGGCCAACACCGGTCAGGCGCACACCGGAGGCAGCCAGTTCTTCCTGGTGTACAAGGACAGCAAACTGCCGCCGACCTACACGCCGTTCGGCACGATGGACGCCGCCTCGCTCAAGGCCGTGAAGGCGGTCGGGACCGCCGGTGTCACCGGTGGCGCGGCCGACGGTGCCCCGAAGAAGGCCGTCACCATCTCGAAGGCGGCCGTCGACAAGGCCTGAACCGATCGGGCGGCCGGACCAGCGAGCCCGGTCCGGCCGTCGTGGTGCCGACCGAAGAATTCGGCCGCGCTGAGTGCGGACAGCCGGGCGGCCGGTCGCCTAGATTGGCGTTGTGCAGGGCGGGCGCGCAGCCCGCCCCAGGAAACTGTGGACGATGCCAGGGGGGCGAACCCTCTCACAGGCATCAGGTGGAGGAGGCGCTGTGAGCAGCGACCCGTGGGGCCGCGTCGACGAGACGGGCACCGTGTACGTGCGTACGGCCGATGGCGAGCAGGTGGTCGGATCCTGGCAGGCCGGCTCGCCCGAGGAGGCTCTGGCCTACTTCGAGCGCAAGTACGAGGGCATCGTGGTCGAGATCGGCCTCCTCGAACGGCGGGTGAAGACCACCGACCTGTCGGCGAAGGACGCAACGACCGCCATCGAGCATCTGCGTCAGCAGGTCGACGAGCATCACGCGGTCGGTGACCTCGACGCGTTGCGCAAGCGCCTGGACGCGCTGGTCGCGACGGTCGAGTCCCGCCGCGAGGAGCGCAAGGTCCAGAAGGCGAAGCAGACCGACGAGGCGAAGCACGCCAAGGAGGCGCTGGTCGTCGAGGCCGAGGAGCTGGCGCAGAGCGAGCAGTGGCGCTCCGCGGGCGAGCGGCTGCGGGCGCTCGTCGACACGTGGAAGGGCCTGCCGCGGCTCGACCGCAAGTCGGACGACGAGCTGTGGCACCGCTTCTCGCACGCGCGTTCGGCGTTCTCCAAGCGCCGCAAGGCGCACTTCGCCTCGCTGGACGCCCAGCGCGAGGATGCCCGCAAGGCCAAGGAGAAGCTGGTCGTCGAGGCCGAGGCGCTGTCGGGTTCCACCGACTGGGGTGCGACGGCCGCGCGCTACCGCGATCTGATGACGGAGTGGAAGGCGGCGGGCCGCGCCCAGCGCGAGGCGGAGGACGATCTGTGGAACCGCTTCCGCGGTGCGCAGGACGTCTTCTTCGCCGCCCGCGGCGAGGTCTTCGCCGAGCGGGACGCGGAGCAGGGCGAGAACCTCAAGCTGAAGGAGGAGCTCGCGGTCGAGGCCGAGAAGCTGGTGCCGGTGAAGGACCTGAAGGCGGCCAGGGCCGCTTTCCGTGCCGTCAACGAGCGCTGGGAGGCCATCGGCCATGTGCCGCGTGACGCCCGCCCGAAGATCGAGGGGCGGATGCAGGCGGTGGAGCGGGCGCTCCAGGAGGCCGAGGAGTCCGAGTGGCGCCGGACGAACCCGGAGGCGCGTGCGCGCGCCGAGGGTCTGACCGGTCAGCTGCAGGCTGCCGTGGACAAGCTGCGTACGCAGATCGACACGGCGCGCGCCGCGGGCAACAACGCCCGGGCCGACAAGCTGGCCCGCGAGCTGGAGGGCCGCCAGGCGCTGCTGGACCAGGCACTGAAGGGCCTTGAGGAGTTCGGCGGCTGACCGAACACCGCACACAAGGAGGGGGCTCCCGCACGTCATGTGCGGGAGCCCCCTCCTTGTGTGCGTGGTGCGCCTATGGCCTGCGGGCCGAGGTCACGCGGTAGACGTCGTAGACGCCCTCCACGCCCCGTACGGCCTTCAGGACGTGTCCGAGGTGCTTCGGGTCGCCCATCTCGAAGGTGAAGCGTGAGGTGGCCACCCGGTCCCGCGAGGTCTGCACGGCCGCGGACAGAATGTTGACGTGCTGGTCGGACAGGACGCGTGTGACGTCCGAGAGCAGCCGCGACCGGTCCAGCGCCTCGACCTGGATGGCGACCAGGAAGACCGAGGACTGGGTGGGTGCCCATTCGACATCGAGGATCCGCTCCGGCTGCTGCGACAGCGAGTCGACGTTGACGCAGTCGGCACGGTGGACGGAGACACCACTGCCGCGGGTGACGAAGCCGATGATCGGGTCACCGGGGACAGGCGTACAGCAGCGGGCCAGTTTGACCCAGACGTCCTCGACGCCCTTGACGACGACACCCGGGTCGGCGTTGGAGCGTCGCTTGTGGCGGCTGCGGGACGGCGGCGAGCTCTCCGCGAGATCCTCGTTGGCGGCGTCCTCCCCGCCGAGCGCCTGCACAAGCTTCTGCACGACACCCGCGGCAGCGACATGGCCCTCGCCGATCGCCGCGTACAGCGACGAGATGTCGGGGTAGCGCATCTCATGGGCGAGTGTGACCAGCGAGTCGCCGGTCAGGATCCGCTGGATCGGCAGGTTCTGCTTGCGCATGGCGCGCGCGATGGAGTCCTTGCCCTGCTCGATCGCCTCGTCGCGGCGCTCCTTGGAGAACCAGGCGCGGATCTTGTTCCGGGCACGCGGCGACTTGACGAAGCCGAGCCAGTCCCGGGACGGTCCCGCGCCGGCCGCCTTGGAGGTGAAGACCTCCACCAGGTCACCGTTGTCGAGGGTCGATTCGAGCGGTACGAGCCGCCCGTTGACCCGTGCCCCTATGGTCCGGTGGCCGACCTCCGTGTGGACGGCGTACGCGAAGTCGACCGGTGTCGCACCCGCGGGGAGCGCTATGACGTCGCCCTTCGGCGTGAAGACGAAGACCTCGTTGCGGGAGAGGTCGAAGCGCAGGGAGTCCAGGAACTCGCTGGGGTCCTCGGTCTCCTTCTGCCAGTCCAGGAGCTGGCGCAGCCACGCCATGTCGTTGACGGTGTCCTGGCCGCGGCCGGTGTTCTTCGGTACGTCCGTACGGACCTTGGAGGCGCCCGCGACGGCCTCCTGCTTGTACTTCCAGTGCGCGGCGATGCCGTACTCGGCGCGGCGGTGCATGTCGAAGGTGCGGATCTGCAGCTCGACGGGCTTGCCGCTGGGACCGATCACCGTGGTGTGCAGCGACTGGTACATGTTGAACTTGGGCATCGCGATGTAGTCCTTGAACCGGCCGGGGACCGGATTCCATCGCGCGTGCACGGTGCCGAGTGCCGCATAACAGTCGCGAACGGTGTCGACGAGGACGCGGATGCCCACCAGGTCGTAGATCTCGGCGAAGTCCCGGCCCCGCACGATCATCTTCTGGTAGACGCTGTAGTAGTGCTTCGGGCGTCCGGTGACGGTTGCCTTGATCCGGGCGGCGCGCAGGTCGGCCTGGACCTCGTCGGTCACTATGGCGAGGTACTCGTCACGCTTCGGCGCCCGCTCGGCGACGAGACGGACGATCTCGTCGTACATCTTGGGGTAGAGGATCGCGAAGGCGAGGTCCTCCAGTTCCCACTTGATGGTGTTCATGCCCAGCCGGTGGGCCAGGGGCGCGTAGATCTCCAGGGTCTCGCGGGCCTTCTTCTCCTGCTTCTCCCGCTTGAGATAGCGCATGGTGCGCATATTGTGCAGCCGGTCGGCGAGCTTGATGACGAGGACCCGGGGGTCCTTGGCCATGGCGACGACCATCTTGCGTACGGTCTCGGCCTGTGCGGCCTCGCCGAACTTGACCTTGTCGAGCTTGGTCACGCCGTCGACGAGCAGCGCGACCTGGTCGCCGAAGTCGCGGCGCAGCGTGTCGAGGCCGTACTCGGTGTCCTCGACCGTGTCGTGCAGCAGGCCCGCCATCAGAGTCGCCGGGTCCATGCCGAGTTCGGCGAGGATCGTCGTGACGGCGAGCGGATGCGTGATGTACGGGTCGCCGCTCTTGCGCTTCTGTCCGCGGTGCCAGCGCTCGGCGACCTGGTAGGCGCGCTCGATCTGACGCAGCGTGGACGTCTCGATCTTGGGGTCGTTGCTGCGGACGGCACGCAGCAGCGGTTCGAGAACCGGGTTGTACGGGCTGGAGCGCTGTACCCCGAGCCGGGCGAGCCTGGCCCGTACCCGGTTGGAGGAGCCACCGGAACGAGCCACGGCGCCGGCCGGTGCCACAGGCTTCACGGCGGGCTTGGCCGGGGGCTTCGGGGCTGCCGGCGAGGCCGGGGCGGGCCGGTCGGCGGCGGACCCGTTCGCCTTGATGGGCGCCTGTGCCGGGCTGCGCACGGGTTCGGGGGCCGGGGGCTTCGGCTTCTCCTTCGCCGCGGGCTGCTTCTTCTCGGGCGTGGCTGGGACCGCCGCGGGCTTGTCGGGCTGCGGGGCGGCGACTGGCTGGGCCTCGTCTGGCAAGAGCACTCCTCGTGCGGATCCGGACACCCGGAAAGGCCATCGTATCGACCCTGCGGCCGGAGCTCCCCCGGGGACGGTGAGACCTTTGACAACGCGGGACGGGCACCCGGCTGTTCCCGGGTGCCCGTCCTGTGTCTGCGAGTGTGCCGTCGCGTACGGTCCGCTACCGCGAGCGACGCTCAGATCGTGATCAGAGCCTCCAGCGGGGCACCTTCGAGCCTCTGCTCCAGCCGGGCCCGGCCGGCGAGGAAGCCGAGCTCCATGAGGACCGCGACGCCCGCGACCTGGGCACCGGCCCGCCGGATCAGCTCCAGCGAGGCCTCGGCGGTGCCACCGGTGGCGAGGACGTCGTCGATGACCATGATCCGGTCGTCGGGAACGAGGTCCTCGGCGTGGATCTCGATCTCCGCGGTGCCGTACTCCAGCTCGTACGCCTGGCTGAGCGTGGCTCCGGGCAGCTTCCCGGCCTTGCGGACGGGTACGAAACCGAGCCCGGCCCGGACCGCGACCGGCGCGGCCAGGATGAAGCCGCGCGCCTCGAGACCGACGATCTTCGTGGCGCCGTGCCGGACACACAGCTCGGCGAGGGAGTCGGTGAGAGCCGTGAACGCCACCGGGTCCGCGAGCAGCGGGGTGATGTCCTTGAACATCACGCCCGGCTTCGGGTAGTCCGCCACATCACGGATCCGGCTGAGCAACAGTTCCCTGATGCTCTCGGTGGTGCTGGTCATCGCCGCTTCCCCGGGGTCCGGCCGTGGCCCCTGGGCTGCTGGCGCTGGCCGACCACCGCAGCGGTCGGCGCGGCGTCCACGGGGACATCGTCGTCGTCGTGCGACTGCTCGTCCTCGGCCGACTCGCCCTTGGCGGCGGCTGCCGCGCGCTTGGCGAGAATCCGCTTCTTCAGGGCCTTCATCTGCGGCTCGCGTTCCTTGAGGTCGGCGACCAGCGGGGTGGCGATGAAGATCGAGGAGTACGCACCGGCGGCGAGGCCGACGAAGAGCGACAGCGAGATGTCGTTCAGCATGCCGGCGCCGAGGACACCGCCACCGATGAACAGCAGACCGGCGACCGGCAGCAGCGCCACGACGGTCGTGTTGATGGAACGGACCAGCGTGCCGTTGATCGAGCGGTTGGCGATCTCGCTGTACGTCCAGCGGGTCTGCTTGGTGATCCCCTTCGTGCCCTCCTTGAGGCTGTCGAAGACGACGACCGTGTCGTACAACGAGTAACCGAGGATGGTCAGCAGACCGATCACGGTGCCCGGGGTGACCTCGAAGCCGACCAGGGCGTAGATACCCACCGTGATCGTGATGTCGTGGATCAGCGCGACCAGGGCCGCGATCGCCATCCGCCACTCGAAGGCGATGGCCAGGTAGATCACCACGAGGACCATGAAGACGCCGAGGCCGGTCCAGGCCTTGTTGGCGATCTGCTCACCCCAGCTGGGGCCGACCAGGTCGGCATTGATCTTCTCCTCGGGGACCTTGAGGTCCTTGGAGAGATCCGCCTTGATCGCGTCGGACTTCGCCAGGTCGACTTCGGTGATCTGAATGCGCAGACCGCCGTTGCCGAGCTTCTGGACGATCGCCTGGTGGCCGGAGGCGGAGACCGCGGACTCCTCCGCCTGGGCGACCGAGGCGCTGGTCGACGGAGTGGTGAAGACCGCGCCGCCCTTGAACTCGATCCCCATGTTGAGGCCGCTGACCGCCAGGGCGACGACAGCCGTGATGGTGATCAGGATCGAGATGCCGTACCAGATCTTGCGCTTGCCGATGAAGTCGTAACCGACCTCGCCGCGGTAGAGCCGGGAGCCGAGACTGCCGAGTCGCGACATCTCACGCCTCCTTCGGGTCGGTGGGGGCGTTTACACGACGCGTGCGGCGCAGCGGCGGCTTGGCGCCGAGCCGCTTCGGGTCCAGGCCGGACCACGGGTGACCGCTGGAGAAGAACTTCGTGCGGGCCATCAGCGTCATGACGGGCTTGGTGAAGAGGAACACCACGACGACGTCGAGCAGGGTGGTGAGACCCAGCGTGAAGGCGAAGCCCTGGACCTTGCCGACGGTGACGATGAAGAGCACCGCGGCGGCGAGGAACGACACGAAGTCGGAGACCAGGATGGTGCGCCGGGCGCGCGGCCAGGCACGCTCGACGGCCGGACGCAAGGTGCGGCCCTCGCGGATCTCGTCCCGGATGCGTTCGAAGTACACGATGAACGAGTCCGCGGTGATACCGATCGCCACGATGGCGCCACAGACCGCGGGGAGGTTCAGCGCGAAGCCGATGGCCGGGCCGAGCAGCGACATGAGCGTGTAGGTCAGGATGCCGGAGACCATCAGGCTCAGGAGCGCGATGAGCGCGAGGCCACGGTAGTAGGCCACCAGGTAGATGACGACCAGGGCCAGACCGATCGCACCGGCGATCAGGCCCGCCTGGAGCTGCTCACCGCCGAGCGCGGCGGTGACGGTGGTGACCGTGTCCTCGTCGAAGGACAGCGGGAGCGCACCGTACGACAGCACGTTCGCCAGGTCCTGGGCGGACTGCTGGGTGAAGCTGCCGGAGATCTCGGCGCTGCCGCTGAGCGTCTCGTTCACCTGGGGCGCGGAGACGACCTCGCCGTCGAGCGCGATGGCGAACTGGTTCATCGGCGACTGCTGCTGCGACAGCTTGGAGGTGATCTGCTGGAACTTCTTCGAACCCTTGTCGGTGAAGTCCATCTGCACGATCCACATGCCGCGCTGCTGGTCGATCGTGGCCTTGGCGCTGTCCACGTCCGTACCGGAGACCTCGGCCGGGCCGAGGACGTACTTGGCGTCACCCTCGGAGCTGCACGCGATCGTGGTGTCGGTGGGCTTCGCGTTGGCACCGGCCTTCGCACGGCCGGCCTTGGTGGAGCAGTCCAGCGCGGCGAACCGCTTCTGGAGCTCGGCGGTGGCCGGGTCGACCGAGGCCGAAGGGCTCGCGGATGCCTTCGGCGTCCCGGAGGTGCTGGCGCTGGGGCTGGGCGACGTGTCCTTCGTCAGGGCACCGGTGACCGCACGGCCCTGGGTGGTGGCGCCGGACGAGGGGGTGGCCTTCGAACCGGAGGCCGTCTCCTTGTCGCTGGGCGAGGCGCTCGGCTTGGCCGAACCGGATGCCGAGGGGCTGGCCGTGTCGGTGGGCGCGGCCTGGCCTGCGGTTACGGTGAGCACGGGCCGGAAGTAGAGCTGGGCGGTCGTACCGACCTGTTCCCGGGCCTGCTTCGAGTTCGTCCCCTTGGGGATGTTGACGATGATGTTGTCCCGGCCCTGGGTCTGGACCTCGGCCTCCGAGACACCCAGACCATTGACACGGCGTTCGATGATGCTGACCGCGGTGTCCATGTTGGTCGGGTTGATCGCGTCGGGCTTGCCGGGCTGGCTCTTCGCCTTGAGCGTGATCGACGTGCCGCCCGCCAGGTCGATACCCAGCCGAGGCGTGGTGTGACCGGACAAGAACATCCCGCCGGCGAGCGCGACCATGGCGATCAGGATCAGAGCCAGGGCACGCCCCGGCCTGCCCTGGCCGCCGGACGACCCTCGGCCCTTCTTCGGTGCTGCCACCTTCTCGTTTCTCCCTGTCCAACCGCCCCGCGCCGGGTACGCGCCCGAGCGGCCACGAAGTGTTGTGGGGACCTGCCCCCGCAGAAGACCGCACGTTCCGGGGGATGCCGGACGCCGGTAGGCTCACAGCATCCCCCGGGTCATGCCCTACTTCGCGTCGGCCTCGCCGTCGGCCTTCTCATCGGCCTTGACATCCTTCGGCTCGGCCTCGTCGGCATCGGCCTTCTTGCCCAGGTCGATCTTGGCATCGGCCGAGGAGTCCTCGTCCGCGTCGGCCTCGACGGGCGCGTCGGCGTCGGCCGCCTCGGTCAGCGAGGAGGCGTCGTCCGGCACGATCGCGCCGTCGATGTCGTCGCCGTCGCCGTGGACGATCCGGTTGTACTCCGCGTCGTCGAGGACGGCGCCGATGGCGTTCTTGGCGTAGATGGCGTGGACGCCGGGGGCGACCTCAAGGACAACCGTGTCGTCGTGCAGCTCCTTGACGGTGGCGTACATGCCCCCGATCGTCCGGACGCCGGTGCCGGGCTGCATCTCATTGCGCATCTGCGCGGCGGCAGCCTGCTTCTTCTTGGCGGACCGGGTCATCAGGAACATGGCCCCGATGAGCACGATGAAGGGGAGGAGAGTCACGGGATTCACGGGACGAGTTTCCTTCGCACGACCGCGCTGAAATGCGGCCTGATCTACGGGGGTGGGTACGCCGCCCTGTACGGACGGCATCGGCGGAGTCTAAGCGAGTCCGCATCGATGGAACAACGCCCAGCATGGCACCGTGGTTCCTGATGTGGGGCAACCTGTGACGCATCACGCCCCAAAAAGACCCTGTTGTCCTTTTCCACCCTGGGACGGGGGGACGAGACCCAGATGGGTCCAGGCTGCCGGGGTGGCGACCCGGCCCCTCGGCGTCCTGGCCAGCAGCCCTTCCCGTACCAGGAAGGGCTCTGCGACCTCCTCCACCGTCTCGCGCTCCTCCCCCACGGCCACGGCGAGGGTGGACAGGCCGACCGGGCCGCCGCCGAAGAGCTTCAGCAGCGCGCCGAGCACCGCCCGGTCCAGCCGGTCCAGACCCCTGGCGTCGACCTCGTACACCCTGAGGGCCGCAGCGGCGACGGTGCGGTCGATCCGGCCGTCCGCCTTGACCTGGGCGTAGTCACGGACGCGGCGCAGCAGGCGGTTGGCGATACGGGGCGTGCCGCGGGAACGGCCGGCGATCTCGGCGGCGCCGTCGGCGTCTATCGCGACGTCGAGGAGGCGGGCCGAGCGGTGGACGACTCGTTCCAGTTCGGCGGGGGCGTAGAACTCCATGTGGCCCGTGAAGCCGAAGCGGTCGCGCAGCGGGGGCGGCAGGAGTCCGGCCCTGGTGGTGGCACCGACCAGGGTGAAGGGCGGCAGCTCCAGCGGGATGGCGGTGGCACCGGGGCCCTTGCCGACGATGACGTCGACCCGGAAGTCCTCCATCGCCATGTAGAGCATCTCTTCGGCGGGCCGTGACATGCGGTGGATCTCGTCGAGGAAGAGGACCTCGCCCTCCTGGAGGGAGGAGAGGATCGCGGCGAGGTCGCCCGCGTGCTGGATGGCGGGACCGGAGGTGATCCGGATCGGGGCGCCCATCTCGGCGGCGATGATCATGGAGAGGGTGGTCTTGCCGAGGCCGGGGGCACCGGAGAGCAGGACGTGGTCGGCGGTGGCGCCACGGGCGAGGGCCGCCTTCAGGACCAGGTCGAGCTGTTCGCGCACCTTCTCCTGGCCGACGAACTCGTCGAGGTCCTTCGGCCGCAGGGCGGCTTCGACCGCGGTGTCCTCGCCGTCCGCGCCTGCGTCGACGAGGCGCTCGTCGAGCCGCTCGTCGGTGTCGGGTCCGGTGTCGTCCCAGTTCATTCGGTCAGTCCCGCCTCGGGTGTTTCGGTGCCGGGCCGTGCGATGCCCGTGCGTCGGGGTGCCGCGTCCGGTCAGCGTGCGCGGTTGAGGGTCTGCAGTGCGGCGCGCAGCAGCTGCGGTACGGGCGGCTGGGCGCCCTCGGCGAGGGCGGCCTCGGCCTGCGGGGCGACGGCGGAGACCGCTTCGTCGGCCTCACGGCTCGCGTAGCCGAGGCCGATCAGGGCGGCATGCAGCTGGTCGCGCCAGGAAGAGGCGACGGCGGTGCCGATCCCTTGCCGGCCGATGTGGGCGCCGACGGGTTCGCCGAGCCTGTCCTTCAGCTCGAGGAGGAGTTTCTGCGCCCCCTTCTTGCCGATGCCGGGGACAGCGGTGAGCGCCTTCTCGTCTCCGGCGGAGACGGCGAGGCGCAGGGCGTCCGGGCTGTGCACGGCCAGCATCGCCTGGGCGAGCCTCGGGCCGACGCCGCTGGCGGTCTGCAGGAGCTCGAAGACCTGCCGCTGGTCGTCGTCGGCGAAGCCGTAGAGCGTCAGCGAGTCCTCCCGCACGACGAGCGAGGTCGCCAGCCTGGCCTCCTGACCGATCCGCAGGTCGGCGAGGGTGTGGGGGCTGCACTGGACGGCCATGCCGATGCCACCGACCTCGATCACGGCCGTGGTCGGGGCGAGTGCGGCGACGGGGCCGCTGACGAAGGCGATCATCGGGGGACCTTCCGGACGGGAACTGCGGGGTTACGGGGAACGCGCGGGGTGCGGGCCGCCGCGGCGGCCGCATGCGCCTGCTGGAGGCGGTTGACGGCCGGCGCCCGCCATATGTGACAGATGGCCAGGGCCAGCGCGTCGGCGGCGTCGGCCGGCTTCGGCGGTGCGTCGAGCCTCAGCAGCCGGGTGACCATCGCGCCGACCTGCGCCTTGTCCGCGCGGCCGCTGCCGGTGACGGCGGCCTTGACCTCACTGGGTGTGTGCAGGGCGACCGGGATGCCGCGGCGGGAGGCGCAGAGCATGGCTACCGCACTGGCCTGCGCGGTGCCCATCACCGTACGGACGTTGTGCTGGCTGAACACCCGCTCCACGGCGACGAATTCGGGACGGTGCTCGTCGAGCCACTCCTCGATGCCTCGCTCGATGGCGACCAGCCGGTGGCCGAGCTCCGCATCGGCCGGGGTGCGCACGACACCGACCCCGAGCATCGTCAGCGGGCGGCCCGCGACCCCTTCGACGACGCCGACGCCGCACCGGGTCAGCCCCGGGTCCACGCCCAGTACCCGCATGAAGCGCCCCCTCTGCCGATCGGTCAACTGTTCCCGCAGGCTATCGGCTTGCACTGACAATGCGACGGGCCGACGGGGTGTGTCCCCGCCGGCCCGTGCTGAAGGCTGTGCCGAGTGCGCCTCAGGCGTCGACCTTCTCCATGACCTCGTCCGAGACGTCGAAGTTGGCGAAGACGTTCTGCACGTCGTCGCTGTCCTCCAGCGCGTCGATCAGCTTGAAGATCTTGCGTGCGCCTTCCTCGTCCAACTCGACCTGCATGGTGGGCAGGAAGTTGGCCTCGGCGGAGTCGTAGTCGATGCCGGCCTGCTGGAGCGCGGTACGGACCGCGACCATGTCGGTGGCCTCACTGACGACCTCGTAGGACTCACCGAGGTCGTTGACCTCCTCGGCGCCCGCGTCGAGCACCGCACCGAGGACGTCGTCCTCGGTCAGCTCGCCCTTGGGGACGATGACGACGCCCTTGCGGTTGAAGAGGTACGAGACCGAACCCGGGTCGGCCATCGAACCGCCGTTGCGGGTCATCGCGACCCGTACGTCGGAGGCGGCACGGTTGCGGTTGTCGGTGAGGCACTCGATGAGCACCGCGACACCGTTCGGGCCGTAACCCTCGTACATGATCGTCTGGTAGTCGACGCCACCCGCTTCGAGACCGCCACCGCGCTTGACCGCGGAGTCGATGTTCTTGTTCGGGACGGAGCTCTTCTTGGCCTTCTGGATCGCATCGACGAGGGTCGGGTTGCCCTCGGGGTCCACACCGCCGGTGCGGGCCGCGACCTCGATGTTCTTGATCAGCTTCGCGAAGAGCTTGCCGCGCTTGGCGTCAATCACGGCCTTCTTGTGCTTCGTCGTAGCCCATTTAGAGTGGCCGGACATCTGCCTGTCTCCTTCGCGTCACCAGTTTCTTAACGAACCCGAGAGATCCTACCGGGATCGAGTCAGCGGACTGCGCGCACCATGTCGACGAAGAGTGCGTGAACTCGGTGGTCCCCGGTCAGTTCCGGGTGAAATGACGTCGCCAGGGCGTTTCCCTGCCGTACGGCGACGATGTGACCACCGTGCTCGGCCACGACCTGGGCCTGTGCGCCGACCGACTCCACCCAGGGGGCCCGGATGAAGACGCCCTCGACCGGACCGCCTTCGATTCCGGTGACCTCGACGGCCGCTTCGAAGGACTCGTTCTGCCGCCCGAAGGCGTTACGGCGCACGATCATGTCGATGCCGCCGACGGTCTCCTGGCCCGAGCGCGGGTCGAGGATCTTGTCGGCCAGCAGGATCATTCCCGCGCAGGTGCCGTAGACCGGCATTCCGGCGCGTACCCGCTCGCGCAGCGGTTCCAGCATGCCGAACAGGACGGCCAGCTTGGACATGGTGGTGGACTCGCCGCCGGGTATGACGAGACCGTCCACCTCGGCCAGCTCCTCGGGGCGCCGGATCGGCCTGGCCAGGGCATCGGCCGAGGCCAGGGCGATCAGGTGCTCCCGTACGTCGCCCTGAAGAGCCAGGACTCCGATCACAGGGGTGTCGCTCATCAGTGACTACCAGCCGCGGTTGGCGTAGCGCTCGGTCTCGGGCAGCGTGTCGCAGTTGATGCCGACCATGGCCTCGCCCAGGTTGCGGGAGGCATCCGCGATGATCTTCGGGTCGTCGTAGAAGGTGGTGGCCTTCACGATGGCGGCGGCGCGCTTGGCCGGGTCACCGGACTTGAAGATGCCGGAGCCGACGAAGACGCCCTCGGCACCGAGCTGGCGCATCAGCGCGGCGTCGGCCGGGGTGGCGACGCCACCGGCGGAGAACAGGACGACGGGCAGCTTGCCGAGCTCGGCGACCTCCTTGACCAGCTCGTACGGGGCGCGGAGCTCCTTGGCCGCGGCATACAGCTCGTTGTTGTCGTAGCCGCGCAGCCGGGCGATCTCGTTCTTGATCTGGCGCAGGTGGCGGACCGCCTCGACGACGTTGCCCGTGCCGGCCTCGCCCTTCGAGCGGATCATGGCCGCACCCTCGGCGATGCGGCGCAGCGCTTCGCCCAGGTTGGTGGCGCCGCAGACGAACGGCGTGGTGAAAGCGAACTTGTCGCTGTGGTTGACCTCGTCGGCCGGGGTGAGGACCTCGGACTCGTCGATGTAGTCGACGCCGAGGGACTGCAGGACCTGCGCCTCGACGAAGTGGCCGATGCGCGACTTCGCCATCACCGGGATGGAGACGGCCTCGATGATCTCTTCGATCATGTTCGGGTCGGACATCCGGGCCACGCCGCCGTCCTTGCGGATGTCGGCGGGCACCCGCTCGAGCGCCATGACGGCCACGGCGCCCGCGTCCTCGGCGATCTTCGCCTGCTCGGCGTTGACGACGTCCATGATCACGCCACCCTTGAGCTGCTCGGCCATGCCGCGCTTGACGCGCGCGGTGCCGGTCGCCGGGGAGTCGGTGGACTGCGGGGTGGTGGGAAGCGTGGACACGGATCGACCTCACTCGGAGAAAAAGATGCTGATGGTGCTCGTTGGTGCTCTGCCGAGCAAACTCCTCGGAACCAGTCCACAGCAAGGGCCAATGCCAGGCCGGTGGATCGTTTTGGCGGCGTACGGCCGCGTACGGGATGAACGGCGTGCCTTGCGCCGGGGAGAGGAGCGCGCCCCGATCGGCGCGTGGCGGTCCGGTGCGGGACGTACAGGGGGGCGAGGCGGCCGCGTAAGGGCCCGCCCGGCGGCCGTTCACCTGTCAGCTGACCGGACGGTCCGCCAGTGCGACCGGCGGCTCGTCGTCCATCTCGAAGGCCAAGGGGAACGGTGCGTGTCCGGCCAGCCGGAACCAGCGCACCGTGCGGTGCCTGCGCAGCGCACGCGCCGCGCGCACCGCGTCGTTGTGGAACCGCCGCGCCATCGGGACCCGTCGCACGGCTGCGGCCAGCTCCGACGCGGCCTCCTCGCCGCCGGGGATCTCCTTCACGGCCTCCACCTGGGCCGACTCGCCGAACACCGCCCGCAACGCGGTGCTGAGCTCGCTCTCCGCGACCTCACGGTGCTCCTCCTCCGACTGCCGGGCCGCGTGCGCGGCCTCGTACAGGACGATCGACGCGGCGGGGTCGAGGACACCGGACGTGGCCAGTTCCTGGGTGACCGAGGCACGGCGCAGCAGTTGTGCGTCGAGGGCGGCGCGGGCGGCGTCGATCCGCGTGTGCAGTCGGTCCAGCCGTCCGGCGGTCCAGCTGAGGTACAGGCCGATCGCGACGATCGCGACGGCGATCCAGATGAGGGTTTCGGTCACGGGCGGCAAGGCTACCGTCGGCCGCGCGCACCCCGGCCCTCCGGCCCGAGTCCCCGCCCGGGAAGCAGCCGCGGACCCCGCTCCTCGATCCCGGTCCTCGATCGCGCCGGTCGGGCCCGGGAGGGACGGCGCCGAGATGCCCGGGCGTGAGGTCCACCGCCCCGAGGCGTGCCGCACGAAACCCGGACCGCCGCGGGCCGGCCGGCCCGGAACAGGTGCGTCCGGCCTCAGGGGCGGGCCAGCCCGAACCGGGCCCGCAGGCCCGTGCGTTCGTCCGTCGCCACCGATGCTGCCCCGTCCGTCACCGTCTCGTACACCGCGAGGATGTCCGCCGCCACCGTCGACCAGTCGAACCGCCGAACATGCGCGCTGCCCCGTTCGCTCAGCTCCGCGCGCCGCGCAGGATCGCCGAGCAGCCGGATCGCCGCCGCCGCCAGGGCGTCCGCGTCCTCGTTGGCGAACAGCTCGCCCGCCGTGCCCAGGTCCAGCACCTGGGCGAACGCATCCAGATCGCTGGCGAGGACCGGTGCGCCCGCCGACATCGCCTCGACCAGAATGATCCCGAAGCTCTCGCCGCCCGTGTTGGGGGCCACGTACACGTCGACACTGCGCAGCAGCCGTGCCTTGTCCTCGTCGCTCACCATGCCGAGGAATTCGACGCGCTCGCGCATCTCCTCCGGCAGCGAGGCGACGGCCTCCTCCTCGTCGCCCCGGCCCGCCACCAGCAGCCTGGTGTCCGGGCGGGCGGCGAGGATCGCGGGCAGTGCCCTCATCAGGACGGGCAGACCCTTGCGCGGCTCGTCGATGCGCCCGATGAAGCCGATCGTCCCGCCCTGCCATTCGGGCTTGGGCTCGACCTTGTCGAAGAAGCCGACATCGACCCCGTTCGGAATGACCACCGCGTCACCGCCGAGGTGCTCGACCAGGGTCCGGCGCGCGTACTCGCTCACCGCGATGCGCGCGCTGATCTTCTCCAGCGCGGGCTGCAGGATCGGGTACGCGGCGATCATCGCCCGGGAGCGCGGGTTGGAGGTGTGGAACGTGGCGACGATCGGCCCCTGCGCGGCCCAGCAGGTGAGCAGCCCCAGCGACGGCGAGGTGGGCTCATGGATGTGGATCACGTCGAAGGTGCCGTCGTGCAGCCAGCGGCGCACCCGCGCAGCGGAGAGGAATCCGAAGTTCAGCCGGGCGACGGAGCCGTTGTACGGGACGGGCACGGCCCGGCCTGCGGACACCACGTACGGGGGCAGCGGCGTCTCGTCGTCGGCGGGGGCCAGCACCGACACCTGGTGGCCGAGGCGGATCAGGTGCTCGGCCAGGTCGCGGATATGGAACTGCACACCGCCCGGTACGTCCCAGGAGTACGGGCAGACGATGCCGATCTTCACGGCTGCTCCTCCCTGGGTTCGAGGTCGGCGAGCCAGAGCCGCTGCAGCATGTGCCAGTCCTCCGGGTGTTCCGCGATTCCGGTGGCGAAGGCATCGGCCAGCGCCTGTGTCATCACAGACGTCTTCTCGGTACGCGTACCTGACTCGGGTACCTCGACGGCCGGGTGGACCCGCGCCTTCATCACCGGGGTCCCGTCGTACCGGAGGGTCACGGGCAGCAGCAGCGCACCGGTCTGCTGGGCCAGCAGAGCGGGGCCGGCGGGCATCCGTGCCGTGTCGCCGAAGAACGTCACCTCGACACCGGATGCGGACAGATCGCGGTCGGAGACCAGACAGACCAGGCCGCCGTCGCGCAGTCGCCGTGCCAGGGTGCCGAAGGCGGACCCGCCGGTGTGCGGCAGGACCTCCATGCCGAGCCCCTCACGGTAGGCGACGAACCGGTCGTACAGCGATTCGGGCTTCAGCCGTTCCGCGACCGTGGTGAAGGGCACCTTCATGTCGGTGGTGACCCAGGCCCCGGCCAGGTCCCAGTTGGCCAGGTGCGGCAGGGCGAGGATGACACCGCGTCCGGCGTCGAGACCCTCGGTCAGCCGGTGGGCGTCCGACACGTCTATGCCGGCCTTGATCCGCTCCGGACTCCACGTGGGGAGACGGAACGACTCCATCCAGTAGCGCATGTACGAGCGCATCCCGGCCTTGGAGAGCTCGGCGAGGCGAGCCGGGCTCGCGTCCGGCACCACCCTCGCCAGGTTCGACTCCAGCCGCAGCACACTCTTGCCACGTCGCTTCCACACCTGGTCGGCGAGGGTACGGAAGAGGGCCTGCGCGACCGGTTCGGGGAGCTTCTTCACCGCGCCCCAGCCGAGCCCGTACAGACCGTCGGTCAGCCGGTCCTTCAGCCCTGGCTTCGACTCCCCCGGAGTGCCGCTCACTGTGCGGCCTCGCTCCCCCGGTCCGCCGCCGCGGCGGCGGCGTCGGCCTCCGCGGACTCGCGGCGCACGGTAACCACCCGCTGCACGAGCGTCACCAGACTGCCGACGGCGACGATCCACAGCGCGATCGGCAGCAGGATGTCGATCCCCGGCACGCCGAACTTGTGGAGCCCGGCCAGCCCGGCCGCCACCAGCGAGATCACCAGCCGCTCGGCACGCTCGACCAGACCGTTGACCGCGACCGGCAGGCCGATCGATTCGCCGCGGGCCTTCGTGTACGAGACCACCTGGCCGCTCGCCAGGCAGAAGATCGCCACGGCGCACAGCACGTTGTCGTCGCCGTTGCCCGCGTACCAGAGCGCGAACCCGCCGAAGATCGCCCCGTCGGCGACCCGGTCCAGCGTCGAGTCCAGGAACGCTCCCCAGCGGCTGGAGATACCGGCCTGCCGGGCCATGTTCCCGTCGACGAGGTCGGAGAAGACGAAGATCGTGATGACGATCGTGCCCCAGAAGAACTCACCCATGGGGAAGAAGACCAGCGCACCTGCCATCACTCCGGCCGTACCGATGAGCGTGACCGCGTCAGGGCTCACGCCGAGACGGAGCAGCAGTGCGGCGAACGGTGTGAGGACACGCGTAAAAAATGCACGCGCGTACTTGTTCAGCATGGCCTTCCCGAGGGGTCGGTGGGCCGTGCGGCCCCTTCGGCCACCGGCTGGCCCATCGTAGTCACCCGTGCAGGGGTCCATCCTCCGGGCACCCGTCCAGGTGCGTCGGCGTACGACGTATGGACGCAAGCCGACCTGAGTGGAAAGCTCGAATTACCGCGGGCGTCGCCGAAGCCGCCGCGGCGGCTCCCCGTGCCCGCGCCCCTCATCTCCCCTCAACGCGCCAGGCAAGCTCCCCGCACAGCGCACTCCACCGGGAGGCACATCATGGGCGACAAGGCACACGCACACACCGGGGCCGCCGGCAGAGCAGCAACGGCCGACCGGCCCTCCGCCATACGGAATGTGGTACTGGTCGGCCACAGCGGTTCAGGCAAGACCACCCTCGTGGAAGCCCTCGCACAGACCGCCGGAGCGGTCAACCGGGCCGGCCGGGTCGAAGACGGCGGGACGATCTCCGACTACGACGAGATCGAACACCGCCAGCAACGCTCCGTACAGCTCTCCTTGGTCCCGGTCGAATGGGGCGGGTACAAGATCAATCTGTTGGACACCCCCGGATACGCCGACTTCGTCGGGGAACTCAGGGCCGGTCTGCGGGCAGCGGACGCGGCCCTCTTCGTCGTCTCGGCCGCCCAGGAGGCCGACGCCGTGGTGGGCACCACCCGCGCCGTGTGGGAGGAGTGCGCCGCCGTCGGCATGCCGCGCGCGATCGTCGTCACCCACCTGGACACCGCGCGTACCTCCTTCGACGGGATGACCCGGGTCTGCGGAGAGATCTTCGGCGGTGACGATCCCGACGCCGTGCTGCCGCTCTATCTCCCTGTGCTCGGCACCGAGGGCCCGGACGGGCACGCCCCGCTGACCGGACTCACCGGACTCCTCTCGCAGCGGATCTTCGACTACTCCAGCGGCGAGCGGGAGGCGACCCCGCCCGCCGACGACCAGCAGACACCGCTCCAGGACGCCCGCAGCCGGCTGATCGAAGGGATCATCGCCGAGAGCGAGGACGAGACCCTCATGGACCGCTACCTCGGCGGCGAGGACATCGACATCAAGACCCTCATCGACGACCTGGAGCGCGCCGTCGCCCGCGGCACCTTCCACCCCGTCCTCACCGCGGCACCGGCCACCGACGGCGCCCGCCAGGGCATCGGCACCGTCGAACTCCTCGACCTGATCACGGGCGGCTTCCCGACGCCGCTGGAGCGCCCGCTGCCCGCCGTCACCACCCCGCAGGGCGCCCTGCGCCCCGCCCCCGCCTGCGACCCCCAGGGACCGCTGGTCGCCGAGGTGGTCAAGACGGCCTCCGACCCGTATGTCGGACGCGTCTCGCTCGTCCGTGTCTTCTCCGGCACCCTGCGCCCCGACGAAACCGTCCACGTCCTCGGCCACGGCCTCACCGATCCCGGCCACGAACCCCGCCCCTTCCATGACGCGGAGGTCCGGGTCGGCGCGCTCTCCGCCCCCTTCGGCAAGCAGCAGCGCGCCCTGACCAGCTGCATCGCCGGGGATCTGGCCTGCGTCGCCAAACTGGGCAGCGCCGAGACCGGGGACACCCTCTCGGCCCCGGAGGATCCGCTGCTGATGGAGCCCTGGAGCATGCCCGATCCACTGCTGCCGCTCGCCATCGAGGCACACAGCAAGGCGGACGAGGACAAGCTCTCCCAGGGGCTCGCACGGCTCGTCGCCGAGGACCCGACCATGCGCCTCGAACAGAACCCGGACACGCATCAGGTGGTCCTGTGGTGCCTCGGCGAAGCCCATCAGGACGTGGCCCTGGACCGGCTGCGCACGCGGTACGGGGTCCAGGTCGACGCCGTACCGCACCGGGTCCCCCTGCGCGAGACGTTCGCCGGCGCTTCGACCGGCCGCGGCCGGCACGTCAAGCAGTCCGGCGGTCACGGCCAGTACGCCATCTGCGAGATCGACGTGGAGCCGCTGCCCCCGGGTTCGGGCATCGAATTCGTCGACAAGGTGGTCGGTGGCGCGGTACCGCGCCAGTTCATCCCCTCCGTGGAGAAGGGGGTACGCGCCCAGGCGGCCCGCGGAGTGGCGGCCGGCCACCCCCTGGTCGACGTCCGGATCACCCTGCGGGACGGGAAGGCGCACTCCGTGGACTCGTCCGACGCCGCGTTCCAGGCCGCAGGCGCACTGGCGCTTCGGGAGGCGGCCGCGGACACCCGTATCCAGCTCCTCGAACCCGTCTCCGAAGTCCAGGTCCTGATCCCCGACGGCTACGTGGGGCCGGTGATGAGCGATCTGTCGGGGCGGCGCGGGCGGGTGGTCGGCACCGAGCAGTCGGGGCAGGGACGCACCCTCGTACGGGCCGAAGTGCCGGAGCTGGAGATCGGCCGGTACGCGGTCGACCTGCGCTCGCTGTCACACGGCACCGGCCGCTTCGACCGGTCGTACGCCCGGCACGAAGCGATGCCCCCACAGCTCGCGGACCGCATCCGCGAAGAGCAGGAAAACGCATCAAACGGGACATAATTGACAGCGCTGCCCGTCCTTGTCCACAAGGACGGGCAGCGCCTTGATCCGGACGATACGCTGTGATCCCAGCTCAGAAGGTGTGCCGGGCGCGGCAGTTGGGAAGGCCGCAGGAGCAGATCCTTGGTGGCAAGTGGGGGCGACAGTGGCCAACGACGGATTCGATTTCTCTCCCGGAGCGCAGATCCCGCTCCAGGGGGCGGCCGGACAGGCGGTGGCGACGAACGCCCTGGCCTCCGCCGCATACCGCGACAGCCCGGTGGAAGACATCCTCAAGGCCGACAGCGAGTGGCACAAGTCCAAGATCGAGGAGGGTCGCTCCAAGCTCTTCAAGAGCAAGTACTTCGCCCCCAACCTCGGCGAGGCCTTCTCCCGCGCCGTGCAGGAACGCATGCTGGGCGGCGCCCGCAAGGCCCTCATCCAGTCCTTCGGCACCGACCCGCAGACCGTGGTCGAGCACTGCCTGTCCGCGACCCGGCTCCGCAAGGCCCGGGACACCAAACTGACCTTGGTCACCGTGCTCTTCGGCTTCCTCTTCCTGCCCGGACTGCTCCTGTGGGTGCTTGCGTTCCGCCTCCGCGACGGTCTGGGCGCCACCAAGGACAAGGCCCTCAGCGCCCTCGGTACCCTCCTGCTCCCCCTCATCGGCATCGCGGCCCTTTTCTTCCTGATCGAACTGCCCGCCACCGGACTCCTCGCGCTGTATCTGCGCGCGATGATCGTCGCCCCGGTCATCGGCTGGCTGATCGCCAAACGGATCGCCGAGACGTCGGCCAGGGACATGCGCGCGCGCTGGGAGGGGCTGCTCTCCGGCGGCGGTGTCATCGCCAAGATCCCCGAGGCGGTACCGAAAAATCCGAACGAGACCGCCCGCGAGGCGCTCCGCCAGGGCCTGGAGAAGCTGGCGGCCGAGCAGCAGTCCAACTCCGTCTTCTACGCCGGCCCCAAGGGCATCCTCGGCATGGGGACCCGCTGGGGCAGCTGGCAGCTGGCCGAGGAGCTCGTCTCCAAGGATCCCGGCAAGGAATTCCACCAGTTCCGCAGCTGGGACCTCATCCGCGTCATCCACGACCAGCTCAAGATGCTGGAACGCGGCCCGCTGCACACCGGCGGCTTCCCCACTCCGTCGGTCACGCACTGGATCGTCTCGCCCGTCGGTGAGAATGCCGACGAGGTCTCCCGCCCGGCCGGCGAGGACGTGGCCACCTTCCAGATCAAGCCGCACGAGATACAGCGGATCTGCAACCACCAGCAGTTCGGCAGCGGCGACCGGCACTACCTGGGTGTCCAGTTCACCCTCTGGGACGGCCAGCTGGTGATCACCATGATGATCACTGTCACGGTGCTCCACGAAACGCTGCGGATCGAGGTCACCGGGCACGCGCTGGGCCCCGTCCACTCGCTCTTCACGAGCAAGCCGAAGGCCAAGGAGAAGACCGTCAACAAGACGGTCAGGTTCTGGGAGACCCGCAAGGTCATGCTCCCGCTGGTGGAGTCCAAGGAGGTCGTCCGCCTGGCCCTGCGCGCCCCCTTCACCTGGTACCCGCCGCTGCTCGACCACCTGGGCGGCAAGATCACCCTCCCGGAGCCGTTCGGCCTGCGCCATGCCTGGGCCGAGAAGCCGTGGCGCCACCGCTTCATGGCGGACGACGCGATCCGCGCCGCCACCCCCGTCCTGCGGGCCGTGCACAGCGCGGCGCTCCGCGTCCTCGACGAGAACGGCGTCGACACGGAGCGCTTCGACAACCGCTCCATGATTCTCAGCGGTTTCGTGCAGGATCCGACGCCGAAGAAGGCCGACGTGTACGACGCCTAGAGACCCGATGCGTACGACGCACGGACACGCGGCGAATACGCGTGTGGGGCGCCCCGGACCACTCCGGGGCGCCCCACACGTACCGCTCGGGCTCAGGCCGCCGGCCAGGCGTCGGCCAGCATCTTCCGGGTGTCGGCCAGCAGCTGCGGCAGCACCTTCGTATGACCCACCACCGGCATGAAATTCGTGTCGCCACCCCAGCGGGGCACCAGGTGCTGATGCAGATGGGCGGCGATGCCCGCGCCCGCCACCGCTCCCTGGTTCATCCCGATGTTGAAGCCGTGCGCCCCCGAAGCCGTCCGCAGCGCCGACATGGCGCGCTTGGTGAAGTCGGCCAGCTCAAGCGTCTCCGGACCGTCCAGCTCCGTGTAGTCGGCGACGTGCCGATACGGCACCACCATGAGGTGGCCGCCGTTGTACGGATACAGATTGAGCACGGCGTACACCTTCTCGCCGCGCGCCACGACGAGTCCGTCCTCGTCCGACTTGGCCGGGATCGCACAGAACGGACAGCCGTCGCCGGCCTCCGGGCCGGTCGGCTTGTTCTCACCCTGGATGTACGCCATCCGGTGAGGCGTCCACAGGCGCTGGAACGCGTCGGGCGTTCCCACTCCGATCTGCTGCTCCGGCTCAGTCGTCATGCCGATCAGCATATTGCTTCACTCCCGCCGAGCGTGTCGCCGGGGCCGCACCGGTCGGCGGACGGCGATGCTGAGGCGATGAGCGACCAGCCCACGGACTCCACCCCTCTGCGGTTCAGTCGCTGGGAGGAGCGCACGGAAGTACCGCTCTTCGTCGCGTCGCTGGTCTTCCTCCTCGGGTACGCGGGCCGGGTCCTCGCCCCCCACGACGCCGAGCCCTGGCACGACCTCGGCCTGATCCTGGTCGGTTGCACCTGGCTGATCTTCGCGGTGGACTTCGCCGTACGGATCCGGCTCAGCGGCCAGGGCCTGCGATTCCTGCACACCCACTGGCTGGACACGGTGGTGCTGGTGCTTCCTCTGCTCCGGCCGCTGCGCCTGATCCGGCTCTACACGGCCCTCCAGCGGCGGAGGGAGCAGCCACGGCTGAGTCTGTACGCCCGGGTGATCGCCTACTCCGGTATGACCGCCCTGCTGCTCGGATTCTCGGCCGCGCTGGCCGTGTACCACCAGGAGCACGATGCTCCGGGCGCCACGATCCTTACGTTCGGCGACGCGGTGTGGTGGGCGTGCGAAACGCTCACCACGGTGGGGTACGGCGACGCGGTTCCGGTCACGGCGGGCGGCCGGACCGTCGCGGCGGGGCTGATGATCTGCGGTCTGGCGCTGCTGGGCGCAGTGACGGGTTCGTTCTCGTCGTGGCTGGTCCAGGTGTTCACCCGGGAGGACGAGAAGGGGCCCACGCAGCGCTAGCCGCGCTGGTGGGCCCCTGAAGTCTCCCGGCGGTCAGACCTGGACGCGGTCCTCGACGGCCTTCTGGATCTTGGCGATGGCCTCGTCGACCGGGATGCCGTTCTCCTGCGATCCGTCGCGGTAGCGGAAGGAGACGGCGCCGTTGGCCATGTCCTCGTCACCCGCGATGATCATGAAGGGCACCTTGGCCTTCTGCTGGTTGCGGATCTTCTTCTGCATGCGGTCGGACGAGGCGTCCACCTCGACCCGCAGCCCCTTCTTCCTGGCCGCCGACGCGAACTCCTGGAGGTACGGGATGTGCGCGTCGCCGATCGGGATGCCGACCGCCTGGACCGGGGCCAGCCACACCGGGAACGCACCCGCGTAGTGCTCCAGCAGCACGGCGAAGAACCGCTCGATGGAGCCGAACAGGGCGCGGTGGATCATGACCGGGCGCTGCTTGGTCCCGTCGGGGCCGGTGTACTCCAGGTCGAAGCGCTCCGGCAGGTTGAAGTCGAGCTGCACGGTCGACATCTGCCAGGTGCGGCCGATGGCGTCCTTGGACTGGACCGAGATCTTCGGGCCGTAGAACGCGGCGCCGCCCGGGTCGGGAACCAGGGGAAGGCCCTGCTTCTCGGCGACCTGGCGCAGCGTCTCGGTGGCCTCGTCCCAGATCTCGTCCGAGCCGACGAACTTCTCCGGGTCCTTGGTGGAGAGCTCCAGGTAGAAGTCGGTCAGACCGTAGTCGCGCAGCAGGTTCAGGACGAAGGTGAGCGTCTTGTCGAGCTCCTCCGCCATCTGCTCCTTGGTGCAGTAGATGTGCGCGTCGTCCTGCGTGAAACCGCGCGAGCGGGTCAGGCCGTGCACCACACCCGACTTCTCGTAGCGGTACACCGTGCCGAACTCGAAGAGACGCAGCGGAAGTTCACGGTAGGAGCGGCCGCGCGCGTCGAAGATCAGGTTGTGCATGGGGCAGTTCATCGGCTTGAGGTAGTAGTCCACCCCGTCGTCGAGCTGCATGGGGGGGTACATGCCTTCGGCGTACCAGTCCAGGTGGCCGGACTTCTCGAAGAGCTTGCCCTTGGTGGCGTGCGGCGAGTAGACGAACTCGTAGCCCTCCTCCTCGTGCCGCTTGCGCGAGTAGTCCTCCATGGCCCGGCGGACGATGCCGCCCTTGGGGTGGAAGACGGCGAGGCCGGGGCCGATCTCGTCGGGGAAGGAGAAGAGGTCCAGCTCGTTGCCCAGCTTGCGGTGGTCGCGCTTGGCGGCCTCCTCCAGGAACTCCAGGTGCGCCTTGAGCTCGTCCTTGGTGGGCCAGGCGGTGCCGTAGATGCGCTGGAGCATCGGGTTCTTCTCGCTGCCCCGCCAGTACGCCGCGGCGTTCCGCATCAGCTTGAACGCCGGGATGTTCCGGGTGGTCGGCAGGTGCGGACCACGGCAGAGGTCCTTCCAGCACAGGTCACCGGTCTTGGCGTCCAGGTTGTCGTAGATGGTCAGCTCGCCGCCGCCGACCTCGACATCCGCGCCGTCGTCCTTGGAGGCGGCACCTTTGATGCCGATGAGCTCCAGTTTGTACGGCTCGTCGGCCAGCTCCTCGCGGGCGGCCTCGTCGGTGACGACCCGGCGGGAGAACCGCTGCCCCCGCTTCTGGATCTCCTGCATCTTCTTCTCGATGGCCTTGAGGTCCTCGGGCGTGAACGGCTTCTCGACGTCGAAGTCGTAGTAGAAGCCGTCCTTGACCGGCGGGCCGATGCCGAGCTTGGCCTCGGGGAAGAGCTCCTGCACCGCCTGCGCCATGACGTGCGCGGTGGAGTGCCGGAGGATGTTCAGGCCGTCCTCGGAGGAGATCTCGACGGGCTCGACGACCTCACCGTCGGCGACGACGTACGCGAGGTCCTTCAGCTCACCGGCGACCCGGGCGGCGACGACGGTGCGCTCGCCGGGGAAGAGCTCAGCAGCCGTAGTGCCCGTCGTCACCACGCGCTCTTCCCGCTCGGAATCGCGTTGGATGATCACACGGACGTCTGACACCGGTCTCTCCTGACTGAAGGGGGGTGCGCGCCCTGTTCCACCGCGCACGCAAGACGAATCGTACCGAGCCGATGGCCCCCTTAGCGAAAGGGTTCGCTCCGGCCGCCCGCATGCCCGGCGCGGTGCGCCTATTCGCCCGTGCAGGCCTCCTCGAAGAAGTCGAGGTTCTCCTGGAGCGATTTCATCAGCCGGTCCCGTTCCGCCTCGTCGACCTGTACGGGTACCACCTGCGAGGCCCTGGTCAGCCGCCGGAAGCCGTCCCGGCTCTCCAGCCGCCCCTCCACCCGGATCGGGAGCCCGACGAGGTGGGCGTGCCCGGCTATCCGGTACGCCTCCTCGTCGAGCTCCAGCCGTACGTGCGGGACCTCGGCACCCGCCAGGACCCGCAGCCGGACGATTCCGGCGCCGCGCGGTCCCGAGCGGCGCATCCGGACGACAGCCCCGGTGATCCGTACGTTGACGGCGGGTTCGTCCTCGATGTAGCGGGCGCCGGCCAGCCGCAGGGCGGGCAGGTCGCCGGGTGAGAACTCGACCGGTTCGGGGCGGGCCGGGCAGCCTTCGGGGGTTCCCGCGGCGGGCGCCCAGGCGAGGGAGATCCTCGTCCCCTCCGAGCCGCGGACGAGAGCGATGACGGCCTGGGTCAGCTCCCGGCTGACACCGGCCTCGACAGCGCCGTCGAAGGCTTCCATTCCCCCGGTGGCGCGCTGGAAGTCGATGGCCTCCCGCGTGGCGTGCAGGGCGTGGTAGAGCCGTACGGATACGGCGCGGCCCGGTTCGACGGGGAGATACGCGGTGAGATCGCGGCCACCCGGCGCGGGCCCGACGAGGATACCTTCGAGCGAGGCCAGGGCCCTGCGGCGGTGGCGTGCGCCGTGGAAGCCGGTGCGCCCCCGCACGGCGAGCGCCCCGGCGAGAAGGATCTGCCGGGCCGCGGCGCGCAGCTGTTCGGCGCCGCTCCAGCTGGCGGCTCCGGCGGCGCCCGCTGCTCCGAGCGCACCGTCGGGGACGTCGCGCCACCAGCGGATCTCGTCGCTGGGCACGGCGAGGGAGACCAGAACGTCACGGGCTGAGGGTGCGGCGCTCCGGGCGAGCGCGGTGAGTGCCTCGGCGAGGAGGTCCTCGCTGTCGGGGAAGGCCGTGGTGTCGGGCACGAGCAGGCTCGTACCGCCGCCGGAGGGTGCCGCGGTTCCCGGCGGGGTCCATCGGCTGTACCGTCCGGCCGAGCCGCCGCGGCGACGCCAGCCGTGCCGGTCCAGCAGGGCACCGAGGACCGCGGGGTCGACGCGGGCGGGATCGGGGAGGTCCCCGACGGGCGGCAGCGCGGTGGGCCAGTGGCTCACCGTCTCGCTGGGGTGTGGTCGCGTGCCCGACGGCATCGTTGCGTCGACGGGCTCGTCCATCGGCCGGTGCATCAGGGTCTCCCTCCCGCCCCGACCCGCGTCATGATGTCGCAGAGCGCGCGGTCGTCGAATATGCGCGTGGTCGGGATCCGCACAGTGGTCCTGTGCCGGCCTGTCACCGCGTGGCCGGCCAGGTTGGTCCAGTAACAGCAGTGCCGCAGGTCGAGCCGGTCGTGACCGGCCCGCAGCCAGTCGTCCTGGCTGCGGGGCACAACCATCACGACCAGGATCTTGTGCACCGACACGGGCGTCCGGGCGAGCTTCACGAGGTGGGCGTTGTCCAGCGTGAAGGCGAACGTCGGTCCGGATGGGTGCGGTGGTATCTGATAGGTGCATTTCAGCTGCACCTTTATGGTCACCTCGTCGTCGACGAGGTGACCGGGGGCGCCGTGGCTGACATGCCAGTCGATGCCGTTGTCGGGGAAGGGTTGCGACAGGGAGCACCCCGCCGCGGCCGCGACCGCGTGCAAGTAGCCCACCTGGAGGGTCTCCATGCAGGCGGTGGTGGCGAGTGTGCCGCGCAGCGGAGCGATCTGCTGGGGCAACAGCCCTCCCCCGTAGCCTTCGGCACGGGAGGGGCCCCCTGATTCGGGCTGCGCGAGCGCCATGGCTCCGTATGCCTTCCGGGCTGTGCCGTTCGGTTTGTTCGGTTGGTGAGTCCTCGGGGCAACTTCCGCGCCCGTCACATGTGTTGTCACCGCACGGAGCGGTCCGCAAACGGCGTATCAGGCAAAGGGCCCGGGTATCACCGAATCGGGCAGGGGAATCACGCCATCTGCCGGTCGGGCACGAGGAGTTCGGGGATGACTCACTGGTATGAGGGGCCACTGGCCGCTTTTGACACCGAGACAACAGGGGTGGACGTCGAGGAGGACCGCATCGTTTCGGCGGCCCTGGTCGTCCAGGACACGGCGGGCGGGCGCATGCGCGTGACCCGCTGGCTGGTGAATCCGGGGGTGCCGGTGCCCGTGGGGGCCACCGAGATCCACGGTCTGACCGACGATCACCTCCAGCGCAACGGCCGCTGGCCGGCGCCGGTGGTGGAGGAGATAGCCAGGGCGCTCGCCGAGCAGTGCGCGGCCGGGCGGCCTCTCGTCGTGATGAACGCGCCGTTCGATCTGACGCTGCTGGACCGGGAGCTGAAGCGGCACCGGGCGTCGTCGCTGGCCGGGTACCTGGAGAACACGCCGCTGTGCGTACTGGATCCGCGGGTCCTCGACAAGCATCTGGACCGCTACCGCAAGGGCCGGCGCACGCTCACCGATCTCTGTGCGCAGTACGAGGTGGTGCTGGACGGCGCCCATGACGCGGCGGCCGACGCGGCGGCGTCGCTGGAGCTGGTGCGGGCGGTGGGGCGGCGCTTCTCGTCGCGTCTGGAGCGGTTGTCGCCGTCGGAGCTGCATGCCTTGCAGGCCGTGTGGCATGCGGCGCAGGCGCGCGGGCTGCAGGCGTGGTTCGCGAAGAGCGGTACGCCGGAGGCGGTGGACCCCGCTTGGCCACTGCGCCCGGAACTTCCGGCGGCGGCATGATCGCGGGCCTGCGGAAGCAGGTCCCATGACCGTGATCCGGACATGCAGAGGCCGGTCCGTCGATGACGCCGACGGACCGGCCTCTCCCCGGGGTGGGCGATACTGGTTTCGAACCAGTGACCTCTTCGGTGTGAACGAAGCGCTCTCCCACTGAGCTAATCGCCCGGGAACGCAATGAACCATACAGGCCCCGGCGGGTGTGGTTCAAACTGCTTCGAGGCGGGCCACCAGTCCTCGGCGTCCGGCCCGCATCATCAGCGCGTGGTTCGCCCGGAACACCGCGCGTCCCGGCACCGCGAGCAGCCGCATCATCGTCCGGCGCACCTCGACCTCCTGCTCGTACGTGGCGCGGGTGCCGGTGCCGTGTGCGGTGACGGTCCAGCGGGCCCAGCCGTCGAGGTCACCGTCGAGGGTCACTTCGAGCACTCCGGCCGCCGGGTCGCGGCGGCTCTCGCGGACGGTCATGACGAGGTCGTACGGGAGGAAGGAGCGGATCCGCATGGATCCGGTGGCGTCGTCGACGGTGGCGACCTCGCGGATCTGCGGCCACCATCGCGGGTACTCCTCGGCGCGTTCGAGGACTCCGTACACGGCAGCGGGTGGGGCGGACACGTCCCAGGTGCTCACAAAGCGGTAGTGGCTCCAGTCCATGGGTCCCAGTTTGCGCGTACTCAGTCCCCCGACTGAGTATCCGAGCGCATGTCCGAAGCTGTGGGCCGCGCCACACTCCGCTCATGGAACATGTGCCGCCGCCCGCAGAGGAATTGGCGCTCCTCGACCGTGAACTGGCCCGGCTGGACGCCCGCCGGATGCAACTGCTGACCCGTCGTGCCTGGCTGCTGAGTGTTCTGCAGCCGCCGGCCACGCCTCCCGCAGCACCGCCCGGACAGCCGGCCCCGGCCCCGCGCACACCCTCGTCCTCCTCGGCGGCCCCCGTGCCGCCGCGCAGTGCACAGAATCTGCTGCTGACCCTGGGCGGTCTGCTGCTGACGATCGCGGCGATCGCATTCACCCTGGTCAGCTGGGGTCAGATGGGGATCGGCGGCCGCTCGGCGGTGCTCGCACTGGTGACGGTCGCCGCCCTGGCCGCGCCCGCCGTGCTGCTGCGCCGTGGGCTGTCGTCGACGGCCGAGTCGCTGGGCGCGCTCGCACTGGTGCTGATGGTGCTGGACGCCTATGCGCTGCACCGGGTGGCGGCGCCGGACACCGGCGGTCTCGGGTTCGCCTCGGCCGCCTCGGCGGTGCTGGCCGTTCTGTGGGCGGCCTACGGTCTGGCGCTCGGCAAACTGCGTCTGCCGCTGCCGATGGCCGTGGTGAGCGTGCAGTTCACGCCGGTGCTGTGGAGCTGGGCGGTGGGTGCGCAGGCGTCGGTCGTCGCCGGGGCGCTGCTGCTGACGGCGACCCTGGACTGCGCAATCGCCCTGCGGGGCAAGGGTGTCGCGGTGCGGGCGACCGCTGCCGTCGGTGGTTGTCTCTCAGGGGCGGCCGGGCTGCTGGTGGCTCTGGCGCTGTCGGTGACGGCCGGTACGCCGGCGGCGGCGGTGGCGCCCGGGGCGCTGCTGCTGACGGGGGCGGCGGTCGCGCTGTTCGGGGTGTGGCGGGCACCGAAGGAGTTCGCGGTGGCCGGTGGGGTGACGGCCGGGCTCGCCGTGGTGGCCGGGGTCGGCGGCGTGCTGCGTGCGGGGGCGGCTGAGGACTGGTCGGTTCCGGTGTATTTGCTGTGCGGTCTGGTGCTGCTGACGGCGGTAATCGCTCCGCTGCCGCGACCGGCAGGGCAGGGGGTGCTGTGGGCGTCGGGCGTGGTGGTCGCCGGGTCGGTGCTGTCGGCGGCGCCCGCGGTCGGGATGACGCTGGTGGGTCCGGTGTCGCGGTTGACGGCGGCGTGGTCGGGTGTGCCGGAGGGACGTGTCCGCGGTGCGCTGGGGCCGGCGGGGATGGAGTGGTCGCAGTTCTCCACGGCTCCGGTGATTCTGTTGGTGGTGGCCGGTCTGACGGGGGCGGCGTACCGCTGGTGGACGTGGTGTGCGCGGGCGGCCGGAGCGGTGGTCTCCGCCGGTCCGGCATGGCGGGGTGCGGCGGGTGCGAGTGCGCTGGTGCTCGACTGGGCGGGGCTGCTGGTGCTGCCCGTTGCCCTGGACGCTCCGTACGCGCCGGCGGTGGCGGTGCAGTCGGTGCTGATCGCGGTGCTCCTCGCTGTGACGGTACGGGCGGTGCGCCTCGGCACGACCCTTGTGGCGTCGGCCGCGCTGGTGTGCGCCGTGGTCGGAGCGGTGAGTGCGGGGACGCTGTCCCTGGCCGTGGAACCCGCCACCTATGGGGTGTTCGGCGCGCTGCTGGTGCTGTTCGGGGCGGCGGCGGTGGGGACGCGTGCCGATGCGGCGCCGGCGGCGCGAATGGCCCGGCTGTTCCAGGCGGTGCCGGCGTGTGCGGCCGTGGTGTGCGCGATGGTGCTCGCCGGTGCGCTGGGGGCCTCGCTGGAACTGGCGACGTACCGGGCCGCGCCGCTCATGCTGGTCGTCCCCACGGTGACGGTCCTCCTCGGGGCGCGGCTGCGGGGCGGCCCGTCGGCGTTGCCGGTCGAGCTCACCGGCGCCGTCGCCGGTGCGGTGGCGGTCGCGATGGCCGTACCGGATGCGCCGTTCCTGGCTCTGGTCCTCGCGCTGTGCGGGGTGCTGGCGGCGGGCACCGCCCTGCGTGCGGAGCGGCGGCCGGCGGCCGGGTATCTGGCGGTGGTCCTGTTCGTCCTGGCCACCTGGCTGCGGCTGTCGGCTTCGGATGTGTCGGCCCCGGAGGCGTACACCCTGCCGGTGACGGTGCCCGCGCTGGTGGTCGGTGTGCTGCGGCGGCGCCGTGATCCGGCGGCGTCCTCGTGGACCGCGTACGGGGCGGGGCTGGCGGCGACGCTGGTGCCCAGTCTCTTCGCGGCCTGGATCGACCCGTCATGGGTGCGGCCGCTGCTGCTCGGCGTGGCGGCGTTGGTGATCACGCTGGCCGGGGCGAGGCTGCGGCTGCAGGCGCTGCTGCTGCTCGGTGGTGCGGTGCTGGCCATGGACGCGCTGCACGAACTGGCGCCGTATGTGATCCAGGTCGTGGGTGCGCTGCCGCGCTGGCTGCCGCCCGCGCTGGCCGGTCTGCTGCTGCTGGTGGTCGGGGCTACGTACGAGAAGCGGCTGCGCGACGCGCGGCGGCTGAAGGACGCCCTGGGCCGGATGCGCTGACGAAGGTCGTGGTCGGCGCACCGGCCCGGGGCGTGCTCCGGCTGCCTCAGGCCGGCATCCGGTCACCGAGGAGCGCGAGGTTCTCGATGGCGGCGAGTCCGTGCAGCGCGGTGTCGTTGGTGCAGACCCAGTTGGCCTCGCTGCCGGCGACGGTGGTGACGGGTCCGCTCACCTTCTCCGTCTTCCAGGGGGCTGACTCCTGGTAGCCGTCGCTCTTGTAGAACTTCTCCCAGGCGCGGGCCGCGGGCTTCCCGTCGACGTTCCCGGCCTTCTCCAGTCCGGCGCGGAAGTTCTCCATGCTGAGATTTCCGGCCTTGACCCGGGAATTGAGGTCGAGCAGCACACGCTTGTCGTCGTACTTGCGCAGAAATGCGACGGAGTTCTGGAAGACATGGGGGGCATTGCCCGCGGAGGCCTGGGTGTTGAACTTCTTCCAGAAATTCTCGCAGTCCTGGAAGTCCGTCTTGACCTTGATGTTCGGATGCTTCTTCTCGAACAACGCGATCGTCTTGTTGATCAGCGTGGCCCGCTCCTGGCCGCCCCACCAGGAGTAGCGGATCTCAACCTTTCCGTCGGCCCCCGCTCCCCCGCCGTCACCGCCGCAGCCGGAGGCCATCAGCCCCGGCAACCGCCACACCGATGCCGCCGCACGCAGCCCCTGGGCACTCCGCCAAGACCTCATGACACACCCCTCCCGGGCGGCCAGCCCCGCCACCACGGTCGATTGAATCGTTTTAGAAAGCGCTTGCTGGGCTGCTAGAGATCCGATGGGGTTGCGTCGACGACTCAGACGAAATCGATCGAAGCGCTTCGACCGGAGCGCGGCGACGGAGGCCGGCGGCGCCGGATCGGGCCCGGAAAACGCAGAGGGCCCGTGAGACTTTGCAGTCTCACGGGCCCTCTGTCCGGGTGGGCGATACTGGTTTCGAACCAGTGACCTCTTCGGTGTGAACGAAGCGCTCTCCCACTGAGCTAATCGCCCGGGCGCACCGCAAACATTACCCCATGTCAGCGGCGCCCTCCGACCACCGTCGGGTCACTCGTGGATCTTCCACGGCATCGTGATCCCGAACTTCCAGACATAGATCCCGACCAGCACGGCGACGATCACCAGACCGACCACGGTGAGGATGATGTTCCGTCGCCGGACCTTGGGGTCGAGTGCCTTCTGCGCCGCCTCGGTGACCTTGCGACGGGTCCAGCGCAGCACCAGCTGCGCCCAGACGAACTCGGTCGCCCAGATCGCCATGCCACCGAAGATCACCAACCAGCCGGGCCCTGGCAGCGGCAGCATGATGATGCCCGCCACGACCACGGCGAGGCCGACCACGAAGACGCCGACCTGCCAGCTCACATGGAGCGCTCTGGACGCCTTGATGAAGCCGGGCGCCCGCGATCCGAGCTCCCGTTCCTCCTTCGTCACACCCTCCGTGACGCCTGGCGTCACGCCCTCCGTCACGTCCCCCGTAGCGGGCGCCGGGGCTGCCGGTGCGGCCGCCTCGTCCCGCGCGTCACTCTCCGCATTCATAGGCCCCAACTTACCGGAACGGTCTTTGTCACCGGAATGGCCGCATAACCCAAAGTTACACACCGCTGCACGAGCTACCTGAAGCGCCACAAAAAGGTCAGAGGGGTTTACAACGCCACCGTAGGTGGCATGTCGATTTCGCCGACGTGCGAATCCCCGAGCGCACACTGAGCGAAAGGCCCTGGCGCTTATGAACACCACGGTCAGCTGCGAGCTGCACCTGCGCCTCGTTGTGTCGAGCGAGTCCTCACTGCCTGTACCCGCGGGCCTGCGGTATGACACGGCCGATCCGTATGCCGTGCACGCCACCTTCCACACCGGAGCGGAGGAGACGGTCGAATGGGTATTCGCCCGCGACCTCCTTGCCGAGGGGCTGCACAGGCCCACCGGCACCGGAGACGTTCGTGTCTGGCCATCTCGAAGTCACGGCCAGGGCGTCGTCTGCATCGCGCTGAGCTCCCCAGAGGGCGAAGCCTTGCTCGAGGCCCCGGCGAGGGCCCTGGAGTCGTTCCTGAAGAGGACCGACGCCGCGGTGCCGCCCGGCACCGAGCATCGTCATTTCGACCTCGATACGGAGCTCTCACACATCCTGGCCGAGAGCTGAGCCAGATCGAGAGCTGCAGGGTGCCGTCCGACTCGGGGCGACGGTGCCGCGCAGACAACCGCATAGGGCAGACACCGGCGCCGTGACCACGGAAACCACCGTGGTGACGGCGTCGGTGCGATGTGCGCCGGTGCGCACCTGCGCACATCCGGCCCACCGATCCGCGCCTGACATGCCCAGCGCGCCCCCAGTGCCCCCGTACGCCTTCGCAGCCCCTTGGTGCCCACCCGGGGCCGGTAAGCGCTCCTCGCCGGCTCCACGGGCCTTCTCGGGCCCCTGTGCGTCTTCGCCGAGCCAGTAGAGTCAGCCGGCATCGGCGGGCGCCCGCTCGCCGGAGGCCAGGGAGCGAAAGCGTGCTGATCCCCCACGACACCCGGATCGCCCTCGACACGGTGGTCGATCTGGTGAACACCGCACCGGAGACGGACCGGCCCGAGGACGAGCGGAACGACGGCCTAGCCGGCGTCGAAGCGCTTTACGAATTCGCCCTGCGACACCGCATCAGCGGCGTGGGCGACCTCGGCGAGAAGGACCTGCGGGCCGTACAGGACGTACGGACCCGGTTCGCGGAGATCTTCGCGACGCAGGACACCCGGATGGCCGCCGGTCTCGTCAACAGCCTCGTGGCCGCCGCGGGCACCACGCCTCAGCTGAGCAACCACGACGGCTATGACTGGCATGTGCACTACTTCGCGCCGGACGCGTCGATCGCCGACCATCTCGCGGCCGACTGCGGCATGGCGCTGGCCTTCATCGTCGTGGCGGGCGAGCTGGAGCGGCTGCGGCGCTGCGAGGCACCGGACTGCCGGGACGCGTTCGTGGATCTGTCCCGCAACCGCTCCCGCCGGTACTGCTCCAGCCGCACCTGCGGTAATCGGCTGCATGTCGCCGCGTACCGGGCGCGCCGCAGGGAAGCGGCCGGCTGACCGCTCACCCCGCTCACAGCAGGAAGAGATCGTGCAACGCGGCCATCAGCAGCAGGCTGCCGACCACCGCGAGGAAGATCATCAGAGGGGGCTGGGAGAGCGCGAAGAGGCAGCCACGCGGCTCTTCGTCGGGGGGTGCGGGGGCATCGCCCCGGGAGGTGTCCACCATCTCGGGACGATCATGACGCAGGCCGGACCCCGTTGGCGATCAACACGCCTTTTTGTGACGGGAGTTCACTCCCGTCGCGACGGAGAGGATTCGCTCCGGCGTCCGATTCGCCGTCACATATTCGGGGCCGTGTCCGGCTTCCCCGCGCACTCCCCCGCCCCGTACCGCTCAGCCGAGGTCGCGCAACATGCGCAGCTGGACGGCCCGGTGGGCCGATGAGCCGCCCTCGTGGTTGTTCCAGGGGTAGACCTCGATCTCCTTCGGACCCGCCCAGTGGTTGTAGGCGGCGAAGACCGTCGATGGCGGGCAGATGGTGTCCATCAGCGCCACCGAGTAGAGCGCCGGGGCGGTGGCCCGCGCTGCGAAGCTGATGCCGTCGAAGTAGGAGAGCGTGCGGAACACCTGCTCGGCGAGCCCGTGTTGGGTGGCGAGGAAGCGCACGATCTCCTGGTACGGGTCCTTGTCCGTGATCTCGACGGCCCGTCGGAAGTGGGACAGGAAGGGTACGTCGATCAGCGCGGCCTTCACGTGCGGGCTGAGCCCGGCCACCGCCTGGGCGATGCCGCCGCCCTGGCTGCCGCCGTGCACGACGATCCGGTCCGGGTCGACGGACGGATGCGTACGGGCCACCTCGACCGCGCGTACCGCGTCGGTGAACACGCGCCGGTAGTAGTACGCGTCGGGGTCGAGGATGCCGCGCGTCATGAATCCGGGCGACTGCGGGTTGGCGCCGCCGTGCGGGTCGGGCGTGGAGCCCGCCGAGTGGCTGTTGACGGCACCCTGGCCGCGGGTGTCGACGAGCAGAGTGGCCCAGCCGGCCGCGGGCCAGACCAGGTGGTCGTGCGGCAGTCCGCGACCGCCGCCGTAGCCGAGGTAGTGGACGACGCACGGGAGGGGCCCCTCGGTGCCCGCGGGAACGTTCAGCCAGGCACGTATGCGGTGACCGCCCCAGCCGGAGAAGGTCACGTCGTGTACGTCGACGGTGCTCAACGCCCCGTCGTACGGCTCGAATTCGGCGTCGAGCGGGAACGCCGACGACTCGTCGAGGGTGCGCTTCCAGAAGGCGTCGAAGTCGGCGGGTTCACCGGACTCCGGCCGGTAGTCGCGGAGTTGATCCAGAGGAAGGTCGAACAGGGGCACGGCGTCTCCGTTTCGGACATGTGACGGGAAGGGACGGACGGACAGGAACACGGGAGGAGGCGAGCCCCGGGCGCGGACCGGGGAACCGGGCGCCGGCCCGGTCAGTGCGCTGCCGCGCTGGAGGCGCGGACGACAAGCTCCGGCTGGAGCACCACGCTGCGGTGCTCGTGCGTGTCGTCCTCCTCGTCCGCCTCCTCCAGCAGGAGCTCCGCGGCCAGCCGGCCCATCATGACGGCGGGCTGGCGGACCGAGGTGAGCGGTACGGCTGCGGCGGCGGCGAATTCGATGTCGTCGTAGCCGACGATGGCGATGTCCTGCGGCACCCGCACGCCGGCCGCGTACAGCGACTGCAGTACGCCGAGAGCCAGCAGGTCGTTCGCGCAGAACACGGCGGTCGGCCGGGGTACGAGTCCGAGCAGCCGGGCTCCGGCGTCGCGGCCCGCCGCCACGTCCAGGCGCTCGGACGGGATCTCGACGAGCGCCTCGGGTCCCAGCCCGGCCCCGGCGAGGGCCGACAGGGCACCCTCGCGGCGGTCCCTGATCTGGTGAAGGTCGCCGGGGCCGCTGACATACGCGACCGCGCGGTGGCCGGCCGAGACGAGGTGACCGACGGCGAGGGCGCCGCCCCGCACGTCGTCGACGGAGACCGCACAGGTCCCGGTGGAGGACGCGACCCGGTCCACCAGCACGAAGGGGATGCGGTGGCGCCTGAACGCCTCCAGATTCCGGCCGGTCGCATCGGCCGGCGTGACCAGCACACCGCACACCCGCTGCTCGGCGAGGAGTCCCAGATACTCGGCCTCCTCCGCCGGGCTCTGGCCGCTGTTGCAGACCATCACCCCGAGGCCGGCCTGCCGCGCGGCGCGCTCGGCACCCCGGGCGACGTCGACGAAGAACGGGTTGCCCATGTCGAGGACCAGCAGCGCCATGATCCGGCTGCGGCCGGCCCTGAGCTGGCGCGCGGACTCGCTGCGTACGTACCCGAGGTCCTCGATCGCGGCCAGGACTCTGGCCCGGGTCTCCGGCAGCACCGCTTCGGGCCGGTTGATCACATTGGACACGGTGCCCACGGAGACTCCGGCCTGCCGGGCCACATCCTTGATCCCTGCCACACGCGCCACTTGCCCTGCCCTACCTGAATTGTTTCAATCCGACCGGGACGCTAGCCCCAACCCCGTAGAGCGTCAAGGATCACGGGACGGCGTCAAGGGTCACATGTGAATCGATTCACTCTCGATTCGTCTCTGCCCGGCCACCGATTCCCTGCCTGCGGGATCTCAGATGCCGTGCTTCTTCAGGATGGCCTCGATGTCGCTGAAGTCTTCGCCCGCTGCGGTGGCCTGCTGCTTCGGCTTCGACTTCGCCTGCGGCTGGGCCGCCGGTACGCCACCCCCGAGGGAGGGCGCCGACGCGGCGGGCGCGACGGCGTCACGCTGCACCGCCTGCGCGGCGGCCTTGCGTTCCTTGCGGGTGCCGACGCCGCGGCGCTCGATCGCGCGCGTGGTCATGAAGAGCAGCCAGGCCACCCCGAGCAGTCCGAAGCCGAGCCAGACACTGGGTTTGAAGGCGATGTCGGAGACCCACTGGACGACCCCGGTCATCACCAGACCGATCGGGACCAGGGAGTAGGCGGCGATCCGGGTCGCGGCCAGGAAGCGCTTCCGGTACGCGGTCACGGCGGCGATGCCCAAGCCCGCCGCGGACACCGCGGAGCAAATGGTCTCGGCAAGCATCGGGGCCTCCAGGCGCGCGGGGAAACGTCCCTTCCATCCTGCACCGCCCACCCGGCGGGTGGCCATGATCCAGGACCACATCAGGGACATTTCAGGGACGGGAATCCTCCCCAGGTGCCGACCGGAGTCCGGTCGCACACCCAACGGGGCCGGGGCGGATGCCCTCCGCGGCCGGGGCTGAGGCCCACCGCGGCCGGGGCGGATGCCGATTGGGATGCGCACGCGGGCCCTGGGAGACTGGCTCCATGAGCGATTCCACCCCCGCAGCCCCGGTCGTCCTCGATGTCTGGTGCGAGCTCCAGTGCCCCGACTGCCACCGCGCCCTCACCGATGTGCACGCCCTTCGCGCCCGGTACGGGGACCGGCTCGACGTGCGCCTGCGGCACTTCCCGCTGGAGAAGCACAAGCACGCCTACGCCGCGGCGCAGGCCGCCGAGGAGGCCGCGGAGCAGGGCAAGGACTGGCCGTACATCGAGGCCGTGCTCGCCAGGACCGACGAGCTCGGCCGCGCGGGCGAGCCGCTGCTGATCGATGTGGCACGTGAACTCGGCCTGGACGCCGAGGAGTTCGACACCGCCCTGATCGACGGGCGGCACATGCTGATGGTCGACGCCGACCAGGCCGAGGGCAAGGCCATCGGCGTGACGGGCACCCCCACGTATGTGATCGGCGGCGAGACGCTGGACGGCAGCAGGAATCAGGACGGGCTGCGCGAGCGGATCGAGGAGATCGCCGACCGGCTGCTCGCCGAGCGGGCCTGAAGGCACCCCTACGCGGCCGGCCCGGACCTGCCGACGACTACAGGGGCTTGACGAGGTTGTACCGGGTCGCTGCGTAACCGAGCGACTCGTACAGCCGGACCGCCGGAGTGTTGGACGAGAGGACGTGCAGACCGATCCGCTCGTGCCCGGCGTCCAGCGCGATGCGTTCCGCCTCGAGCATCAGCGCACGGCCGAAGCCCCGGCCGCGGAAATCCTCCCGCACCTCGACGTCGAAGACGTACCCGACGACCGTCCCGGGGTGCATCTCGAACCGCGACACCCAGACATGCCCCACGGTCCCGTCCTCCTCATGGACCAGGGTGTGCAGGTGCGCGCCCTCCGTGGCGAGTCCGTGCGGCAGATACGTCCGGTGGGAGATCTCGGCCTTCCGCATGGCCTCGGCCTCCGGGACGCCGCGGGCGATCCAGGTCCCCGCGTAACCGGTGATCGCGGTGCTCTCCCACTGCGCGAAATCCTCCGGCGTCATCGGTCGCCCGGTGACGCCGTCCGGCAGGACCGGAGGGGTCTGCGGCAGATCCTTGATCATGTTCTTGCTGCGCTCGGTGTAGCCGAGCGCAGCGGCGAGCCGTCGTCCGGCGGTGTTGTCCGGCTCCACCGAGAGCGCCAGCCGGGAGCATCCCCAGCCGCGCAGCACTTCCTCGGCGGCGAGTGCGGCGATGGTGCCGCGGCCGCGCCTGCGGCTCGGTTCGTCGATCCGCAGGGAGTGGAGCACCCCCGCCGTCGCTCCGAACCCCGGGTCGGTGCCGATCTCGACGGCCCCGACCGGGCGTCCGTTGTCGCACACGTCGTACGCGCGGGTCCTCGCGCCGTCGGCGCCTTGCTGGATCGGCCCGGTCGGCCGGATGGTCGTGGTCATCACCGGTGTTCTATCCGCTGCGCCGCCGCCCGTCACCCGATTTTGCGGATCCGGCCACGGGACGGATCGGGCTCACGGATCGAGGTCGTGCCCGGCACGCTCGTCGAAGACCCGCATGGCCTTCGCCGTCACCGGCCCTGGCGTGCCGGGCAGTTCGCGGCCGTCGATCCGGTGGACGGCCTGGACGTCCCGCAGGCTCGAGGTCACGAACACCTCCTCGGCGTGCTCCAGCACGTCCATGGACAGTTCGGTCTCGTGCGCCCCCGCCCATTCGACGACCAGTGCGCGGGTGATCCCGGCGAGGCAGCCGGAGGCGAGCGGCGGGGTGTGCAGCCGACCGTCGAGGACGACGAAGACGTTGGTTCCGGTGCCTTCGCAGAGCTGCCCGACGGTGTTGGCGAAGAGCGCCTCCGAGGCGCCCTGCTCATGGGCGCGGGCGAGGGCGACGACATTCTCCGCGTACGAGGTGGTCTTGAGCCCGGCGAGCGCGCCGCGCTCGTTGCGCGTCCAGGGGACGGTGATCACGGCGGTGGTGTCGTGGCGCCGGGTGGATTCCCCGAGGGCGACGACCAGGCCCGCCCCGTCGTTGCCACGGTCGGAGCCGAGAGGGGAGAGCCCGCCGGTGTACGTGATGCGCAGCCGTCCGAGCTCCATGGGGTTGGCGTCGACGACCGCGGCGCAGGCGCGGCGCACCTCGTCGAGGTCGGGATCCGGCAGGCCGAGACCGCGGGCCGAGCGGGTCAGCCGGTCGAGGTGCCGGGTGAGGGCGAAGGGCCGGCCGGCGGTGGTCTTGACGGTCTCGAAGATGCCGTCGCCCACGGTCAGTCCGTGGTCGAACACGGACACCCTGGCATCGGCCTCGTCGCGCAGCGCGCCGTTGACCCAGATCCTCATCACGCGGTCCTTCCAGTCGCTTGGTGGGCGCCCGACGCTACAGCGAGCAGCCGGGCCGCCTTCAGCTCGGTCTCGTCCCATTCGCGCTCCGGGTCCGAGCCCCAGGTGATGCCGGCGCCGGTGCCGAACCGGAGGACCGGGGCGGCTTGGGTGCGGTCGACCCAGAAGGTCCGGATACCGACGGCGAGGCCGGCGGTGGAGCGGTCGGCGTCGACCCAGCCGATGCCACCGCAGTAGGGACCGCGGGGCGCGGTCTCCAGTGAGTCGATGATGCGGAGGGCGCTGGACTTGGGTGCCCCGGTGACGGAGCCGGGCGGGAACGCGGCGGCGAGCAGCTCGGGCCAGCCGACGCCGTCGGCAAGGCGGCCGCGCACGGTGGAGACGAGATGGACGAGCCCCGGGTGCTTCTCCACCACGCAGAGGTCGGGGACGGTGACCGATCCGGTGGCGCAGACCCGGCCCAGGTCGTTGCGGACCAGGTCGACGATCATCACGTTCTCGGCGTGGTCCTTCTCCAGCAGATCGGCTTCGGTACGGCCGGTGCCCTTGATCGGTCCGGACTCGACGGTCCGGCCGTCCCGCTTCAGGAAGAGTTCGGGGGACGCGGTGGCGACCTCCACGCCGTGCGCGGGCAGCCGGATCGTTCCCGCGTAAGGGGCGGGGTTGCCGAGTGCCAGCAGCGCGGTGAGGGCGTCGACGTCCGCGGCAGCCGGGTCCGGCAGCACCGCGGTCATGACCCGGCAGAGGTTGGCCTGGTAGACCTCGCCCGCCGCTATGTACTCGCGGATGCGACGTACTCCGGCGGTGTACGCGGCCCGGTCCAGCGACGAGATCCAGTCGCCGGCTCCGGGGCCGCGCCAGGCGCCGGGTACGGGCGCGGGCACCGGCGCGGTCCGTACGGTGCCGAAGCGGGCGCAGACGAGACCGCCCTCGAAATCGGCACATACGGCCCAGAAGCCGGACGAGTCGAGGGCGGCGGGATCACTGGTCACGTCCTGCAGATCGGACGCGATGAGGCCGTCGAAGCGGGCCATTGGGGCGAGGTCGTGCACGTTGCTGAGTCTAGGACGGCCCGCGATGACCTGCGCCGGGGCGAACGCACCGCAGCACGCTGCACAAACGCGTTTTTGTACTGGCCCGGGAATCCGCTAGAGTTCAACACGTCGCCGGGACACGCAAGTGAAACGGAAACGACAAGCGGACGTGGCTCAGTTGGTAGAGCATCACCTTGCCAAGGTGAGGGTCGCGAGTTCGAATCTCGTCGTCCGCTCGAAGTGGGGGATCTTTTCCCGAACCCCTGCACTCCTGGTGGAGTGGCCGAGAGGCGAGGCAACGGCCTGCAAAGCCGTCTACACGGGTTCAAATCCCGTCTCCACCTCCAAGGACGATTAGCTCAGCGGGAGAGCGCTTCCCTGACACGGAAGAGGTCACTGGTTCAATCCCAGTATCGTCCACTGGTCCGCAAGGATCCCCCCGCGCGATTAGCTCAGCGGGAGAGCGCTTCCCTGACACGGAAGAGGTCACTGGTTCAATCCCAGTATCGCGCACGCAGTACACGCAGGTTCACCCTGCGCGATTAGCTCAGCGGGAGAGCGCTTCCCTGACACGGAAGAGGTCACTGGTTCAATCCCAGTATCGCGCACCAGCCGAAGCCCCGGTCGTCGAGACGACCGGGGCTTCGTCGTATCCGCGGCGGGGGCCGACCGACCGGGGTCAGCCGGTGAAGAGTTGGGTGGCCTTACGGATCAGTTCGTACAGCCCGTAGGCGAACGGCAGGGCGACCCAGAGCCAGACCACGGCAGTGAGTGTTCTACGACTGCTGGTGTGCACGGGTCTTCCTCTCCGCTGCCTCGTGGAAGCGTGGATGGACGGGGCGTACGAGCTCATTGGCGACGAAGCCGACGATCAGCAGTCCGATCATGATCGCCAGCGATGTCGTGTAAAGGTCGGACCCGCTGCGGCCCGCCCGCTCGCCCGCGTCCGCCACCCAGTTGACGATCAGCGGGCCGAGGACGCCGGCGGTGGACCAGGCGGTCAGCAACCGGCCGTGGATGGCGCCGACCTGATACGTGCCGAAGAGGTCCTGCAGATAGGCGGGGATCGTGGCGAATCCGCCTCCGTAGAACGAGAGAATCACCAGCGCGCAGCAGATGAAGAGCGGTTTGGAGCTGCCGAACTCGACGATCGTGAGGTACATCAGGGCGCCGACGCCCAGGTAGATGCGGTACATGTTCTTGCGGCCGATGAGGTCCGAGGTCGAGGACCACAGGAGCCGGCCGGTCATGTTGGCCAGGGAGAGCAGGGCCACGAAGCCTGCCGCGGCGGAGACCGTGACCGGGGCCGAGGTGCCCGTGAAGAAGTCCGAGATCATGGGCGCGGCCTTCTCCAGAATGCCGATGCCCGCGGTGACGTTCATGCAGAGCACCACCCACAGACACCAGAACTGCGGTGTCCGCAGCGCGTTGCGGGCGGACACCTGGGCCGTGGTGACGAGGCGGCGGGGCGCCGCCTCCGGCCGGTGGCCGGCCGGGAGCCAGCCGTCCGGCGGCACCCGGACGAGGAAAACGCCGAGCGCCATGAAACCCGCGTAGGCCACACCGTGGACCAGGAAGGCGGTGGCGATTCCCGCGCTGTCGGAGCCGAAGGATTCGAGCATCCCGGTCGACCAGGGTGAGGCGATCAGCGCTCCCCCGCCGAAGCCCATGATGGCGATGCCGGTGGCCATGCCGGGGCGATCGGGGAACCACTTGATGAGCGTGGAGACCGGCGAGATGTAGCCGATGCCGAGTCCGATACCACCGATGAAGCCGTAGCCGACGACGACCAGCCAGAACTGACCGGTGGCCACGCCGAGGGCGGCGACGAGGAAACCCGAGGAGAAGCAGACGAGGGAGACGAACATCGCCCAGCGCGGTCCGTTGCGTTCGACGAGGGTTCCGCCGAAGGCCGCGGAGAGGCCGAGCATGACGATGGCGAGTTGGAAGGGCAAGGCGCTGGCGGTACCGGAAAGGCCGAGAGCCGACTCGAGCGGGGGCTTGAACACGCTCCAGGCATACGCCTGCCCGATCGAGAGATGCACCGCGAGGGCGGCTGGCGGGACTAGCCAGCGGCTCCAGCCGGGTGGCGCGACGGTCCGGGACCTGTCGAGGAAGGTCATGGGCCGGAACTTTAAGGATCAACCATGTCGGTGCCTAGAGGTGCGACAAGACTTTGTCCACGGTATGCACTACGGCCGGGCCGTGCGCAGTGCGCGCTGCGGGCCCGGACACCGTGCGTCCGGGCCCGCAGCGTGGCCTCGGCCCGATCAGGACGAGAAGAGCATGTGGCCGAAGCTCTTGTGCCGGTAGTGACCGCCGTGGTGGCCGCCGTGGTGCTGCGGAGCACCCCAGGCGGGGGCGGGTGCGGCCGGGTATGCCTGAGGGGCCGGCGGCACGGGCGGCGCCTGCTGCGTCCACTGCGCCTCGATGCGGGTCAGGGACTCCAGCTCGCCGTAGTCGAGAAATATCCCCCGGCAGCCGCTGCACTGCTCGATCTGGATGCCATTGCGGTTGTATGTCTGCATCTGCGCGTGGCACTTGGGACACTGCATGGTCGGCTCAGCTCCTCGCCGTCGGTTCGCCGTCCCGGAATTCATGCCCGGAGACGATCGGTTCACCCTACGACGAGTGTTCGGCGGCCAACTCGTGCGGGAGGGACGCAATTCGGGCACAGGCGTCGATCATCATCTGTTCCACTTCATCCGGAGTTCTCCCCTCCGTGGCAGACTTGGCGAACGCCAGCGCGGCGGTCTGCACCGTCAGGGCGCGGGCCGGGGCGTCCAGGTCGGGCCAGGGGTCGCCATCGGCGCGTACGGCCGGCCCGCCGGCCGCCCGGTAGGCGTCCAGGAAGCGCAGCCAGACGTCGGGAGGCAGCAGCCCGGCCGCGTACCAGGCGGCGGGGCGCGCCAGGTCCCAGGCGGGGTCACCGAGGCCCAGGTCGTCGACGTCGATCAGCAGCCAGGGGCCGTGCGGGGCGGGGTGGCGGACGAGCTGGCCGAGATGCAGATCGCCATGGCAGAGGAAGCGCGAGCGGTGCGGGGGCGCGACGTCCTCGCCGCGGGCCCAGGCGGGCAGCCGCCGCCATGCTTCGCGTATGGGGACGGTGGCCGGGTCGCCGGGCCGGGCCCGGCACATCCGGGCAACGGCGAGTGCGGCCTTCGCGGGGCCGCGCATCGCGGGGAAAGCCCGCATGGCCCGGGGCGGGGTCGGTGGTGCGGTGCGGTGGAGGCGGGCCAGGAGCACGGCCGCATCCTCCCAGGGCGCGGCGTCGGGGTCTGCGGGGTCGACGGGTTCGCCATGGGGCCACAGCGTCACGGAGCGGCCGTGCACCGTGGAGTCGGGGGCGGTGGGCCGGGGTACGGGTGGCAGGAGGATGCCGGTCAGGGCTGGGGACGCCGCCAGGGCGAGGCGGGCGGCCAGGGCGGTGGTGTCGGTGTCCGGGGCGTGGGCCTTCGCGACCACCGGACCGCTGCGGACGACTGTGCCGTCGGCGCGGTCCGCGAGCACCGCCGGGGCCGGGCAGGTGCACGGAGCCTCGGCACCCGTGGGCGGGTGGGCCGCGTCATGAGCGAGGGCGCCCAGCGCGCGGACGACTGCGGTGGTCACGGTCTCCCCCGGTGGCAGCAGGTGCGGCCCGGTTCCGACCGGGCCGCCGATGAGCGTACGCGCAGCCGCGCACGCCGCGGTCCGGCGCCGAGGGCCGGCGCCGAAAACTCCGGCAGTGCGTGCCGGGCGCGAGGTACCCCGGAAAGCGCGATGTCCGGTCAGCTCCCCAGCTGACCGGACAAACGCTGCCGTCCGCCGCACCCCCGTCCCCACGGGGCTGTTGGCCCGATGTCCCGGTCCGGACCGCTCTTCCGGACCCGGGGCGCCGCTCAGCGCCCCAGCATCACACCTACGGACGACGCCTGTGTGACCACTGCGTCCCAGCCGCCGAAGACGACTACGAGCAGGGCCGCCAGAGGAAGAACCATGGCCGTCGCCACCAGCGGGTGGCGCGTACCGGACGACGGGCGGCCGCCGAACGCGGCATGTGCCCTGCGCCCCTCCGTACGGATCATCGTCCGCGCTGCCGTGTGCGCCATGGTTCCTCTCCTGACCTGTTGTGGGAGCGGCGGGCATCTGACCTCGGGGGACGAGTGCAACGCCCGCCGCTCGAATTCAACATTAGGGACGCCCGGGGCGCGGGTCGTCATGCCCGCGTATCGAATGCCGGGCCTCCCGGAGGATGAGCCGTCGGTGCTCGGCGTACTCCTCTGGGTGGAGATCGGGCACTAGACCTTGGGGTCTTCCCGGAGGGGGCGCTCGGACGCGTCCTCCCGGGGGACCGGCTGTTCGACCAGGGCGAGCACCCTGGCCGCCATGAAGCGGGCGGTGCGCACCACGGAGCCGTTGCGAGTGACTTCACTCACTTCGACCACCCCTCGGCGGACGGCCGTCTCCACCCGGCGACCCGCTCGGCCGGCCACCACTTCGTAGGTACGCGTCGTGTCCCCGGCGTCCACGACTATTTCGACTCGATCGCCCTTCACTGATCCAATCCCCCTTCTGCGACGGACCTTTGAGATCTCGCACGGGCCGGAGAGCGTGGATCCGCGGCTCCCTGACCACCCTTCAAGTTTCCCACCCGGCACTGACAATCGATGGGCGGACGAGGGCGCGGCCTCTGAGCGCGCCGGGCCACGGGTACGTAAGCTGTGCCACGTCAGGCGGACCAGGCAGCGGGGATGGGCAGACATGGCGATGATGCGGCTCCGGCGCGAGGACCCGCGTGTCGTCGGCTCGTTCAGACTGCACAGACGGCTCGGAGCGGGCGGCATGGGTGTCGTCTATCTGGGTTCGGACCGGCGCGGCCAGCGGGTGGCGCTCAAGGTGATCCGCCCGGATCTCGCCGAGGACCAGGAGTTCCGTTCGCGTTTCGCGCGCGAGGTGTCGGCGGCGCGGCGGATCCGCGGCGGCTGTACGGCACGTCTGGTGGCGGCCGATCTGGAGGCCGACCGCCCGTGGTTCGCCACGCAGTACGTCCCCGGCCCCTCCCTGCACGACAAGGTGGCCGAGGAGGGCCCGCTGTCGGCGGCCGAGGTGGCGTCGATCGGGGCGGCGCTCTCCGAGGGGCTGGTGGCGGTGCACGAGGCCGGTGTCGTCCACCGTGATCTGAAGCCGTCGAACATCCTCCTCTCCCCCAAGGGCCCCAGGATCATCGATTTCGGGATCGCCTGGGCGACCGGGGCGAGCACGCTCACGCATGTGGGTACGGCCGTGGGCTCGCCCGGCTTCCTGGCGCCCGAGCAGGTGCGGGGCGCGGCGGTCACCCCCGCGACGGACGTGTTCTCGCTCGGTGCCACGCTGGCGTACGCGGCGATGGCCGACTCGCCTTTCGGGCACGGCAGTTCCGAGGTGATGCTGTACCGCGTGGTGCACGAGGAACCGCAGTTGTACGACGTTCACGACGCGCTGGCGCCGCTGGTGAGCGCCTGCCTGGCGAAGGACCCGGAGGAGCGGCCGAGCACGCTTCAACTCTCCATGCGGCTCAAGGAGATCGCCGCCCGCGAGGCGCAGGGACTGCACGAGAGCCGGCCGCCCGCGCAGCGCTCGGCGCAGGAGCTGGACCGGCCGACCGGCCGGCTCGACGGCCCGTACACCGAACAGCAGACCCGGCGCGCGGCGAGCCCTGCGGCGCCGCGTCCGCAGACCCGGCAGACGGCACCCTCGCGCACGACGGCCCCCCGTACGGGGGGCTCACGGCCGCAGCCACCGCGCAACACCACCCGCTCCGGCAAGCGCCCCCAGGCCACCAACGGCACGAACGGCACGAAGGGGCGTCCGGGCACTCGGCCCGGGACCCGTACGACATCGACGGGCCGGCGTCCGGCCAACCCGCGGCTGCTTCGGCAGCGTCTTTTCGTCTTCGTCGTGGTGACGCTGCTGGTGGCGCTGGGGATCGCGGCGGCGCAGGGTTGCCAGGGACCGGCCCGTGGGCTGGGCGCCACACAGGCCCCGGGACAGCAGGAGCAGCACGGAGTGCAGGAACAGCCCCAGGGGCAGCGCCTGCTCGCCCGGCGGTAGGGGCCGGCAAACAGCCGGTCAGTCCTGCGGGCGGCCCGTCGCCACCGCGTAGAACGCGACTGCGGCAGCCGCGCCCACGTTCAGCGAGTCGACGCCGTGCGCCATCGGGATGCGTACCCATTCGTCGGCAGCGACCAGGGCCTGTGTGGACAGCCCGTCGCCTTCGGCGCCGAGCATCAGCGCCACCTTGTCCATCCGGTGCGGCGCCGCCTCGTCGATACTGCTGGCCTTGTCGTCGGGGGTGAGCGCCAGGAGCTTGAAACCCGCCTCCCGTACGGTCTCCAGGGCCTTGGGCCAGCTCTCGAGACGCGCGTACGGGACGGAGAAGACCGCGCCCATGGAGACCTTGACGGAGCGCCGGTACAGCGGGTCCGCGCAGTCCGGGGAGAGCAGCACCGCGTCCATGCCGAGGGCGGCGGCGCTACGGAAGATGGCGCCGATGTTGGTGTGGTCGTTGACCGACTCCATGACGACGACCCGGCGGGTCGTCGTCAGCAGTTCGTCGGCCGTCGGCAGTGGTTTGCGCTGCATGGAGGCCAGCGCGCCGCGGTGCACGTGGTAGCCGGTGACGCGCTCGGCGAGCTCCGGGCTGACCGCGTAGACCGGGGCCGGGACCTCGTCGATGACGTCACGCATCAGATCGACCCACTTCGCCGAGAGCAGCATGGACCGCATCTCGTACCCGGCGTGCCTGGCGCGTCTGATCACCTTCTCGCCCTCGGCGATGAAGAGTCCCTCGGCGGGCTCTCGCCTGCGTCGGAGTTCGACGTCGGTCAGGCCCGTGTAGTCGCGCAGGCGCGGGTCGTCGGGGTCGTCGACGGTGATGAGATCTGCCACAGGTTGATACTGCCTTGTCCGGTGTGTGGTGCCAACGGCTCGGAAGAAGATCCGTTACCGCTGGTTACTCGGCGGGGTTCGGGAGGGTGGCCGTACCGACCGCGACGACGTCACCGATGACGATCACGGCCGGCGGGCGTACCTCTTCGGCGGCGGCCCGTTCACCGACGGTCGCGAGGGTCGCGTCGACCCTGCGCTGTGCCGCCGTGGTGCCCTCCTGGATCAGGGCGACCGGTGTACCGGGCGACTTGCCGTGGGCGATGAGGGCCTCGGCGATGGCGCCGATCTTGTCCACGGCCATCAGCAGCACGAGGGTGCCACGGAGCTGTGCGAGGGCCGCCCAGTCGACCAGCGAACGCTCGTCGTCGGGGGCGACATGACCGCTCACCACGGTGAACTCGTGGGCGACCCCGCGGTGGGTGACGGGGATACCGGCCGCGCCGGGTACGGAGATCGAGCTGGAGATGCCGGGGACGACGGTGCAAGGGATGCCCTCGGCGGCGAGCGCCTGTGCCTCCTCCATGCCCCGGCCGAAGACGAACGGGTCGCCGCCCTTGAGCCGTACGACGGCCTTGCCCGCCTTGGCGTGCTCGATGAGCGCCTGGTTGATCGCCTCCTGCGCCATGAAGCGGCCGTACGGGATCTTCGCGGCGTCGATCACCTCGACGTGCGGCGGCAGTTCGTCGAGCAGGTCGCGCGGGCCGAGCCGGTCGGCGATGACGACATCCGCCTCGGCGAGGAGGCGCCGCCCGCGCACGGTGATCAGGTCGGGGTCACCGGGGCCGCCGCCGACGAGGGAGACACCAGGGGTGGGGCGGGTGCGGTGGTGCGGTGCGGCGAGCGTGCCGTCGCGCAGACCCTCGACGATGGCGTCGCGGACGGCGGCGGAGTGGCGCGGGTCGCGGCCCTGCGCGTCGGTGGAGAGTACGGCGACGGTCACGCCCTCGCTGCGTCCGGTGGCCGGGGTCCAGGCGGTGGCGACATCGGCGTTGTCGCTGCGCACGCACCAGGTGCGGGTGCGCTCGGCCTCGGCGGACGCGGCCTCGTTCGCGGTGGCGTCGTCGGAGGCGATGAGCGCGTACCAGGTGTCGGTGAGGTCCCCGTCCTCGTACCGGCGGCGCTCCCAGTGGATCTCACCGGCGTCGGCCATCGCCTCGACGGACGGCGTCGCGGACGGAGATACGAGGGTGATGTCGGCGCCCGCCGCGATGAGTGCGGGGAGGCGGCGCTGCGCGACCTGACCGCCGCCGACGACGACGACGCGGCGCCCGCTCAGGCGCAGTCCGACGGGGTACGCGGGGTGATCTGCGTGCTCGGCCATGGCGGTGCGGGCTCCTCGGGCGATACGGGGTGCGTGCGGGCCGCTACGGCGGTGGAGCGGCTGTGACGTGCGGTTTTGTGGGGTGTGAGTCCACGATACGGGGTGCGGCGGGGCGGGCCGGTGGGGGTGGGGGCCGCTGCACAGAGCTCTCCCCCACCCACCCCTTCCGGGAACCCGGGCTCCGCCCCGGCCCCCGCGCCTCGAGCGCCGGCGGGGCCGGCCCTGCCCGGGCGCTACTTCTCGGTGACGCCCGCCGAGTCGAACGTCGCCACCTCGTGCATCGCCCGCGCCGCACTCTGCACGATCGGCAGCGCCAGCAGCGCACCCGTGCCCTCGCCGAGGCGGAGGTCGAGGTCGACCAGCGGGCGCAGGCCCAGCTTGTTGAGCGCGGCGACATGGCCGGGCTCCGCGCTGCGGTGACCGGCGATGCATGCGGCGAGGGCCTCGGGGGCGATCGCCCGGGCGACCAGGGCAGCGGCGCCCGCGCTCACCCCGTCCAGGACCACCGGCGTACGCAGCGAGGCACCGCCCAGCAGGAATCCCGCCATCGCGGCGTGTTCCAGGCCGCCGACCGCGGCAAGTACGCCAATCGGGTCGGACGGGTCGGGCTGGTGGAGTTCGAGGCCACGGCGGACCACGTCGACCTTGCGCGCGTGCATCTCGTCGTTGATGCCGGTGCCACGACCGGTCACCTCGGCCGGGTCCATGCCCGTGTACACGCAGATCAGCGCGGCGGACGCGGTGGTGTTCGCGATGCCCATCTCGCCGGTGAGCAGGCCCTTGTTGCCCGCTGCCACCAGATCGCGGGCGGTCTCGATGCCGACCTCGATGGCCGCGAGGACCTCCTCACGGGTGAGGGCGGGCCCGGTCGTGAAGTCGGCCGTTCCCGCACGCACCTTGCGCGGCAGCAGACCGGCGGTCGCGGGCAGTTCCGTGGCGACGCCGACGTCGACGACACACACCTCGGCGCCTACCTGGGCCGCGAATGCGTTGCAGACCGCGCCGCCGCCGAGGAAGTTGGCGACCATCTGGCCGGTGACCTCCTGCGGCCACGCGGTGACGCCCTGGGCGTGCACCCCGTGGTCCCCGGCGAAGATCGCGACAGCCGCGGGCTCCGGGATCGGCGGCGGGCACATCCGGGAGAGACCCGACAGCTGCGCGGAGATGATCTCCAGCATGCCGAGCGCACCCGCCGGCTTGGTCATCCGCTTCTGGCGTTCCCAGGCCTCACCCAGCGCCTTGGCGTCCAGCGGACGGATGTTGGAGATGGTCTCCTGCAGCAGGTCGTGCGGCTCCTCGCCGGGCAGCGCGCGGCGACCGTACGTCTCCTCGTGGACGACCCAGGACAGCGGGCGCCGCTTGGACCAGCCCGCCTGCATCAGCTCGGGTTCCTCGGGGAACTCGTCGACATAACCGACACACAGGTACGCGACGACTTCGAGGTGCTCGGGCAGGCCGAGGGCGCGGACCATCTCGCGCTCGTCGAAGAAGCTGACCCAGCCGACGCCGAGACCCTCGGCGCGGGCTGCGAGCCACAGGTTCTCGACGGCGAGCGCCGAGGAGTACGGGGCCATCTGCGGCTGGGTGTGCCGGCCGAGGGTGTGGCGGCCACCGCGGGTGGGGTCGGCGGTGACGACGATGTTCACCGGGGTGTCGAGGATGGCCTCGATCTTCAGTTCCTTGAACTGCTTGGCCCGGCCCTTGGGCAGCGACTTGGCGTACGCCTCGCGTTGACGCTGCGCCAGTTCGTGCATGGAACGGCGGGTCTCCGCGGAGCGGATGACGACGAAGTCCCAGGGCTGCGAGTGGCCGACACTGGGCGCCGTGTGCGCGGCCTCGAGGACGCGGAGCAGGACCTCGTGCGGGATGGGGTCACTACGGAAGCCGTTGCGGATGTCACGGCGTTCGCGCATGACCCGGAGCACCGCTTCGCGCTCGGCGTCGTCGTACCCGGAGGCGGCGGCTCGGTCGGAAGTCTCCGCGGAGGGCTGCGGCACCTCGTCGGCCGGCGCCTCGGCCACCGGGGCCTCCTCGGCAGGGATCCGTACCGGCCCCGCGGGCTCCTGGTCCGGCGCGGGCGCCGCGATGTCCGGGCCGGCGTCCGTGAACGTGAGGTCCGGGGTCTCGATGACCTCGGGGCCGGTCTCGGGCTCGGGCACGAGGACCGGTTCGGGAGCCGTCCCGGCGGCGGGCGCGAGGACGGGTTCCTCCGGAGTGGCCAAGGGTTCCGGCGCGGCCACGAGTACGGCGGCGGGCGCGGCCACGACCACGGGCTCGGGGACGGCCGCCGGCTCCGGCGCGGGGACCGGTCCGGGCGCGACCACCGGTTCGGGCGCGGGCACTTCGGCCACAGCGGGCGCGGCTGCGACGGGCTCGGGGGTCTCGAAGGTCTCGTGGGTCTCGACAACCGGGGCCGGTACCGGCTCGACGGCGATCGCGACCTGCTCGGGCCGGGCCTGGGGCTCCTGGAGGGTCACGGGCTCGGGCGCCGGCTCGACGACGGCTTCCGGCTGCGCGACCTGCTCCGGGACGACCTGCTCCACGACGGCGTGTTCCACGACGGCCTGCTCCACGACCGGCGTCGGGGCCAGGTGCGGAGTCGTCGGCACGGATCCCTCCACGGGCACGAACCGGCCCAGGGACGCGCCGTCCGCAAAAGCCTCGGCAGCGGTGGGTACGGCCTCCGGGGCGGCCTCGACCGGCTGTGCGACCGGCACCGGCTCGGCAACCGGCTCCGGGACGACCGTTTCTGCGGCCGCTTCCGCAGTCACGGCTTCCGGTTCCACCGCCACGGGCGCCACGACCTGTTCGGGTGCGTGCGCCGCCCACGGGCTTCCGGCCTGCGGCGGGATCTCGCCGAGCTGAGGGCCCGGCAGGTCGAGGTACTCGGGACCGGTGGTGGGCGGTCCCGCGTGCCGTGCGGGCATCGGGTTCTGCGGCGCCTCGGCGGGTCCGCGGTCGGCGAGCGAACGGACCACACCGCCGGTCGGTGTCCCGCCGTACGACAGGCTCGACTCGCCCGAGGCCGGGCCGCGGTGCAGCGGCCGGCGCACGGGGGTGGCCGCGACCGGTGCGGCAACGGAAGCCACGGCCGGCATGCGTACGCCATTGAGATCGACGGCACCCGAGTCACGACCGCCCGACTCGTGCGTGCCCTGCCCGGTCTCGGTCATCGCTCCGGCCACCGCCTGCTGCACGGCGTACACGGCCGGGTCCGGCGCCTCCTGGACCTGCACGGTTCCCTGGGCCCGCACGGCCTGCACACCACCGACGTAGCCCTGCGGCTGTGCCTGGTAGGCGGCCTGCCCCTCCAGTAGCGCCGGTGCCTGTACGGCGCCGCCGTCCACCGGCTGACCGGGGACCGGTGCGACCTGCGGTTCGCTCCAGGCGCCCTGTGGGCTCGGCATCAGCAGAAGATCGTCGTCCTCGGGCGCATGCTCGGAGGGAGCGAGGAAGGTGTACGCACCCGGGGCGGGGTTGCCCGGCTGCTCCACCATGCCTGCGTTCTCCGGCAGTCCCTCGCCCGGGATCTGGCCGGTGTCACTCATGCGTACCCCTCGCCCATCGTCAGTGCTCCTTCGGCCCTTCGCCCGGGACGCCCGAACACGGCACGCCGGCGCTCGTCATGAAGAACGAGCGGGCTCGCCGCGCGGCACGAATCGGTCGCGGACACACATCATTCTCGCGGCCGTTCGCCGCCGCGGCAGGCAGTTCCGCCACGGCTCGCTGTGGACTGCGCCACGTTGCGCATCCCCCGGGTCCGCCGTACCACAACGGGGCCCAAAACGGTCCCCTTTTCCGGACATTGACGAACGAAGCGACGAACGGCCGGGTGCGGTACAACGATCGGCCAGCCTACCCCGCGCCGTGCACCGACCGGGTCAGGGGGCGAGGTCCGACCGCAGCGCCGAGAGCAGAAACACGACCGAGCGTTCGCGCTCCGACCATGCGGCCGTGTCGAGTTCGACGGACTGGAGGAGGGCGCACTCGACGATGTAGCCGTTCTCGGCGAGTGCCGCACCGAGCGCCTCGGCCTCGTCCCGGGTCGACGCGTGGGTGACGATCCGCTCCGGCCTGCGGTCGGCGACAGCGGTGACGACGGGGACCCCGCCGCCGCCGATGCGTACGACATCGGGCTCCGGCAGCCGCTCCAGCACGTGCGGGGCGCGGCCCTGGACGACCTGGAGCTGTACGCCGAAGGCCCGGCCCGCGGCCGCCGTCCGGGCGCAGGCGTCCGGGTCGCTGTCGACGGCCAGCACCGCCGCACCGAACCCTGCGGCCTCCACGGCAAGTGCTCCGCTGCCGGAGCCGATGTCCCAGACGAGGTCGCCGGTACGCGGGCCGAGGCGGGCCAGTTGGGCGGCCCGCAGCCCCGGGGACTCGCCCTCGCCCGACTCCCCTCCCGGGTCCGTCGCTCCGCCGGGGTATGCGTCCGAGGGCAGTGCCCAGCCGCGTACGCCCTGGGGGTGGCGGCCGGCGATCCAGGAGCCGGTGCCGGTGGACTGCTGCTCGGGGCCGCCACCGATGACGATCACGACGTTCGGGTCGCGCCAGACGTGGTCGGCGGCCTTGTCGGAGGTGACGACGGCGACCTGTTCGCGTGCGGTGCCGAGTTCCTCGCAGATGACGAAGGTGCGGTGCACGCCTTCGAGGAGCAGGGCGAGTTCGGCGGGTCCCGCGCCGGGCGAGGTGAGGACGGCGACCTTGTGGTGGGCCCGGCAGACGTTGACGGCGCGGCGCAGGGTGCGGGGGTGGGCGACGACGATCTGGGCGTCCTCCCAGGGCATTCCGGCGCGGGCGAACGCGGTGGCGACGGCGGACACGGCGGGCACGACTTCGACTTCCAGGCCGTGTTCGGGTGCGCGGAGATTGCGTACGACTCCGAAGAAGCCGGGGTCGCCGTCGGCGAGGACCACGGCGCTGCCGCGGTGGCCGGCGATCCTGCGGGCGGCGAGGTCGATGGAGCCGAGACGGATCCGTTCGGCGGTCGCCGGGACTTCGGGGAGTGCGAGGTGATGGGCGGCGCCCGCGACGAGGGTGGCGGCCGAGAGCGCGGCCCCGGCCGCTGCGGTCAGTGGCGAGCCGTCCCAGCCGATCACCGTGACCCGGTCGGCCATCTTTCGTCAGTCTCCTGGAGTTGTCGCAGGTGGGGCTGCCCACGCGCGGCGGGCACGGTGAGAGTACCTGGTCCCCGTCCGGTCCGGACCGGTGCGGTCCCCGGCGTCGGTTCCGGCATCAGTTCCAGTCGCTGTAGGTGCCGTAGCCGCCTGCGTCGGCCAGCTGCTCGGCGACTCCTTCGAGGTCCTCGGGAAGCAGCCCCCAGACGATCAGATCGGTCCTGATGTCGGTCCAGCCGCCGTCCTCGGTCTGGGTCCTCGCTATCCGGGCGTTGCGCAGGACCCCCTCGCTGATGCAGCCGAGCTTCTGGGCGACCTGCTGGGACGCGGTGTTGTCGGCGGCGGTGCGCAGTTCGATGCGTTCGAAGGCCTGGTCGCGGAAGAGCCACTGGGCGACGGCGAGCAGGGACTCGGTGGCGTATCCCTCGCCGCGAGCCCAGGGGGCGGTGATGTACGCGGCTTCGGTGGCGAGCGTGCGCCAGTCGGTGTTCCGGAGCCGCACCGAGCCGACGAGGCGCTGGGTGAGGAACTCGGTGACGGCGAAGACTATCCCGTCACCGCTGGTGCGCTGCGCGGGGGCGATCCGGCGGACCCAGCGTTCCGCGTCGACCTGGGTGTAGGGGTGGGGCGCCTCCGTCCAGGCGGTGACGAGTTCGTCGTTCATCATCTCGATGTACGCCGGGACGTCCGTCATGTCGAACGGTCGCAGCACCAACCGATCCGTGCTGATGGAGATGGACGGAAAGGTGGAAGTCATGCGCAGCTCCATGCCGAAGACCGTGTAAAGGCACAGCATGCAGCATCGGGCGGACGTTGTGCATGGCCGGGTGCGCACGGCGGAGCCCCGCGCACCCGGGTGGGGTGCGCGGGGCTCGGCCACGCTCGTGCGGTTCGGGTGTCAGGAGTTGACGAGGGGGCCGAAGTCAGGGATGACCGAGCCCTGGTAGGTGTCCTCGATGAACTTCTTCACCTCGGCGGAGTGGAGGAGCTTCACGAGCTTCTCGACGCGGGGGTCCTTCTCGTTGCCCTTCTTCACGGCGAGGAGGTTGGCGTACGGGTTGCCGTCCGCCTTCTCCAGCACCAGGGCGTCCTTGGCGGGCTTGAGCTTGGCCTGGATGGCGTAGTTGCCGTTGATGACGGCGGCGTCGACATCGTTCAGGGCGCGGGGCACGGTTGCGGCCTCCAGCTCCTTGAACTCCAGGCCCTTCTTGTCCGTGATGTCGCTGATCTTGGCGTTGGTGCCGACACCGTCCTTGACGGTGATCAGGCCGTTCGCGGCGAGCAGCTGGAGGGCGCGGCCCTCGTCGGTGGTGTCGTTCGGTACGGCGATGGTCTGGCCGGCCTTGATGTCCTTGAGGTCCTTGACCTTGTTGGAGTAGAGGCCGAGCGGCTCCAGGTGCACGTTGGCGACCGCGACGATGTGGGTGTTGTTCTTCTTGTTGAAGTCGTCGAGGTACGGCCGGTGCTGGAAGAAGTTGGCGTCGACCTGGCCGTTCTCGGTGGCGGTGTTCGGCAGGACGTAGTCCGTGAACTCCTTGACCTCCAGCTTGAGGCCGGCCTTGGCCGCCAGGTTCTTCTTGACGAAGTTCAGGATGTCGGCGTGCGGCGTCGGGGACGCCGCGACGACGAGCGCCTTGGACGTGTCGGCGTCGGCGCCGGTCCCGCTCTTGGAGGCCGGGTCGGACGACGTGCCGCAGGCGGTGAGGCCGAAGGCGAGGGCTGCGGTGGCGGCGGCAGCTGCGGTGATCTTGATGTTCTTACGCACGAAAAGTGCCTCTTTCTGATGGTGAGGGTGGTGCGCCCGGACAAGGAGTTCGGGCTTGTGAGCGGAGAGAAGGTCTCAGGAGGCGGTGCGGCCCCGGCGGGCCAGCAGGCGTACGGCGACATCGCCGATCAGCTGGACCACGGTCACGATGACGATCAGCAGCGCGACGGTGATCAGCATGAACTGGTTGTCGAAGCGCTGGAATCCGTAGGTGACGGCCTTGGAGCCGAGCCCTTCGCCGCCGACCGCGCCGGCCATCGCGGAGTATCCGATGAGCACGATGACGGTGGTGGTGACCGCGGAGACGAGCGACGGCAGGGCCTGCGGCAGCAGGACCTTGCGCACGATCGTCGGGATGGATCCGCCCATCGACTGGACGGCTTCGACGAGCCCGTGGTCGACCTCGCGGACGGCCGTCTCGACGAGCCGGGCGAAGAACGGGATGGCGCCGACGGCGAGCGGCACGATCATCGCGGTCGGGCCGATGAAGGTGCCGACGACCCAGGTGGTGAAGGGGATCAGGGCGATCAGCAGGATGATGAACGGCAGCGAGCGGCCGATGTTCACGATCACGCCGACAGCCTTGTTCACCACGGTGTTCTGGAGCAGTCCACCCTTGTCGGTGAGGACCAGCAGTACGCCGAGCGGCAGTCCGACGAGAACCGTGACGACCGCGGACCACAGCACCATGTAGAGGGTGTCGACGGTTCCCTGGGACAGCAGTGGCTGCATTTCGGACCAGGTCACTTGGCCACCTCCTTGGTGAGCGGGGTCCGGGTGAGTGCGGCGGGGGTCTGCGCGGGGATGCCGTCGGCGGCGGCCGCGTCCACGACCTCGGCCTGCAGTCCCTGCTCGCGCAGGAAGCCGATCGGGACGACGTTCTCCTCGAAGCGGCCGGGCAGCTCGATGCGCATCCGGCCGACTTGGTTGCCGCCGACGGTGTCCATCGCGGCACCCAGGATCGAGATGTCGATGTTGTACGTGCGGGAGAGCTGGGAGATCACCGGCTGGGTCGCGGCCTCGCCGTGGAAGGTGACGTCGACGACCGTGCGGTCGGGACCGGAGGCCGTACCGCCGACCGGGAACAGCTCATGGGCCAGTTCGGAGCCGGGGGTGGCGAGCAGCTCGCCGACGGTGCCGGACTCGACGATGCGGCCCCTCTGCATGAGAGCTGCCGAGTCGCAGATCGTCTTGACGACGTCCATCTCGTGCGTGATGAGCAGGACGGTCAGACCGAGCTGCTGATTGAGGTCGCGCAGCAGTTGGAGGATGGAGCGGGTGGTCTCCGGGTCGAGGGCGGACGTCGCCTCGTCGGAGAGCAGCACCTTGGGGTCTCCGGCCAGCGCCCGGGCGATGCCGACGCGCTGCTTCTGGCCGCCGGAGAGCTGGCCGGGGTAGGCCTTCGCCTTGTCGGCCAGGCCGACCAGGTCGAGAAGTTCGAGGGCCTTGCGGGTGCGGTCGCGACCGGAGACGCCGAGGATCTCCAGCGGGAGCTCGATGTTGTCCTGGACGTTGCGCGAGGCCAGCAGGTTGAAGTGCTGGAAGACCATGCCGATACGGCTGCGCGCCTCGCGGAGCTCCTTGCCGGCCCGGCGGCCCCGGCCCGCGAGGGCGGTGAGGTCCTGACCGGCCACGGTCACGGTGCCCGAGGTGGGGCGTTCCAGCAGGTTGATGCAGCGGATCAGGGAGGATTTGCCGGCGCCGCTCTGTCCGATGACGCCGTACACCTCTCCCTCGCGGACATGCAGGTCGACGCCGTCCAGAGCGGTGACCTCTCGGCCGCGCGACTGATAGACCTTCGTGAGGCCCGTAGTGGTGATCACAGGGGTTTCCGTCACTGTCGAGTGCACGACGCGGTGTCCGCCGGGCACGGGGCATTCGTCTGAAGAGACTGTTCGGACTCGGGTGTTCGGCCGGTGGGTCTCGGCACGGCTGCGGCGGCGCTCGGCCGGGACAGGTACGTGCTGGAGCAGCTCGTTCCGCTGGGTGCGGACGGCGTGGGCTCGGTCTCGCTTCGGGGCGCGAGGCTCAGGCGGGGGCCCTCAGAAGGCGCGCATTCGACACATACAACGAGCACCGGGCGTCGTGATCGCCTCGGTCGCAAGGGTGCGGCTGCTCGTCGTGGTCATGCGCCAAGTAAAACAGACGTAACGTTCCGGCCTGCCCGCCTGTCCGTATAGCGGACAGCCATGGACCGTCGCGGCGCCCGGTTCAGTCCGCAGTGGAGATTTCCACTCCCGCAGCTGTGACCTGCACCGATATGGCGGAGAGATCAGTGACGACCGCATCGGCGACCAGCTCGGCGCGTTCGTGCGTTGTGGCCAAGGCCACGGTCGTCATCCCGGCCGCCCGTCCGGCCCGCAGTCCGGCGGGGGCGTCCTCGAAGACCACGCAGCGGGCCGGGTCGACGCCGAGGCGACGGGCCGCGAGGAGGTACGGCTCGGGGTCCGGCTTGCCACGGGTGATGTCCTCGGCGGCGATCATCACCGGGAAGTCGATGCCTGCCTCGCGCAGCCGCGCCTCACCCAGCGGGCGGGTGGCGGAGGTGACGACGGCCCAGCGGTGCGCGGGCAACGAACCGAGCAGCTCCTTGGTGCCGGGCAGCACCACGACGCCGCCGGGGACGTCCTCGACCTCCAGCTGTTCGATACGGGCCAGAGCCCCGTCGACCCGGTCCGCGGGCAGCAGCTCGGCGATGATCTCGACGGCCGTACGGCCGTGCAGTTCGATGCCGGAGAAGTCCTCCGCCGTGACGCCGTACTCCTGTGCCCACCTGGTCCAGCAGCGGCGGACGGACTCGATGGAGGAGAGCAGCGTTCCGTCGTTGTCGAACAGCAGGGCCTCGGCGTGGATCTTCATGTTCGCCGACCCTAGCGCCCGGGTACGGGGGCGCACGCAGGGGGCCGATTGGTCCGTAATACCCTCGGCTCATGCTTGACGCCCTGACGATCACGGTCTCCGTGACCGCGCTCGCCCTCGCCGCCTGGTGCGGTTTCGCCGCCTACCGGGACCAGCCGACCAAGGACTGGCACTTCATCGGCATGGCCGTGGTGTCGCTGCTGGCGCTGGCCCAACTGGTGGTGGGGATCGTGCAGCTCGCCCGGGGCGAGCGGCCGGACCAGGGCATGACGATCTTCATCTGCTATCTGGTCGGGGCGTTCGCCGCCGTGCCCGCGGCAGGTTTCCTGTCGCTGACCGAGCGGACCCGATGGGGTTCGGTGACGGTGGCGGCGGGCGCGGTCGTGCTGGCCGTTCTGCAGGTACGGCTCTACGACATCTGGGGAAGCTGACCGTGACCGAGACCGACACCACATCCGGTTCCGCATCCGGGCAGAAGGCCCGGTTCGAGCTGGGGACCGGCCCCGGCCGCGTACTCGTCTGGTTCTACGGGGTGTTCACCGTCGCGGCCGCCTCCCGCTCGATCGTCCAGATGATCCTGGACTTCGGCAGGGCGCCGCTCGCCTACGTGCTGTCGGCCGTCGCCGCTCTGGTGTACGGCTTCATCACGTACTCGCTGGTCCGCGGCGGCGAGAAGGCCCGCAGGACGGCGCTGGTGTGCTGCGCCGCCGAGCTCGCGGGCGTCCTTCTCGTCGGTACGTGGACCCTGGTCGAACCGTCGGCCTTCGCGGACGCCACCGTCTGGTCGTATCTGGGCCGGGACTACCTGTTCATCCCGGTGATCCTGCCGGTCACCGGGATGATCTGGCTGCGTCGCGCCAAGAACGTGTGACGTCCGCTTCGTCGCCGGTCAGGCGCTGGCGACGTAGGCCCGCGCGGCGGCGTCCTTCTCCAGCAGGATGAGCCGGATACCGTCCTGACCGGTCGCGTTGCCCACGGGGGCGTAACCCGCCCGCCGGTAGAGCCGCAGGTTGGTCTCGCTGCGGTGCCCGGTGTGCAGCCGGAAGCGGGTGGCCGACTGCTCGTCCGCGAGCGCGGACTCGGCGGCCCGCAACAGCCGGGCGCCGAGGCCGTGCCCCTGGAGCCGGGGGTGGACGCAGAGCTTGGCTATCTGCCCGGTGCCGTCCGGATCAATGGATCCGCGTACCGCGCCGACTACTTCGTCCCCGAGCCGCGCCACGAACACCAGATTCGCGGTCAGTTCGTCACGGACCGATTCGAGAGTCTGCACAAGCGGGTCGATCCGGTAGTTCCCGTACAGCTCCGCCTCGCTCTGAAAGCTGAGGTACTGGAGCTTCAAGATCTGTTCGGCGTCCTCTGTCGTCGCCGCCGAGATGATCACACTCATGCCCATGTGTGCATGCCTCCCGCTCACCTGATCCGCCGGTTGCCTAAGAGCTCCTATCCCCGCAGTTCAGGAACGACAACCTCCGCCGCGAGCATTCTGCGCAGACATCCAAGGCATCGGGAACGGATCGGACCCAAACTGCCTTGTGACATACCCAACTTCCCTGCGATCTCCCGGTAGGTGGGGTCGCCCGGAGCGAGCATCGCGGCGAGCAGTCCGGCGCACCGCCCCGGCAGTCGGCCCACCGCGGCGTGCAGCACCCTGCGTTCGTCGGCGCCGACCGCCAACCGCTCGGGGCTGCGGGCAGGCTCCGCGATGGTCTCGTCGGCGTAGGGACGTTCGCGCCGGGCGGTACGGCGAGCACGGCGCACCTCCGCCCGTACGGTGTCACGGACCCAGCGCGCCGGGTCCGCCGGAGGTCGCTGATCCGCGAGCAGCTCCAGCAGCCGCAGCCAGACAGCCTGTTCGAGATCGGCGGGTTCGACGGCCGCGCCCGCCGCCGCGTCGCTCGCCTCGGCCGTCGCCTCGGCGCTGACGAGGGGGTACAGGGCGTGGACCACGGCGGCGGGAGCCTGGGCGCCGGCGTCTGCGAGTAGCGTCATACCTCACCCGACGTGGACCGGCGGACGGCGGTTGCCGTCCGCGGGACGCACCACCCGACCGGGGCATGCCCGGCCGGGTGCTGACGTGCGCGGCGGAGTCAGTTCCCGGTGAAGTCGGCCGCGGCGAGCAGAGCCGTGTCCGGGTTGTCGGAGAAGATGCCGTCGATGCCCGTCGCGAAGTACGTCTGGAACGCGCCGAATGCGTCGCCGTACGCGTTGGGGTCCGTACCGCGCCTGAAGTCGGCGGGCAGGAAGGTGTTCTCGTTGCGCATGGTGTACGGGTGCAGGATCAGGCCCTGCGCGTGCGCGTCCTTCACCAGGGTGGTCGGCGTGGCGAGCCGGCCCGACGCGTCCTTGGGGATGATCAGGTCCAGGGTGGGGCCGATGCCCTGCGCGAAGGACGCCAGCCACGTCAGCCCCGTGGGCTTCACGAGATCGTCGACGGTGCGCGGGTCACCGGTCGCCACGAAGTCCCAGGGCTTCGATCCCGCACCGGAGAGCAGGACGACACGCGGGGTGGCGACGAGCTTCGCCAGCCGCTGGATGCTGGTGGGCTCGAAGGACTGGAGGATGAGCGGCGACTGCTTGCGGTGGCGGTCGTAGCGGCGCAGCAGCTTGGCGAGCGGCTCCTCCAGTCCGAGGCCGAGGCCGCGGAAGTAGGTGGGGTGCTTCGTCTCGACGTACAGCCAGACCTGCTTCCCGCGCCTGCGGCCCTCACGGTCGGCCCACTGGAGCACCTCCTCGAAGGTGGGGACCTCCCAGCGCCCGTCGTAGAGCGTGTTCTTCTGGCGGTTTCCGGGGATGCGCTCCTTGGCGCGGAGCGTCTTCAGCTCGGCGAGGGTGAAGTCCTCGGTGAACCAGCCGGTGAGGGAGACGCCGTCGACGGTCTTGGTCGTCCTGCGGCTCGCGAACTCGGGGTGCGCGGAGACATCGGTGGTGGCGGTTATGTCGTTCTCGTGACGGCAGACGAGGTGGCCGTCCTTCGTGGGTACCAGGTCCTGCTCGATGATGTGCGCACCCATGTCGAGCGCCAGCTGGTACGAGCCGAGGGTGTGCTCGGGACGGTAGCCGCTGGTACCACGGTGCCCGATGACGGTCGGCACCGGCAGGTCCAGCCGGTGGCCGTGGCCGCCGGACCGTCCGTCGACGGACCCGGCCGTGTTCTCGGCGGCGTTCGCCGTGCCCGGCAGTCCGAGGGCGGCCGCCCCCAGGACGGCCGCACCCGCTCCCAGGACGGTCCGCCGACCGGGGTTCGCCTGCGCACGCTCTGTCATGACTGCTCCCTCGCATGTGATGTGTGGCACCGTCGAGCGAGGCCCGATCGTAGGGAACTGCGCCATCCGCGTGGCAGCCCGTGGACGAACATGGCGGAAACACACGTCAACACCGTGTATCCACTCGATGAACCCGATGTGCGATCAGCGAGTACCCGCGAGTATCGTCCTCACCTGCATATACCGTCACGATCCCGTACCTCGGCCGGCCCTGGCCACTACACCGGAGGAACCGTTGTCCCGACACGCACTCATCAAGGCAGTGCTCGGACCGCTCTTGCGCCTGATGTTCCGCCCCCAGGTGGAAGGCGTGAAGAACATCCCCGGAGACGGTCCGGTGATCCTCGCGGGCAACCATCTGACGTTCATCGACTCGATGATCATGCCGATCTGCTGCGACCGGCCGGTGTTCTACATCGGCAAGGACGAGTACGTGACGGGCAAGGGAATCAAGGGCCGGATGATGGCCTGGTTCTTCACCGGCTGCGGCATGATCCCGGTGGACCGGGACGGCGGACGCGGCGGTGTCGCGGCGCTGATGACGGGCCGTCGGGTGCTGGAGCAGGGCAAGGCCTTCGCCATCTATCCGGAGGGCACCCGCTCCCCCGACGGGCGGCTCTACCGGGGCCGTACGGGCATCGCGCGGCTGACACTGATGACGGGCGCGCCGGTGGTGCCGTTCGCGATGATCGGCACGGACAAGCTGCAGCCAGGTGGTGCGGGCCTGCCCAGGCCCGGCAAGGTGACGGTCCGGTTCGGTGAGCCGATGGAGTTCTCCCGATACGAGGGCATGGACCGCGACCGCTACGTGCTGCGGGCGGTGACGGACTCCGTGATGGCCGAAGTGATGCGGCTCTCCGGCCAGGAGTACGTCGACATGTATGCGACGAAGGCGAAGGCCGCCTGATCGGGCGGATCCGCAGGACATCCGAAGGGCCCGTACCCCGCTTGGCGGTACGGGCCCTTCCGTATCTCACAACCACTCGTACGGCCGAAGGCGCGGCAGCTCGCGGGCGGATCTACGGATGCTCGATCTCCTCCTCCAGCGCCTGGCCGCGCAGCAGGAACCAGGCGGCGGCCGCTGTCGCGATCAGGACCACCGCGCCGATGCCCGAGGCGATGTGCAACCCGTCGACGAACGAGTCCTGTGCCGCCGAGACCAGTGCGTGCGCCTGCTCCGCCGGGAGGCCGTGGGCCGATTCGACGGCGCCGCCCAGGGATTCGTGAGCCGCCGCGGCGGCATCGGCCGGGACGCCGTGCGGGGTGACGAAGTCCTGGTAGACGCCGGTGACGATGGAGCCGAGCAGGGCGATGCCGAGGGCCGCGCCGAGTTCGTACGCCGTCTCGGAGACCGCGGACGCGGAGCCCGCGTGCTCCTTCGGGACGCTGGAGAGGATCACGTCCGAGGTCACGGTGAAGGCGAAGCCCGCGCCGATGCCGACGACCAGCAACAGAAGGCCGATCAGTGGATAGCCGGTCTCCTGGTGGACGAAGGTGACGGCGGCGAGCGAGAGGCCGACTGCCGCGAGCCCGGCGGACACCACGAACCGGACCGTGAACCGGCGGGCGGCCCGACCGGCGATCAGACCGCAGGTCACCGCGCCGACGGCGGCCGGCAGCTCGGCGAGTCCGGCCTCCAGCGGGCCGCGCCCCTGGACCAGTTGCAGGAACTGGGAGAGGAAGAAGACCAGCCCGGACAGGCCGAGGATGGTCAGCAGATCGGCGAGGACCGCGCCCGAGAAACCCCGGTGGTGGAACAGCCGCATGTCCAGCAGCGGATCCGGCAGCTTGAGCTGCCTGCGTACGAACCACCAGAGCGCGGTCGCGCCGCCGATACCCGCGACGGCGACCTCCCAGCTCGCCCCGTGCGCGGCCAGATCCTTGATGGCGTACACGACCCCGATCATGCCGACCAGGGAGAGCGCGACGCTCATCAGGTCCCAGGGGCCCGGCGCCGGGTTCCTCGACTCGGGGATCATCCGGATGCCGACGACCACGAGGACCGCCATCACCGGCAGGTTGATCAGGAAGACCGACCCCCACCAGAAGTGCTCCAGCAGGAACCCGCCGACGACCGGGCCGACGGCCGCGCCCGCGGAGGCCGCGGCACCCCAGATGCCGATGGCCAGTGAGCGCTCGCGCGGGTCGTTGAAGAGGTTGCGGATCAGGGCGAGGGTGGACGGCATCAAGGTGGCGCCCGCGACGCCGAGCAGCGCCCGCGCCAGGATCATCGTCTCGGGGCTGCTCGCGTACGCGTTGAGCACGGAGACCGCGCCGAACGCGGTGGCGCCGCTCAGCAGCAGCTTCTTGCGGCCGATGCGGTCACCGAGGCTGCCCATGGAGACCAGGAGCCCGGCGATGACGAACGAGTAGACGTCGCCGATCCAGAGCAGCTGGGTGCCGGTCGGCTCGAGGTCCTCGGTGAGGAACGGCGTCGCAAGGCCCAGGACCGTGGCGTCGATGGCCACCAGCAGCACGGCGAGGACGAGCACCGCCAGCGCGATCCACCGTCCGGGGCGGCGCAGCTCGTCCGAGGTCTTCGCGTGCTGTTCGATGCTGGTCATTGCTCCACGCTCCGGCGTGCTCCGCCGAGCAACAACTCGACGATCATGAATTGGAAGTCCTGTCCGGCGACCCGGCCCGCCTGGACGGCCCAGGCGCCGGTGGAGACGAGCCCGTACAGGGCCTCGGTCAGCCAGGCGGGGGTCAGGTCGATCCGGAACTCGCCGCGCTCCTGACCGCGCCGGAAAAAGGCGGAGACCCGCGCGTCAAGCCGGTTCCAGCCCTCGTTCACCTCGTCGCCCTCGAAGAGCTGGTTCTCGGTGACGAGGAAGGACAGCAGTCCGGCGCTCGGTTCGACAGCCGCGATCAGCCGGCGCAGTGCCTGCTCCGCGGGGCCTTCGTCGAGCGCGGCGGCGTCCAGGGCCGCTTCGAACTCCTGGATCCCCAGGTTCTCCAGCGCTCTGACCAGGGCATCGCGTCCGGCGAAGTGCCGGTGCAGGGTGGCGCGTCCGATGCCCGCGGCCTTGGCGACCTCATCCATGGTGGCGGTCGATTTACGGGTCAGCAGAGCGGCGGCGCTGCGCAGCACCTGCTCGCGGTCGACAGTCATGAGACAACTATAACCCAAATGAGACACCATCGTCTCATTCTTGATCGGGTTCCCCGGTGCGCGGCGCTGGTCGCCGGCACCGATCCGGACGCCGGGGCGGCTTCAGGGCACCGGAAAGAGTGAGATGCGGGTCAGCCGCGGCACCACGGTCGCGGCCGACCTCGGCTTGCCGCGCCGGCTGATGCCTGCCAGGTCGATGGTCGTCATGCGGGCGACCCTAAGTTCCGGCGGGACCGTCTGCGGCACGTCGTGACCGGGCGAGTCCGCGATTCACCGGTTCGCGCGCCGTCGCGCCTCCACGCGCCGACCGCTTCATGGCCCGGGTCGCAGGCATCCACCGGACGGGCGGAGAGCCTCGGGCTGATGGCCGCCCTGTGGCCCGTGCAGAGCCGGCCGCCGGTGACTCGTGAAATGCGTGAAGGACTTCTCGTTCCGCGGCTGCATCCGTAGGCCCGTGGGAATCCTCCTGGGCCGACAGTGCCGTACAAGACGCGGCGCTTCCCGAGGAAGTTGTCCGTCCGCAGCGGACGAGGAAGGGGGAAAGGGGGAGTACCCGCTCCTTTCCACTCTCAACGTATAGCGCATGGGGGGCCTTGCGGCAAGGCCCTGGTCATGCCGCAGAATCGGCGGCCGAAGCCGGAACCGACGGAATCGGGAGAGTCACGAAGTGCGTGTGTTGCTGTCTACGTATGGGTCGCGCGGGGACGTCGAACCGCTGGTGGGACTCGCGGTGCAGTTGCGGGCACTCGGCGCGGAGGTGCGGGTGTGCGCGCCGCCGGACGAGGACTTCGCGCGGCGGCTGGCCGATGTCGACGTGCCGATGGTGCCCGTCGGCCGGTCGGCGCGCGCGCTGACGACCGCGGCGGCGGCGCCGTCGTCGGCGGACCTGCCCCGGCGCGCCGCCGAGTTGATCACCAGTCAGTTCGCCGCGGTCACCGCGGCGGCCGAGGGGTGTGACGTGCTGGTGGCGACCGGCGCGATGCCGGCCGCGGCCGGCGCTCGGTCGGTGGCCGAGAAACTGGGCATCCGCTCGGTGTCCGTGACCTTCCAGCAGCTCACCCTGCCGTCGCCGCACCACCCGCCGCTGGCCTATCCGGGCCGGCCGTTCCCGCCGGACGTGACCGACAACCGGGTGCTGTGGGACCTGGACGTCCAGAACATCAATGCGCTGTTCGGTGAGGCGCTCAACGTCAACCGGGCGTCGATCGGCCTGCCCCCGGTGGGCAATGTCCGCGACTACGTCATCGGCGACCAGCCGTGGCTGGCGACGGACCCGGCACTGGACCCGTGGCAGGAGACGCCGGACCTCGACGTCGTGCAGACCGGCGCGTGGATCCTGCCGGACGAACGCCCTCTCCCCGACGGCCTGGAAGCGTTCCTCGAGGCCGGCGAACCACCGGTGTACGTGGGCTTCGGCAGCATGCCCATGCGCGCCTCGAAGGACGTCGCCCAGGTGGCCGTCGAGGCGGTCCGTGCGCAGGGCCGCCGCGTACTCGCCTCCCGCGGCTGGGCCGGCCTGGCCCTGGTCGACGACCAGGACGACTGCTTCGTCGTCGGCGAGGTCAACCAGCAGAAACTGTTCGGCCGGGTGGCCGCCGTCGTGCACCACGGCGGCGCGGGCACGACGACGACGGCCGCCCGGGCCGGCGCGCCTCAGGTGGTGGTACCCCAGTCGGCGGACCAGCCGTACTGGGCCGGCCGGGTCGCCGACCTGGGCGTCGGCGCGGCACACGACGGTCCTGTCCCGACCACCGAGTCCCTGTCCGCCGCGCTCAGGACGGCCCTGACACCTGAGACCCGCACCCGAGCGAGCGCCGTGGCCCGCACGATCCGCACCGACGGCGTGACGGTGGCCGCGAAGCTGCTGCTCGACACGATCAGCCGGGAAGGAGCGCCGATGCCCGTGTGAACCACGCGGGGATCACCGAGCCAGGACCCGGAACACACGAACCCGCAAACCCTGACGACCTCGGCCGACAACGGCCACGGGTCCACGCCGGGCGGAGCGTTGCTCGTCATGGCCACCCGAATCGTCAGGCCAGTCCAGACGCCTTGCCACACGCACATGGTCGCGAGCGACCTCAGATCGGAGCCGATTACGTGAACCCGCTGACCACCAGCGTGTTTGACCTTCCCGACCACCTCTCCCCCAAGGCCGACCCGGCGCTGATCGCCGGTGACGAGCAGCACTTCGCGGCCCTCGCGGAGAGCCTTGAGCAGGCGATCACCGAACTGTCCGACCGCCTCGATGCCGAACGCAGGGCTCCCGGCGGCGTGGGCCGGCAGGCGATGGACCGGGACGCGGAGATCCACCGGCTGACCACTCGCCTGCGCGCACTGCGTCGCTTCGGCCTCGACCTGTGCCTCGGACACATGGTCGGCGCGGACAGCTCCGAGCCGGTGTACGTCGGACGACTCGGCCTTACGGACAGCACGGGCCGTCGGCTGCTGCTCGACTGGCGCTCCCCCGCGGCCGAACCGTTCTTCGGAGCCACCCATGCCAACCCGATGGGTCTGGCAAGCCGCCGCAGGTATCGCTGGACCCGCGGCCGGATCAGCGACTACTGGGACGAGGTCTTCACCTCGGACGGGTTCGCCGGGCACGCCGCGCTCGACGACCAGTCCGCCTTCATCGCCAGCCTGGGCAGCAACAGGTCGGCACGGATGCGAGACGTGCTCGGCACCATCCAGGCCGACCAGGACGCCATCATCCGTGCGGGATCCCGCGGCGCTCTCGTCGTCGACGGCGGCCCGGGTACGGGCAAGACCGTCGTCGCTCTGCACCGCTCCGCCTACCTCCTCTACTCCGACCCTCGCCTCGGTCACCGACGGGGCGGTGTGCTGTTCGTCGGCCCGCACCGGCCCTACCTGGCCTACGTGGCCGACGTCCTCCCCAGCCTCGGCGAGGAGGGCGTGCAGACCTGCACCCTGCGGGACCTCGTCACCGAGGGAGCCGCAGCGGCGGTCGAGGCCGACCCGGACGTGGCCGCCCTGAAGTCGTCCGCGAACCTGGTGAAGGGGATCGAGACGACCGTCAGGTTCTATGAGGAGCCGCCCACCAAGGGAATGACGGTCACGACCCACTGGTCCGACATCTGGCTGAGCGCCGACGACTGGGCCGTGGCGTTCGAGGCGGCGGAACCCGGTACTCCGCACAACGAGGCACGCGACCAGGTCTGGGAGGAGCTGCTCACGATCCTGGTGGACAAGCACGACGGAGACGTCTCGGCCGACCTGCTCCGCAAGTCGCTGCGGCAGAACAGGGAACTGCTCACGACCTTCGACCGCGCGTGGCCGCTGCTCGAAGCGGCTGACCTCGTCGGAGACCTGTGGTCGGTACCCGCCTATCTGCGGATGTGCGCTCCCTGGCTCGGCCCCGACGACGTCCGGAAGCTGCAGCGCGGGGACGCCCAGGCCTGGACCGTGTCCGACCTGCCGCTCCTGGACGCGGCACGGCAGCGGCTCGGCGACCCGGAGGCCGCGCGGCGCGAGCGTCGGCACAAGGCCATCCTCGCCGCCCAGCGCGAGCGCATGACCCAGGTCGTCGACAGCCTGATCGAGGCCGTGTCCAACTCCGGCGCCGACGGTGACGAGGGCGAAGGCCTGGTGACGATGCTGCGCGGCGAGGACGCCCAGGTCAGCCTGGTCGACGAGTCCGAACTGACCACCGTCGACCCGGACCTGCTCGCCGGCCCGTTCGCGCACATCGTCGTGGACGAGGCTCAGGAACTGACCGACGCGGAGTGGCAGATGCTGCTGGTGCGGTGCCCGTCCCGGAGCTTCACCATCGTCGGGGACCGTGCCCAGGCCAGGCACGGGTTCACGGAGTCATGGCAGGAACGGCTCGAGCGGATCGGACTCGACCGGATCAGCCTGGCCTCCCTGAGCATCAACTACCGGACGCCGGAAGAAGTCATGGCGGAAGCCGAGCCGGTCATCCGGGCCGTGCTCCCGGACGCCAACGTGCCGGCCTCCATCCGCAGCAGCGGCGTTCCCGTCGTACACGGGTCCGTTTCAGATCTGAGCTCGATCCTCGACACCTGGCTCGCCGCACATGCCGAAGGGATCGCGTGCGTCATCGGCGATCCGACGTTCCGGACGACGTCCCGTGTCCGGTCGCTGACTCCGGAGCTGTCGAAGGGGCTCGAGTTCGACCTGGTCGTCCTCATCGACCCGGAGGAGTTCGGCGAGGGCATCGAAGGAGCGGTCGACCGCTATGTCGCGATGACTCGAGCGACCCAGCAACTCGTCATCCTCACGAGCTCCTGACCTCGCCCGGGCGGCCGTCGGCCCGGGCCGACGACTTCGCCCGGGCCGACGACGAGATCACCGAGCGGGACCGGGTCGGACAGGGCGCGGCACTGCTGTACCGGATCCACCCGTGGACCGGCCTCGGGCCGGCGGACTTCGACGCGCCGGCGCAGTTGGTGCGGGCCGGAGCGGGAGCTGACCCCCGCCCCGGTCCTGGCCGGTCCAGCCCGGCCTTGACCGGTACAGCCCGGTCCTGCCCGGCCGTCGTCGTCAGTCACCGAGGACGGTCAGATCCAGCTCGGGAAGGCGGGCCGGATCGTTGACCACGTACAGCTCGACGACCCTGTCACGCTCGATCGTGAAGCGCATGACCGAGAACCGCTGCCCGTCGCGGACCGAGATGACTGCCGGGGCCCCGTCGACCAGTGCCATCCGGGACGACTGCGCGAACGGCGCGAACATGATCGCCTGGCGGGCGACCGAAGCGGCCCCGCGCACCACGGACGGAGCGCCGACGCCACCGGCGCCGCCGTCGGACCGTGCCACCACGTCCGGGTCGAGCACGGCGACGAGCGCCTCGAAGTCACCGCCCCGGGCGGCCGCCAGGAAAGCGTCGACGACCTCACGCTTGCGGGCGAGACCGGAGTCCGGCACCCGGTCCACACCCTGGACGCGGCGACGAGCCCGGCTGGCGAGCTGCCGGGCCGCGGCCGGGGTCCGGTCCACGATGCGACCGATCTCGTCGAACGGCACCGCGAACATGTCGTGGAGCACGAAGGCGAGCCGTTCGGCGGGGTCCAGGGTCTCCAGGACCACGAGCAGCGCCAGCCCCACCGAGTCGGCGACGAGCGCCTGTTGTTCGGGGTCGCTTCCGGACTGCGGGCCGAGAACCGGCTCGGGTACGCCGGCACTCGCCTGATGCGTCTCCAGGGACTCCTCGCGCCGGGACCGTCGCGAGCGCAGCATGTCCAGGCAGACCCGGCCGACGACCGTGGTCAGCCAGCCGCTCAGGTTCTCGATCTGCCGGTCGTCGGAGCGGCCTAGCCGGATCCAGGCTTCCTGCACGGCGTCGTCCGCCTCGGTCTGTGAACCGAGCATCCGGTAAGCCACGGCCTTCAGACGGGTCCGGTTCTCCTCGAAGCGTTCCGCCAGAAACTCGTTCTCGTCCACAGGTCCATTCCTCCGTCATGTTCCGTCACTGCACTGACGGATCGAACGAGAACGATGTGACACGCCGATGTGAGGAGGATCCGGGGATCAAGGAATCGGGGCGCGCTTCGCCGGTCAGCTCCAGGGCAGCCCGGCGCGGTGGCGCCAGTACGCCTCCGGCTCCTCCACCAGCGCGTCCAACCGTTCCCGCCGCTGCTCGTCGAGGTCGAGGACGGGGGCGTGGAGGTTGCCGACGAGCTGGGTGACGGTCGCCGCGCCGGAGAGGACGACGCCGGCCCACGGCTGGTGCAGGATCAGCGCCAGCGCGACCGCGTCGCTGCCGAGGCCCGCCTCGGCAGCGATCTCCCGGACGACGGCGGGAGCGTCCGTTCCGGCGAGCCGGCCGTTGGCCATCGCTTCCTTGACGATCACGGTGAGCCCGGCGTCATGCGCCTCGGTGAGCGCCTGTCCGGCCGACGTCTCCAGGGCGTTGTAGGTGGCCTGGACCGTACGGAAGAGGGGCTCGCCGTCGACGGTGACGGCCAGGGCGGCGCGGATGGCGTCCGCCTGGCCGGGGCCGCTGGTGGACAGGCCGACGGTCACCCCGTCGGCGGCGAGGGCGGCGAGCCGCTCGTGCAGTTCCTTGTCGGTGAGGGCCGGACTGTCGGCTGTCACGGAGTGGATCTGGTAGAGGTCGAGCCGGTCGCCCAACAGTGCCGCGGTCTCGGCACGCTGGCGTTCGAAGGTGGCGAGGCTGTGGTCCTTGACCTCGTGCGCCTCGGCGTCGACGCTCCAGTCGGCGGTGTAGGTGTAGCCCCATTTGCTGCCGATGACGACGTCGCGCACATCCGGGCGGGCGGTCAGCCAGTCGCCGAGGAACTCCTCGGCGCGGCCGTAGGAGCGGGCGACGTCGAAGTAGCGGACGCCCTGCGCATAGGCGGCGTCGAGAAGTTCATGGGTGTGCTCGCGCAGTGCCTCGACGCCGCGGGTGCCGGGCAGGTCCCGGTCGCGGTGGAGATTGATGTAGGCGGGCCTGCCGACCGCGGCCAGGCCGAGCCCGATATGGGCGGTCGGGGTCGTCGCTGAGGCCAGGCGGGCGAAGGGCATCGCGGGCTCCTCGTGGGTCGGGTCCGTAACTCCGTCCCGACCAACGTAGCCCGCGATGCCGTTCCCGTGAGCTACTGACGGGCGGTGGCCCACGCGTGCTGTGCCGCCAGGTCGTTCTTGATCTCGGCGAGCTGTACGGCGACGGCCGATGGGGCCGTGCCGCCGCGTCCGTCACGGGCGGCGAGCGCCCCCGGCACGTTGAGGACCGTACGGACCTCGGGGGTGAGGTGCTCGGAGATCTTCGCGAACTGCTCGTCGGTGAGCTCGTCGAGCTCGATGCCGTGCTGCTCGCACTCCTTGACGCACTCGCCCGCGACCTCGTGCGCGACGCGGAACGGGACGCCCTGCTTGACCAGCCACTCGGCGATGTCAGTGGCGAGCGAGAAACCGGCCGGGGCGAGCTCCTCCATCCGCTCGCGGTTGACGGTGAGCGTCGCCATCATGCCGGTGAAGGCGGGCAGCAGGACCTCGAGCTGGTCGCAGGAGTCGAAGACCGGCTCCTTGTCCTCCTGGAGATCGCGGTTGTACGCGAGCGGGAGGGCCTTGAGCGTGGCCATCAGGCCGGTCAGATTGCCGATCAGCCGGCCGGACTTGCCGCGGGCGAGCTCGGCGATGTCCGGGTTCTTCTTCTGCGGCATGATCGAGGAGCCGGTGGAGAAGGCGTCGTGCAGGGTGACGAAGGAGAACTCCTTCGTGTTCCAGATGATGATCTCTTCCGCGATCCGGGAGAGGTTGACGCCGATCATCGCGGTGATGAACGCGAACTCGGCGACGAAGTCGCGGGAGGCCGTGCCGTCGATGGAGTTGGCGACGGAACCGTGCTCGAAACCGAGGTCCGCGGCGACCGCCTCCGGGTCGAGGCCGAGCGAGGAGCCGGCCAGCGCGCCGGAGCCGTACGGGGACACGGCCGTCCGCTCGTCCCACTGCCGCAGCCGCTCGGCGTCCCGGGACAGCGGCTGCACGTGGGCCAGGACGTGGTGGGCGAAGAGGACGGGCTGGGCGTGCTGGAGATGCGTACGGCCCGGCATGGCGACGTCCGGGTGGGCCTCGGCGAGGCCCACCAGCGCGTCCTGGAGCTCCGCGATCAGCCCGCCGATGATCCGGGCGTGGTCACGCAGGTACATCCGGAAGAGCGTGGCGACCTGGTCGTTGCGGGACCGGCCGGCGCGCAGCTTGCCGCCGAGATCCGGGCCGAGACGCTCCAGCAGTCCACGCTCCAGCGCAGTGTGGACGTCCTCGTCGGCGATGGTGCCGGTGAACGACCCGTCGGCGACATCGGCTTCGAGCTGGTCGAGACCGGCGATCATGCGGGTCAGCTCGTCCTCGGTGAGCAGCCCGGCCTTGTTGAGGACGCGCGCGTGGGCACGGGAGCCGGCGATGTCGTACGGCGCGAGCCGCCAGTCGAAGTGGACGGAGGCGGACAGCTTCGCGAGCGCCTCGGCCGGACCGTCGGCGAAGCGGGCGCCCCAGAGGCGTACGTTGCTGCTGCCGTTGCTCACTGCGTGCTCCTCAGGAGACAAGAGGGTGGATGTGCGACCGCCTCCCCGCCGCGGAGGAACGGGGAGGCGGTGACGTAAACGGGGTGGCGTCAGGCCAGGTCACGCTTGGCGGCGATCTTCGACGAAAGGCCGAAGATCTCGATGAAGCCCTGCGCCTTGGACTGGTCGAAGGTGTCGCCCGAGTCGTAGGTGGCGAGGTTGAAGTCGTACAGCGACTCGCTGGACTTCCGGCCGGTGACGACGGCGCGGCCGGCGTGCAGCGTCATCCGGATGTCGCCGGTGACATGCTGGTTGGCCTCGTTGATGAAGCCGTCCAGGGCGCGCTTGAGCGGGGAGAACCACAGGCCGTCGTAGACCATCTCGCCCCAGCGCTGCTCGACCTGCCGCTTGTAGCGGGCCAGCTCGCGCTCGACGGTGACGTTCTCCAGCTCCTGGTGGGCGGTGATCAGTGCGATCGCGCCGGGGGCCTCGTACACCTCGCGGGACTTGATGCCGACGAGCCGGTCCTCGACCATGTCGATCCGGCCGATGCCCTGAGCGCCGGCCCGCTCGTTGAGCTGCTGGATCGCCTGGAGGACGGTGACGGGCCTGCCGTCGATGGCGACCGGGACGCCCTCCTTGAAGGAGATGACGACCTCGTCGGCCTCGCGCGGGGTGGCCGGGTTCTGGGTGTACTCGTAGATGTCCTCGATCGGGGCGTTCCAGATGTCCTCCAGGAAGCCCGTCTCGACGGCGCGCCCGAAGACGTTCTGGTCGATCGAGTACGGGGACTTCTTGGTGGTCGCGATCGGGAGGTTCTTCTCCTCGCAGAAGGCGATCGCCTTGTCCCGGGTCATCGCGTAGTCACGGACCGGGGCGATGCACTTGAGGTCGGGGCCGAGCGCGGAGATGCCGGCCTCGAAGCGGACCTGGTCGTTGCCCTTGCCGGTGCAGCCGTGGGCGACGATGCCGGCGTCGTGCTTCTTGGCGGCGGCGACGAGATGCTTGACGATGGTCGGCCGGGAGAGGGCCGACACCAGCGGGTAGCGGTCCATGTAGAGGGCGTTGGCCTTGATCGCCGGGAGACAGTACTCCTCGGCGAACTCGTCCTTGGCGTCCGCGACCTCGGCCTCGACGGCACCGCAGGCGAGCGCGCGCTTACGGATGACGTCCAGGTCCTCGCCGCCCTGGCCGACATCCACGGCAACGGCGATGACCTCGGCGCCCGTCTCCTCGGCGATCCAGCCGATGGCGACGGAGGTGTCCAGGCCGCCCGAGTAGGCGAGTACGACGCGCTCGGTCACGGGTTTCTCCTTACGGTGCAATCACTGTTGGGTATAACTATGCAGTCCTCTGTATGGTTTGTCAAAGCTACTGGTGAACGGCTCACCCGAACGCTCGAGCCCGGACCGAAAATGCCAGGCCCGGACACCGTGCGGCCGTCCGTGCCCCCCCACCAGCCGTCGTCCGGGCCGTGACGCAGGCACTGCTGCCGGACGCCGACCGGATACCGCACGAGTGGCTGCTCGTCAGGACCGGGGCGGACCAGCCACGTGCGCTGCGTGTGGCGGCGGAGCGGCTCCTGCGAGCCCATGTCCGCGCGACGGTCCGGCAGCGGTGGCCCGCAGGCTGAAATGCCCCTGCCGCGCGCCGCACCGGCGCCGATAATCGCCGCATGGGAAAGACCTACGCACGTATCGACGGACGGCTCAGGACCTTCATCGAAGAACAGCACATCTTCTTCACCGCGACCGCCCCACTGGGCGGCGACGGCACGATCAACCTCTCCCCCAAGGGTGTCAGCGGCTCCTTCGCGGTCCTCGACGAGCTGACCGTGGCCTATCTGGACTTCGCCGGGAGCAATGCGGAGACCGTCGCCCATCTCCGGGAGAACGGTCGCATCACTCTGATGTGGTGTGCCTTCCAGGGGCCGCCGAACATCGTGCGGGTGCACGGCCGCGGCGAGCCGGTCTTCCGTGACGATCCGCGGTTCCCGGGACTGCTCGGCCGGTTTCCCGTCGACCCGGCCCCGCACGGGCTGCGCGCGATCGTCGTGGTGACGGCCGAGCTGATCCGGGACACCTGCGGGTTCGGGGTGCCGTACCTGTCCTACGAGGAGGACCGGCCGCTGCACGCCCAGCGCTTCGCGCGCGAGGACGACACCTCGCTCAGCGAGTACTTCGGCAAGAAGGAGAACATCGCGACGAGCATCGACGGGCTGCCGGGACTGCCGCTCCCGCTGCCCGTGATGCCAACCGTGGACTGAGCCACTGGACCGAACGGAGTACGGTGCCCGGTGGGCCGGGCCGTCGGGTCTACCGTCCGGTCCATGCGCACATCTCTGGTGACCGGGTCGGTTCTGCTCGCCCTCGTGGGTTCGTCGGCGGCCCGCCCCGCCGATACGCCCCCGCTCCCGGAGCGGCTGGCCGACACGGGCGGCGGCTCGCAGCTGATCACGGCCGAGGCGCCCGGCACAGGATCCACCACGGGCACCGTCACCTGGTGGAGCCTGCAGTCGGGGACGTGGGTACGGGCCGGGTCCGCGCCGGCCCGGTTCGGGGCGAAGGGGCTGACCGAGGGGGACAAGCGGGTCCAGGGCACGGACACCACGCCCACCGGTCTGTACGACCTGCCATACGCCTTCGGCGTCGAAGCGGTCCCTGCCGGGACCCGCTATCCGTACCGCAGGGTCGGCGACCGGTCGTGGTGGTGCCAGGACAATGCGGCGCGCGACTACAACCGCTGGGTGGAGCCGCTGCCCGCGGACTGCGGGGCCGGCGATGCCGAGCATCTGGTCGCGTACCCGAAGCAGTACGCCCGCGCACTGGTCATCGGGTTCAACTACGACCGGCCGGTGCGCGGGCGGGGTGCGGGCATCTTCCTGCATGTGAACGGAAGCGGTGCGACCGCCGGCTGTGTCTCGGTACCGGCGCCCTCGATGGACCGGATCCTGGCCTGGGCGGACCCGGCCCGCCGCCCGCATATCGCGATCGGGACCCACTCGGGCACGACCGCGATCACCCGTTACTGATCCGTCTCTCCGGACCGCTCAGCGACCGTTCTGCGCCAGCCGCAGCAGGTGGTCGGCGAGCCCCTGACCGCCCGCCGGGTCCCGGCTGATCAGCATCAGGGTGTCGTCGCCCGCGATGGTGCCGAGGACGTCGTGCAGCTCCGCCTGGTCGATGGCCGAGGCCAGGAACTGGGCCGCGCCCGGGGGCGTACGCAGCACCACGAGGTTGGCCGAGGCCTCCGCCGAGATGAGCAGTTCGGAGGAGAGGCGCCGCATCCGCTCCTCCTTGGCGGACTCGCCGAGCGGTGCCTGCGGGGTGCGGAAGCCACCTTCGCTCGGCACGGCGTAGATCAGCTCGCCGCCGGTGTTGCGGATCTTCACCGCGCCCAGTTCATCCAGATCGCGGGAGAGCGTCGCCTGGGTGACGCTCAGGCCGTCGTCGGCCAGGAGCTTCGCCAACTGGCTCTGCGAACGCACCGGCAGCCGGTTCAGGATGTCCACGATCCGGCGGTGGCGTGCCGTGCGGGTCTGCGGCACGGACGGCCCGCCGAACTCGGATTCCTGCGCCTCGGTCATCGTCGTCGCCTCATTCTCCGGAGCGCTTCTCTCCGGATCGTCCGTCCCCGTGTGCCGCGTCGAGAGCGCCGGACAGTGCCGCCAGGAACGCGTCCACCTCTGCGTCACCGATGATCAGCGGCGGCATGAGCCGTACGACATCGGGGGCGGGCACGTTCACCAGGAGTCCGGCTCCCTGAGCCGCCTGTTGCACCTGCGGCGCAAGGGGCTCGGTGAGCACGATACCCAGCAAGAGACCTGAGCCACGGACGTGGGAGACCAATGGGTGCCCCAGGGCTTCGACACCGTCCCGGATCCTCTCGCCGAGCCGCTTCACCCGGTCCAGGGCGCCGCCCGCGGCGAGCGTGTCCAGAACGGCGAGACCGGCGGCGCAGGCGATCGGGTTGCCGCCGAACGTCGTGCCGTGCTGGCCGGGCTTCAGCAGGTCGGCCGTCGCGCCGAAGGCGACGGTCGCGCCGATCGGCAGACCGCCGCCGAGCCCCTTGGCGAGGGTGACGATGTCGGGCTCGACGCCCTGGTGGGACTGGTGCTCGAACCACTGGCCGCACCGGCCGATACCGGTCTGCACCTCGTCGAGGACGAGCAGGGTGCCGGTGGCCCGGGTGATCTCCCGGGCGGCCTCCAGATAGCCCTTGGGCGGGACGACCACTCCGTTCTCACCCTGGATGGGCTCGATGATCACCAGCGCGGTGTCGGTGGTCACCGCGGCCCGGAGGGCGTCGGCATCGCCGTACGGCACATGTGTGACGTCACCGGGCAGCGGAAGGAAGGGCTCCCGCTTCTTCGGCTGGCCGGTGAGGGCGAGCGCGCCCATGGTCCGGCCGTGGAAGCCGCCGGCGGTGGCGACCATATGGGTCCGCCCGGTGAGCCGGCCGATCTTGAAGGCGGCCTCGTTGGCCTCGGCGCCCGAGTTGGAGAAGTAGACGCGGCCGGTCCGGCCGAAGAGCTGGAGGAGCCGTTCGGCGAGCACGACGGGCGGTTCGGCGATGAAAAGGTTGGAGACATGGCCCAGCGAGGCGACCTGGGTGGAGACGGCCTCGACGACGGCGGGGTGGGCGTGGCCCAGCGCGTTCACCGCGATGCCACCGACGAAGTCGAGGTACTCGGTGCCGTCGGCGTCCCACACACGGGCGCCTTCGCCGCGGACCAGGGAGAGCTGCGGGGTGCCGTAGTTGTCCATGAGCGAGCCCTGCCAGCGCTGCGAAAGCTCGGCGTTGGTCATGCTTCCCCCTGTGCGTCGGGTACGTCGGCTGCGTCGGGCACGACCATCGTGCCGATGCCTTCGTCGGTGAAGATCTCCAGCAGGATCGAGTGCTGGACCCGGCCGTCGATGACACGGGCGGTCTCGACACCGTTGCGTACGGCGTGCAGGCAGCCCTGCATCTTCGGGACCATGCCGCTGGACAGCTCCGGCAGCAGCTTCTCCAGCTCGGTCGCGGTGAGCCTGCTGATCACGTCGTCGCTGTTGGGCCAGTCCTCGTAGAGGCCCTCGACGTCGGTGAGGACCATCAGCGTCTCGGCGTTCAGCGCGGCGGCGAGTGCGGCGGCCGCGGTGTCGGCGTTGACGTTGTAGACGTGGTTGTCGTCGGCGGAGCGCGCGATGGAGGAGACGACCGGGATCCGGCCGTCGTCGAGCAGCGCCTGGATGGCCCCGGTGTCGATCGCGGTGATCTCGCCGACCCGCCCGATGTCGACGAGTTCGCCGTCGATGGTGGGGCGGTGCCGGGTGGCGGTGATGGTGTGGGCGTCCTCGCCGGTCATGCCTACGGCGAGCGGGCCGTGCTGGTTGAGCAGGCCGACGAGCTCACGCTGGACCTGTCCGGCCAGCACCATCCGTACGACGTCCATCGCCTCGGGCGTGGTGACGCGCAGCCCGGCCTTGAACTCACTGACCAGGCCCTGCTTGTCGAGCTGGGCACTGATCTGCGGGCCACCACCGTGCACGACAACGGGCTTGAGGCCGGCCTGCCGCAGGAAGACGACGTCCTGGGCGAAGGCCGCCTTCAGTTCCTCGTCGATCATGGCGTTGCCGCCGAACTTGATGACGACGGTCTTGCCGTTGTGCCGGGTCAGCCAGGGCAGCGCCTCGATGAGGATCTCCGCCTTCGGGAGTGCGGTGTGTTTCCGTGCCGCACTCATGAGCTGTACGCGCTGTTCTCGTGGACGTAGTCCGCGGTGAGGTCGTTGGCCCAGATGACGGCGGACTCGGTTCCGGTGGCCAGGTCGGCGGTGATCTCGACCTCCCGGAAGCGCATGTCGACGAGGTCGCGGTCCTCGCCGACGCCGCCGTTCTTGCAGACCCAGACGCCGTTGATGGCGACGTTCAGCTGGTCGGGCTCGAAGGCCGCCTTCGTCGTTCCGATCGCGGAGAGGACCCGGCCCCAGTTTGGGTCCTCGCCGTGGATGGCGCATTTGAGGAGGTTGTTACGCGCGATGGAGCGGCCCACCTCGACGGCGTCGTCCTCGGTCGCGGCGTTGATGACCTCGATCCGGATGTCCTTCGAGGCACCCTCGGCGTCACCGATCAGCTGCCGGGCCAGGTCGGCGCAGACGGTCCGAACGGCCTCCGCGAACTCGCCGTGCTCCGGGGTGACACCGCTCGCACCGGAGGCCAGCAGCAGCACGGTGTCGTTGGTCGACATGCAGCCGTCGGAGTCGACCCGGTCGAAGGTGGTGCGGGTGGCGGCGCGCAGCGCGGAGTCGAGACCGGCCGCGTCCACATCGGCGTCGGTGGTGAGGACGACCAGCATGGTGGCCAGTCCCGGCGCGAGCATGCCCGCGCCCTTGGCCATGCCGCCGACGGTCCAGCCCTTGCCGTCCGCGACGGCGGTCTTGTGGACGGTGTCCGTGGTCTTGATCGCGATGGCGGCCTTCTCGCCGCCGTGCTCGCTCAGCGCCGCGGCGGCGGTCTCGATACCGGGCAGCAGCTTGTCCATCGGGAGCAGCGTGCCGATCAGCCCGGTCGAGGCGACGGCGATCTCACCGGCGCTGTGGCCGACGAGCACCTCGGCGGCCTTCTCGGCGGTGGCGTGGGTGTCCTGGAAGCCCTGCGGGCCGGTACAGGCGTTGGCGCCACCGGAGTTGAGAACGACGGCGGTGACTTCGCCGCCCTTGAGGACCTGCTCCGACCAGAGGACGGGGGCGGCCTTCACGCGGTTGGAGGTGAAGACTCCCGCGGCGGCGCGGCGCGGCCCGTTGTTGACCACGAGGGCCAGATCCGGGTTGCCGCTCTCCTTGATCCCCGCGGCGATACCCGCCGCTGAGAACCCCTGTGCTGCCGTGACGCTCACGGTGCCACTCCGATCGTGGAAAGACCAGTGTCCTCGGGGAGTCCGAGGGCGATGTTCATGCTCTGCAGGGCGCCGCCGGCGGTGCCCTTGGCAAGGTTGTCGATGGCGCTGATGACGATGATCCGGCCTGCCGCCTCGTCGTAGGCGACCTGAATCTGTACGGCGTTGGAACCGTAGACGGACGCTGTGGCGGGCCACTCCCCCTCGGGGAGGAGATCGACGAACGGTTCCTCGGCGAACGCCTTCTCGTACGCGGTACGAACCGACTCGGCACTCACACCCGGCTTCGCCTTCGCGCTGCACGTGGCGAGGATGCCGCGGGGCATCGGCGCCAGGGTCGGCGTGAAGGAGACCGTGACCGGCTCGCCGGCCGCGGCGCTGAGGTTCTGGATCATTTCCGGGGTGTGCCTGTGGACACCGCCGACGCCGTACGGGGACATGTTGCCCATCACCTCGGAACCGAGCAGATGCGGCTTGGCCGCCTTGCCCGCCCCGGAGGTACCGGACGCGGCGACGATCACGGCCTCGGGCTCGGCGAGCTGGGCCGTGTACGCCGGGAAGAGCGCGAGGGAGACGGCCGTCGGGTAGCAGCCGGGCACCGCGATCCGCTTGGACCCCGCCAGCGCGGCGCGGGCACCGGGCAGTTCGGGGAGCCCGTAGGGCCAGGTCCCGGCGTGCGGCGACCCGTAGAACTTCTCCCAGTCGGCGGCGTCCGTCAGCCGGAAGTCGGCGCCCATGTCGACGACGAGCACCTCGTCACCGAGCTGCTGCGCGACGGCGGCGGACTGCCCGTGCGGCAGAGCGAGAAAGACGACGTCGTGCCCGGCGAGGACCTCGGCGGTCGTCGGCTGCAGCACCCGGTCGGCGAGCGGCCGTAGATGGGGCTGCAGGGTGCCGAGCCTCTGCCCCGCGTTGGTGTTGCCGGTGAGGGCGCCGATCTCGATCTCGGGATGAACCAGCAGCAGACGCAGCAGTTCCCCGCCGGCGTATCCGCTCGCTCCTGCTACCGCTGCACGTACCGGCATCGAAATCCTCCTCGTCGATGGCATGACTATACGCATCGCTGCAGTTTTATGCAAAGCTCGCAACGAAGTCTTCGTTTCTACCGCGCTCCGCCGGTGAGTCGCTTTTCGAACCAGTGGTGGGCGTAGGGCTCGTCGTTGAAGGCGGGGACCTCGGTGTACCCGCCGGCGCGGTAGAGGCGGGTGGCCGCTTCCAGGGCTCTGTTGGTGTCGAGTCGCACCAGGTCGCTGCCGTGCCGGGCGGCGCGTTCCTCAAGGTCGGCCAGGAGACGCCGGGCCAAGCCGAGCCCTCTGACACGGGGGCTGACCCACAGCCGTTTGATCTCTGCGGGGGCTCCGGCCGGCAGCTTGAGCCCGGCGCAGCCCACCGGCTCGCCGTGCAGCCGGGCGACGAGGAACAGGCCGCGTGGCATGCGCAGTTCGCCCGGGTCGGGCAGCAAGCTGTTTGCGGGGTCGAAGCCGCCGTCGAAGAGCTCTTGCAGTTCGACGGCGTACGACCGCAGGCAGCGCGCGGCGTCCGGGTGGCCGGGATCGAGCACTTCCAGGGAGACCACCGAAGCCGTCAGCAGTCGCTCGACCTCCGCCATGGCCGAGGTCAGCCGGTCCCGCTGCCCGGCATCGAGCGGGTCGAGGAGCGATGCGGCGAGTGCGTCACTGCGGTCGTCGAGAAGAGCGCGCTCCTCCCGCCCGGCCTCGGTCAGTCGCACGGTGCGTACCCGCCGGTCGCCAGGGTGGGGCTCGAGGGCGACGAGGCCGTCACGCTCAAGCGCGCGCAGCAGCCGGCTCACGTAGCCGGAGTCGAGGCCGAGCCGGGCCCGCAGGCTGCGGACGTCGTCCGTGCCCTCGTCGCCGATCTGCCAGAGCAGCCGGGCCTGCCCGTAGGGGCGTGAGCCGCCCAGATACCGGTCATGCAGCACCCCCACACGCTCGGCGACCGTCCGGTTGAAGCGCCGCACCTGCTCCACCTGCTCCGTCATTCTCTGACTTTAGTCAGGCAATAAGGACGGGGCAATGCGGGTGCGTGGGGCGACCAGGACGGCCGAAGACCTGCAGGGACGCGGTCGGCCGAGGCGGCCCCACGGTGTCACGGAGACGGGCGACGCGCCCGGCCGCGCAGGTCGCGTACGGAGCCCGGTCGCACCCCCAGCGACGTCACGCGATCGACGGGTCCGACTCCTCCTCCACCGTCCAGGACAGCCCTTCGGGCAGCGCCCGGCTCGCCTCTCCCGAACCGCGCAGCGCGAGGACGACCAGGGTCGCCGCCGCCGAGACGCACAGGAGCCAGTCGAGAACGGCCGGCAGCCGGTCGGGGCCGAAGTAGAGGACGGGCGCGATGAGCAGGGCGGCGAGCAGGACGCCGCCGAGAATCCGGGTGTGGACAGGTGCGGCGAACTTGGCGGTGCGGGGCAATCGCCGGACCGCGCGCTCGGACGACGGAGGGTGTGGTCCGGTCAGGTACGGGCGCGCCTCGTCCGGGTCCGTGAGCCCCATGAGCACCTCGCCGCCGTCGGAGACGAATGCCGCGGGCAGCTCCGCCTCGATCAGCTTCCACCGCTGGGGCCAGCAGAGCCAGCCTTCCTGACCGCCGAGGCGCAGGACCGCCCGGCCCACCTCCTCGGGGGCACTGCCGAGCCTGATCGCACGTTCGCCGTCCTGGAGGACGAGCCAGTGGTACTGAGTGACGTCGAGTTCGCCCGGCTTGCCGCCACGCCGGAGGTAGCGCATCCGGACGGGTTCACCGACCCTGACACGCACGGCATGGAGCTCGCCCCGCATGGCGTCGTCCGCCAGTACGCGGAACTTGCTGCGCGTCTCACCCTGGCCGGCCCTGCGGCGAGCGAAGGCGAGGGTTTTCACCGTCACGAGGAAGACCAGGATGATCAGCAATCCGGAGAGCACCCCGCCCGAACCGGCGGCCAGCCGGGTCAGGACGAGCGGGGTCAGGACAAGGAGGACGGTTCCGGTCGCCCGGCCCACGTCACGGGCGGGCAGCGGGAGCCGGCGCGGCAGCGGTGGCCGTTCTCCCCCGCCGGACGGCGCGGCGCCGAGCGGCGGCGCCGTACGGCAGGCGAGCGCCCACGCTCCGGCGGTGACGACGGCCGCCCCGAGCGCGCCGGCCATGTCCCAGCGCGGGGCGGGGGCGTCGTGGCGCACGAAGACCAGGGACAGGGCCACGGCGGCGCAGACCAGAGCGGTGCTGCCGAGGGCCCGGGTGATGAAGGTGGAACGTCGCATGGGCGTCCTTGACCGGTGAGGTGGAGCCGGGGGTGGGGCACCGTCTCGCGGGGCTGGGTGTGCACACACCGGTCACACCCGCGGTGGGATGCGGGAGGGGGAGCGGTGGCCGTGCGCGACACATCAGTGTGGACCGCGATCCCGGGCGAGGCAAAGGGGTTCCGTGCAAGCTCTTCTGATGCTGCGTCAGCTCATTCTGCCGCCTCCGCCCGCAGGGATCCCGCTTCCGGCCCGCCTGGTCGCCCCGGGCGATCGGACCCTCGGGCCACCCCGTGCGGTGGTGACCGACAGCCCGGATGTCAGGATGGAACCATGACGACCAAGGTTTTTTTCGACATCACCATCAATGACGAGCCCGCCGGGCGGATCACGTTCAACCTGTTCGACGACGTGGTCCCGAAGACCACGGAGAACTTCCGCGCGCTGGCGACCGGCGAGAAGGGCTTCGGCTACAAGGGCTCTTCCTTCCACCGGGTCATCCCCGACTTCATGCTCCAGGGTGGCGACTTCACCAGCGGCGACGGCCGCGGTGGCAAGAGCATCTACGGCGAGAAGTTCGCCGACGAGAACTTCAAGCTCACGCACAACAAGCCCGGTCTGCTCTCGATGGCGAACGCGGGCCCGAACAGCAACGGCTCGCAGTTCTTCATCACCACGATCGTGACCTCGTGGCTGGACGGCAAGCACGTCGTGTTCGGCGAGGTCGACGGCCAGGAGAGCATGGACCTGGTCAAGAAGATCGAGGGCTACGGCTCGCAGAGCGGCAAGACCCGGGCGAAGGTCACCATCGCCGACTGCGGCGTCCTCTGACCGCACGCGGGATTCGCGGGCGCACCTGAGGCGCCGGGCCGGGACGGACCACAGCTCCCGGCCCCCTCCTGACGCGACACCGCACCTCTCCTCGCGAACCGCACCCGAGCGCGTCGGGCCGGCCACCTGCCGGTCCGGCGCGCTCCGTGCGTCTGCGCACACCTTCCACCTTCCATGCAGTGTCAACCGATGGTTGACACCACACGACCGTCAACCTACGGTTGACACATGACGAAACCCGTACGCATGACGAACCCGGTCCGGCTCGACGACCTGATCGAGGCCATCAAGAATGTCCACTCGGACGCTCTCGAACAGCTCTCGGACGCGGTCATCGCCGCGGACCACCTCGGTGACGTGGCCGACCACCTGATCGGCCACTTCGTCGACCAGGCCCGGCGCTCCGGAGCCTCCTGGACGGAGATCGGCAAGAGCATGGGGGTCACCCGGCAGGCGGCCCAGAAGCGCTTCGTCGCCAAGGCTCCCGGCGAGCCGTCGGACCTCGACCCCGGTCAGGGGTTCAGCCGGTTCACCCCGCGGGCGCGGAACGTCGTGATGGCCGCGCAGAACGAGGCCCGCGCCGCAGGCAACGACGAGATCCTGCCCGAGCACCTGGCACTCGGGCTGCTCAGCGAGCCGGACGGGCTCGCCGCGGCATACATCAAGGCGCAGGGCATCGCGCTGGACTCCGTCCGCCAGGCCGCGACCGCGGCGCTGCCGCCCGCGGGCGACGAGCCCCCGGAGCTCATCCCGTACGACGCCGGGGCCCGCAAGGTGCTCGAGCTGACGTTCCGGGAGGCCCTGCGGATGGGCCACAACTACGTGGGCACGGAGCACATCCTGCTCGCCCTGCTGGAGCACGAGGACGGCTCGGGCGTGCTGAGCGGGCTGGGCATCGACAAGGCGACCGCGGAGACCGGCCTCGCCGAGGCCGTCATGCTCGCCGCCGGCGCACGCCAGGAGGACTGACCCGGCGCGAACGGTCGCAATAGAGTGGAGGGGAGCAAGGAGGTGCCTCATGCGGAAGGTCACCGACTGCCAGGAGTACCCCAGCGAGACGAAATGCACCCTTGCCCTCTCCGGTGAGCCGGAGGAAGTGGTCCGCGCCACCAGTGATCTGGCCGTGTCGGTGCACGGTCACGCGGACGACCGGGAAATCCGGGAGCAGACCGGGGCCGGACTGCGGGACGAGCCCATCCAGCTCGCCTGAACCGCACCCCGCACCCCGAACAGACACACGCACACACGAGCCCGCCGCGGCCCACGTCTCCTCGTGGCCCACGCCGAGGGCCCAGTGCCCGACACTTGTGAAGCGACCTCACGGCCGGGCCGGGGAACCGGCCCGGCCGACGCGTCAGAGCGCCTCGTACACCGCCTCGATCAGCGCCATCTTGCGCGGGTCGTCGGCGATGCGCGGGCCCATCCGGTTCATGACGTATCCCAGGGCGACGCCTGCCTCCGGGTCGGCGAGACCGCAGGATCCGCCCGCACCGTCGTGACCGAAAGCGCGTGGGTTGGGGCCGTACGAACCCTGTGGGCCGCTCAGCCACAGGCCGAGGGCGATCTCCGTCTCGTGGTCGAAGCCGATGCCGAGCACCAGGTCCCGGCAGCTGCCCTGACCCTCGCGGGCCCGCTCGGCGGCCTCCTCGGAGAGGATCCGCCGGTCGCCGAGCCGGCCCCGGCCGGCGAAGATCCCGTACAGCGCGGCGACGGCGCGGGCGGTGCCGTGGCCGTTCGCCGCAGGGATCTCGGCGGCCCGCCACTCGGGTGTGTTGGCTGCGGGCGCACCGGTGGGCGGGTTGAGCAGCGAAGCGACGGCCACCGGCGCCATCCGGGCGAAAAGCGCCGCCTGCTCGCCCGCGGCGGACTTCGGCACGACGAGCTCCGCGACGCGGTCCGCCTCCTTCTCCGGAAGCCCGATGGTGAAGTCGATGCCGAGCGGTCCGGTGACCTCCTGCCGGAGGAACTCCCCCGGCAGCAGTCCGGTGATCCGGCGGATGACCTCACCGACCAGGAAGCCGTACGAGAGCGCGTGGTATCCCGACCGGGTTCCGGGCTCCCACCACGGCTCGGTCGCCGCCAGCCGGGTGGTGGTCACCTCCCAGTCGTACAGATCGGCCAGACTGTGCGGCTCACGCAGCCCGGCCACGCCCGAGCGGTGCGAGAGCAGATGGCGTACGAGAACGGCTTCCTTGCCGGCTGCGGCGAATTCCGGCCAGTACGTGGCGACGGGCGCGTCGAGGTCGAGCAGCCCCCGGTCGGCGAGGATGTGGGCGCAGAGCGCGGTCGGGCCCTTGCTGGTGGACCAGACGTTGACCAGGGTCTCCCGTTCCCAGGGGCGGGTACGGGCCTCGTCGGCCCAGCCGCCCCAGAGGTCGGCCACGGGTTCCCCGCCGACCAGGACGGTGACGGCCGCGCCGAGTTCGTCACGCTCCCCGAAATTCGCTTCGAATGCGGCGCGCACACCTGAAAATCGGTCGTCGCAGTGGCCGTGGATCTGCGGCACGGTGGCCTCCCTCGCCTGGGCATGCCTGGTGGTGCAGGGTCGAGGGGCAACATACCGACTGGTCGGACCGGCGGGAAGATGTCGGGCACCCTCATGGCGGGACGGTTCACCGGATCAGCGGGGGCCCGCCTCGAGGCGCAGGCTCCAGCGGCCCGGCAGGCCGGTGAGCGTGACGGTGGAGAGCGGGCGGACGTCGACGTTCCAGTACGTCGAGGGCGGCGCCCCCAGCGCGTAGACGAGGGCGGCCCGGACGACGGCCGGCTCCGCGACGGCGACGATCGAACCCTCGCTGGCGGGGCGGGTGTCCAGCCAGCCCCCTATCCGCGTGATGAACGCGAGCAGGGGTTCGCCGCCGTGCGGGGCCGAGCGCGGGTCGGCGAGCCAGGCGTCCACCGCGGCCGGTTCCCGGGCCGCCACATCGGAGAGGGTCAAGCCGCGCCAGCGGCCCATGTCGCAGTCGCGCAGGGCCGGTTGGGCCATCGGCGCGTAACCGAGCGCCTCCCCGGTGGCGCGGCTGCGTGCCGTCGGCGAGCAGTAGCGCAGTTCGGCGGCGCCCAGGGGCACCAGGGCCTGCGCGGCGAGCTGCACCTCGTGCCAGCCGGCCTGGTCGAGCGGCCGGTCGTCGTCGAAGCGCTCGGCGAGCAGTGAGGAGCTGCGCGCCGCGGCGACGAGCGAGACTCGAACACTCATGGCGGAGATCGTGGAGCGGATCGCCGCCCAGGTCAAGGGCTCCCCTCGTCAGACGGATCCGACGGCGTCGAGCCGGAGGTACATCCACTTCTCGGGGTTCCTCAGCGGCTTGAAGCCGACCTTCTCGTAGACCCCGTGGGCGTCGTCGGTGGCGAGCGTGAGCCGGCGGATACCGGTAGGGGCGAGGTGGTCCCGCACGGCGCCGGCGAGCCGGGTGCCCAGACCGTGACCGCGGGCCGGCCGGTCGACGTACACATCGCAGAGCCAGGCGAAGGTGGCGTGGTCCGTCACCACCCGGGCGTAGCCGACCTGGCCCCCCGAAGCGGTGTCGTACGCGCCGAAGTTGAGCGATCCGGCGATGGCCAGGTCCTGCTTCTCGCGGGTACGGCCGAGGGCCCAGTAGGCGTCGGTGGAGAGCCAGCGGTGGATGCGGGCCGGGTCCAGCCGGGCCGGATCGGACGAGATCTCGTAACGCTGCCGGGGGCTGTCAGTCATGTCCGGAGGATAGGTGGTGCGGTCCGGGCGCGGCGAAGAGTTTGTCGCAGGCGGCGCGCAGTCGCCGCACGCCCTCGGCGATCTCGCCCGTTCCGGCGACCGCGGCGAAGCTCAGCCGCACCTGGGCGGACGGAGGTTCGGCGCAGTAGTACGGACGGCCCGGCGCGATCGCCACGCCCGCGAGCAGCGCGGCCGAGACGAGCGCCGCTTCGTCGGCGCTCGTTGCGGCGTCCGGCAGCCGCAGCCAGAGGCTGCCGCCGCCCGCGGGAATGTGCGGGAGCGAGAAGCCGGGCAGTTCCAGCCGCAGCGCGGCCGTCATGGCGGTCCGCCGTTTCTTCAGCTCCACCGGTACGGACCGCAGATGGTGACCCCAGGCCGGGGAGCCGACCAGTTCCAGGGCGGCTTCCTGGAGTGGGCGGGGGACGAAGAAGTTGTCGACGACATGGAGGGCACGCAGCCGTTCCAGGACCGGCCCGCGGGCGGCCAGCGCACCCACCCGCAGGCTGGGTGAGGTGATCTTGGTGAGGGAGCAGACGTGCACGACGACGCCGTCGGGGTCGTCGGCGGCCAGCGGAACCGGCAACGGGCCCGCGTCGTCATGGACGAGACGGCGGGCGAAGTCGTCCTCGACGACGAAGGCCCCCGCTTCGCGGGCGATCCGGACGACCTCGCCGCGCCGGTCCGGGGCGAGGACCGCACCCGTCGGGTTCTGGAAGAGCGGCTGGCAGACCAAGACGCGGGCGCCGGTGGCCCGGAAGGCTGCGGCGAGCAGATCGGGTCGCACCCCGTCGGCGTCGACCGGCACCGGGACCGGCCGCAGTCCGGTGGCGCGGGCGGCCGCCAGCATGCCCGGGTAGGTGGGCGATTCGACGAGGACGGGGGCGCCCGGCGGGGCGAGGGCGCGCAGGGCGGTGGCCAGGGCGCTCTGCCCGCCCGCGGTGATCAGCACGTCGGCGGCGGTGAGCGACGGCCCGATCTCGCGGGCGAACCAGGCGCGCAGTTCGGTGAGGCCGTCGGTGGGCGGGCGGCCCCAGGCGCCGGGGCGTCGGCCGGCCCGGGCGAGGGCCGCGGCGAGTGCCCGTTCGGGCTGGAGCGAGGGGTGGAGGTAGCCGCCGTTCAGTTCGATGACGCCGGGCGGCGGTGCGGCGAGGGTGACCAGGACACCGGACGCGTCGACGGTACGGGGCACGACCTCGGGGCCACCGTCGCCGCTGAGGGAGATCTCCTGCCAGGAGGTGTCGCCGGGCGGTGATGCGTCGGTACGGGGCTGCGCCCGGAAGGCGCCGGAGCCGGGACGGGTGACGACGAGCCCCTCGGCGGCGAGCTGCGCGATGGCCCGGGAGACGGTCACGGGGCTGACCCGGAAGCGCTCCACGAGGGCCCGGCTCGACGGCAGCTTCCCACCTGGCGAGTAGCGGTTCAACTCACCTCGGAGGGAACTGGCCAGCCCGGCAACGCTGCTACGCTCTTGCATGACAGCACAGGATAGCGCTACCCGATCGACATCGATAGCGGTTGCCCCGTCGGCGGGCAGGAGCGGCACTCTTCTCGCCGGACTGGGCGTGGTCGCCTTCTCACTGACGTTCCCGTCCACCGTCTGGGGGCTGGAGAGCTTCGGCCCCTGGTCGCTGGTGACCTTGCGCAGCCTGCTCGCCGCGCTGATCGCGGGCTGGGTGCTGCTCGCGGGTCGGGTCCCGGTACCCGACCGCCGCCACTGGAGCGGGCTCGCGGTCGTCGCGGGCGGTGTGGTGATCGGCTTCCCGCTGCTGACGACACTGGCCCTGCAGACCTCCACGTCATCGCACGCGGCGGTCGTGGTGGGGCTGCTGCCGCTGACCACGGCGGTGCTCTCGTCGCTGCGGACCGGGACGCGCCCGCCACGTACGTTCTGGATCGCGGCGCTGGCCGGGGCGGCCGTGGTCATCGCCTTCACGGTGCAGCAGAGCGGCGGCGCGCTGTCCGCGGGCGATCTGTATCTGTTCGGCGCGCTGCTGGTGTGCGCGGCGGGGTACACGGAGGGCGGCAGGCTGGCGGGGGTGATGCCGGGCTGGCAGGTGATCGGCTGGGCGCTGGTCCTCGCGGCGCCGCTGATGGTGGCGGGCGCGGCGGTCGCGCTCCCCTTCGAGCCGGTGCGGCTGAACGCACACGGGGTCATCGGCCTGGTGTGGGTGGCGGCGGGTTCGACCTTCGTCGGCCTGTACGTCTGGTACCGCGGCATGGCGGAGATCGGTGTTCCGCGGGCCAGCCAGCTTCAGCTGGCGCAGCCGCTGCTGACCCTGGTGTGGTCGTTCCTGCTGCTCGGCGAGGAGGTCTCGGCGGCCGCGCCGGTGGCGGCGGTGGCCGTGCTCGTCTGCATCGCGGCCACCCAGCGTTCGGGGGCCAGGCGGTAGCCCGTCCGGTGGGCAAGGGCGTCCGGTCATAGACTTGTCGACAAGGACCGCCACCCGTGAGGAGGTCACTCCCGATGGAGGCACACCCGGGCGACCGGCTGCTGACGCACGGCAGGACCGTGGGACAGCACGACAGGGTCGCAGAGATCGTCGAAGTGCTCGGTGCCGGGGGCGCTCCCCCGTACCGTGTCCGCTCCGACGACGGACACGAACACCTGGTTTCACCAGGTCCCGACGCCGTCGTCCAGCACACCGTGGTCCGGCACCGGGGCCCGGAGACCCCGTAGGGCCCCCGGGCGGACCATCCCCGACCGCACCACACGAGGTGCGCTCCCTCCGGCCCCTCGGGGTCAGCGAGGAGGGCGCACCCTGTGGCGGTAGTGGTCGGCGACCACCTGGGCCATCGTGCCGATCCGATCGGTCACGACGTCCTTGCCCGAGAAGTAGACATGGCCGCGGACCTGGTCGTAGGCGGCAGCGAAGTCGAGATGGCGGGAGAGTTCGGCCGGGTCCTGCCAGGCGGCCGGCTGGGCCGGGTCGCCTGCCTTGTAGAGCGCCTCTCCGACGAAGAGATCGACGCCGGTGCCCCGTACGACGTCGTCCCACCAGGGCAGCAGCTTGGCGTAGTCGGCGGCGGCGAAGCCGATGTTCCAGTAGATCTGCGGGCAGATGTAGTCGATCCAGCCCTTCTTGACCCAGCCGCGGGTGTCCGCGTGCAGATCGTCGTAGGTCTGCACACCCGCCTTGGTGTCCGAGCCGAGCGGGTCGGTCGCGGCGTTGCGCCAGACTCCGAACGGGCTGATCCCGAACTGGACGTTCTTCTTGATCTTCTTGATCCGCTCGGCGGTCTCGCGCACCAGCTTGTCGGTGTTGTCGCGGCGCCAGGCGGCCTTGTCAGGGAAGTTCGCGCCGTACTTCGCGTACGTGGCGTCGTCGTCGAAGACCTGTCCGGCTACCGGGTACGGGTAGAAGTAGTCGTCCCAGTGGACGGCGTCGATGTCATAGCGGCGGACCGCGTCGAGCATGGCGTCCTGGACGAAGCGGCGGACCTCGGGCAGTCCGGGGTTGTAGTAGAGCTTCCCGCCGTACGGCAGGACCCAGTCGGGATGCAGCCGTGCGGGGTGGGTGGGGATCAGTCGGGACGGGTCGGTGTGGTTGGCGACCCGGTACGGGTTGAACCAGGCGTGCAGTTCGAGGCCGCGCCGGTGCGCCTCGCGGACGGCCGTGCCCAGCGGGTCCCAGCCGGGATCCTGGCCCTGGACCCCGGTGAGGTACTGGGCCCACGGCTCGTAGGGCGACGGCCAGAACGCGTCGGCGGTCGGGCGGACCTGGAGGATCACGGCGTTCAGCCGCCGGTCGACCGCCTCGTCGAGGTAGGCGATCAGCTCGGCCTGCTGCTCCGCCACCGTCAGGCCGGGCGCGGACGGCCAGTCGATGTTCGCCACGGTGGCGACCCACATGCCGCGCAGCTCACGCCGGGCGACGGAGTGGGAACGGGCCTGCTGCTCGGACGACGCGCCTGTCCGGGCCCTCGGAACAGTCTGCGGTACGGCCACGGCCTCACCCGCCCCCGCGGTTCCTGCAACTACCCCCGCGACCACTCCGGCCGCACCCGCCACAAAGCCCCTTCGGGCGATTTGCCGCATTCCGTTGCCACCTGCCGTCTCTGTGTCCTCATTCATCACCCTGTTATCGGGCGTAACGCTGAGCATGCCCGCCCCGGCCCGTCATGGTCCATAGGTCGCGGAGTAACGTCGGGGGGTCGAGGCAGGGCCCGGAATCAGACGGGTGTCCGCCGAACGGAGATCAGCGAAAGGCACGAGGTGACGGACTCTATGGCCGACATTGCACGCGTCGGAGTGGTGGGCTGTGGCCAGATGGGCGCAGGCATCGCGGAGGTGTGCGCCCGCAGCGGCCTCGAGGTCAAGGTGGCCGAGACCACCGGCGAGGCGCTGGAGATCGGTCGCACCCGGCTCCACAACTCCCTCTCCAAGGCCGCCGAACGCGGCAAGATCACGGAGGAGGAGCGCGACGAGACACTCGGTCGCCTCAGCTTCACCACCGACCTCGGCGAGTTCGCGGACCGCGATCTCGTCATCGAGGCCGTCGTGGAGAACGAGCAGGTCAAGACCGAGATCTTCCAGGTGCTCGACCAGGTGGTGACCCGGCGGGACGCGATCCTGGCCTCCAACACCTCGTCCATCCCGCTGGTGAAGCTGGCCGTAGCGACCTCCCGCCCGGACCAGGTCATCGGCATCCACTTCTTCAACCCGGCCCCGGTGCAGAAGCTCGTCGAGCTGATCCCCGCGCTGACCACGTCCGACGAGACGGTCACCCGCGCCGAGGCCCTGGTGCAGGACGTGCTCGACAAGCACCCGATCCGCGCCCAGGACCGCTCCGGCTTCGTCGTCAACGCGCTGCTGATCCCGTATCTGCTCTCCGCGATCCGGATGTTCGAGTCGGGGATCGCCAGTCGCGAGGACATCGACAACGGCATGGAGCTCGGCTGCGCCCACCCGATGGGCCCGCTGAAGCTCTCCGACCTGATCGGTCTGGACACCGTGGCCTCGGTCGCCGACTCGATGTACGCCGAGTTCAAGGAGCCGCTGTACGCCGCTCCCCCGCTGCTCCAGCGGATGGTGGACGCGGGCCGGCTCGGCCGCAAGACGGGCTCGGGCTTCTACCCGTACTCCTGACCGCTGATCGGGGCCGCACGGGGCCGGCCGGGGACGCCCCGGCCGGCCCCGCGTGCGTGGCTGTCACGGAGCCCTGGTGCCGTCCCGGCGGGGGTCCGGGCTCACCCCAGCCGTAAGTGATGGAGCATCATCAGCCCGGCCACCATGTTGGCGGCCGGGACCTCGCCCCGGGCGATCATGTCGGGCACCAGCTTGAGCGGTATCCACTCGCGTCGCGACGACTCGAAGTCGTCCTGCGGGTGCCCGGTCCAGCTGGCCTCCTGAGCCCAGTAGAGGTGGTGCCGGGCGTCGGTGAGGCCGTTCGACGGCTCCACGGTCAGCAGCGGGCGCAGCGGGCCGGGGCGCCAGCCGGTCTCCTCCTCCATCTCCCGGGCGGCCGCGGCGGCGATGTCCTCGCCGTCCTCGACGACGCCCGCGGCCAGTTCCCACCCCCAGCTGTCGGTGATGAACCGGTGCCGCCACAGCAGGAGTACCTCATTGGCCTCGTTGACGACGGTTGCCGCGGCGACAGGGCGCAGCCGCACGAGGTAGTGGTCGAGGTGTCGGCCGTCGGGGAGTGCGACGTCCGCCAGATTGACCCGGAACCAGCGGTTTTCATACACGGTTTGTTCGTTCAGATTCGTCCACTGCACGGTTCTGCCACCTTCCGACGTGTTGGTGGCTACATCGCAGCAGGAGCAGCGCCGGAGGGGAACGTTCAGATCGGTACGCGCAGCGCTCCTTCGATGAGTTCGGCGGCCCGATCCGCGTCGGCGCAGCCGCTCGCGATCAGATCCTCGCGCACCGCCCGCAGCCGGTCCCGCAACCGCTGCGACTCCACCCCCCGGACCCGTTCCGCCATCTCGGCCGCCGTGCGGGCCGCCCGGTCCGCCTCCCCCTGCCTCAGTTCGATATGGGTCAGCATGGCCAGCCTGTGCACGCGGCCCCGGTCGTGCGCCGGCGTCCGTACCGCCGCTGCGGCGTGCTCCCGCGCCCCCGACAGATCACCGAGGCGGAGCAGCGCCTCGGCCACCTGCACATTGACCAGGCCCGGCTCGACGTACCCCGTCTCGTCGGGCTCGCGCCCGGGACGGATCCGTCCGGCCTCCGACTCGGCGCGCCGGATGCACTCCAGGGCGCTCCGGCCGTCGCCGAGATGGGCGTACGCCTTGGCCTGCATCGCGTACAGATCGGCGGCCAGCGCGGGTGTGATGTCCCCGCCCGCGGCCCGCAGCGCCGCCTCCGCGAACGCGACGGACTGCCGGTACTCCGCCAGGAACAGCGACTGGTTGACGAGCAGGGCGATCACATACCCGCCGAGCCCCCGGTCCGCGCTCGCCTTGGCCAGCCGCAGCGCCTGGTGGAAGTAGCGCTGGGCAAGACCGTGCGCGTCGGAGTCGTAGGCGCAGATGCCCGCGACGGCCACCAGCCCACCGGTCGCCCGGTGCAACTGGCGGCCCAGCGCATCGCTGTAGCCGCCGCGCAGCAGCGGGGCGGTCTCGGCGTTGAGGAAACCGACGATGCGGGAACGGGTCGCGATGCCGCCTGCCCTGCGGTACATCAGTTCGTAGTGGGAACGGGCCGCACGCAGCATCGCTATGTCGGCCGGGGAGACACGGGTCGTACCGGCACGGGAGACATCGGCGTCCTCCGGCGGGTTCTCCCACTCCCAGACCGGCATCACCGCCGTCGTACCGGTGACGGCCGCCGAGGCGAGGACGTGCGGGCGCTGCTGTTCGTCGGAGCGCCACAGCGCGGTGGCCCGCTCGACGAACCCGGTGAGCGTGGAGGCCGGAACGGGTGCACTGCCGCCGGCGCACGCCATCCCGACGTCGTCGAGTGAAACCGGCCGGTGCAGCCGGTCGCCGAGCACCTCACAGATCAGGTCGGGCACCTGGCCGCGCGGACGCTGGCCCTTCAACCAGCGTGCCACGGCGGTGTGCTCGTACCGCAGGGACAGCCCCCGGGCACGCCCGGCCCGATTGACGTGCGCGGCGAGGCCCGCCCGGGAGACGCCCGCCTCGTCGATCAGGGCCTCGAGCAGAATATTGGGCTCCATTGCCCCTCCTCCGCCGGACACGCCTTGAGGCGTGTCGCCCCAGTGGAGCACGTTTCACACGGGGTGTGAACGGAATGCCCGAACCGTCCCGCTGCGCACTCTGTTGCGCCCGGGCGCCGATCGGTTGAATCAGTCGCCTCGCAAGAGGCGGCCGGGTCGTCTGCTCCCCCTCGTACAGTCGACGACCCGCACCCGCGCCGTTCGCCCTGCCGACCTGCCCGACACTCCGTGGCAGCGCGGGCGGCGCCGGATCGCACGACCCACTGCCCACTGATCGGAGGGTGGCTGCGGGGCCGTACCGGAACCGGGTTCCCCCGGGCCGGGACGGGGCCCGCGTGCGGTCCCCCGCCGTTCGGCGAGCACAGGAGGAGGGGGCGTATCCGTCCACCGGATACGCCCCCTCCTCACCACTGCCTCCGGGCCCGTCGCGGGTTCCCTCCCATGCCGCCAAGGCCATGGGCGAGATCGCGTCCGGAGGGCACGCGCACCCTCCGGACGGTCGCCGTGGGCCTACTACGCTCCGCGCAGCACCGCACCGGTCCGCTCGGCAGCCAGCGCGACCGCCGCGTCGCGGGCGGCCGTGGCCTCGTCGACGGTCAGCGTGCGGTCCGGGGCCCGGAACCGCAGCGCGTACGCCAGCGACTTCTTGCCCTCGCCGATCTGCTCGCCGGTGAAGACGTCGAACAACCGCAGCGATTCGAGAAGTTGACCGGCGCCGGCACGCAGTGCCTCCTCCACCGTGGTGGCGGGCACGTCCTGCGCGACGATCAGCGCGACGTCCTGGGTCGCCACCGGGAAGGTGGAGATCCGCGGCGCCTGGAGCGCACCGTCGACGGCCTGCTCCAGGAGGTCGAGCTCGATCTCCATGGCGCAGGTCCGCTCGGGCAGGTGGAGCTCCTTGATGACACGCGGGTGCAGCTCTCCGGCGTGTCCGACGAGCGTCTCCTCGCCGCCGAGCGTCACGAACAGCGCGGCGCAGCGGCCGGGGTGCCACGGCGCGTGCTGGTCGCCGCGGACGATCAGCTCGACGCCGGCCTCACGGGCGATCGTGCGGGCGGCCTCGATGGAGTCCGCCCAGTCGGCCGGGCGTCCCTTGCCCCACCAGCTGGCCTGCTCACGCGCCCCCGCGAGGACGACCGCGGCGCGGCGCGGCTGACGCGGCAGTGCGGCATTCAGGCCGGCGATCTCGTCGTCGGTGGGACGGCGGTCGACGGTCAGCCGCTCGGTCTGCGTCTCGTCGCCGGTCGGCCTGAACACCAGACCGGTCTCGAAGAGCGCGAGGTCGTGACTGCCGCGGCCGTCGTTGCGCCGCAGTGCGCCGAGCAGGCCCGGCAGCAGCGTGGTGCGCAGCGCCGGCTCCTCGTCGGAGAGCGGGTTGACGAGCTTGACCGTACGGCGGCGGGCGTCGTCGGCGTCGAGTCCGAGCTGGTCGAGCACGGCGTCGCCGATGAACGGGTAGTTCAGCGCCTCGACATAACCGGCTCCGGCCAGGGCCCGGCCGAACCTGCGGTGCAGCCGCTGGCGGTCGGTGAGTCCGCGGCCGGACGGCGGCGTCGGCAGGGTGGACGGAAGGTTCTCGTACCCCTCGAGCCGGATGACCTCTTCGGCGAGGTCGTTCGGCTCGCTCAGGTCGGGCCGCCAGGACGGCACGGTGACGAGGAGCTCGTCCTGCCCGTAGACGTCGCAGCCGACCTGCTGGAGGCGGCGTACGACGGTCTCGCGGCCGTATCCGACACCGGCCACCCGGTCGGGATGGTCCGCGGGCATCGCGATGGTGCGGGGCGCCGACGGGGCGGTGACCTCGGTGACACCGGCCTCGGCGGTGCCGCCGGCGAGCAGCACCAGCAGGTCGACGGTGCGCTGCGCGGCAGCGGCCGCGGCCTGCGGGTCGACGCCGCGCTCGAAGCGCTTGGACGCCTCGGAGGCCAGCTTGTGGCGACGCGCGGTCCGGGCGATCGAGATCGCGTCGAAGTGGGCGGCCTCGATGACGATCTCGGTGGTGTTCTCACCGTTCCTGACGTCGGCGATCTCCGTGTTGGCGCCGCCCATGACGCCCGCGAGGCCGATCGGGCCGCGGTCGTCGGTGATGACCAGGTCCTCGGCGTCGAGGACGCGGACCGCCCCGTCGAGCGTGGTGAGCTTCTCGCCCTGCTGGGCGCGGCGCACCCCGATCGGTCCTTCGACGCAGGTGCGGTCGTAGGCGTGCAGCGGCTGGCCGAGCTCCAGCATCACGTAGTTGGTGATGTCGACGGCGAGCGAGATCGGGCGCATCCCGGCCTTCTGCAGCCTGCGCTGCAGCCAGATCGGGGAACGCGCCTCGGGCTCCAGGCCGACCACGGTGCGCGCGGTGAACCTGTCGCAGCCGATCGGGTCGGCGATCTTCACCGGGTAACCGAACGCGTTCGGCGCGGGAACGTCCAGGAGCGCCGGGTCGCGCAGCGGCAGCCCGTACGCGATGGCGGTCTCGCGGGCCACGCCACGCATGGAGAGGCAGTAGCCGCGGTCGGGCGTGACGGCGATGTCGAGGACCTCGTCGACGAGCTCGAGCAGCTCGATCGCGTCGGTGCCGACCTCGTGCTCCGGCGGCAGCACGATGATGCCGTGCGTACCGTCGTCGCCCATGCCGAGCTCGTCGGTGGAGCAGATCATGCCGTGCGAGGTCCTGCCGTACGTCTTGCGTGCGGCGATCGCGAAGTCGCCGGGCAGCACGGCGCCCGGGAGGACCACGACGACCTTGTCGCCGACAGCAAAGTTACGGGCTCCGCAGACGATCTCCTGCGGCTCACCGGTGCCGTTGGCGGAGCCGACGTCGACGGTGCAGAAGCGGATGGGCTTCTTGAACCCCTCCAGCTCCTCGATGGTCAGTACCTGTCCGACGACCAGGGGGCCCTTGAGACCGGCGCCGATCTGCTCGACGGTCTCCACCTCGAGACCGACGGCCACGAGCTTGGCCTGTACGTCACGGCCGGTCTCCGTCGCCGGCAGGTCGACGTACTCCCGCAGCCAGGAAAGCGGGACGCGCATCAGATCTCCATCCCGAACGGCCGGGTGAACCGGACGTCACCCTCGACCATGTCTCGCATGTCTTCTACGTTGTGGCGGAACATCAGCATCCGCTCGATGCCGAACCCGAAGGCGAACCCGCTGTACTTCTGGGGGTCGACACCGCAGGCGATGAGCACCTTGGGGTTGACCATGCCGCAGCCGCCGAGCTCGATCCAGCCCTCGCTGCCGCAGGTGCGGCAGGGGCGGTCCGGGTTGCCGACGGACTCGCCGCGGCAGACGTAGCAGACCATGTCCATCTCGGCGGACGGCTCGGTGAACGGGAAGAAGTTCGGCCGCAGCCGGGTCTTCATGTCCGGGCCGAAGAGCGCCTGGACCATGTGGTCGAGGGTGCCCTTGAGGTCGGCCATGGTGAGGCCCTCGTCGACGGCGAGCAGCTCGATCTGGTGGAAGACCGGGGTGTGTGTCGCGTCGAGCTCGTCGGTCCGGTAGACCCGGCCCGGGCAGACGACGTAGACGGGCGGCTCGCGGTCGAGCAGGGTGCGGGCCTGGACCGGCGAGGTGTGCGTGCGCAGCACGACGCCGGACTCGTCGCCCGTGGTCGGCTTCCCGTCGGGCGTGGTGCCCTGGACGAAGAAGGTGTCCTGCATCTGCCGGGCCGGGTGGTCGGGCACGAAGTTCAGGGCGTCGAAGTTGAACCACTCCGCCTCGACCTCGGGGCCCTCGGCGACCTCGTAGCCCATGGCCACGAAGACGTCAGCGACGCGCTCCATGATGGTCGTCAGCGGGTGGCGGGCGCCGGCCGGAGTGCGGTCGTACGGCAGCGTGACGTCCACCGCCTCCTCGACCAGCACACGGGCGTCCCGCTCGGCCTCCAGCTCCGCCTGACGGGCGGCGAGGGCCTTGCTCACGGCGCCGCGGGCCTGGCCCACGCGCTTGCCCGCCTCGGCCTTGGCCTGCGGCGGCAGGGCGCCGATCTCCCGGTTGGCGAGCGACAGGGGCGAGGTACCGCCGGTGTGCGCGGTCTTCGCCTGGGCGAGCGCGTCGAGGTCGCCCGCGGCGGCGAAGGCGGCGAACGCCTCGTCCCGCATGCGCTCGATCTCTTCCGGTTTCAGTGCCTCGACCTCGACTGGGTCGTACGACTTGTTCGGTGCCGACATCTCTTCCCGTGCTTCCGATTGGCTGATACTGCTCTTACCGGGGGATACCCCCGGACCCCCGTGGCCCCGCTCGACGACTGGAGGACACAAAGGTGCCAAAAGTCGAGTCTAAAGGGCCGCGAGGGGTCGAAGAAGCCCGCGGGCTGCTCAGGCCCTCCCGTCGCCCACCGCCACCCTGCCTGATTGCTACGCAAGCTCGCCTATTTCAGGTAGGCCGGCGCCCCCACGGGCAGAATAAATCGGAACTCGGCACCGCCGCCGGGCCCGCGGCCGACCGTGATCGTGCCGCCGTGCGCCCCCACGATGCCCTTGACGATGTAGAGGCCCAGGCCCGTCCCGCCACGCTTGCTCCCGCGCCAGAAGCGGGTGAAGACACGGCCCATCGACTCCTCGGGGATGCCAGGGCCTTCGTCGCTCACGGTGACGGACGTTCCCTTCTCGTCGCTGGTCGCGGGTGCGGGTGCGACCTCGATGGTGACGGTTCCCTCGCCGTGGCGCACCGCGTTTTCCAGCAGGTTCCCCAGCACCTGGTCGACCTTGTCCGGGTCGGCCCAGACGGCGGGCAGCGGCTGCCGGGTGCGGACGAGGAACCGCTCGGGGGCCAGTCCGGTCGCGGTGAGGGCCTGGACGTGCCGTTCGACGGCGGCCGAGAGGTCGACCGGCTGGCGGCGCAGCTCCAGGCGCCCCGAGTCGATCCGGGAGATGTCGAGCAGTTCGGCGATGAGCCGGGTGACGCGGTTGGCGTCGGCGTCGACGGTCTCCAGCATCAGCCGCTTCTGGTCGTCCGTGAACCGCTCCCATTTGGCGAGCAGGGTCGCGGTGAAGCCCTTGACCGAGGTCAGCGGGGAGCGCAGCTCGTGGGCGACGGTCGCGATCAGCTCGGCGTGGCTGCGCTCGGTGCGGCGGCGGGCCTCGGTGCCGCGCAGGCTGATCACCAGCCGGCGTACCGGCCCGGTGGGGCACTCGCGCACGTACCGGGCGGAGACCAGCACCTCACGGCCGCCGGGAAGCAGCAGATTCCGCTCGGGCTGTCCGACCCGGGTGGCGAGGCCACCGTACGGGTCGGTCAGCGCCCACCAACGGCGGCCCTTCAGGTCCTCCAGCGGCAGTGCGTGTTCCAGCGGGCGGCCGAGAGCGGCGGCCCGGGGGACGGCGGTGATCCGGGCGGCGGCGGAGTTGAAGCAGATGACCCGGCCCGTCTCGTCGGCGATGACGAGACCGTCGGGGAGGTCGTCGGGGTCGATGGCTCCGTCCGCGAGCGTGATGACGGCCGCGTCCGCGCGGTCGATGTGCGACTCGCGTGGCCTGCTCATGCCGACTGCCATATTGCCGTACCCCACCTCTCGAACCGGTGCAGTGGGCCCCGAGTCCGTCACCCTACTAGTCGTCGGTGACAGAGCGACACCCTGTGGCAGCGCACCGCTGCGATGCGCCGGGCGGCCGGGTACGGGCCGGGGCCGCGGGACGCGGTCAGCCGGTGGTGCGGCGGGGACGCTGGGCGCGTGCCGAGGCGTACAGACAGACGGCCGCGGCGGTGGCCAGGTTGAGGCTCTCCGCCTTGCCGTGGATCGGTACCCGTACGACGGCGTCGGCAAGGGCCCGGGTCTCCTCCGGCAGGCCCCAGGCCTCGTTGCCGAAGACCCAGGCGGTCGGCCCGCCCATGGTGCCCGCGTCGAGCTCGTCGTCGAGGTCGTCGTCGCCCGCGCCGTCGGCGGCGAGGATCCGTACGCCCGCGTCCCGCAGCCCCTGCACCGCCTGCTCGACCGGTACACCCACGGCGACCGGCAGATGGAAGAGCGAACCGACGGACGCACGCACGGACTTGGGGTTGTACAGGTCCACGGAGGCGTCCGTGAGCACGACGGCGTCGGCGCCCGCGGCGTCGGCGCAGCGCAGCACCGTACCGGCGTTCCCGGGGTCTCGTACATGGGCGAGGACGGCGACCAGGGCGGGCTTCGCGGCGAGGATGGACTCGAACGGCGAGTCGAGGAAGCGGCAGACACCGATCAGGCCCTGCGGCGTGACGGTCTGCGACATCTCGGCGAGCGTGTCGCCGTCGGCGAGGTGCACCCGGGCGCCGGCCGCGTGGGCGGCGTCGACGATGCCGGCGTACCGCTCGGCCGCCTCGACGGTGGCGAAGAGCTCCATCAGCGTCGGCTCACCGTCGCTGCCGCGGTGCTCGGCGGCCTCGCGCACGGCCTGCGGCCCCTCGGCGATGAACCGTCGCTCCTTGCCGCGGAAGTTGCGCCTGGCAAGGCGCCGGGCGGCGGCGACACGCGGCGATCGCGGGGAGATCAGTTCGGGGGTGCCCATGGTCGGCGGCGGGCCTCTCTGCGTGCGGAGGTACGGATCGGGCGGCGGTGCGGAACACGTCGTGCAACGCACCGGACCCGCAGACGACGAGCGCCTGCGGGTCCGGCTCAAAACCAAGAAGTGTGCCCTGGATCAGGCGGCCTTCGGGGCGTTGACATCGCTCGGGAGGGCCTTCTGGGCAACCTCGACGAGGGCGGCGAACGCGTTGGCGTCGTTGACCGCGAGCTCGGCCAGGATCTTGCGGTCCACCTCGATGTTGGCGGCCTTCAGACCCTGGATGAGGCGGTTGTACGTCATGCCGTTCTGGCGGGCAGCGGCGTTGATGCGCTGGATCCACAGCTGACGGAAGTCGCCCTTGCGCTTCTTGCGGTCGTTGTAGTTGTAGACCAGGGAGTGGGTGACCTGCTCCTTGGCCTTGCGGTACAGGCGCGAGCGCTGACCGCGGTAACCGCTGGCGGCCTCGAGGATTGCCCGGCGCTTCTTGTGGGCGTTGACTGCCCGCTTGACGCGTGCCACTTGTTAACTCCTTGTAGCGGGGCTGGTGTTCACGGTATCGACTCACCCAGCCCGGAAACGAATTGGTCCCGGTGTGACAGAGGTCGTGCCCCCGGATTCACCAGGGGCCCGGCCTCACTTGCCGAGAAGCTTCTTGATCTTCTTGGCGTCGGCCGGAGCCACGACGACCGTGCCGGTCAGCGAGCGGGTCTTCTTGGACGACTTGTGCTCGAGCAGGTGGCGCTTGCCGGCCTTCTCACGGAGCACCTTGCCGGAGCCGGTGATCTTGAAGCGCTTGCTGGCACCGCTGTGCGTCTTGTTCTTCGGCATCGCGCCGTTCTCTCCTCGTCAGTGGCGCCCCTCGCGGTGCGGGCACCGGACAGCAGGGGCGTCAGATCTTGGTGGGAATTCCGGGGGGACCCGGGGCCGCCTGGATGGCGCCCCCTGAGGTCACGCCTCGGAAGGTGTATCGGCCGAAGCCTCAGGCTGCGCTTCGGCCGGAGCCTCGGCAGCCTCTTCCGCAGCCTCGGCGTCGGGCGTGTAGCCCTGACGCTCCGCCTTGCGGGCGGCCTGGGCCTCACGGGCCTCGGCCATGGCTTCGGTCTTCTTCTTGTGCGGGCCCAGAACCATGATCATGTTCCGGCCGTCCTGCTTCGGATTCGACTCGATGAAGCCGAGTTCCTCGACGTCCGAAGCGAGACGCTGAAGCAGTCGGAAGCCCAGCTCAGGACGGGACTGCTCACGACCACGGAACATGATCGTGATCTTGACCTTGTCGCCCTGCTTGAGGAACCGAACGACGTGACCCTTCTTGGTGTCGTAGTCGTGCGGGTCGATCTTCGGCCGGAGCTTCATCTCCTTGATGACCGTGTGCGCCTGGTTCTTGCGCGCCTCACGGGCCTTCATGGCCGACTCGTACTTGAACTTCCCGTAGTCCATGAGCTTGCACACGGGCGGACGGGCGGTCGCCGCCACCTCGACCAGGTCGAGGTCGTACTCCTGTGCGAGTTCCAGGGCCTTGGCAAGCGGAACAATCCCGACCTGCTCGCCGCTGGGACCGACAAGTCGCACCTCGGGAACGCGAATCCGGTCGTTGATGCGGGGCTCGGCGCTGATGGATCCTCCTCGGTAGCACCACGCGGCCGCCTGGCGGACAGCCACGTAACGTCTGTTTTCCTGAGACCAACCGCACCAGCACATCAAAAATGCCCCGGACGGGACACAGGCGGGGCTCCTGGAAAACCGGAACACCGCCGCGGTCAACCGCGGGGCGCATCGGGCGGCTCCATCGTCCGTACGGAACGATGGGCGCCACCTGACCGGTGACCTGCCGTCCCGGAGGATGGTCAGGTGGGAGATCGGAGCCTCCACTTGTGGGCCGGACACATAGATGCCCAGCCGGTCGTTACACAAGGTTAGCAGCTCCCCCGGGGTGGTGCGACCCGTGCACCGCGTGCGCAGCTCCCGCGGACGGGGACCGGCAGGCGTGGGCCTATCGTATGGCTCATGAGTGACGCGACCCCCAGCAGTGAAACCCCCGGCTTCGACGACATGGCCCGCGACATCGCGGAGGTCCCCGCGGTCGAGGTGATCGTGACGGTCGCCGTCAATCTGATGAGCGCCGCCGCCGTGAAGCTCGGTCTGACCGAGGACGGCGACAAGCACAAGGACCTCGACGAGGCCCGCAAGCTGGTCCACGCGCTGGCCGGCCTGCTGGACGCGAGCACCACCGAGATCAGCTCGTTCCACGCGGCGCCGCTGCGGGACGGTCTGAAGTCGCTGCAGCTGGCGTTCCGCGAGGCGTCGCTCGTTCCGGACGAGCCGGGCCAGGGCCCCGGTGAGAAGTACACCGGCCCCGTCTTCGGCTGAGCCCGCCCCGCCTCTTTCCTTCCTCCGACGACCGTGAGCCCCCTGCCCGTCCGGGCAGGGGGCTCACGGTCGTTCGCGGGCCGGTCGGGTGATCAGCGTGCGAAGAGGGGCTCACCGGGCGTGATCGCGTCGGCCGGAAGCAGCGCCAGGTCCAGACCCCGCACCAGCCGGGCGCGCAGCACCTCGTCGGCGGCCAGGGCCTCCGCGACCCGGTGGGCCGCTTCGGCAGGGGCCGCGTCGGGCGCCAGGACCAGGGCGAGTGTGCCGCCGGCCCGGCCCGGGACGAGATGGGCGCGGATCACCGCGGGCTCGGCGGCGACCGCCTCGCGTACCGCGGAGGTGACCGCCGGGTCGTCCAGCGGGTCGGCGCTGGTGCGGCCCTCGGCGAGCGCGAGCAGCGCGGAGCCGGTCAGCTCGAACGCGACGGGACCTGCGAGATCGAGCACCACCGTGTCCGCCTTCTCGTGCGCGGCGGCCTGCAGCGCCTGGTGCAGGGGTACGGCGACGGGGCGGGCCTGCGGGTCCCAGAGCGCCAGCGAGGCGGTCGAGGTGAAGGCCGGCAGCGCGCGACGGTCCCCGGCCTGGAGCGTGGGCACGGCCATGTCACTGGTCTTCTCCCGGCGCAGCCCGGTCTCGTCCTCCTCCACTTCCCCGAGGACGGCGACGACGGGGACCAGGAGGCGGGCGCCCTTGAGCGCTTCGAGGACTGGGCCGATGGCCGTACGGTCCTCGGCCCAGGCGGCGAGTGCCGCGGTCAGTGCGGGGTCGGCCGTGCCATCGTCGTCGGAGTAACCGGAGTCCGGAATGTTCTTCTGCGCCACGGGGTGAGCGTAGTCGGTGCGGTTTCTCACGAAGCCCTCAGGTGGACCACAGCCCGTTGCCAGGTGCCCTTCCTAGCGTCCGGTTCCATGACCCTGCCGATACCGAAGACAAGTACGAAGATGCGTACGTCCGTACTGTCCGCGTCCATGACCACCGCGTTCCTGCTGGCCGGATCCGTCGCCGGCGGCATGTATCTGGTGGGCCGGTGGCCGGAACCGGGACCCGGCCCCGTCGCCTCCGTGTCGTCGGCCGCGGACCCGCCGGCTCCGGGCCCGCCGGCTCCGGTGGTGACGAGCGAGGAGCCCGAGGTGGATCTGGACGCGGAGCTGGCCGCCGCGGTGGCGCCGCTGGCCGGTGACTCGAGCGTGTCGGTCGCGGTGCTGGACGCCGCGGTCGGGGCCGGTGCGGTGTACGGGACCGGGACCTACGCCACCGCGAGCATCGTCAAGGTCGACATCCTCGCGGCGCTGCTGCTCCGGGCCCAGGACCAGGGACGGGAGCTCACCGCGTACGAACGCAGCCGTTCCGTCACCATGATCGAGAACAGCGACAACGACGCCGCCACCGCGCTGCTGCGGACGGTCGGCGGCGCTGCCGGGCTCGACGCGGCCAACACCCGGTTCGGCCTGGCCGGCACGACCGCCGCGGCCGCGTGGGGACTGACCCGGACCACGGCGGCGGATCAGCTGGTGCTGCTGAAGACGGTGTTCGGTACGGACTCGAAGCTGACCGAGGACTCCCGTGCCTATCTGCAGGGGCTGATGCGGAACGTGGCGGCGGATCAGCACTGGGGGGTGTCCGCGGCGGGCAGCGACTGGGCGCTGAAGAACGGGTGGATGCCGCGGAGCGCCACCGGCCTCTGGGACATCAACAGCATCGGGCAGGTGAAGAGCAACGGGCACACGTACCTGGTGGCGGTGCTCTCCGCCGGGCAGCAGACGATGGCGACGGGGATCGAGCGGGTGGAGTCGGTCGCGAAGGCCGCCGTCGGGGTCCTCGACGGGGCGCGCTGAGGGCGTACGGGCTTCGCGGCCGGACGAGATCACCGGGTCGCCGCCACGGCCTCAGCGGCGTGCGGGGGTTCTTCTGTCGCGCCACAGCAGCACGGCCAGCGCCAGCAGTACGGCTCCCAGGCCGCCCGCGGCCGGGGCGAGCCAGCCTGCGGGTCCGCCGTCACGGTGCTGTGCGGTGGGACCGGGACCGAAGTACCGCTTGCGGTAGCCGGCCTTCGCGGAGTCGGCGGACCCGGCCGACTCCGCCTCTGCCCGCAGACCGGCCTTGCGCAGCTCGCCGCCCGCCTTGATCGCGGCGGCCGGGTCGACGATGCCGTAGCCCCGGGAGTCGTCGCGGCCGCCCTCCGGGGAACTGCGGGCGGTGTCCGTCAGGAGCTTCTTCACCTGGGCGGGCGTGAGTCCCGGATGTGCGGCCCGGACCAGCGCGACCGCTCCGGAGACGAACGCGGAGGCGGCCGATGTGCCCCACTCGATGTAGTAGTGACGGTCGGGGGCCGGGACGACGATGTCGACGCCGGGAGCGCTGACGGTGGCGTACCAGTGACGGGTGGAGAAGGCCGCGTGGGTGCCGTACCGGTCGACGGCGGCGACCGCGATCACACCGGGGTAGGCGGCGGGGTACGAGATGTGGTCACCCTTCTCGCCCCCGTTGCCCGCCGACGCGACGACGACGGCACCCTTCTTCAGCGCGTACTGGATGGCGGCGTCCTCGCCGCCCTCGGGGTGCGCGGACGCGCTGTCGTCGCCCAGGGAGAGGTTGATGACGTCGGCGCCGTGGTCGGCGGCCCAGCGGATGCCGTCGGCCAGGGCCGTACCGCGGGACTCGCGGGCCTTGTCGCGGGACGGGTCGGAGGCTTCGAGGATCACCCGGACCGGGAGGATCTTCGCCTCGGGTGCGATGCCGAGCACTCCGTCGGCGCGGCCGACACCATGGCCGCGGCCCGCGATGATTCCGGCCATCGCGGTGCCGTGCCGGGCCCAGGAACGGTCGCCGCGCCCGGCGCCGAAGCCGATCAGGTCCTTGCCGGGCAGCACCTGGCCCGCCAGGTCGGGAAGGCTGTCGTCGACCCCGGTGTCGACGACGGCGACGGTGATGCCCCTGCCCTTGGTGGTCTGCCAGGCCCGGTCGGTGTGGAGCGCCTGCAGCCCCCACTGCTGCGGCCGGATGGTGTCCGCGCGGGCGGGGACGGCGGGGAGCAGGGTGAACGCGGTGGCGGCGCAGAGCGCGCCGAGGGCGCGGCGGTGGCGGCGGCTGTTCATCGGGGCTGCTCCGAGAGGTCGGTGACGGTCCGGCGCAGCCCGCGCTCGATCCGGTCGGCGATGCCCTTGGCCTCATGGCCGAGGCCGGCCTGGGCGGCGGCCGTGGTCGCGTCCGCGGCGATCGCCTTCGCGACCGGCTGCGGATCGCCGACCTCACGTCCGTCCGCGAACCCGGAGACGGCGAACACGACGACCGGCACCTCGGTCAGCACATGGACGGTCCAGCTGGCGCGCTGCCGGTCGCCGAAGCCGGCGGCGACCGTGCCCTTGACCGCGTACGTACGCGGCATCAGATCGGTGCGTGCGTCGAGGTGCTGATCGGAGAATCTGGTGCTCAGCGCTCTCATGGCGTCGGTGGAGCCCTCGGTGAAGATCATGCCGACCGTGGTGACGCTGCTGGAGGTGGCGTCCACGTAGGTGGCGCGCAGCAGCCGACCGCAGCCGACCGGGCGGATCGTCTTGAGCAGCAGCGGGTCCAGGGCGGTCGTGCAGCCACTGTCCGGGGCGACGGCGATCCGGGTCCAGACCCGGTCCGCGCCGCCGGGCCCCGCGCCGTCCCCCTTGAGGGTGCGGGGGAACAGGGTGTCCACGGGGACGTTGTGCCAGACGGTGCGTCCGGTGGCATAGGGATTGCGCGCACCGGCGTCGGCCGAGGAGTCACTGGTGAGCCAGCTGCCGGTGACCGCTCCGCCGATCAGTCCGAGCCCGAGCACCACACAGGCCGCCGCGGCGGCGGTCCGTGCGGGGCGGCGGGTACGGACGGGACGCAGCCGGGTGGTGGTCTCGGCGGGCGTCTCGGGCCTGGGGTACGGCAGGGCGTGGGAGTGCGGCTGCGCGGGCGGGAAGTAGCCGCCGGGATGCGGCGGGGTCGCGCCGGGACGCGGGGTGAGATCCACTGCTCCCACGGGTCGCCGTCGGGTCGGCGGGGGCGGCGTCGCGCCGGGGCGGGGCGGGCCGGTGGGGGCCGGGGCTGCAGCGGCAGCGGGCACGACGCGGAGCCGAGTGGCCGTCTCCACCCGTTCCGGCTCAGGCGGGTGCGGGGATCTCGGAGCTGCGGCGGGGGCATGCGGTTCGCGCGTCGGCGCGTCCTGCGCGGGAACGGCGGGTGCGGGCGCGCCGAACGCCGGCGCACCCGGAGCCTGGTCGGCCGGGCCCGTTCCATGGCGGGCCGGAGCCGTCGGCTGCGGGTCCTGGGTCGGGGGCGTCGCCCCGGTCGTACGCCCCGGTCTCCCGTGGGCGTCCGGTGGTGCGGCGGGGCGTGGTGGCGCCGTCGGTCGGGGCGGCACGGGAGCGCGCTGCGCCTCGGTACTCATCCGCCCCCCTGGTCCACGTTCCGTACCGCTCCCGGATCACCTTCACAGGCAGGCCTGTTGGTCACCGCGTCCCGTTACTCTACGGGCTGCGACGGGCCCGGCGGGAGTCGGGCGTCGCGCCCCGGGGAGATCTGCCCCGATCGTCCCCCTACCCAGTGGTAGAGGCGTCTGGCAAGCTGCCGCCATGACTGCGCGTGCCGCTGACCGGACCCGTTACGACCGGGCCACCGCACATCTCGACGCCCCGATCGCCGTGGTCGATCTGGATGCCTTCGATGCCAACGCCGACGACCTGGTCCGCCGGGCGGCGGGGAAGCCGATCCGGGTCGCGAGCAAGTCGGTGCGTTGCCGGACGCTGCTGGAGCGGGTGCTCGCGCGGCCGGGGTTCGCCGGGGTGATGTCGTTCACGCTCGCCGAGTCGCTCTGGCTGGCCCGAGCCGGTTTCGACGACGTACTGCTGGCCTATCCGTCGGCCGACCGGTCCGCCTTCGCCGAGCTGGCCGGGGACCCGAAGCTGGCCGCCGCGGTCACGGTGATGGTGGACGACCATGCGCAGCTGGAGCTGATCGACGCCGCTCGGGCCGGTGGCCAGGAGGAGATCCGGGTCTGTCTGGAGCTGGACACGTCGCTGCGGCTGCTCGGCGGCCGGGTCAGGATCGGGGCGCTGCGTTCGCCGCTGCGCTCCCCCGCCCAGCTCGCGGAGCTGGCCCGCTCGGTGGCCCGCAGGCCCGGTTTCCGGCTGGTCGGCCTGATGGCCTACGAAGGGCATATCGCCGGGGTCGGGGATTCGGTCACCGGCCGGCCGCTGCGTTCCAGGGCCATCCGGCTGATGCAGGCGACGGCCCGCAAGGAGCTGGCGGCCCGGCGGGCGGAGGTGGTCCGGGCCGTGCGGGCGGTGGCACCGGATCTGGAGTTCGTGAACGGCGGCGGCACCGGCAGTGTGCAGCACACGGCGGCGGAGCCGGCGGTGACCGAGATCGCGGCCGGGTCGGGGCTCTACGCACCGCGGCTGTTCGACAACTACACGTCGTTCGCGGCCCGCCCGGCGGCGCTGTTCGCGCAGCCCGTGGTGCGGCGGCCCGGTGTGGGAGTGGTGACGGTGCTCGGTGGCGGCTACCCGGCGTCGGGGGCCGCGGGGGCGGACCGGTTGCCCGTTCCGTATCTGCCGGAAGGGCTGCGCTACGACCCGCAGGAGGGGCCCGGCGAGGTGCAGACACCGCTGCTCGGTGCCCCGGCCGACGATCTGCTGATCGGCGACAAGGTGTGGTTCCGGCACGCGAAGGCCGGTGAGCTGTGCGAACGCTTCGACGAGCTGCAGCTGATCGAGGGCGACCGGGTGACGGCGACCGTGCCGACGTACCGCGGCGAGGGGCAGACGTTCCTCTGACCTTCTGGCTCCCTGACCTCCTGACCGGATGTCAGGGGGCCACGGAGCTGCCGACGCCGCCGCTGGTCCCGCTGTCGTCGACCGGCCGGATGGCCCGGGTGAGGGTGTCCATGAGGGAGAGCGGCGGTCCGTCGGGTCCCGCGTCGAAGGCGTAGCGCACGATGGCCGGCGATTCGCTGCCGACCGTCGACGGGAAGACGAGCGACTGCACATAGCCGCCGGGTCCCTTGGCCGTGTGGACACGCCAGCGCACCTCGTAGCCCGTGCGGCCCGCCACGCTGACCGATGCGGCTCTCAGCTGCACATGGGATGTGATGCCTCCGTGGATCCGGTCGCCGACGATGTTCTCCTCGTACGCCTTGTCGGCCGCGGTGGTGATGTCCTGCTTGGCCAGGGCCTCGACGGAGGTGAGGTCCGTCTCGCTCGCCGTACGGGTGGTCACCGTGCCGTGGTAGCAGAAGGCGGAGGAGTCGCCGGGGCAGGCGTAGGAGTCGGCCGTGCGCATGGTGAGCGCCTTCTCGACGGTGCTCTGCGGCTTCTCCCAGCCGTCGGGGATGGGCAGGGTGATGCCGTTGAGCTGGTCGACGAGCAGCGTCGGGTCCGTCGCCGGACCGTCCCCGCCGGTCGTGGTGGTGGCGGTGGGGAGCGGTGCGGAGCGGGTCGGCCCGGACGACTTGGATTGCGTACCGTCGTCGTCCCTGCCCAGCAGGACGGCCCCGGTGACGGCCGCGCCGACGACGACCAGGGCCGCCGTCGCGATCGCCACGGTCCGGACGCCGCCCCCGCCGCCGCCTCCTCCGCTTGCGTACGGCGAGGGGACCGGCTGCTGCGGTGCGGGCGTGTTCGGCCGGGTGTGAGCGGTCCATGCCGTGCCGTCCCACCAGCGGTCGGTGCCCGGGGCCGCGGAGTCCGGGTACCAGCCGGGCGGTGTCGCGTCGCTCATGCCTCCACTCTAGGGTTCCGTCGTCGACAGGGACTCGGGGCGGGCGGTTCGACGTGGGCGGGCACGGGAGCCATGAGCACGCACGTGACGAGGGGACGGTCAGACGGGCGTGACGTAGGCGCCGGAGATTCCACCGTCGACAAGGAAGTCCGTGGCGTTCACGAACGAGGAGTCGTCGCTCGCGAGGAACGCGACCGCCGCCGCGATCTCGGTGGCCTCGGCGAACCGGCCGACCGGGATGTGCACCAGCCGTCGGGCCGCGCGCTCCGGGTCGTTGGCGAACAGCTCCTGGAGCAGCGGGGTGTTGACCGGCCCTGGGCAGAGCGCGTTGACCCGGATGCCTTCGCGGGCGAACTGGACACCGAGCTCGCGGGACATGGCGAGCACGCCGCCCTTGGACGCGGTGTACGAGATCTGGCTGGTGGCCGCGCCCATGATGGCCACGAACGACGCGGTGTTGATGATCGAGCCGCGGCCCTGGCGCCGCATGTAGGGGAGGGCGGCCTTGCAACAGAGGTAGACGGAGGTGAGGTTGACGTCCTGGACGCGCTTCCAGGCCTCCAGTCCGGTGGTCAGGATGGAGTCGTCCTCGGGCGGCGAGATTCCCGCGTTGTTGAAGGCGATGTCGACGGAGCCGTAGGTGTCGTACGCGGCTTTGAAGAGCGCCTCGACCTGTTCGGGGTCGGTGACGTCGGTGCGTACGAAGATGCCGCCGGCCTCGTCGGCCGCGGCCTTGCCCGCGGTCTCGTCGATGTCCGCGCAGACGACGTGGGCGCCCTCGGAGGACAGGCGGCGCGCGGTGGCGAGGCCGATGCCGCTGCCGGCGCCGGTGATGACGGCGGTGCGGCCGACCAGGCGGCGGCAGATGTTCCCGGTGTCGGTGGTCATGCTGGTTCAGGCCTCCGTACTGATGAAGACGTTCTTGGTTTCGGTGAAGGCGGTGAGGGCGTCGGGGCCCAGTTCCCGGCCGAGACCGGACTGCTTGTAGCCGCCGAACGGGGTCCAGTAGCGGACGCTGGAGTGCGAGTTGACGGACAGGTTCCCGGCCTGGACCGCCTGGGAGACACGCAGCGCGCGGCCGACGTCCCGGGTCCAGATGGAGCCGGCGAGGCCGTACTCGGTCGCGTTCGCGAGCCGGACGGCGTCGGCTTCGTCCTCGAAGGGCAGGACGACGGCGACCGGTCCGAAGACCTCTTCGGTGGCCACGGGCGAGTCCGGGCGGGCGTCGGTCAGCACGGTCGGCGGGAACCAGAACCCGGGGCCCTCGGGTGCGCCGCCCCGGATCGCGGTCGCGCCCTCGGGGACGTACGACCGTACGCGTTCCAGCTGGGCCCTGGAGATCAGCGGCCCCATCCGGGTCTTCTCGTCGGAGGGGTCGCCGACGACGACCGAGGCGACGGCCGGGGCGAGGAGTTCGAGGAAGCGGTCGTACGCGGAGCGCTGGACGAGGATGCGGGTGCGGGCGCAGCAGTCCTGGCCGGCGTTGTCGAGGAAGGACATCGGTGCGGCGGCCGCGGCGGCCTCGATGTCGGCGTCGGCGAAGACGATGTTGGGGCTCTTGCCGCCGAGTTCGAGGGTCAGCCGTTTCACACGCCCGGCGCACCTGGCCATGATCTGCTTGCCGACCCGGGTGGAGCCGGTGAAGACGATCTTGGCGACGCCGGGGTGCTCGACGAGGGCGTTGCCCGTCTCGGCACCGGCTCCGGGCAGTACCTGGAAGAGATGCTCGGGAAGGCCCTCGTCCAGGGCGAGTCGGGCGAGCCGCAGAGCCGTGAGCGGGGTGGTCTCGGCGGGTTTGAGGAGGACGGCGTTGCCTGCGGCGAGGGCGGGGGCGACGCCCCAGGCGGCGATCGGCATGGGGAAGTTCCACGGCGCGATCACGCCGACGACGCCGAGGGGTTCGAGCAGGGTGAGGTCGATGCCGCCGGGGACCGGGATCTGCCGGCCGCTGAGCCGCTCGACTCCCCCGGCGGCGAATTCGAGGAGATCGCGGACGTTGCCCGCTTCCCACCGGGCGTTGGCGAGGGTGTGGCCGGCCTCACGGACCTCCAGCCGGGCCAGCTCCTCGCGGTGTTCGTCGACGGCCGCGGCGAAGCGGCGCAGCAGGCGCGCGCGGTCCGCGGGGGCCATCGCCGCCCAGATCCGCTGGGCGGCCGCTGCCCGGCGCACGGCGGTGTCGACCTCGGCCGCGGTGGTGGCCGGGACGGTCGCGACGACTTCTTCGGTCGCCGGGTTGAGTACCTGGTGCTCGGTGGTCACGGAGTGCCTCACAGACGTTCGAAGGAGCGGCGGAGCTCCCAGTCGGTCACCGCTGCGTCGAACGCTTCGAGTTCGACGCGCGCCATGTTGCGGTAGTGCGCGACGACGTCGTCGCCGAAGGCCGCCTTCGCCAGGTCGCTCTTCTCCCAGAGGCCGGCGGCTTCGCGGAGTGTGGTGGGGACGTGGTCGTACGCGGTGGTGTAGGCGTTGCCCTCGCAGGGTTCGGGGAGTTCGAGCTTCTGCTCGATGCCGTGGAGGCCGGCGGCGATCAGACCGGCGACGGCGAGGTGCGGGTTGACGTCACCGCCGGGCAGCCGGTTCTCGAACCGGGTCGAGCGGCCGTGGCCGACGACGCGGAGCGAACAGGTGCGGTTGTCGTGACCCCAGGCGACCGCGGTCGGGGCGAACGAGCCGGGCTGGAAGCGTTTGTACGAGTTGATGTTCGGCGCGTAGAGCAGGGAGAAGTCGCGCAGCGCGGCGAGCTGGCCGGCGAGGAAGTGGCGCATCACCGGGGACATTCCGCCCGCTTCGCCCGCCATGACGTTGCGTCCGTCCGCGTCCTGGAGGGAGAGGTGGATGTGGCAGGAGTTGCCCTCGCGCTCGTTGAACTTGGCCATGAAGGTGAGCGCGACGCCCTCCTGGGCGGCGATCTCCTTGGCGCCGGTCTTGTAGACGGCGTGCTGGTCGCAGGTGACCAGGGCCTCGTCGTACCGGAAGACGATCTCGTGCTGTCCGGGGTTGCACTCACCCTTCGCGGACTCGACGGTCAGGCCCGCGGCCGCCATCTCGTTGCGGATGCGACGGAGCAAGGGTTCGATGCGGCCGGTGCCGAGTACCGAGTAGTCGATGTTGTACTGGTTGGCCGGGGTCAGATCGCGGTAGTTCCGGTCCCACGCCTGCTCGTAGGTGTCCTTGAAGACGATGAATTCGAGCTCGGTGCCGACCTGCGCGGTGAAACCGTGCTCGGCGAGACGCTCCAGCTGGCGGCGGAGGATCTGGCGGGGCGCGGCGACGACGGGTGCGCCGTCCTCCCACGCGAGGTCGGCGATGACCATGGCCGTGCCGTCGTTCCATGGGACGCGTCGCAGGGTGGTGAGGTCGGGGTGCATGGCGAAGTCGCCGTACCCGCGCTCCCAGGAGGACATGGCGTAGCCGTCGACGGTGTTCATGTCGGTGTCGACGGCGAGCAGATAGTTGCAGCCCTCCGTGCCGTGTTCCAGGACCTCGTCGAGGAAGAAACGGGCGGCGAACCGCTTGCCCTGCAGCCGTCCCTGCATGTCGGGGAAGGCCAGGACGACGGTGTCGATCTCACCGCTCTCGACGAGGATCCGTAGTTCCTCGACCTCCAACGGGGGTGTGCGGTCTGCCACGGGAAGATCCTCCTTCGGTCAGCCGGAAGTCATAAGGTATGGGCAAGAACCATTGTTGGGAAGAGAGGTCGGGACGTGGCGCAGGAGAGCGAGTCCGGCCGGCACGGGTCCGCGCGGCAACTGCGACCCGTGCTGCGGCCGGTGCGCGCGGGCAACGGCTTCGAGGAGGCGCTCGAGCAGATCCTCCAGGTGGTCAGGCTCGGCCTGGTGCCCGGCGGTGAGCGGCTGCCCGCCGAGCGCGACCTGGCCGAGCTGCTCGGGATCAGCCGGGTCACGCTGCGCGAGGTGCTGAAGGTGCTGCAGGACCAGCGTCTGGTGGAGAGCAGGCGAGGGAGGTACGGCGGCACCTTCGTGCTCCCCCGCACCGACAGCCCCGGCGAGGACGAGCTGCGCCGCCGGGTGGCCGCCGTGGACGTCGAGGACGTCCTGCGCTTCCGTGAGGTGCTGGAGACCGGTGCGGCCGGACTGTGCGCCACGCAGGGGCTGACGGACGAGGGCGCGGAACGGCTGCGTACGGCTCTGGCGGCGACACACGATGCACCTCTGCCCGACTACCGCAGGCGCGACACCCTTCTGCATCTGACACTGGCCGAGCTGTCCGGCTCCGCTTCCCTGTCCGCGCAGTACGCGGCCGTCCGGGCCACCGTGAACGACCTGCTCGACTGCATACCGCTGCTCGTGCGGAACCTGGAGCACTCGCAGCATCAGCACACCGCGCTCGTCGAGGCGGTGCTCGACGGCGACGCGGAAGCGGCGCGCGCCGTGATGCGCGAACACTGCGCGGGTACGGCGGCGCTGCTGCGCGGATTCCTGGCCTGACCGCTTGCGCGGCGGCCCACCCCGAGGCAAAGGTATTCCTCATCACCATTGAACCGGATCCGCCCGCAGGCGGCCGACCGGAGGGTTCGCCATGTCCGTACCGCTCATCGGCGTCACCACCTATCTGGAGCCCGTCGCCCGCTGGGGCGTGTGGGAACTGCCCGCCGCCCTGCTCCCGTCCGCCTACCCGCGGCTGGTCCAGCGCTCCGGGGGCATCGCCGCTCTCCTGTCGCCGGACGCCCCGGCCCGGGCGGCGGCCGCCGTGGCCCGGCTGGACGGTCTCGTCATCGCGGGCGGCGCCGACGTCGAGCCCGCGCGGTACGGCGCGGAGCCCGGGCCGAGGACCGGACCGCCGAACCGGGAGCGCGATGCCTGGGAGCTGGCCCTGCTCGATGCCGCCCTGGCGTCCGGCACACCGGTGCTCGGCATCTGCCGTGGCATGCAGCTCATGAATGTGGCGTTCGGCGGCACCCTCATCCAGCATCTGGACGGGCATGCCGGCCCGCACGGGAAGGCCGGGGTCCTCGGCGAGCACCCGGTGACACCGGTGCCGGGGACGCGCTACGCATCGATCGTGCCCGAGGAGTCCGCCGTACCGACCTACCACCACCAGGCCGTGGACCGCCTCGCACCGGAACTCGTGGCGTCTGCCCACGCGGCGGACGGCACGGTGGAGGCGGTCGAACTGCCGGGGGCGCGGTGGGCGCTCGGGGTGCAGTGGCATCCGGAGATGGGTGACGACCTGCGGGTCATGCAGGCGCTGGTGACGGAGGCGGCGCGCGGCTGATCGTTCGACGGCCGGCGGCTACCGCGTGCGCCGTCCGAGCCTGTCGCGCAGCCATTCCAGCGCCGCCGCCCCCTGCGCGCCCTGGAACGCCCTCACGGTCGGCAGTCCCGGCGGGTCCGGCATCAGCGAGTGCGCGACGAAGTAGCCGGCGAGCGCGGCAAGTACCGCGTTCACTCCCTCCGGGTCGGCGGCGCGCCCCAGGGGGTGGGTGGTGAACACGGTGTCCGGGTCGGGGCCGCCCTGGGCCGCCACGCACGGCAGCATCACCAGCAGATCGAACCAGGGCGCGGCTCGCAGCGCGTGCGGCCAGTCGACGAACACCACCCGGTCGTCGGTGAGCAGGATGTTGTCGGCGCGCAGATCCCCATGGGCGAGGCTGTCGCCGGTGGCGGCCCCGGCCCAGCCGGACTCCAGCTCCGCGAGTACGTCGAGGTGGCGTGCGGCCCACGGGTCGAGCCGCCCGGGCAGACCGTCGAAGTCACGCGCGGCAAGCAGGGTCCGCCAGCCGCTGAACGCCTCGGCCTCGCTGTCGGCGACCGCGGGCGCCTCGATCGGGGCCGGGGTCAGGGTCCGGTTCAGCTCGCCGACCGCTGCCAGGACCCGGTCCAGCTCCGCCGATGTCCAGGGGATGCGGGGCTGGCGGCCGTCGATGTCCTGGAGGACGAGGGCGACCCGGGTTCCGTCGTCGTACGAACCGAGCAGCCGGGGCACGGGGGCGCCGGGCGGGAGAGCGGCGGTGTTCCGGGCCTCGGCGCGGTGCAGGTCCGGGCTGCCCGGGTTCGCCTCGGCGCTGACCGCCTTGACGAACGCGCGCCGCCCGTCCGCGAGCCGGACCCGGGCGGCGACCCCCGGTGAGAACCCGCCGCTCTGGCTGTGCGCGTGGACGACGCGGCCACCGAGGATGTCCTCGACGGCGCTCCGCACGGAGTCCGGGAGGTCGGCCCAGTGGTGGCGGACGCCGGCGGCCGGCGGGGCAGTCACTTTCATCTGTGCATCCTTGGCCCCCGGGCACACGACGGCCAACCGATTTTCGCCGGGGTGAGGCGTCTCTCCGTCCCTGTCCTGGCCCTGTGTCCTCAACCGCCGGGCGGGCTCGATCGGCCCGTCAGCGACAGCAGGTCGCGGGCCGGGCCCGCCGGCCGGTGTCCCGAGGGCCAGACCGCCCGCAGCTGTCGCCTCAGCCGCACCCCCGCCACCGGGATCTTCACCAGCCGCCGCGAGGACAGTTCCTCCCCCAGCGCCAGTTCGCTCAGCACGCACGGCCCCGCACCGCTCTCCGCCGCCCCCTTCACTGCCGTCGTGGACGACAGTTCGAGCAGCGGCTGCGCAACACCGCCGTGCACGGCGAGTGCCGCGTCCAGGACCTGCCGGGTACCGGAGCCGCGCTCGCGCAGGATCAGTGGGGTCGCGGCGAGTTCCTGCGGGGTCAGCGGGGTGCGGCGGCCTGCCCACGCATGGGACGGGGCGACCACGACGACGAGCCGGTCGTGTGCGATCACCGTGCCGTCGAGGCCCTCCGGTATGAACAGTCCCTCCACGAATCCGAGGTCGGCCTCCCCGGCGAGCAGGCGCCCCGCGACCGCCGCCGAGTTGCCCGCGAGCAGGGAGACCGCGGTGTCCGGACGTGCGGCGCGCAGCGCGATCAGCCAGCCGGGCAGCAGATATTCGGCGATGGTCATGGAGGCGGCGACCCGCAGCCGGGAGTCGCGCCGGTCGCGCAGCGCCTGCGCGCCCACATCGAATGCCTCGGCGGCCTCGACGATCCGGCGCGCCCAGTCGGTGACCAGCGCGCCCGCGTCGGTGAGCCGGGAGCCGCGCGGCGAGCGGTCGAGGAGGGCCACGCCGAGCTGTCGCTCCATCGACCGGATGCGGCTGCTGGCGGCGGGCTGGGTGATGCCGACGTCCCGTGCCGCCCGTCCCAGGCTGCCGTGCCGGGCGACGGCCAGCAGCAGCTCCAGCGCTCCGAGGTCGGGGACCCGGTGGGACAAAAGGGCTGGTGCGGGTGCGTCGCTGGACATAAAGCCAGCTTATGACCTCATAGAGACAAGCTCCCTGGTGGGGGACGGCCCCCGGAACGAAGATCGTGGGATGGCCATCTTCCCGCAGACCCGCGCCCGGACGGGCGCCCCGTCCTCCGCCGCTGTGCGGCTTCCTCATCTGCGGTACATCGGCCCCAACTGGTACGCGATGGTCATGGGCACCGCGATCGTGGCCGGCGCGGGTGCGGCGCTGCCCGTGCACGTGCCCGGGCTGCGCGCTGCCTGCACCGTGGTGTGGGCGCTCGCGGCGCTGCTTCTCGTGGCGGTTCTCGCCGCCCGCGTCGGGCACTGGTCCGCCCACCGCGACCAGGCCCGCGCCCATCTCCTCGACCCGGCCGTCGCCCCGTTCTACGGCTGCCTCTCGATGGCGCTGCTGGCCGTCGGCGGCTCCACGATGGTGGTCGGCCGGGATGTCGTCGGGCATCGGGCCGCCCTCGCCGTGGACGTGGTGCTCTACAGCGCGGGCACGGCGGTCGGCCTGGCCGTCGCGGTCGCCATCCCGTATCTGATGGTCGTACGCCACCGTCCGGCACCCGGGACGGCGTCGCCGGTCTGGCTGCTGCCCGTGGTGGCGCCGATGGTCTCCGCGGCACTCGGCCCGCTGATCGTGCCGGAGCTGCCCGCCGGCCAGTGGCAGGAGGCGATGCTGCTCGCCTGCTACGCGATGTTCGGGCTGAGCCTGCTGGCGACGCTGACGATGCTGCCGCTGATCTTCGCGCGGCTGGTCCACCACGGTCCGCTGCCGCTCGCCCTGACCCCCACCCTGTTCCTGGTCCTCGGCCCGCTGGGCCAGTCGACGACCGCGGTCGGTCAACTCGCCGATGTGGCGCCGGGTGCGATCGGGGAACCGTACGCCGCCGCGCTCGGGGCGTTCGCCGTGCTGTACGGGGTGCCGGTGATGGGCTTCGCGCTGCTGTGGCTGGCGCTGGCCGCGTCGATGGTGGTGCGCGCGCTACGGGGCGGCATGACGTTCAGCATGACCTGGTGGGGCTTCACCTTCCCGGTCGGCACGTGTGTCACCGGCGCGGCAGGGCTGGCCCGGCACACCGGACTGACGGCGTTCACCTGGCTGGCCGTCGCGCTGTACGTGCTGCTGGTGTCGGCGTGGGCGGTCGCCGGGCTGCGGACGCTGCGCGGGCTGGTCAGCGGAGCGCTGCTCGCAGCGCCGCAGGCGCCCCGGCCAGTGACGGCCCGTACCACGTGAGATATCGCCCGTCGACGAGTGCGGCGGGCAGCGCGGGGAAGGCCTCGGGTCCGTCGCCCGCGGTGAAGCGGTACGGCTCGTCGGGCAGGACGACCAGGTCCGCGCCCGCCGCGTTCAGTTCGTCGAGCGGGATGCGGGGGTAGCGCTCGGCGTGACCGGCGTACACGTTCCGCACACCGAGCCGGGCGAGCAGATCGCCCGCGAACGTGTCGCGGCCGAGCACCATCCATGGCCTGCGCCAGATCGGCACGATCGCGCGGCGCGGCTCGTCCGCCGGCAACAGCGCCGCCCAGGCGGCCTCGGCCTCGTCGAGCCAGCGCGGCCTGGCCAGCCCGCAGCCGGTCACCAGGACCCGGTGCAGTTCGGCGAAGGCCTGGTCGAGGCAGCGGATCTCGGTGGTGAGGACCTCGATTCCCGCGGCACGGAGCGCGGCGAGGTCGGGTGCGCGGTTCTCCTCCTCGTTGGCGACGACGAGATCCGGGCGGAGCGCGACGATCGCGGCCACGTCGGGGTTCTTGGTTCCGCCGATACGCGCGGCGGCCAGACCGGCCGGACGGGTGCACCAGTCGGTGACGCCGACGAGGAGGCCGGGGGCGGTGGCGGCGACGGCTTCGGTGAGCGAGGGGACGAGCGAGACGACGCGGAGCGCCGGGGCCGGGACAGACACCGATTCGGACACCGGGTCTCAGCGTCTCGGGTCGTTCGTGGCGTCGACATGTTCCGCGACCGCGACGACCAGCAGCCGGGTCTCCGGCATCGTGGCCCGCCAGCGGTGCCGTACACCGCCCGACAGGAACAGGGTGTCGCCGCGCTCCAGCCGGTACGCCTGCCCCTCCGCCTCCACCTCGACGGCGCCCTCCACGACGTACATCACCTCGTCGTTGCGGTGCTGGAACTCCCGCCCGAGATCCATTTCGCCGGTGAACTCCAGCGCGCTGAGCTGATGCCGCCCCCGCACCACTCTGCGCGCCCCGTCGCCCGTGCCCGCCCGGACCAGCTCGACGGCGCGCGCCGAATCGGCGGCGGCGCGAAGCCGTGCCGTGGTGGTCTCCAGGGCGTCGGCCACCCGGTCCAGCGACCGGGCGCTGGGTCTCGCCCGCTCGTTCTCGATCTGGCTGAGGAACGGCACGGACAGGCCGCTGCGGGTGGCGACCGCGGCCAGTGTGAGCCCCAGAGATCTGCGCCGTCGGCGGACCGCGGCACCCACGCGGAGTGTTTCCTTGTCGTCCATGTCCGGCTCCCTCCCGACTCGTCATCCTTCCGGCTGCCAGCACCTTACGCACACGGTTACGCAAGGACGGCCGGTAAAGGAACATCACACAGCCGGAAGGGGTGGGTCCGCCCATCGGCGGCACCCACCCCTTCCGGCTGTGTCGAGCTCCTGCTACTGGGGAGCCATCTTGTCCGCGATGCCCGGATTCTTGTCCATCCAGGCCTTCACGGCTTCTTCCTCGTGTCCCGTCCCGCGCTTCTGGATCTCGTTCTCCAGGCCGGCCAGCTGCTGCTCGCTGAGCTTGAAGTTCTTGAACCACTTGGTGAGCTGCGGATAGTTCTTCGGAAAGTCCTTGCTCGCGATCGTACGGATGGTGTCGCCGTTGCCGAAGGCCTTCTTGGGGTCCTTCAGCTTGGTGAGGTCGTACTGGTTGTACGCCCAGTGCGGCGTCCAGAGCAGAACCGCGATCGGCTCCTTCTTGGCGTACGCGCGCTTCAGCTCGGCGAGCATCGAGGGCGTCGAGCTGTCGACGACCTTGTACTCCTTGTCCAGGCCGTAGGCGGGCAGCACGTTGTTCTTCAGGTTGGCCATGGTGGCGGTGCCGGGCTCGATGCCGATGATGCGGTTCTTGAACTCGTCACCGCGGCCCTTGAGGTCCTTGTACGACTCGATGCCCTTGACGTACGAGGGGACGGCGATCTCCAGCGAGGTCGGCCCGTACCACGATCCGAGGTCGGTGAGCCGGGAGCCGTACTTGTTCCAGTAGTTCTTCTGGGTGTACGGCAGCCAGCCGTCGAACTGCACGTCAAGCTGGCCTCGGGACATCGCGGCATACATCGGACCGACCTCGAACTGCTTCAGGTCGATCTTGTAGCCGCGGTCCTCCAGGACCGCCTTCCACAGGTACGTGGCGGCGATGTCCTCCTCCCAGGGGAACCAGGCCATCTCGACGGTACGGTCGCGCTCGTCCTTGCCGCTCGCGCCCTTCGCCGTCTTGGCCACGGGCGTCCACTTGTCGGCGACATCCGGGTTGTCCTTCAGCCAGGCGCGGACGGCGTCCTGCTCCTTGCCCTTGCCGGTCGTCTGGATCTTCGCCTCAAGACTCGTGAGCTGGCCCTCGCTCATCTTGAAGTCCTTGAGCCACTTGCCGACCTCGGGGTTGTCGTCGGCGAAGCCCTTACGGGTCAGCGTGTGGATGCCGTCGCCCTTGCCCCAGAGGTTCTTGGGGTCCTTGAGCTTGGTGAGGTCGTACTGGTTGTACGCCCAGTGCGGCGACCACAGCGGGACGACGATCGGTTCCTTCTTGGCGTACGCGCGCTTCAGCTCGGCGAGCATCGACGGCGTCGAGCCGTCGACGACCTTGTACTCCTTGTCGAGGCCGTAGCCCGGCAGGATCTTGTCCTTGAGCAGGCCCGTCTCACCGGCGCTCGGCTCGATGCCGACGACCCGCCCCTTGAACTCGGATCCCTTGCCCTTGAGGTCGTCGAGCGAGTCGACGCCCTTCACGTACGACGGGACGGCCAGCTCCAGGGAGGTGGGGCCGTACCAGGAGCCCATGTCCTCCAGGCGGTCCTGGTACTTCTTCCAGTACATCGCATGGGTGACCGGGAGCCAGGAGTCGGTCTCGAAGTCGATCTGGCCGCCGGCCATACCGGTGTAGAGCGCGCCGGCCTCGTACTGCTTGACGTCGACCTCGAAGCCGCGCTGTTCCAGCAGCTCCTTCCACAGGAAGGTGGAGGCGATGCCCTCGTCCCACGGGATGTATCCCATGCTGATCTTCTTGCCCTTGCCGATGTTCGCGGCGTCGGTGACGTTGCCGGTCTCCGACTTCGACGCACCGAACATGCCCATGCCGCCTGCGACGAGGGCCAGGACGACGACGCCGACGACCGCGACGGCGGGCTGCGGCCGGTGGTTCCAGATCTTCAGTCCGCCGGCCATCGACTGGGCCCTGGCGAGCGCGCGACGGGCCAGCGGGGAGACCTCGCGGCCGAGCGCGCCGGTCATCCGGTCCAGGTACATCGCCAGGATGACGATGGAGACGCCCGCCTCGAAGCCGAGGCCGACGTCGACGTTGCCGATGGCACGGTAGACGGAACCGCCGAGGCCGCCGCCGCCGACCATGCCGGCGATGACCACCATGGACAGGCCCAGCATGATGACCTGGTTGATGCCCGCCATGATCGTGGGCAGTGCCAGCGGCAGCTGGACCCGCAGCAGGGTGTTGCGCGAGGTGGTGCCGAAGGCCTCGGCCGCCTCCACGAGCTCACCGTCGACCTGACGGATGCCGAGCTCGGTCATCCGGACGCCCGGGGGCAGCGCGAAGATGATCGTGGCGATGATGCCGGGCACCACGCCGACACCGAAGAAGATGACGCCGGGGATCAGGTAGACCATGGCGGGCATGGTCTGCATGAAGTCGAGCACCGGCCGGGTCACCGCGGACACGGCCTTCGAGCGGGCGGCCCAGATACCCAGCGGCACGGCCAGCACCAGCGTGACGATGGTGGCGACGAGCACCAGGGTGAGGGTGTCCATCGCCTCGTCCCACAGCTCGACGGAGTCGATGAGCGCGAAGCCCACGAAGGCCAGCACACCCGGGAGCAGACCGCGCAGCCACCAGGCTATGACGGCGAGGATGCCCGCGAAGAGCAGCGGGGCGGGGGCGGAGAGTACGGCGGCTATGCCGTCGAACATGCCGCTGACGACCGAGCTGATCGCGTCGAACAGCCAGGCCAGGTGGGTCTGCAGCCAGTCGACCGCGGTGTCCACCCATTCACCGAGCGGGATCCTAAACATCGGCGGCCACCTTCTTCTCGGTGGTGGCGGCGTCCTGCGGGACCTCGGTGGGGCTCATCGGCTCGCCGAGGACGGCGAGCAGCCGGGACCGGGGCACGACCCCCACGAGCTCACCGTCGGCGCCGGTCACGGCAACGGCGACCCCGCTGCGCGAGCAGGGCGTGAACAGCTCGATGATCGGGGTGGACTCGGAGACCGTGGCCGGCGCCGACCGGAGGATGTCGGCGGGCGTACGGAGTTCCGTGCCGTCGTCCGCCTCGGTGCCCAGGACGGTGTACGGCTCGGCCATGATGGCGCCCGCGGTCAGCACCCGGGCGCGGTCGACGTCCTGGGTGAAGGAGGCGACGTAGTCGTTGGCCGGGGTGACGAGGATGTCCTCGGCCGTCCCGAGCTGAACGATCTTTCCGTCCCGCATCACCGCGATCCGGTCACCGAGGCGCATGGCCTCGTTCAGGTCGTGGGTGATGAAGACGATGGTCTTCTTGAGCCTCTTCTGGAGTTCGAGCAGCTGGTCCTGCATGTCGCGGCGGATCAGCGGGTCGAGCGCGCTGAAGGACTCGTCCATCAGCAGCAGATCGGCGTCGGTGGCGAGGGCACGGGCCAGGCCGACGCGCTGCTGCATGCCGCCGGACAACTCGTCGGGCCAGGACTTCTCCCAGCCGGCGAGGCCGGTCAGCTCCAGCGCCTCGGCAGCGCGCTTCTCACGCTCGGCGCGCGGCACACCCTGCACCTCGAGGCCGTACCCGGCGTTCTCCAGGACGCTCCGGTGCGGGAAGAGAGCGAAGTGCTGGAAGACCATGCTGATCTTGGAGGAGCGAACGGTGCGCAGTTCGCGCGGGCTCAGGGCGGTCAGGTCCTGGCCGTCGAACAGCACGCGTCCGGCCGTGGGATCCAGCAGGCCGTTGAGCATCCGCAGCAACGTGGACTTGCCGGATCCGGACAGACCCATCACGACGAAGATCTGTCCCGGTTCGACGGTGAACGAGGCGTCGATCACCGCTGCGGTCGTTCCGTCGGCGCGCAGCTCGTCGCGGTCCGTGCCGCTCTCGAGCTTCTGCACGGCTTGATCGGGTCGTCTGCCGAACACCTTGTACAAGTGTTCGGCTTGCAGCCTTGACACATACACCTCACGCGTTGAACCGAAAACGGTCTGCCACCCCCTCCGGCAGACCGTGGAGCGGCGCGGGTTCGGCCCGCTTGACACGCGCTGGAGTTGCAATTGCGACGTGATCCGCTCCGGTGGCGCGCCTGCCCACACTTACCCGGACCAAACAGAAGAGTGACCCAGTTCACTTCCGGGCCGGTGTCAGTGGGGTGCGGCATGATCGGGGTGTGACGCGACGCCTGATGCTCCTCGACACCGCTTCCCTCTACTACCGCGCCTACTTCGGGGTCCCCGATTCGGTGCGCGCGCCGGACGGCACGCCGGTCAACGCCGTGCGCGGACTGCTCGACTTCATCGGGCGGCTCGTCCAGGACCACCGGCCGGACGAGCTGGTGGCCTGCATGGACGCGGACTGGCGGCCACACTGGCGGGTGGAGCTGATCCCGTCGTACAAGGCACACCGCGTCGCCGTGGAGACCGCCGAGGGACTCCCCGACGAGGAGGAGACCCCTGACACGCTGGCCTCGCAGGTCCCGATCATCGAGGACGTGCTCGATGCGCTCGGCATCGCCCGGATCGGTGTCACGGGGTACGAGGCGGACGACGTGATCGGCACGCTCACCGGCCTGTCCACCGGCCCGGTGGACATCGTCACCGGCGACCGGGACCTCTACCAGCTCGTCGACGACGCTGGCGGGGTGCGGGTGCTCTACCCGCTGAAGGGGGTCGGGTCGCTCCAGCTCACGGACGAGGCGTGGCTGCGCGAGAAGTACGGGGTGGACGGCTCCGGCTATGCCGATCTGGCGCTGCTGCGCGGCGACCCGAGCGACGGGCTGCCGGGGGTTCCCGGCATCGGCGAGAAGACGGCGGCGAAACTGCTGGACACCTTCGGCGACCTGGCCGGGATCATGGCAGCGGTGGACGATCCCGCGTCCAGGCTGACACCTTCGCAGCGCAAGCGGCTCGACGAGGCGCGGGACTACGTGGCCGTCGCACCGACGGTGGTCCGGGTCGCCGGTGACGTACCGCTGCCCGAGTTCGATCCCGCACTGCCCGCCGAGCCGCGCGATCCCGCCGCCCTCGAGGCACTGGCCGACCAGTGGGGCCTGGGCGGCGCCCTGCGGCGCCTGCTCTCCACCCTCCGGGCGTGAGGTGCTAACTTAGGCAAGCCTAAGTATTTGGAGCAGGGAGAACCTCGTGACAGAACGACCGGCGCGGCAGGCACCCACGGCGCAGGGGGCCCAGGTCCTGCGTACCGAGCGGATCACCCCGCACATGGTGCGCGTGGTACTCGGTGGCGATGGCCTGGCGGGCTTCGCGCTGTCCGGGTTCACCGACCACTACGTCAAGCTGTGCTTCGCGCCCGAGGGCGCGGACTATGCGCACCCGTTCGACGTGGCCCGCATCCGCGACGAGTACCCGCGTGAGCTGTGGCCCACCACCCGCACCTACACGGTCCGCTCCTGGGACCCGGTCACCCGGGAGCTGGCGATCGACTTCGTGGTGCACGGCGACGAGGGCCTGGCCGGCCCGTGGGCGCTCCGGGCGGCTCCGGGCGATCAGGTGACGTTCCTGGGCCCCGGGGGCGGGTACGGGCCGGACGCGTCTGCGGACTGGCACCTCCTGGCCGGTGACGAGAGCGCCCTGCCGGCGATCGCGGCGGCACTGGAGCGGATGCCCGCAGGCGCGGTGGCGCACGCGTACATCGAGGTGGCGGACGCCTCCGAGGAGCAAAAGATCGAGACGGCCGACGGGGTGGAGCTCACCTGGCTGCACCGCGGCGAGCGCCCGGTCGGCGCGGCCGTGACCGCGGCGGTGAAGTCGTTGGACTTCCCCGCGGGCGAGGTCCAGGCGTTCGTTCACGGCGAGGCGGGGTTCGTGAAGGAGATCCGCCGGCACCTGCGTCTCGACCGGAAGATCCCGCTGTCGCGGCTGTCGATCTCCGGCTACTGGCGTCTCGGCCAGAACGACGACACCTGGCGCTCGGTGAAGCGGGAGTGGAACGAGCAGGTGGAGCGCGAGCAGGAGCGCGCGGCGTAGGGCACCGCACCCCGGCGCCCCCTGCGGGTAGGTACGCCCCGGTCACCGTCCAGGAAGGACGGCGGCCGGGGCGTATGCGTGCCGCGGGCTCCCGGACGGTGACCGGGGCGTGTGTACGTGTCCCGGTCAGCCGGCGCCGTGCGGCTCCCTCGGCCCGTCGTCGCCGTACGCCCTTGCCGACGCGTCCACGTGCGCGAGCCGGCGCAGTGCGCTGAACATCGCCTCGCCCAGCACCGTACCGACGACCACACTCTCCACCAGGTCCTCGCGCGCCACCCGCCGCCCCACATAGTCGAGGTCGGCCCGGGCGACCGGTTCCGCGGCGGCCGCGTAGTCGTCGAGCAGTTCGACGAACCCCCCGTGCCCCGCCCGCCGCAGCGCGACCAGCACTCCGGCCAGGGTCTCGCCGGCCGGACTGTGCGCGTCGGCCCGCCAGCCACGCCGGACCAGCAGTTCGGCCACCTCCTCGCGGGCGTCCTCCAGTTCGGGCCCGGGTTCGCCGCCCTCCAGCGCCGTGATCCGCTTCGCCGCCGCGCCCAGCACGTTGTGCACCGGCTGCGCGGGGTCGTCGATCGTGTGCAGGACATCCCCGATCGCGGCGAGCGAGAGGCCGCCGACGTCGAGCAGGGCGCGGATCAACTTCAGCCTGCGCTCGTGCCCGGAGTCGTACGACGCCTGATTCGGGCTGGTCAACTGCCCTGCGGGCAGCAGCCCTTCACGTACATAGAACTTGATCGTCGGTACCGGAACCCCGGACCTACGACTCAACTCGCCGATGCGCACCGCGTGTTGCTCCTTCCGCTCTTGCCAACTCCGCACCCATCATAGATAGTTCCACTATCGGATAGCGGAGAGTGCCACTATCTATAATGATCCTTCACCGTCACAGGGGGTACATCCATGTCGTCATGGCGTTCCTGGCACCGTCCCTTAGTCCTTTTCGCCGCGGCAATGGTCGTCATGGCCGTCGTGTCCGGGGTGGGACTACTGGTCGACGACCGGGTCCTCGCGGGCTCGGCAATCTGGTTCAAGCCCTTCAAGTTCGCGGTCTCGTTCGTGGTGTACGCGCTGGCGCTCGCCTGGATGCTGACCCTGCTCACCCGTGGCCGGCGCGCCGGCTGGGTGGCCGGGACCGTGGTCGCGCTCTCCGGCCTGGTCGAGATGGCGATCATCACCGGGCAGGTGATCCGGGGCAGGCGGAGCCACTTCAACCACGCCACCCCTTTCGACGAGCGGCTGTTCACCGTGATGGGCGCCACCGTCGTCATCCTCTGGACCGGAACGCTGGTCATCGCGATCCTGCTGCTGCGTGCCCGTATCCCGGACCGCGCCGCCGCCCTGGCGATCCGCTCGGGTGTGCTCACAGCCCTGGTGGGAGCCGGATTCGGCTTCCTGATGACACAGCCGACGCCGGGGCAGCGAGCCGCAGGCAACCTCGACACCGCCGATGTGGTCGGCGCGCACTCCGTCGGCGTACCGGACGGCGGCCCCTCGATGCCGCTCACCGGCTGGTCGACGACCGGCGGCGATCTGCGTATCCCGCACTTCGTCGGGATGCACGCGCTCCAACTGCTCCCGCTCTTCGTCTTCGCCCTGGCCGCGCTGGCCCCGCGCCTGCCCCGACTGGGTGATCCGCGAGTGCGGCTGCGTCTGGTGCGGGTCGCCTCCGGGTCGTACGCGGCGGTCGTCGCCCTCGTCGCCTGGCAGGCACTGCGGGGGCAGCCGCTGATCCATCCGGACGGCGCGACGCTCGGCGCCGCGGCCGCTGTCCTGGCCGCCACCGCCGCCGGTACGTACACGGCACTGCGGCCGATTCCCCCGTCCCGCAAGGCCGATGCCGACAAGAAGGAGCTCGTGGCATGACCGGCGCACTCTTCGAAGTCTCGTTCTGGCTGACCGCACCCTTCTGGATGCTGATGATCCTGGCCCCGCACTGGCGGACCACAGCGCGCCTCGCCTCGTCACCGCTCACCGTGCTGCCGGTGCTGGTCGTCCATCTCGTCATGGCCGTGCCGGTCTTTCCCGAACTCTGGTCCGCGGTACTCAGTCCCGACATCGACACGTTCCGCGACCTGACCGCGCTGGCGAACGGTGCGGGGGCGATCTGGGCCCAGGTCATCGCCTGGGATCTGCTGCTGGGCCAGTGGATGTTCCTGGAGGGGCGCCGCCTGGGCATCCCCGCCCTGGTGATGAGTCCCCTGCTGGTGCTGACGATTCTGCTGTCGCCGTTCGGCCTGCTCGTCTTCCTGGTCGTGCGCACCGTCCGCAGGCCGCGGAGCCGGCCCGGGCAGACGCACCCGGACCGGCTCCCTGACTCGGCGCTGTCGTAACCCCCGCGCACTCCTGACCGTCAGACGGACTTCTGGTACGAGCGGAAGGTGCGGGTCGACAGCCAGACCGCCGCCACCGCGAGGACCAGCAGCGCTCCCCCGCGGCTGAGCACCAGACCCCAGTCGGGGTCGGCGGTCAGCGCCGAACGGCCCGCCACCATCGCCCAGTTGACCGGGTTGAAGTCCGCGATCTGCCGCATCCACGACGGCATCTGACTCGACGCCATGAAAGAGGACGAGAGGAAGGTCAGCGGCAGCAGGAGAAACGTATTGATGCCGATGATCGACTCACGCTGGCGGACCAGCATCCCCAGGGCGTTGGAGAGCGCGCCGAAGACCGTACCGAGCAGGATCGACGCGACGAGAAGGATCAGCAGTCCGCCCGCCCCGCCCGGGTAGGTGGCACCGGCGGCCCAGCCGAGCAGCACGATGATCACCGACTGCACGGCGGTACTGATGCCGTTCTGCACGACGTTGGCGTTCATCAGCGCGTTCCGGCTGACCGGGGTGGTCAGGAATCGGTTGAGCGTGCCCCGTTCGATCTCCTCCAGGGTTCCCATCCCGGCCCACATGCTCGATCCGAGGGCGCTCATCACCACGATGCCCGGGATCAGGTAGTCCAGATAGGACGTGGTCCCGAAGCCGCCGAGCTCGACGACCTTCTTGAAGAGGTTGCCGAACAGGAACAGCCAGATCACCGGCTGGATCAGGGAGATCGCCAGGAAGACCGGCTGCCTGATGATCGCCATCAGCTGCCGCTGGGTCATGTACCAGGTCTGGGCGAGGGTCTGGCTGCTCATCGGGGGCCTCCTGCGGCGACGGGAGCGGGGGCTAGCCCGTCATCTGCGGCCTCGGCCTCGGAGAAGCGGCGTCCGGCGTAGCGCAGATAGACGTCGTCGAGGGAGGGGCGGGCGACGGTGGCGGCGGCGACCGACGCACCGGCCTGCTCCAGGGCGGTGAGCAGCACAGGGACGGCGGCGGCGCCGTCCTCGGCGCGGACGCTCACCCGGCGGCCGTCGGCCTGCACCTCGTACACCCCGGGGACTGCGGTGAGGGCGGCGTTGATCGCCGTACGGTCGCCGTCGGCGCGCAGCTCCATGTGGACCGCGTCGCCGCGGAGTTCACCCTTGAGCTCGTCGGGGGTGCCCTCGACGACGATCCGGCCGCGGTCCACGATCGCGATGCGTTCGGCCAGCCGGTCGGCCTCCTCCAGGTAGTGCGTGGTGAGCACGATCGTGAGCCCCTCGTCGCCGGCCAGCCGGGAGATCTCGTCCCACATGGCCGTCCGGGCCTCGGGGTCGAGTCCGGTGGTGGGCTCGTCGAGGAAGAGCACCTCGGGCCGGTGGACCAGACCGAGCGCCACGTCGAGGCGGCGCTGCATACCGCCGGAGTACCCCTTGACCTGGCGCTTGGCGGCGTCGGCGAGATCGAAGCGGTCCAGGAGCTCATCGGCGCGGCGCTGGATCGCAGCGCCCCGCATCCCGTAGAGCCTGCCCTGCAGCACCAGGTTCTCCCGGCCGGTGGCGACGGGGTCGGCGCCGGACTTCTGAGCGACGACACCTATCGCGCGGCGGACCCGGTCGGGGTGGCGCAGGACGTCGTGTCCGGCGACCGTCGCGGCGCCGGAGTCCGGGCGGGCGAGGGTGGTGAGGATCTTCACGGTGGTGGACTTTCCGGCGCCGTTGGGGCCGAGGAGTCCGAAGACCGTGCCGGCACCGACGGTGAGGTCCATACCGTTCAGTGCGGTGACATCGCCGGGATAGGTCTTGATCAGTTGTCGCGCCTCTACTGCGGGCGCACGGGTGCTCATGGCAGAGCTCTCCTGTGGTCAGCGGGGTGTTCGGGCATGCCGAGCCGATCCGCGTCGAAAGGAGCCGGGCTATCCTGGGTGTGCCGCACCTCGATCGCCTGGCTCGCCCTCACGGCGTGACCGGTCCGGGGTTCGAGACCCTGGCGGGCGCTGCTCCAACAGTCCCCTGCCAGGGTCCTTCTTCGTCTCCGGTACTTCTTCTCCGGTAGTGCTCCTGTGCTCGTGCGGTCCTCGTCGCGCTACCGCTCCGGGTCGAGGACGATCTCCTGTTCGTCCAGGTCCTGCCAGTCCTGCGGCACTTCACCGGTCTCGTGGAAGGACTTCCACTCCTCGATACCGCTGATCGTGGCGTCGGCGAGTTCTGTGCGGAATTTCTTGATCCACTCCAGCTGTGCGTCGATCATGTGGAGCTGGTACTCGGTCTCCACGACGAACACCCGGGGCAGCTTCCCCGTCAACTGACCGAGGACACCCCGGAGCGACGCGGACTGGAGCTCCAGTGCCGCCTCCCGGGTCTCCAGCAGCTCCGACACGTCCTCCGGCGGCAGCACCGGCAGCAGCGAGAGCGCGGTCCCGAAGACCGGGTACTCGGCAGCCGGCGCGGCCAGCAGATCGGAGAGCCAGTCGATCATTTCGACGCGCCCCGCCTCGGTGAGGCCGTAGAGCGTGCGCTCGGGGCGGTTGCCCTGGCGCTGCACACCGGCCACCTCGACGTAACCGTGCTTCTCCAGGTTCTGGACGACGGTGTACAGCGAGCCGAAATTGATCTTGACGCTGTGTTCCTTGCCGCGTCGGCGAAGCGTCTGGGCGATCTCGTACGGATGCATGGACCGCTCCGCGAGCAGCACCATCACCGTCAGCGCCAGTGGATTGGTGAGCTTGCGCCGTTTGGCCACCACCCCCACCACCCTTTACTCCGCCATCGAATACTCGTGGACGAACATATCGCGAGTGTCATGACACGTCAACCACGATGTATCGCGAATTCGAGGCGGCGTGGAAAGATTCTCCGCACTGACCAATCCGCGCTGCCGTCGGCTCCGAATCACCCCACGGAACCGATGCGCATCCTGGGAGGAAGCCCGCGTGAAAGTAGCCGTGCACATCAGCGGAGCGCCATCGGCGGGGCCCGATCTCCAGGAGCTCCTGGAGCTGGTGGCCCGGGGCGACCAGGATGCATTCGCCAGGGTGTACGACGCGGTCTGCGGCCCGGTCCTCGGTCTGGTACGGAGTGTGCTGCGCGACCCCGCGCAGTCGGAGGAGGTGGCGCAGGAGGTGCTGGTCGAGGTGTGGCGGACCGCCCCGCGCTTCCAGGCTTCCCGCGGCAGCGCCATGAACTGGGTACTGACCCTGGCCCATCGCCGGGCGGTGGACCGGGTGCGCTCCGTCGAGGCGACGACGGCCCGTGAGCACCGGGCGGCGCTGCTGGACCGTACGCCCGAGTTCGACGAGGTCGCCGAGCAGGTCGAGAGCCGGCTGGAGCGGGAGCAGGTACGCCGCTGCCTGCGGACCCTGACCGAGCTGCAACAGCAGTCCGTCACACTGGCCTACTACCGCGGTCTGACCTACCGCGAAGTGGCGGAACTCCTCGCCGTACCGCTCGGGACGATCAAGACACGACTGCGCGACGGGCTGATCCGGCTGCGCGACTGCCTCGGGGTGAGCGCATGAGCAAGGTGGATCGCAGGAGCGGGGCCGAACTGCACACGCTGACCGGGGCGTACGCCCTTCACGCGCTGCCGGACGCGGAGCGCGGGGAGTTCGAACGCCATCTCGGCGACTGCGAGGCCTGCGCCGTGGAGGTGCGGGAGCTGTCCGAGACCGCCACCCGGCTCGGGCTCGCGGTGTCCGCGGCCGCGCCGCGCGAGCTGCGCGACCGGGTGCTGCGGGAGATCGCCACCGTACGCCAGGAATCCCCGTCGCACGACCGGGGCTCCCGCTCGGCCCTCCCCGCCCAACGGGCGCGCCGCTGGCCGAAGTTCGCGCTCGCCGCGGCTCTGGCCGCCGCTGCCGGGTTCGGCGGGATCGCGGTGTGGCAGAACCAGGTCGCCCGGAACGCACAGCAGGAGGCGCACCGGGCGCAGCAGCAGAGCGAGCGGGTGGCGCAGGTCCTCGCGGCGCCGGACGCGAGGACGAGGTCCGGCGCGCTGAAGGACGGGGCGAAGGGCACCGTCGTGGTCTCGCAGAGCGAGAACAGGGCCGTCTTCGTGGCCTCGGGGATGGCGCCTCCCCCCAGTGGCAAGGTGTACCAGTTGTGGTTCGACGACGGCGGGACCATGCGGTCCGCGGGGCTGATGAACCGGGTCGCGACGAGCGACACCGTGCTGCTGGACGGACCGGTCGACGGGGCATCGGGCATAGGGATCACCGTCGAGCCGGCCGGCGGCTCCGCGCAGCCGACGTCCGCGCCGCTGGCGCTGCTGACCTTCCCGACCGTATGAAGGGCCCCCTGTCATGACCGTCTCGGTCGCCCTGTTCACCTCCGATCTGCGGCTGCACGACAACCCGGCCCTGTCCGCGGCGGTGCGCGGGACGGATGCCGTCGTCCCCCTCTTCGTCGAGGACGACGGCATCCGCCGGGCCGGTTTCGACGCGCCGAACCGGCGGGCGTTCCTCGCCGACTGCCTCGTCGGTCTCGACGCGGAGCTGCGTCGCCGCGGTGGCCGGCTCGTCGTCCGCCGCGGCGACGTCGTCCCCGAGGTATGCGCCGTGGTCGCGGAGACGGGTGCGCGGAGTCTGCACATCGCGGCCGGGGTGAGCGGGTACGCGCGGGAACGTGAGGACCGTCTGCGTACGGCTCTCGGGGCTGCCGGCTGCACCCTGCACGTCCATGACGCGGTGGTCACCGCCCTCCCGCCGGGCCGGGCCGTCCCGGCGGGACGCGACCATTTCGCAGTGTTCACCCCGTACTTCCGCCGTTGGGAGGCGGCCGGTGTCCGGGGCACACTGACCGGTCCCCGGACGGTACGGGTGCCGGACACCGTGTCCTCCGCACCGCTGCCGGCGCGAGCGGAGGTCACGGGCGTCTCACCGGGTCTCGCCGAGGGCGGCGAGACGGCAGGGCGCAGGCTGCTCGCCTCCTGGCTGAACGGCCCGATGGCCGACTACGGGACCGGCCACGACGACCTCGGCGGGGACGCGACGTCCCGGCTGTCGCCGTATCTGCACTTCGGCTGCCTCTCCGCGGCCGAACTGGTGAACCGGGCACGTGAGAAGGGCGGGCCGGGCGCCGACGCGTTCGTGCGGCAGCTGGCCTGGCGGGACTTCCACCACCAGGTCCTCGCCGCCCGGCCGGACGCGGCATGGGCCGACTACCGTCCACGGGGCGACCGGTGGCGGTCCGATCCCGACGAGATCGAGGCGTGGCGTGCCGGACTCACCGGCTATCCACTGGTCGACGCGGCGATGCGACAGCTGGCGCACGAGGGCTGGATGCACAATCGGGGCCGCATGCTGGTTGCGAGCTTTCTCACGAAGACGCTGTACGTGGACTGGCGCGTCGGCGCCCGTCACTTCCTGGATCTCCTGGTCGACGGGGATCTGGCGAACAATCAGCTCAACTGGCAGTGGGTGGCGGGCACCGGTACGGACACCCGCCCCAACCGGGTGCTCAATCCGGTGGTCCAGGGCAAGCGGTTCGATCCGCGGGGCACGTACGTACGGCGCTGGGTGCCGGAGCTGGCGGACCTGGCGGGCACTGCGGTCCACGAGCCGTGGAAGCTCGCCGGCCCGGACCGGGCGCGGCTCGGCTATCCGGATCCGGTGGTGGACCTGGCCGAGGCCCGCGCCCGCTTCGAACGGGCTCGCGGCCTCGGCTGAAGGCCGGCTGTCAGCGTTTCCGCGGCGGCCGGGGGGAAGAAGCCGCTGGTCCGGGCGGTGTACCCGGCATAGCCCGGCCGCCCCGCCATATGCCGTTCCAGCAGCGCTTTCCCACTGCCCCGGGTCAGCAGGAAACTCATCACCAGCGGTGAGACGACCGTGTCCGCCGCCGCAGCCGGCTCCGCGCAGACGATCAGGGCCCTGAGCCATCACCCTCGTCCCCGGTGTCGAGCAGCAACCGTGCCGCGCGTGGAAGCGCGGCACCTCGGCCAGCATCCGGAGGTAGGACGCGCGCAGTGCGGTGCCCGGCCGGGCGAGGAGTCCGGCGGGCCCGCGCCCGCCCGCGTACTCGATACCGCAGCCCTCGCACCGGATGGACATGCTCATCTCGGACTCCTGGGTGGCCACACCGAGTTCGGCGAAGAGCCGCAGAAGGTACGGGTACGTACGCCCGTTGTGCACGATGAATCCCGAGTCGACGCGGTGCGAACGCACCGCCGGCAGCAGCGATGTCATGGGTGTGTGCATGACCTCCGATCCGTTCGTCGGACTCGTACAGCGTCACGTCGTGCGCCCGGGCGAGCACATACGCGGCGGTCAGTCCCGCCACCCCGCTGCCCACCACAGCTGTCCGCCGGCGATTGCGCGCCATGCCGGTTCCTCCGGTCCATCGGTGCCGGGCGGAGCCCGGTGCGCGGCGAACGGGCCCTCTTTGAGCACCCCTCGGAGGTGATCCGTAGCCGGAGCCGTGAGGGATTGGTCGATGACCGCTTCTCCTCCGGTCGGGTGATGGACCAATCCGCAGGCCGTCCGGTGACGAACCCCAGTTGTGAGCGAAGAACAGAACGATGTGCAGGAGCACGGGGCCACCCGGCCCCGGCGGTCCCGCTGGACACGTGCCGGTCTCGCCGGGCTCAGCGGTCTGATCGCCGGGTTCTGCGCCCTGGCCGTGGCCGAACTGGCCTCGGCTGTCGTACGTCCTGAGGCGGGTCCGGTCGCGGCGGTGGGCGGGGCGGTCATCGACCGCACGCCCCCGGCCGTGAAGGACTTCGCCGTACGGCACTTCGGCACCGCCGACAAACTGGTGCTCCAACTGGGCATCCTGGCACTGCTGGCGGTATTCGCCGTGGCGGTCGGGATCCTGGCGTCGCGGCACCGGCTGCTCGGCTCGGCGGCCGTTCTGGTCTTCGGCGTGGTCGGCGCGGTGGCGGCGGTGGGACGGCCGGAAGGCAGCCCCGCCGATGCCCTGCCCTCGGTGGTGGGTGCCGTGGTCACCGCAGGAGTGCTGTATCTCCTGGCCGGACGGCTCGGTTCGGTGCTCCGTCCCTCTCCTGCGGCTGGAGTGCGGGACGGGCAGGGGGACGGCACCTTCGACCGGCGCGGTTTCGTGATCGCGGCGACCGCTGCGGCGGCGGCCTCGGCCGGTGCGGGGTTCCTGGGACGGCGGCTGACGTCCTCGGTCCAGGCCGGTGCCGCCGCCTCACGGCGTGATCTCGTCCTCCCGGTACCCGAGTCGCCGGCGCCCGCCGTGCCGCCCGGGGCGGATCTGCGGATTCGCGGGCTGAGCTCGTTCATCACCCCGAACAAGAGCTTCTACCGGGTGGACACCGCCCTGGTCGTGCCGCGCGTCGACGCCGATCCGTGGCGGCTGCGGATCCACGGCAAGGGGGTCACCCGCCCTCTCACGGTCAGCTTCCGGGACCTGCTGAGGCGGGAGATCATCGAGCGCGACATCACCCTGGCGTGCGTCTCCAACGAGGTCGGCGGCCCCTACGTGGGCAATGCCCGGTGGATCGGTGTACGGCTGGCCGATCTGCTGCGAGAGGCCGGGGTGGAACCGCCTTCGCGGGACGGTCCCGCCGACCAGATCGTGGCGCGTTCCGTCGACGGCATGACGATCGGCACGCCGGTCGAGGCGGTCATGGACGGGCGCGACGCGATGCTCGCCCTCGGCATGAACGGCGAACCCCTGCCGTTCGCGCACGGCTTCCCGGTCCGCATGGTGGTGCCGGGACTGTACGGGTACGTCTCGGCCTGCAAGTGGATCAAGGACATCGAGCTGACGACGTTCGCCTCCTACGACGCCTACTGGGTCAGGCGCAGCTGGGCCCGGCAGGCGCCGGTGAAGACGGAGTCCCGGATCGACACACCGCGCCCGTTCGCCTCGCCGAAGCCAGGCATCGTGCCCGTCGCCGGGGTGGCCTGGGCCCAGCACCGGGGGATCTCCCGGGTGGAGGTCCGCGTCGACGGCGGTGTGTGGCATCCGGCCCGCCTCGCGGCACAGGACAACCGGGACACCTGGCGCCAGTGGGTGTGGGAGTGGCCGGCCACTTCCGGCCGTCACACGCTGGAGGTCAGGGCGACCGACGGGACCGGGGCCACTCAGACCGTAGAACGCGTCGGCACCGTCCCGGACGGTGCGACCGGCCGGCACTCGGTGGTGGTCGACGTGTCCTGACCCGAACACCCCCCGCACGCGCCCTCATTCACTTCTTCGTTCTCAACCGTCTCGCGCGCCTCGCGCATCTCGATTCAGGAGAATCACATGCCCCCTCTGCACCTTCGCCGTGCCGCCGTTGTCGTCTCCGCCGCCGCGGTACTGCCGCTGGCCCTGACAGCCTGCTCCAGCGACTCCAAGGACTCTGCGTCCGGCTCCGCCGCAAGCTCGGCCAAGACATCGCCGTCGGCCACGGCGAGCGGGTCGATGAACATGAACGAGCCCTTCGGACCCGGCTGTTCGTCCGTACCGAAGGACGGTGCGGGCAGCTTCGCGGGCATGGCGAAGGACCCGGTCGCCACGGCGGCCTCGCACAACCCGGCGCTCTCCACCCTGATCGCCGCGGTGAAGAAGGCCGGTCTGGTCGACACCCTGAACAACGCGGAGAACATCACCGTGTTCGCCCCGACCGATGACGCGTTCGCCAAGATCCCGCAGGCCGACCTGGACAAGCTGCTGGCGGACAAGGAGCAGCTCACCAAGGTCCTGACCTATCACGTGGTGGGGCGGAAGCTGGCGCCGCAGCAGCTGGACAAGGGCTCCTTCGCCACGCTGGCCAAGAGCGAGCTGACGACTTCCGGCTCGGACATGGCCTACACGGTGAACGACAGCTCGAAGGTCGTCTGCGGCAATGTCCCGACCGCCAACGCCACGGTGTACATCGTCGACACCGTGCTGATGCCCCCGCAGTAGCGCCACGGCGTCGCCATCGGCCGGCCGGGGCCGCGTCACCGCCCCGGCCGGTCTCTTCCGTGCGCGACCGCAGTGAGCACTTCGGCGCCGCACGGACACGGCCGTGTCATTCAGCGGAAACAGGTTCTCCCTAATTTCTGTCATCCGACAGGAATGCGGCTCCGGCCGCTGCGCCGCAAGGGGCCGCCATGTCCGCGAAGCCGCACGCCATCCCGCCGTCCGTCCCCGAACTGACCGGTGTCTGGCACCGTTCGCTGCTCGTCGACGCGGACGGGCGCCGGGACACCACCACTTCGGTGACCTGGCTGCAGGGCCCTGCCCGGTACGCAGATCTGCGGCAGCCCGCGAACCACCCCCGCCACCCCGGCGTCACCTCCCTGTCCTGCCTCCCCTTCGAGGATCTTCTGGCACTCACCCGTCAGGAGGCCTTCGCAGGGCGGCTGCGGCAGCGCTCCGACGTGTTCCACTGGACCCGCACCCTCGATTTCGGGCCCGCCGGACTCCCGGACGCCGGGCGGCTGCGCCGTGAGGGCTCCGTGCTCGTCGAGACGGGCGTGCACGTCGCGTACCTCGAACACTGGCGCCCGGTGCGCAGCGCCGGACCGTCCGCCGCCGTCGAGCTGTTCGATCCGGAGAGCGGCTGCACGGGGCTGCTGGTCCGGGCCGGCGACCGGTTCGCCCTGGTGCGCGACCGCGCCGAACCGCTGCCCGCCGATGCCTCGCCGGCCGAACTGGTACGCGGCGCAGCCGACATCGGCCGGGCCCGTGCCCTCCTCGACTTCGAGCTCTCCCTCGGGCGGATCGAACACTGCCGGTGGACCGTCGAGCGCTCGACGCTGCCCCACCGTGTGGGTGCCGAGACGGCCCCGGCCCTCGACGGCTGCGCGGGACTGGTGGTGAACGACGTGCGGCCCGACGGGACCCCGTACACCCGGGCCTTCGAGGTCACCGCCGCCGAGGGACTTCTCGCCGCCCTCCACTCCACCGGAACCACTGCCCTCGCCGCATCCGCGCCCGCCCCGGAAGGCATCCGTTGACGTCCCCGACCTCCTTCACCGAGCTCCCGGTCGTGGACATCACAGCCCTGCGCATCGGCCGCCGCCCCGATGAACGCGCCGACGCGGTGGCCGAGTTGGGGCGCGCCGCCCGCGAGACCGGCTTCCTCTACCTCTCGGGTCACGGAATCGACCCCGCTCTCTTCGACCGGCTCCTCGATGCCGCGAAGGCGTTCTTCGCCCAGCCCGCCGAGGAGAAGATGGCCTGCTGGATCGGGAAGTCGTCCAACCACCGCGGTTACGTCCCCGAGGGCGAGGAAGTCTTCGCCGGCGCCACCGCCGACCGCAAGGAGGCCTTCGACCTCTCCCTCGAACTCCCCGACGTCACCGGTCCGTTGCTCGGACCCAACCAGTGGCCGGCACTGTCCGGGTTCCGTGAGCCGGTCACCGCCTGGTACGACGCCGTCCTCGCCCTGGGCCACACCCTGTTCGGGGGTTTCGCCGAGGCGCTCGGTCTGCAACGGGACGCGTTCGCCCCGTATCTCACCCGGCCCACCAGCCAGCTCCGGCTCATCCACTACCCGTACGACCCGACGGCGGAGGACCGTCCCGGCATCGGCGCCCACACCGACTACGAATGCTTCACCCTGCTGCGCCCCACCGCCCCCGGCCTGGAGGTGATGAACGGCGCCGGCGAGTGGATCGACGCACCGCCGCTCGACGACTGCTTCGTCGTCAACACCGGTGATCTGCTGGAGCTCTGGACCAACGGCGAGTTCGCCGCCACCTCCCACCGGGTCCGCAAGGTCACCGAGGAGCGCTACTCCTTCCCGCTGTTCTGCACAGTCGACTACGACACCCCCATCGCCCCGCTGCCTGCCTTCACCGGTCCCGGCAGACCCGCGCGCACCGGTGTCATCGCCGGCGAGCACCTCTACGCGCAGACCATCCAGACCTTCGGCTATCTCGGGCGGCGGACGGCCGACGGCAAGACGACGCTGCCGGAGGGCGCCCTGCCCCTCTCCTCGTTCGGCCAGGAAGCACGCCACGCCCCTCGTTCCTGAACTCCCTCCCTCCCCTTCCCCGTCCCTGAGAGCAGGTGCTGCCATGTCCGTCACCGCCCCCACCGACGTACTCCCCGATCCACCCGTCCCCGCAGAACCCGGCTCCCCCCTGCAGGAGTTCGGGTACCGTCAGGAGCTCCACCGCAGCCTCGGCCGCTACGCCTCGTTCGCCGCGGGCTTCTCGTTCATCTCGGTGCTGACGACGGTCTTCCAGTTCTTCGCCGTCGGCTACTCCTTCGGCGGCCCGGTCTTCTTCTGGGCGTGGCCCGCGGTGCTGACCGGCCAGCTGCTGGTCGCCGCCTGCTTCGCCGAACTCGCCGCCCGCTACCCGATATCGGGCGCGATCTATCAGTGGTCGTCGCGGCTGTCCAACCCGACCTTCGGCTGGTTCGCGGGCTGGATCATGGTCATCGGCCAGATCGTGGTGGTCGCCGCGGCCGCACTGGCCCTGCAGATGGTGATGCCGCCCATCTGGCCGGGGTTCCAGCTGATCGGCGGCGACCCCGCGCCGTTGTCCCCGACGGGTGCCATGAACGCGGCACTGCTCGGCACCGTCCTGCTGGTCCTCACCACGCTGGTGAACATCCTCGACAACCGCGTGATGTCGGTCGTCAACCGGGTCGGTGTCACCGCCGAGATCATCGGCGCCGTGCTGATCGTGGTGCTGCTCCTCACCCACTCGGAACGCACCCCTTCCGTCACCTTCCATACCGGTGGCGCCGGGACGGGGGTGTTCGGCGCGCTGCTGGTGGGTTCGTTCACGGCCGCGTACGTCATGATCGGCTTCGACAGCGCGGGCGAGATGAGCGAGGAGACCCGCGACCCGCGCCGTACCGCGCCTCGTACCGTCCTCTCCGCCCTGGGCGCTGCCGGTCTGCTCGGCGGACTGCTGGTGCTGGGCGGGCTGCTGGCGGCACCCAGCCTGACCGACGGTCATCTCGCGGTCGACGGCATGAGTTACGTGCTGACCAGCAGCCTCGGCGACGGAGTCGGCCGGGTGCTCCTGGTCGACGTGGTGATCGCCATCGCGGTGGCGACGCTCGCCGTACAGACGGCGGCCTGCCGCATGCTGTTCTCGATGGCCCGCGACGGCCGGCTGCCTTGCTCGGCCCTGCTGTCGAAGGTGAACGCGCGTACCGGTATGCCGACCGCTCCGGCAGTCGTCGTGGGTGTGCTCTCGGCGGTCCTGCTGCTGCTCAACTTCGCGTCGCCCGACGCCTTCCTGGCGATCGGCACCACCTGCATCGTGATGCTTTACCTCGCGTACTCGATGGTGACGGGTCCGCTGCTGGTCCGCCGGCTGCGCGGTACGTTCGCCGCACGGACGGACGCCGTGGACGAGCAGGGCCGGCCGCTGTTCTCGCTGGGCCGCTGGGGCATTGCCGTCAACGCGCTCGCGCTGCTGTACGGGCTGGTGATGACCGTCAATCTGGCCTGGCCGCGGGCCGCGGTATACGACCCTGCGGGCGGGCACTGGTACTTCCAGTGGTTCACGGTCCTGTTCCTTGCCGCGACGGTCCTGATGGGCGCGGCGTACCAGGTGTACCGGAGCAGGTCGGTCTCCCGAAGGGCTGTCCCGTAATCCCTGGTGGATCGGCGCGCGGCGTCGGATGCGGTGCATCGCCAGGCGGAGGGGCGTCCTCATACTGGACGTTCGGGCGTTCCGACAACGCAGCGAGGTGCCGTAGCTGTCGTCGTGCGCCCGCCAGGGATTGCGGGACAGCTCTTAGGCTGAGTCCATGGACCAGGGGAGCAGGCAGGACCGGGTGGTGGGCGCCGTCGTCGGATCGGCGGTCGGTGACGCGCTCGGGGCGCCGTTCGAGTTCGGTCCGGCGGGTGTGTACACGACCCGGTTCCCGGAGGGTGCCGGCGCGATGTGCGGGGGCGGCGGCTGGGATCCGGGCGAGGCGACGGACGACACCCAGATGGCTGTCCTGGTCGGTGAGTCCCTGCTGGAGCGGGACGGGCTCGACCTCGCCGACATGTTCGGCAGGTTCCGGCAGTGGGCGGCGGGCGAGCCGAAGGACATCGGGCTGCAGACCGAGTACGTACTGACGAGCGGCGACCCCTGGGACGTGGCCGCCGCACTCCACTTCCAGGTCGAGGGGCGGGCGGCGGGCAACGGCTCGCTGATGCGGGCGGCGACCTCCGCCGTGTACTTCGCGCGGGCCGACGGCCCGGAGCCGGCGGCGCGGGCGGCAACAATGCACGCCGCCCGCCGGATCGCGGCACTGACGCACGGCGACCGGGCCGCCTGGGAGGGCACCGCCGTCCTCCATGACCTGATCCGGGTGGCACTGAACGGCGACGACCCGCTCACCGCCCTCCCGGGCGCGCTGGCCGCCGTATCCGACGATCAGCGCGAACGCTGGGCGTCGGTCCTCGCCCCCGACTGGCACCCAGGCCTGGCGACGGAGTTCAACGGGGCGGTGTGGCCGTGCCTGGGCACCGCGGTCTGGGTGCTGCGTACGACACGTACCTTCGAGGCCGCGCTGGCGGCCGCCATCGACGTGGGCGGGGACACCGACACGGTCGCGGCCGTGACCGGCGGCCTGGCCGGGGCGGTGCACGGGAGGAGTGCGATCCCGTCGCGCTGGACGGAGCCGCTGCATGTACCGCTGCCGGGGTTCGGGGACCGGGTCCTGAGAACGGCGCAGCTGACGGCCCTGGCCCGTCGCCTGGATTCGCACAGTTCCTGAGGGCTGTCCCGTCATCCTTGGCGGGCGCACGACGACGGCCACGGCACCTCGCTGCGTTCTCGGAACGCCCCAGTACGACCGCTATGAGGACGCCCCTCGCCTGGCGATGCACCGCAACCGACGCCGCGCGCTGATTCACCACGGATTACGGGACAGCCCTTATGGGCGAAACATGCACATAAGGCCCAGATAAGCGCAGAATGGTGGGAAGAGGCGCCTACCGCACGTCACCCTCACACCCCGCGGTCGGGCCTGCAGGATCGAAGGAGACGACTCTCATGTCCAACGTCTCACACACCCGCGCTGACATAGCCAGTCACCCGGATGTTTCCGAAATGCGGGAACGCTACGCCCGCATGCTCGGCGGTCGCGATGTGGCACTCGTGGACGGACCGGTGTTCCTCGTCGGTCTCTACTGCGCCATCTCGCCCTGGGTGCTCCACTTCACCGCGAGCCAGCCCACACTCGTGCAGCACAACCTGATCATGGGGATCGCGATCGCGGTGCTGGGACTCGGGTTCACCGTGATGCCGGCCCGGATGTACGGCCTGAGCTGGGCCATCTGTGCCATGGGTATCTGGATGATCCTGTCGCCGTGGATCGTCGGCAGCAGCCCCGACATGGGCGTCATCCTCAACAACGTCATCATCGGCGGTCTGGCTCTGGTGCTCGGGCTCGTATGCGTCGGTGCCTCGATGAAGAGCAGTCGGACCTAGCACCTGCCCGGCGGATCGCCGCCGGGCCGGACGGAGGACGGAAAGCCGTCGGCCGGTCCGCACCGAGCGGGCCGGCCGAGGCGTGCCCCGCCCGCACCCCGCATGCCTGCGGGCGCCCGGCCGGCCGACGCGTGGCCGGCCGGCCTCGATGCCACACACCCCCTGGCCAAGCGGGCAGGCCCGTCAGTCGGGCCGCGCCCCCACAATTCGCGTCCCCACAATTCTCAACGCCGCATCCGCCGTCGCCGCCGCGAACGCGGCTGCCGACCGTTCCGGCCCCGAGCGGCGGACCAGGATCACGCCCTCGATGAGGCCGAAGACCAGATCGGTACGGAGCGCCAGTTCCCCCTCGTCCAGCGCCGCCCCTGCCCGGGTCGCCGCCAGCAGCTTCCCGTACGCCCCTTTCAGCTCGTCCCGCACCCGGTGGAAGCCGGCGAACCGCTCGGCCCGCACCTCGGGCAGTACGTAGAGGGCGCCCAGGTTGTACGGGCCGCCGCACAGCAGCGCCACGTCGGAGCGACACAGCTCCCACAGCCGGTTCTCGGCGGCTGTCGCATCGTCGGCGAGCAGCTTCCCGGCCAGCGCCAACGACGGAGTGACCGTGGATTCCAGGAGCTCCGCCAGGAGGTCCTCCTTGCCCGCGACGTAGTGGTACATCGTCGCCTGCCGCATGCCGGCCCGTTCCGCGACGGCCCGGGTGGTGGTCGCGGCGTACCCGCGGGTGGTGAACAGTTCGGCGGCGGCGGTCAGCAGTTCTTCGCGCGCGGACAGTCCGCTGTCCGCGCGCTGCTGGGCGCGCGGCCGGCCGACCCGTCTCCCGGTGGTGGACATGGGTCGATCGTCGCACATCGGTGCCCGCCCCGATCTTGGTGAGCACTCGGTAACTCCCGTGCAACGGACGGGCAATGGCCCCGACTCGCCCGCGTCCTAATTTCTGTCACGCGACAGAAATGCGTGACGGAAATGCACCGACAAGGGTGCGCGACAGCAGTGCGCGATCGACCCAGTCACGTCGAGCCGGAGGGTCCAGCCATGGCGACAGCGACGACACACGGAGCCCGGGACCACGCCCGCGCCCAGCACGGCACCCGTACCGGAACGATGCCGGTGGTACCCGCGAGCGACTGGCCCGCGGCCGTGCCCGGCACGCCGGTCTGGGCCGAGACCGTGGCAGGGGGCAACTACACCCACCGGGTACTCGCCCGCGGCACCGAGCTCCGGCTCACCGATCTCGCGGGCGACGCCTGCGCCCATCTGCTGCTGTACGTGGACGGGCGTCCTTGGGAGCGGCTCAACACCGCGGACACCGTCAAGGTCCAGTGGAACGCCTACCTCGGCGCCGACCGGCTGCTCCTCTCCGACCAGGGGCGGGTCCTCGCCTCGGTGGTCGCCGACGGCTCGGGCCGGCACGACGCCCTGTGCGGCACGTCGACCCTCGTACGCAACACCGAGCGGTACGGGGACGGCGCCCCGCAGTCGCCGTCCCCGGCCGGCCGGGAGCTGCTGAAGCTCGCTGCCGCGAAGAACGGACTCGGCCCGCGCGATCTGCCCCCCTCGCTCTCCTTCTTCCAGGGTGTCGAGGTACGGGAGGACGGCGCCCTGGACTTCACCGGCTCCGCCGGACCGGGCGCGTCGGTGACGCTCCGCGCCGAGCAAGCCCTGACCGTGCTCATCGCCAACGTCCCGCATCCGCTGGACCCGCGCCCCGACTACGTCTGCACCCCGCTGGAGGTGCTGGCCTGGCGCGCCCGCCCGACTGCGCCCGGGGACCAGCTCTGGGACGCCACACCGGAGGGCCGCCGGGCCTTCCTCAACACGCTCGACTTCCTCACCGCCAGGGGGCTCGCATGACCGTCGCCACCACTGTCACCGGCACCGTCCGCAGCTCGGAGGTGATCCCCGCGCGAGCCGCCTGGTCCGCCGTCGTCCACGCCGGCGAACAACTCACTCTGACCGATCTGCACGGCAACCAGGCCGTGGACTTCCTGGTGTACGACGCCCAGGACACCGCCGTCCGTTACAGCGCCCCGGACACCGTCCACGCGCAGGGCAGCATCTTCCTCACCACCGGCAGCGTGCTGCTGTCCGACGAGCACACCCCGCTGATGACGGTCACCGAGGACACCTGCGGCCGCCACGACACGGTCGGCGGCGCCTGCTCCAAGGAGTCCAACACCCTGCGCTACGGACACCACACCTGGTCGCAGCACGCCTGTGTGGACAACTTCCTCGTGGAGGGCGCCCGGTACGGGCTCGGCAAGCGCGATCTGGTCTCCAACATCAACTGGTACATGAACGTCCCCGTGGAGAAGGACGGCACGCTCGGCATCGTCGACGGCATCTCCGCCCCCGGTCTGCGGGTCACCCTGCGAGCCGAACGGGACGTCCTGGTCCTGGTCTCCAACTGCCCGCAGATCAACAACCCCTGCAACGGTTTCGACCCGACGGCCGTCGAAGCCACCATCAGCGAGGCCACCCCATGACGAACTTCGACACACTGCTGGTGGCCAACCGGGGCGAGATCGCGGTACGGATCATCCGCACCGCTCACCGCCTCGGTCTCCGTACGGTCGCGGTCTTCTCCGATCCCGACCGCTCGGCGCCCCATGTCCGCCTCGCCGACACGGCGGTACGGCTGGGTCCCGCGCCCGCCAAGGAGTCGTACCTCGACGCCGACCTGGTGCTGAAGGCCGCCAAGGACACCGGGGCAGGGGCCATCCACCCCGGCTACGGCTTCCTCTCCGAGGACGCCGGGTTCGCCCGGCGCTGCGAGGACGCGGGGATCGTCTTCGTCGGCCCGACCGCCGAGCAGCTGGAGCTGTTCGGAGCGAAGCACACCGCTCGCGCGGCAGCCGAGGCCGCGGGCGTACCGCTCGCCCCCGGCACCGGGCTGCTCCCCGATCTGCCGTCGGCGGTGGCCGCGGCCGGCCGCATCGGCTATCCCGTGATGCTCAAGGCGACCGGCGGTGGCGGCGGTATCGGCATGTCGGCATGTCGATCCGCCGACGAACTCGTCGACGCCTGGGAGCGGGTGCAGCGGGTCGCCGCCGCGTCCTTCTCCTCCGCCGGTGTCTTCCTCGAACGCCTCGTGGAGGACGCCCGCCATGTCGAGGTGCAGGTCTTCGGCGACGGCCGGGGCCGGGTGGTGACCTTCGGCGACCGCGACTGCTCCCTCCAGCGCCGCAACCAGAAGGTCCTGGAGGAGGCCCCCGCCCCGGGGCTGCCGCCGCACGTCCGTGAACAACTGACCGCGTCCGCGCAGGATCTGTGCGGTGCGGTCGGCTACCGCTCGGCGGGCACGGTGGAGTTCGTCTACGACGCGGCGCGCGCGGAGGCGTACTTCCTGGAGGTCAACACCCGCCTCCAGGTCGAACACCCGGTCACCGAGGAGATCTACGGCGTCGACCTCGTCGAGTGGATGCTGCGCCTCGCCCAGGGCGACACGGATGTCGTACGCGAACCGGATGCGCCGCGCGGCCATGCCGTCGAGGCCCGGGTCTACGCCGAGGACCCGACCCGCGACCACCGCCCCGGCGCGGGCCTGCTGACCCGGGTCGCGTTCCCCGAGGGAGTCCGTGTCGACACCTGGGTCGAGACGGGGACGGAGGTGACGACGTCGTACGACCCGATGCTGGCGAAGGTCGTCGCGTACGGCACCGACCGCGACGAGGCCCTCGCCCGGCTGGACGCCGCACTCGCCGCCACCCGGATCGACGGCATCGAGACCAACCTCGGACTGGTACGGGCCGCTCTGGCCGACGACCGGGTCCGCACCGCCGCGCACTCCACGGCCACGCTCGCCACCGTCGGCGACCCGACGCCGCGCATCGAGGTGATCTCCGGCGGCACCCTCACCACGGTGCAGGACTGGCCCGGCCGCACGGGGTACTGGCAGGTCGGCGTCCCGCCGTCGGGCCCGATGGACGACCTGTCGTTCCGCCTCGGCAACACCGCGCTCGGCAATGACGCGGGCGCACCCGGCCTGGAATGCACGCTTCAGGGCCCGGCCCTGCGGTTCACCCACCCGACCACGGTCTGTGTCACGGGCGCGCCCGCCCCCGTGACGGTCGACGGCGAACCGGTCGCGCTGTGGGAACCCGTCACCGTCCCTGCGGGCGCCACACTCTCGGTCGGCGCACCCGACGGACACGGTCTGCGTACGTACGTCCTCTTCGCCGGCGGCGGCCTGGACGTGCCCGGCTTCCTGGGCAGCGCGGCGACCTTCACCCTCGGCGGCTTCGGCGGACACGGCGGCCGGGCCCTGCGCACGGGCGATGTCCTGCACGGCGGCACGGTGCGCACCCCGAGCGCCCCCGTACCGGACGCCGACCGTCCGCGCATCGGTGGCAGCTGGCACATCGGCGCGGCCGAAGGCCCGCACGCCGCACCGGAATTCTTCACCGCGGAGGACATCCACGACTTCTACGCCGCCGACTGGAAGGTCCACTTCAACTCGGCCCGCACCGGTGTCCGCCTGGTCGGCCCCAAACCGCGCTGGGCCCGCTCCGACGGCGGCGAGGCCGGACTCCACCCCTCGAACATCCACGACACGCCGTACTCCGTGGGCGCCGTCGACTACACGGGAGACATGCCCGTGCTGCTCGGCCCCGACGGGCCGTCGCTGGGCGGCTTCGTCTGCCCGGCGACCGTGGTGACGGGCGAGCGGTGGAAGCTGGGCCAGCTGCGGCCCGGCGACACGGTCCGCTTCACACCGGTGACGATCGCCGGCGAGCGGCGCCCGGACATCGTCGACGGCGGCATCCTGTACCGGAGCGACGACGTCACGTACCGCCGCAGCGGCGACGACAACGTGCTGGTCGAGTACGGCCCGATGCAGCTGGACCTGGCCCTGCGGATGCGGGTGCACGCCCTGATGGAGGCGCTGACCGCGGCGGCCGTACCCGGCATCACCGGACTCACACCCGGCATCCGCTCGCTCCAGATCCAGACGGATCCGGAGCTCCTCCCCCAGCACCGGCTCCTGGCACTCCTCCACGCCACCGAGGCGTCGCTCCCGCCGACGGACGCTCTGACCGTGCCGTCGCGGACCGTGCATCTGCCGCTGTCCTGGGACGATCCGGCGACCCGTGAGGCCATCGCCCGCTACATGGCCGGGGTACGCGACGACGCCCCCTGGTGCCCGTGGAACATCGAGTTCATCCGCCGGGTGAACGGCCTGGACTCGGTCGACGACGTGTACCGCACGGTCTTCGACGCCGAGTATCTGGTGCTGGGCCTCGGCGACGTCTATCTGGGCGCGCCGGTCGCGACCCCGCTCGACCCCCGGCACCGCCTGGTCACCACCAAGTACAACCCGGCCCGCACCTGGACGGCCGAGAACTCGGTCGGCATCGGCGGCGCCTATCTCTGCGTCTACGGGATGGAGGGGCCGGGCGGTTACCAGTTCGTCGGGCGCACCACCCAGGTGTGGTCGGGGTGGCAGCAGCGCGGCGCTTTCGAACCCGGCTCACCGTGGCTGCTGAGGTTCTTCGACCGGATCAAGTGGTACCCGGTGGAGGCGGACGAACTCCTGGAGCTCCGCGCGGACATCGCGTCCGGCCGGTTCGTACCGCGGATCGAGGAGGGCGAGTTCTCCCTGGCGCGGTACGAGAAGTTCCTGGCCGACAACGCCGACTCGATCGCCGGTTTCCGCACCCGTCAGGGCGCCGCCTTCGCGGCGGAACGGGATGCCTGGGAGGCGGCCGGGGAGTTCGCACGGGCGGAGGCCGCCACGGAACCGGCGTCACCGGCCGCCGAAGTGACGGTGCCGTCGGGCGGCCGGCTGTTGGAGGCCGAGTTCGCGGCGTCGGTCTGGCGGCTGAACGTCGCCGCGGGCGACACGGTGACGGCGGGTCAGCCTCTTCTCGCACTGGAGGCTATGAAGATGGAGTCCCGGGTCCACGCCCCGGCGGACGGCGTCGTCGTGGAGATCCTCACCCGGCCGGGCGCCCAGGTGGAACCGGGCACGGCACTGCTGGTCCTGGCCCCGCCCCCCACGAACTGAGGAGCACACATGACCACGCCCACACCCGTGCTGGCCCGGGTTCGCGCCGCCCATGCCCGGATCGAGGCCGTCGACCGCCCGGAGATCTGGATCGACCTGCGCCCGCTGCCCGAGGTGGAGGCCGAGGCCGGAACTCTCGACGCCCGCGTGGCCGCGGGGGAACATCTCCCCCTCGCCGGCCGCTTGCTGGCCGTCAAGGGCAACATCGACGTCGCCGGCCTGCCCACCACCGCGGGCTGCCCGTCGTACGCGTACGAACCGACAGCCGACGCCCCGGCCGTGGCCCGCCTCCGTGCGGCCGGAGCCCTGGTGATCGGCACGACCAACCTCGACCAGTTCGCGACGGGGCTGGTCGGCACCCGCTCCCCCTACGGAGCGGTCCGCCACGCCCATGACCCGTCCCTGATCAGCGGAGGCTCCAGCTCCGGATCCGCGGTCGCCGTCGCGCTCGGCATCGCCGACCTGTCGCTCGGCACCGACACCGCGGGCTCCGGCCGGATCCCGGCCGCGTTCAACGGGATCGTGGGCCTGAAGCCGACCCGCGGCCTGGTCCCGACGGAGGGTGTGGTCCCGGCCTGCGCAAGCCTGGACTGTGTCACCGTCTTCGCCCGTACGCTCCCCGAGGCCGAGCAGGCGCTCGCCCTGATGAGCACGGCCGCGCCGCAGTCCGCGCCCGCCCGGACACCGGGTCCCTGGCGGATCGCGGTCCCGGCGACCGGGCAGCTGGGCGAGCTGGACCCCGGCTGGGCGGAGGCGTACGAGGCAGCGGCCGGCCGCCTCCGCGCGGCGGGCGCGCACCTGCAACCGGTGGACCTGGCCCCCTTCCTCGAAGCGGCCGCCCTGCTGTACGAGGGAGCGTTCGTGGCCGAGCGCTACACGGCGGTCGGCGCATTCATCGACACAGCCCCCGCCGCCGATCTCGACCCCACCGTCGCCCACATCATCACGGCGGCCCGGGACGTCCCGGCACACCGTCTGTTCGCCGACCGGGACCGACTGGCGGTTCTGCGCGAAGCCGCCATGACGGCCCTCTCCGACGCCGACGCCCTGCTCCTGCCCACCGCCCCGGGTCACCCCGCGCCGGCGGAGGTGGCCGCGGACCCACTGGGCGCCAACGCACGGCTGGGCCGGTTCACCAACTCCACCAACCTGTTCGACCTGTGCGCGGTGGCCGCCCCGGCAGGCGACGTGGCCGGACGCCCCTTCGGCGTGATGCTGATCGGTCCGGCCCACACGGATGAACGCCTGGCCCGCATCACCGCGCTGCTGACCCCGCCCGCCAGGCTCGTCGTCGCAGGCGCTCATCTGACGGGCCAGCCCCTGAATCCTCAACTTCTCGCCGTGGGTGCCCAGTTGCTCCGTACGACGACCACAGCCCCCGTGTACCGCCTGCACGCCCTGCGCACCGAGCCGCCCAAGCCCGGCCTGGAACGGGTCGGCGAAGGCGGCGCCGCGATCGAGGTGGAGGTGTGGGAACTGCCCCCTGAGGGTCTGGGCCGCCTCACCTCGGAGCTCCCGTCCCCCATGGCGCTGGGCCGGGTGGAACTCTCGGACGGCACAACCGCCCCCGGTTTCCTGTGCGAGCCCTACGCCCTGCGCAACGCGACGGACATCACGGTGCACGGCGGCTGGCGCGCCTACCTCGGCCGCTGACCGGGAGCACGGTCGGCGCGGTCCTGTCCGCCGGCCCCCGGCCCTCACCCCCGGGACCGGCGGCCCGATCCGCCCGGCCCCGCCCTGTCGCCGCCGAGGGCTGAGGGCCGGGGCAGAGGCCCCGTCACCCCACCGAGCTGTAAGCCACGACCCCCCGCAGCACCGCATCCATCGCCTTACGCGCATTGCGAGCCACGGAGCTGTCCCCGCCCCCCGGTGCCGCGGCAGCGATCTGCCCCAGCACATCGATCACCTGCTTGCACCACCGCACGAAGTCCCCTGCCGGCATCTCCGCCTCGCGCAGCACCTCGTCCAGCGTCCGCCCCGACGCCCACATGTAGACCGCCCAGGCGAACCCGAGATCGGGCTCCCGCTGCCCGACCCCCTCCGCCTGGTTGATCTTGAAGTCCTCCTCCAGCGCGTCGAGCCGCCCCCAGATATGGACCATCTCGGCCATCGCCGTCTTCGCCGGCCCGGACGGCAGCTTCGGCGCCACCGCGTCGTCCGCCTGCCGCGCCTCGTACACCAGCGCCGACACACACGCGGCGAGCTCCGCCGGGTTCAGGTCTTCCCACACCCCGGCCCGCAGGCACTCGCTCGCCAGCAGGTCCAGCTCGCCGTACAGCCGGGCCAGCCGCCGCCCGTGCTCGGTGACCTCGTTGCCCCGCAGGTAGTCCAGCTCGGTGAGGAGCGCGACGATCCGGTCGAAGGTGCGGGCAATCGTGTTCGTCCGCCCCTCGATCCGCCGCTCCAGCTGCTTCGTGTCCCGCTGCAGGCGGTGGTACCGCTCCGCCCACCGCGCATGGTCCTCGCGCTCGGCGCACCCATGGCAGGGGTGGGCCCGCAACTCGGCCCGGTAGCGGGCGATTTGCTGGTCGTCGGCGGCCTCGGCCCGGCCCCTGCGGTGCCGCTCCGGCACGATGTGCCCCGCCTTCGTCCGCAGCGCCGAGGCCAGATCGCGCCTGGACTGCGGCGACCGCGGGTTGAACGACTTGGGCACCCGCATCCGCTCCACGGCCTCGACCGGCACGGGGAAGTCGATCGCGGCGAGCCGCTTGACCTGCCGCTCGGAGGTCAGCACCAACGGCCGTGGCCCGTCGTAGTATTCGAGCCCCCGGTGACCGTTGACCCGCCCGGCCGGCAGCCCCGGGTCCAGCACCAGCGCCAGCCCGGCGAACTTCCCGGTCGGAACGTGGATGACGTCGCCCGGCTTCAGCTTCTCCAGGGACGCCGCAGCCGCCGCCCGACGCTGCGACGCACCGTGCTTGGCGAGCTCCGTCTCCCGCTCCTTGAGGTCGCGGCGCAGTCGCGCGTACTCCTCGAAGTCACCGAGGTGGCAGGTCATGCCCTCGCGGTAACCCGCCAGGCCCTCCTCGTTCTTCTGCACCTGCCGGGAGATCCCGACGACCGACCGGTCGGCCTGGAACTGTGCGAACGAGGTCTCCAGCAGCTCGCGCGACCGGTGCCGCCCGAACTGGTGCACCAGGTTGACGGCCATGTTGTACGAGGGCCGGAAGCTGGACCGCAGCGGATAGGTGCGCGTACCCGCGAGTCCGGCCAGCGCTCCCGGGTCCATGCCGCGCTGCCACAGCACCACCGCATGGCCCTCGACATCGATCCCGCGTCGCCCGGCACGACCGGTCAGCTGGGTGTACTCGCCGGGGGTGATGTCCGCGTGCTGCTCGCCGTTCCACTTGACGAGCTTCTCCAACACCACGGAGCGCGCGGGCATGTTAATGCCGAGGGCGAGGGTCTCCGTCGCGAAGACCGCCTTGACCAGCCCGCGTACGAACAGCTCCTCGACGACCTCCTTGAAGGTCGGCAGCATGCCCGCGTGGTGCGCGGCGATACCCCGCTCCAGCCCTTCGAGCCATTCGTAGTAGCCGAGGACATGGAGGTCCTCGCCGGGGATGGACGCGGTCCGCTCCTCGACGATCTCCCGCACCAGCCGGCGCCTGCCCTCGTCGTTGAGCCGCAGTCCGGCCTGCAGACACTGCTGCACGGCGGCCTCGCAGCCGGCCCGGCTGAAGATGAACGTGATCGCGGGCAGCAGCCCTTCCGCGTCCAGCCGGTCGATGACCTCGGGCCTGGACGGGGTCCAGATCCGGCTGCGCTGGCGCCGCTCGCGTTCGCGGTCCGCCTCGCGCACCATCTTTCCGCGCCGGCGCTCGCGCGGGTTGTACCCGCGCTGGTTCTCCATGCGGGCGAGCCGGACGAGGTCGGGGTTGACCTCTCGGCGGCCGGCGCCACGGCCGCCGTGGTCGGTCTCCTCCTCGAAGAGGTCGTACATCCGGCGGCCGGCCAGCACGTGCTGCCAGAGCGGCACGGGCCGGCTCTCGGCGACGATCACTTCGGTGTCGCCGCGGACGGTGTCCAGCCAGTCGCCGAACTCCTCGGCGTTGGACACGGTCGCCGACAGCGACACCAGCGTCACCGAATCCGGCAGATGAATGATCACTTCCTCCCACACCGCGCCACGGAAGCGGTCGGAGAGGTAGTGCACCTCGTCCATCACGACATGTCCGAGGCCGCGGAGCGCCTGCGAGCCCGCGTACAGCATGTTCCGCAGCACCTCGGTGGTCATGACGACCACCGGGGCATCGGCGTTGACGCTGTTGTCGCCGGTCAGCAGGCCGACCTTGTCCGCGCCGTAGCGCTTGACCAGATCGGCGTACTTCTGGTTCGACAGGGCCTTGATGGGCGTGGTGTAGAAGCACTTGCGGCCCTGACGGAGCGCGAGATGCACGGCGAACTCGCCGACGATCGTCTTGCCCGACCCGGTCGGGGCGGCGACCAGCACCCCCTTGCCCGCTTCCAGGGCCTTGCATGCCTCTATCTGGAACGGGTCCAGATCGAACTCGTACATCTCGCGGAAGGGCGCGAGTGCCGTGGCCTGCTCGGCGGCGCGGATCCGGAATGCCTGGTATCGCTCAGCTGGTGAGAGGTCCTCTGTCATCTTGCTTACGAGCGTACCCGTCACCTCTGACAGTCAGCGCGATCTTTATTTCACTGCACAAGAACCCTGACCGCTGCCGGCACGCACGTGGCGGTGAGCGGCAGCGCACCGAGCGGTTCGCCGTCCGCGTAGGCGGTGACGGAGGCGGCGGCCAGCTCGATCGACGAGACCCGGTGCACGGTGACCGCGGGGTGGTCGAGGTGCGTGCCCCGGTAGACCCGGGGGAACACCTTGAGCAGCGTCGTGCGGCTGCAGTCGCCGACGACGGTCACGTCGAAGAGCCCGTCGTCCATGACGGCGTCCGCACAGATCCGCATGCCCCCGCCGTAGGTGGAGCCGTTGCCGACCGCGATGAGTGTCGCCTCGATCTCCTGGACCGGCCCCCCGTCGAGCCTGATGCGGTACGGGATCGTCCGGAACGCGGCGAGTTCGGCGAGGATCGCGAGGTCGTACTTGAACCGTCCGCCGACCCAGCGCATCCGGTTGCCCCGGTCGTTGACCCGGGAGTCGAAGCCGGAGGCGAGCACGGACCCGAACCACCGGTCGCCGACCCGGCCGAGGTCGATGTCCCTGATCGCCCCGCCCTTGAGCGCCTCGGCGGCCAGCCGCCCCGCGGCGGCCGGGTCCCGTATCGGCAGACCGAGGGCGCGGGCGAAGTCGTTGCCGGTACCGACGGCGATCACACCGAGCGGCGTCATGGTCCCGGCCACGGCCTGGAGGGCGAGGGACATCATGCCGTCCCCACCCACGGCTATCAGTGCGCCGGTCCCGCCGTCGACCGCCTCACGGGCCCGCCGCAGCGCGTCGTCGGCGTCCTCGCCCAGGACCGTACGTACGGAGAATCCGGCGTCCCGCAATGCCGAAGCGGCCGGCTGCGCGGCGTGCGCGCCCCGGCCGCGTCCTGCGGTGGGATTGACGAAAAGGGTGATCTCGCTGGTCACCCGGGGGACCTTACAAGGTCAGGTGATGTCGTCGTAACCGTTCACCCGGTCACGGTCCGGCCCCGACTGCGCCGGCAGCGAACCGACGGACGAGACCGGTTCGATCTCACCGACGTCCTCAGGGGTGAGGTCCAGCTCCGACGCCTCGTCATCGGCGGGGCCCTCCGCCGCACGCTGTGCCTTGCGGCGGTCGTTGAGGAGGGAGAGCGCCGTCGCGCAGAAGTACAGGACCCAGATCGGCCCGGCGAGCGCCAGCATGGTCAGCGGGTCCGTACTGGGCGTCGCCAGTGCGGCGAAGACCGTGATGCCCATGATCATGCCGCGCCACCAGCCAAGCATCCGCTTGCCCGTGATGACGCCGCCGAGGTTCAGCATGACGAGCAGCAGGGGCAGCTCGAAGGAGAGCCCGAAGACCACCACCATGCGCGTGATCAGGTCCAGCAGGTCATCGAGCGGCAGCTGGTTGTCCAGACCGGCCGGCGAGAAGTCCAGAAGTACCTTGGCCATCGTGGGCAGCGTCTTGTACGCGAAGAAGCCACCGGCGAGGAAGAGCGGGAAGCCCGCGCCGACGAAGGCCAGCGAGTACTTCTTCTCGTGCCTGTGCAGTCCCGGGGCGATGAACGCCCAGAGCTGGTAGAGCCAGATCGGCGACGAAAGGACGACGCCTGCCATCAGGGAGACCTTGAGCGCAAGGGTGAACGGGGTCAGCAGGCCGTTCAGGACGATGCGCGCACAGGTGCCGTCCTCTTTCTTGGCGAGTTCGGCGAAGCTCGAATCGCAACCGACCGCCTTCAGCACCGGGTCGGTGAAGAACTCGATGATCCCCTTGTAGAAGAACGCGGCGACGATCGTGACGACGACGATCGCCAGGAGAGCCTTCGCCAGCCGGTTGCGCAGCTCACGCAGGTGCTCCACCAAGGGCATGCGGCCCTCGGGGTCCGTCTCCTGTTTGCGGGCAGACTTGAGCAACCCACGTCCTCATCTCGTGCAGCAGGCCGTCACCGATCACGGCGCCTGCGTCGGCCCGGTTGTCAGCGGTTGGTCGAGTCGGTCGGCTCGGCGACCGGTCGCGAACTCGTCACATCGCCGGGCGCGGCCTTGATCGTGCGCGGGGCCGCCTGGTCCTGAGCGGGGTCGTGCGGCGGGTCGGCGGGAGTGGCCGACGGGTTGCCCTCCGACTTCATGGCCTTGGCCTCGCTCTTGAGGATGCGGGCCGACTTGCCGAGCGAGCGAGCCATGTCAGGAAGCTTCTTCGCGCCGAACAGCAGAACAATGACGACGAGGATCAGGATGATCTCGGGAGCGCCGAGCCTTCCGAACATATGCGTGTACCTTCTCACCGAGGCAGCAGGGGTGGGGCTGATCGAACGTCGGACAGACGTCCGATCTTCGTACTGTCAGCGATCGTATCCCGCAGGAGTAAACGCAGGGCAATACCCATGCATCCTTGCGATTACGGCCCATGCCTCGCTCTCAGGGCCGCCAGTGCAGCGTACCCCCCGAACCTGAGAAACTGGAGGCCGCGCCCTCCCCGATCGACCGGCCCGACCCGAAGGACCTGGCCTATCGCAGGGATTCACCGGTGGCTGCGAGATCCGTGGCGGCCCGTTCGAGATCCTCGGCCGCCCGGTTGATGCGCTGAGTGGTGCGGGTGACCTGGTGCCCCAGGCGCTGGGCCTCGACGAAGACCTTGACGGCCAGCACGCCGAGGACGGCGATGCCGAGGAACCCCAGGGCGATGGCGAGCATGGGCCAGAACATGCGCAGAGCCTCGATATGTCTAGGTGGGCCGATGTCCGGAGTGCTACAGCCCGGCGTGGAGGCGGAGCGTCCGTACGCCGCCGCCGGTCAGGAGCTCAATGATCCGCTCCCCGGCGGGCTTGCGGACGGCTGCTCCGCACTCCGGGCAGGTGAAGGTGTAGAACGTGGTACGGCGGCTGGCGCCGATGGCGAGGCGCAGGGCGCCCGCCGCGAGCTCGAAGCGCCCGCGACAGTCCGGGCAGGCCGCCTTGAACCGTACGGACTCGGGTACCACCACGGTCGAGATACCCGACACCACAAACATATTGCCCATATCTCCTCAGGTATCCACTCAGGCCGGGCCGTCATAGGCGGCCAGCGCCGCCCGAGCCGCCTGCCGCGCACTCTGCGCCAGCTCCTGCGGGGCGACGATGTGCCCCTCCCCGCCGAGCCGCAGCGCCAGCCTGCGCAGCGAGGCCGGATCGGGGGTGCGCAACGTGATCCGCAGTCCGCCGTCGGCCAGTTCCTCCGCGCTGTCGTGCGGGTAGTACTCGGCGACCCAGCGGCCACCTGGCCCCACCTCGATCACGACCTCGGGATCCTCGGCCGCCGGCTGCACCAGCCCCTCGGAGAGATCCCGCAGTTCCAGCTCCGGGGGTGCGGACGGCTCGTCCAGCAGCCGGATCTCGGCGACCCGGTCCAGCCGGAACGTGCGCCGGTCCTCGGAGAGCCGGCACCAGGCCTCCATGTACGTGTGCCCCACTGCGAACAGCCGGATCGGGTCCACCTCGCGCTCGGTGAGCTCGTCGCGCGCGGGTGAGTAGTACCGCAGCCACAGCCTGCGCCGCTCGGAGATCGCCCGGTCGACATCGGCGAAGACGCCGCCCTCCGACTCGAAGGTGACCGAGAGGCGGGAGCTCGCCGCCGCCGCCTCGCCGGCCGCCGTCTCCAGCTTGGCGGTGGCCCGCAGCAGCGCCTGCCGGTCGCTCTCCCGCAGCCCCGGCAGCGTGGCCACGGCGCGCGCGGCGACCAGCAGAGCCGTCGCCTCGTCGGCCGCGAGCCGCAGCGGCTCGGCGACGTCGTCCGGGTTGTGCCACCAGATCCGGTCGCCGTCGGTGTCGATGTCCAGCAGATCGCCGCCGCGGAAGCTCGTCCCGCACATGGGGAGCACATCGAGGTCCGAGATCAGCTCGTCCTCGGTGATCCCGAAAGCACGGGCCACGTCCTGCACGTGGGCGCCGGGTCGCTCCCGGAGATACGTCACCAGGGACAGCAACCGGCGCGTCTGGTCGATCGCGTTCGTCGCCATGAATACGGTCCCCTCAGTCCTTGGCCACGGCGCGCAGCCGGTCCACCACATCGGCCCGCAGGTCCGCGGGTTCCTGCACGACGACGTCCGGGCCGAACTCGACGAGCCAGGCGTCCAGACCGTGCCCGTACGGGATCTCCAACTCGTCCCAGCCGTCTCCGAGTTCCCGCACGGATATCGCACGCGACCGCAGCGGGTAACCGGAACCCGACCGCAGCCTGATCAGCGCGGTCCGGGTCGCCGTCTCCCCGGCCCAGCTCTCGACGGTCTCCCGGACGGTCACCACATCGGGCACCTCGGCGGTGAAGGCCCCGGCCCGCGAGCGGACCCGGCCGGTGATCCTGGACAGCCGGAACACCCGCTCGGCGCCACGGCCCCGGTCCCAGCCCGCCAGATACCAGTGCCCGCGCCAGCACTCCAGTGTCCAGGGCTCGACCTGGCGCTGCTCGGGCCGGGCGGCGTTGGCCTTGCGGTAGTCGAAGGTGACCGGACGGCGGTCGCGGCACGCCAGCATCAACGGCTCGAATGCGGTCTCATGCACCGGAATGCGGGGTTCGAGTGCACTGTGAACCTCGTACGCGTCCTCGGCCTCCGGCATCCCCGCGGCCCGCAGCTTCTGCAGCGCCCCACTGGCCGCACCGGCGAGCCGGGCCTGCTGCCAGACCTTCGCGGCCAGACCGAGTGCCGCGGCCTCCTCGGCGTCCAGCGTGATCGGCGGCAGCCGGTTGCTGTCCCGGCGGGCCAGATAACCGGTGTCGCCGTCCAGGTTCTCCACGGTCTCGATGACCAGACCGAGCTCGCGCAGATCGTCCTTGTCGCGCTCGAACATCCGGTTGAAGGCATCGTCGGAGCCCGCTTCGAGGTACGCCTCGATGGACCCGCGCAGCTCGCGCTTGCTGAGCGGGCGCCGGGTCCCCAGCAGGCACAGCGCCAGGTTCATCAGCCGCTCGGCCTTGGCAATGGCCATCGACGCCCCTTTTCTACTTGCTCTACGACGATCGACCGTACCGCTCCCGGGTGTCCGGACGAAAGCGAGGGCCCACACCGGACGGAACGAGGGCCCGTGCAGTCGAGCACGGGCCCTCGTGATGCGTCCGGGGACGGATGTCAGACGGCGACCAGGTCGCAGACGAAGATCAGCGTCTCGCCCGGGGCGATACGGCCGCCGGCGCCGCGGTCACCGTAGGCAAGGTGCGCGGGGATGGTCAGCTGGCGACGGCCGCCGACCTTCATGCCCTGCACGCCCTGGTCCCAGCCGGAGATGACCTGACCGACACCCAGCTGGAACTGCAGCGGGGTGCCGCGGTTCCAGGAGGCGTCGAACTCCTCGCCGGTGGAGAAGGCCACGCCCACGTAGTGGACCTTGACCATGTCGCCGGCCTTGGCGACCGCGCCGTCGCCCTCCCAGATGTCCTTGATCTCCAGGTCGGCCGGCGGCTCGCCACCCGGGAAGTCGATCTCGGGCTTCTCGATGCTCACTGAACTGCTCCTCCAAATGATGAACTGGACAACCGGGACAGTCTTACATCTTCGCCAGCAGGTCCACGGCGAACACCAGGGTGGAATTGGCGGGGATGGACTGCTGCGCCTTGTCGCCGAACGCCTGGTCCGGCGGGATGACCAGCAGGACACGGCTGCCGATCTTCTTGCCGATCAGACCGTTCTTCAGGCCCTTGAGCGTGACCTGGGCCAGCGGGAAGGTCTGGGTCTTGCCCTGGGCGTAGGTGCTGTCGAACGTCTTTCCGTCCTTCCACAGCAGGCCCACGTAGTTCACGACGACGCTGTCGGTCTCCTTGATGACGTCGCCGTCGGACTCCAGGACGTAGTTGGAGACCAGCTTCTTCGGCGGGTCGGTCTTCTCCGGGATCTTGACCGACGGCGCCTTGCCGTCGGTGTTGGTGCCCACCTTCGGCAGGTCGACGTTGTCCTGGGCGACCGCGGTGCCCTTGGCGGACGTCGGGATCTGCGTGGCCTTCAGGATGTCCACGACGAAGACGAGAGTGGCGTTCGGCTTGATGTCGCCCTGGCCCTGTGCGCCGTAACCGAGGTCCGGCGGAATGACCAGCTCGACGCGGCTGCCGACCTTCTGGCCGACGAGGCCCTGGTCCCAGCCCTTGATGACCATGCCCGCACCGAGCGTCAGATCGAAGGGCTGCTTGCGGTCGAAACTGTTGTCGAACGGCTTGGTGGAGTCCCACGCCTGTCCGAGGTAGTTGACCTGGATCGCGTCGCCGTTCTTGAGCTTCGCGCCATCACCCTCACTGATGACCTGCGTCTTCAGCTCCTTGGGCGGATCGCCCTGTCCCTTGGACAAGGTGGGCTTCTCGCCGAACTTCGCCCCCGCGGTGATCGCGGGGAATCCGTTCTTCGAGGCGGAGTCGGAGCCCTTGCCGTCGCCACCGCACGCCGCCGTCAACAGCAGCAGGGGGACAACGAGAAGGGCGGCAAGTCGGCGCACTGGTTCCTCAGATCTCAGACGACACAGATGGTTGAGTCCCCGACACTCTAGGGCGTGCACAGGGCCCCGTACGAGGACGTACGGGGCCCGAGTCGCACAAGTGCCGAGGCGCGTCCTGCGCCGGCTCACATACCCGCGATCAGCTTCTCCACTCGGTCGTCCACCGAACGGAACGGGTCCTTGCACAACACCGTGCGCTGCGCCTGGTCGTTGAGCTTGAGATGGACCCAGTCGACGGTGAAGTCCCGCCGCTGCTCCTGCGCCCTTCGGATGAAGTCGCCGCGCAGCCGCGCCCGGGTGGTCTGCGGGGGCACCGATTTACCCTCGAAGATCTTCAGGTCGTTGCAGATACGGGCGGCCTGCCCCTTCCGCTCCAGCAGGTAGTACAGCCCGCGCCGACGGTGGATGTCGTGGTACGCCAGATCTATCTGGGCGACCCGCGGATGCGACATGGTCATGTTGTGCTTGGCCCGGTACCGCTCGATGAGCTTGTACTTCATCACCCAGTCGATCTCGGTGTCGATCCGGTCGAGGTCCTCGGCCTCGATCGCGTCGAGCGTGCGGCCCCACAGCTCCAGGACCTGGGCGACGGTGCCGGTGCGGATGCCGCGGCGATCGACGAAGTCCGCGGCCTTCTCGTAGTACTCGCGCTGCACCTCGATGGCCGACGCCTCACGGCCGCTGGCGAGGCGGACCTTGCGCTGCCCCGTGATGTCGTGGCTGACCTCGCGGATCGCCCGGATCGGGTTCTCCAGTGTCAGATCGCGCATCACCGTGCCCGCTTCGATCATCCGGAGCACCAGGTCCGTCGCGCCGACCTTGAGCAGCATCGTCGTCTCGGACATGTTCGAGTCGCCGACGATGACATGGAGGCGGCGGTACCGCTCCGCGTCGGCGTGCGGTTCGTCACGCGTGTTGATGATCGGACGGGAGCGCGTCGTCGCGGAACTGACGCCCTCCCAGATGTGCTCGGCACGTTGGCTGACGCAGTAGACCGCGCCGCGCGGGGTCTGCAGCACCTTGCCCGCTCCGCAGAGCAGCTGCCTCGTGACGAGGAAGGGAATGAGGATGTCCGCGAGCCGGGAGAATTCTCCGTGCCGTGCCACGAGGTAGTTCTCGTGACACCCGTAGGAGTTTCCCGCCGAATCGGTGTTGTTCTTGAAGAGATAGACGTCGCCCGCGATTCCCTCCTCGTGCAGGCGGCGTTCGGCGTCGACGAGCAGGCCTTCGAGAATGCGCTCGCCTGCCTTGTCGTGGGTGACCAGCTCGGTCAGATTGTCGCATTCGGGGGTTGCATATTCCGGATGCGATCCCACGTCGAGGTAGAGGCGGGCGCCGTTCCGCAGAAAGACATTGCTGCTGCGGCCCCATGACACAACACGGCGGAAGAGGTAGCGCGCCACTTCGTCAGGAGACAGTCGGCGCTGTCCCCTGAACGTGCACGTGACGCCGTACTCGTTCTCCAGCCCGAAAATGCGGCGGTCCATGACTGAACATTACGCCTGATGGCCCGAGCTGAAACCGGGTTCGACAGCACCGTTTCGATCATTTTCCGATACCCGCACAGCAACCGGCGTACGCCCGGGAACTGCGAGGACCCTTCCCGTGGCCAGCAGAACCAGCAGCGCAACCACCCCACCGGCCCCCGCGACGGCGAAGCCCTGCGCCGTCCCGCCCAGCTCTACGGCCGGGCCCGCCAAGGCCGTTCCCGCCGCCGCGCCGACTCCGAAGGTCGTCACGAGCCAGGAGAATGCCTCCGTCACCGTGCCCCGCGGAGCATGCCGGTCCACCACGATGAACGAGCACGCGATCGCGGGCGCCAGGAACACCCCGGCGAGCGCGGACAGTACGGTCATCGGCACCACCCCGGGCGTGAGCATGAGCGGCAGGTAGCCGAGCGCCAGCAGTGCGACGATGGCCCGCAGTCTGCGCTCCGGCGCCCCGGCCCACTGCCACGCCCCGTACGCCACGCCGCCGATCAGCGCGCCCAGTCCGAGCGCGGCCATCAGCCAGCCGTACACCGACTCCCGGCCGTGGTCGTCGGCGTACGCGACACCCGCCACCGTGATCGACCCCAGGGCGAGTCCGACGAAGAAGAAGGAACCGAGCAGCGCCAGCAGGCCCGGTGACCGCAGAGCGCCCAGCCAGTGCGCCTCGCGGGGCGCCGAACGCCAGGTGCGGGAGGGCTCCGAGACCACCACCGAGAGCGCCCCGAGCACCCCGATCGCGTTGATGACGAGCAGCGCGGCGGCGGGCGACCAGAGCGCGACCAGCACTGTCACCAGCAGCGGCCCCACCGTGAACATGACCTCCTGGGCCACCGCGTCCATGGCGTACGCGCGGTGCACCCGGTCCTCGCGCCCCAGGACCGTCGGCCACAGGGCCCGCAGGCCGCCCTCCAGCGGCGGTGTGCAGACGCCGGCCACCATCACGGCCGCGTAGGCCAGCGGCAGCGATCCGAGGCCCACCAGGGCCAGCAGGGCCATGCCCAGCGCGGACAGCACGGACGCGGGGAGCTGGACGCGAGGCTGGCCGTACAGGTCCACGGCCCGGCCCAGCAGCGGCTGCCCGACCGCCGTGGAGAGGCCGTACACCGCCGCGAGCGCCCCCGCGAGGGTGTAGCTGCCGCCCTCGGCGCGGGTGAACAGGACGATCGCGATGTGCGCCGTGCCGCTGGGCAGCCGGCCCACCAGTGTGCCGACCAGCAGCCGGGTGGCGTACCGCGCCCGGAGGATGTCCAGATATCCCGCGGCCATGTCTCGCCCCCATCTCTCTCGGACGTCCTTCCGACGCCCGACGTTTTACGTATAACGTCGAGGTTCATACGTACCATGTGCCCAGTCCACAGGTCCACCTCGCCGCTCGCACCAGCACCGCACCCGTCCGGAGGTCCCAGTGACCAGCGCATCACAGCCCGCCCCGGCCCGGCCCACCAGCCGCGACGTCGCGCGGGCCGCAGGCGTCTCGCAGGCCACCGTCTCCCTCGTGCTGGCCGACAAATGGCGTGGCAGGGTCTCCGAGGCCACCGCCGAGCGGGTCCGCAGCGCCACCCAGGACCTCGGCTACCGGCCGAATCTCGCCGCCCGCAGCCTCCGCCTCGGCCGCACCAGGACGGCGCTCCTGGTCGTCCCCGCCCTCACGAACGAGTTCTTCGCCCGCGTCTACACCGGCGCCGCCGCGGTCGCCGCGGAGCACGGCTTCGGGGTGGTCCTGTACCCCTCCCCCGACGGCACGGGGCCGGCCCGGGACCCCTTCGCCTCCGCCCGCGCCGCACTCGACGGGGTCATCGCCTCCTCGATGGCCGCCGACGCACTCGGCGCCCTGCACGGCGCCGACCTGCCCCTGGTCATGCTGGACAGCGATCCGGCGGACACGGGTGTCGCGGCCCACGTCAACCTCGACATCGCCGACGGCATGCGGCAGGTGACGGACCATCTGCTCGACCTCGGCCACCGCCGCTTCATCCACCTCGCGTCGGCCATCGACTCCTGGACCTTCGCCGTCCGCGCCCGGGCCGTCCACGAGGCCGTACAGCGGGTGCCGGGCACCGTCGTACGGACCGTGCCGGCAGCGCTCGACGTGCGGGCCGGCCGGGAGGCCGCGGAGCACGCGCTGGCCGCCCCCGGCCCCCGGCCGACCGCGATCATCTGCGACGACGACATCCTCGCCGCGGGCGCCTGCAAGGCGGCCCGCCGGTTCGGGCTCCGGGTCCCCGATGACGTCTCCGTCACCGGCTTCGACGATCTGGCCCTGGCGACCGCCGTCGAGCCCGAACTCACCACCGTGCGGCTCCCCGCGGAACAGGTCGGCGAGCGCGGCATGACCGCCCTTCTGGCCGTCCTGGACGGCCGCCCGGCCGAACCCGGCAGCCTGCCCGTGCACCTGGTCGTGCGCGGCTCCACCGCGCCCCCGCCGCCTCGGTCATGACTGTGCCCCGGCCCGCCGGGAACGGCGGACCGGGGCATGGACACAGCGATGGACCACTTCTCGGTGGACTACTCCACGTCGCCACCGGAATCACTGGACTTGGTGACATCCGTCGAGCTCGCGGAGGACTCGGAACCCTCGCCGTCCTCGATGTCGGAGGGGGCGTCCGTAGGCGCGGAGCCACCGTCCGCCTCCAGCAGCCGTGCCAGCTGCCGCCCGACGATCCGCTTGAACTTCCGCTGCTGAGGCCTCGTACGGTCCAGGACCGCCACCTCGAGACGCTCGGCGGGGATCTCCCGCTCACTCCCGTTGGGATCACGGGACAGCGCCTGCACGGCCAGCTTGAGCGCCTCGGCCAGCGTCATCCCGTCCCGGTGGCGCTGGTCCAGGAACGTACTGATCTGCTCCGCGTTGCCGCCGACCGCGACCGAGCCGTGCTCGTCCACGATCGAGCCGTCGTGCGGCAGCCGGTAGATCTGGTCGCCCTCGGGCCTGGCGCCCACTTCGGCGACCACCAGCTCCACCTCGTACGGCTTCTCGGCCGCACTGGAGAAAATGGTGCCCAGAGTCTGCGCATAGACGTTGGCCAGTCCGCGGGCCGTCACATCGTCACGGTCGTATGTGTATCCGCGCAGATCTGCGTACCGGACACCGCCGATACGCAGATTCTCGTACTCGTTGTACTTACCGGCAGCGGCGAAACCGATCCGGTCATAGATCTCGCTGAACTTGTGCAGCGCACGGGACGGGTTCTCGCCGACGAACACAATGCCGTCGGCGTACTGCAGCACAACCAGGCTGCGACCACGGGCGATGCCCTTCCGGGCGTATTCCGCCCGGTCGGCCATGGCCTGCTGAGGTGAGACATAGAACGGCGTCGACACCGGCTATCCGTCCCTTTCTGTCAGTGACGAGTCCATCGAAGAGGCCCTGGAACGGGAATCAGAGCAGCGCGGCACGCGGGCCGTCGGGCTGTTCCAGCCGGCGCTCCAGGATCGCCCGGGCGATCTCGGAGGATTCCGCCTCGGTGAGCCTCCTGAAGCCCTCGTCGGTGATGACGGTGACGATCGGATAGATCCGCCGGGCCACATCCGGACCACCGGTCGCCGAGTCGTCGTCCGCGGCGTCGTACAGCGCCTGTACGACCAGGGTGAGTGTCTGCTGCTCCGTCAGGTCCTCGCGGTAGAGCTTCTTCATCGACCCGCGGGCGAAGATCGATCCGGAGCCGGTGGCCGCGTAGCCCACCTCCTCGGACCGCCCGCCGGTGACGTCGTACGAGAAGATCCGGCCCTTCTCGCGGTCGACGTCGAAGCCGGCGAAGAGCGGGACCACGGCGAGGCCCTGCATGGCCATGGCCAGATTGCTGCGGATCATCGTGGAGAGCCGGTTCGCCTTGCCCTCCAGGGAGAGCTGGGCGCCCTCGACCTTCTCGAAGTGCTCCAGCTCCAGCTGGAAGAGCTTGACCATCTCCACCGCGAGACCGGCCGTGCCGGCGATGCCCACCGCCGAGTACTCGTCGGCCGGGAAGACCTTCTCGATGTCGCGCTGCGCGATCATGTTGCCCATCGTCGCCCGCCGGTCACCGGCGAGCACCACGCCGCCCGGGAACGTCGCGGCGACGATGGTCGTCCCGTGCGGTGCCTCGATGGCCCCCTGCAGGGGCGGCAGGTGCCGCTTGCCGGGGAGCATGTCGGGCGACTGGTCGGACAGGAAGTCCATGAACGAAGAGGATCCCGGCGTCAGGAAGGCAGCTGGTAGACGCCCGGTGCTACGAGTGTTGGCTTCCACGCGTTTCCCTCCAGGTATGCGATGGCCCTGCGGAAGGTGTCAGGATCATCTCCCAACGTGCCGATGGCCGAATTGCAGTTGAAGCACAGTACGCCACGGACCCTACCCGTCTCGTGGCGGTGATCCACATGGTCTGCGAGGGAAGCTTGCGGAGTCCGAAGTGCCTGTTGCGGCCGCGCGGCACGGGCTTCTTTCGCCCGTACCGCGCGCACCACCCCGCTCCCCCTTGTTCACATGAGTGGACTACTGTCCACCCTTCTGAACGAACGAACGGACGAAGTCCTCGGCGTTCTCCTCCAAGACGTCGTCGATCTCGTCCAGAACCGAGTCGACATCGTCGCTCAGCTTCTCCTGCCGATCCTTGAGGTCCTCCGAAGCCTGCGCGTCCTGCGCCTGCTCCTCGACCTCCTCGGTGGAGCGTGTCGCCTTCTGCTGTCCGCCGCCGGTGTCCTTGGTCGCCATGTAGCTCACCCCGCTCGGTTCGAAGCACTTGATCAGACCCTACCTACGGGGTCCGACATTGGCCCGGTACTTGTCTCAACGCACGGGGGCCATCTCGATGATTCCCTGATCGCGGCCATTTCAGCCGCCGGACAGCACCCGGACCAGCTCTTCCGCCGTACGACAGCGGTCCAGGAGCTCCTTGACGTGGTTACGGGTCCCGCGGAGGGGCTCCATGGTGGGCACCCGCTGCAGCGAGTCATGGCCCGGCAGATCGAAGATGACCGAGTCCCAGGAGGCGGCGGCGACGTCGTCCGCGTACTGTTCCAGGCAGCGGCCGCGGAAGTACGCCCTGGTGTCCTCCGGAGGCTTCGTACGGGCCTGCTCGACCTCGTTCTCGTCCAGCAGGCGCTTCATCTTGCCGCGGGCCGCCAGGCGGTTGTAGAGGCCCTTCTCGGCCCTCACGTCGGCGTACTGGAGGTCCACCAGGTGCAGCCGGGGCGCGTCCCAGTCCAGGCTGTCGCGCCGGCGGTAGCCCTCCATGAGCTCCCGCTTGGCGATCCAGTCGAGCTCCCCCGAGAGGCTCATCGGATCGTTCTCCAGCCGGTTGAGGGTGTCCTCCCAGCGCATCAGGACGTCCTTGGTCTGCTCGTCCGCGTCCGCCCCGTACCGCTCCTCGACGTATTTGCGGCCGAGCTCGAAGTACTCCATCTGGAGCTGCACCGCGGTGAGCGTCCGACCGCTGCGCAGCGTGATCAGGTGTTGCAGCGAGGGGTCGTGGGAGACGTGGTGCAGGGTGCGCACCGGCTGGTCGACGGCGAGGTCGACATTGATGAAGCCGTCCTCGATCATGGACAGGACGAGCGCGGTGGTGCCGAGCTTGAGATACGTGGAGATCTCCGACAGGTTCGCGTCGCCGATGATCACATGGAGGCGGCGGTACTTCTCGGCGTCGGAATGCGGCTCGTCGCGGGTGTTGATGATGGGGCGCTTGAGCGTGGTCTCCAGGCCGACCTCGACCTCGAAGTAGTCCGCCCGCTGGCTGATCTGGAAGCCGTGCTCGTGGCCGTCCTGGCCGATGCCGACGCGGCCGGCGCCCGTGACGACCTGGCGGGAGACGAAGAACGGGGTCAGGTGGCGCACGATGTCGGAGAACGGGGTCTCCCGCTTCATCAGGTAGTTCTCGTGCGTGCCGTACGAGGCGCCCTTGTTGTCGGTGTTGTTCTTGTAGAGGTGGATCGGCTGGGCGCCGGGCAGCTGAGCCGCGCGTTCGGCGGCCTCCGCCATGATGCGTTCGCCGGCCTTGTCCCAGAGGACGGCGTCCCGCGGGTTGGTGATCTCCGGCGAGCTGTACTCGGGGTGCGCATGGTCGACGTAGAGCCGTGCTCCGTTGGTGAGGATGACGTTGGCGAGGCCGATGTCCTCGTCGGTCAGCTGACTGGAGTCGGCGGTCTCGCGGGCGAGGTCGAAGCCTCGCGCGTCTCGCAGCGGGTTCTCCTCCTCGAAGTCCCAGCGGGCGCGTCGCGCCCGGTGCATCGCCGCCGCGTAGGCGTTGACGATCTGGGACGAGGTGAGCATGGCATTGGCGTTGGGGTGTCCGGGCACGGAGATGCCGTACTCCGTCTCGATGCCCATTACTCGCCGTACGGTCATGCGGCCCTCCTTGCCCGGCGGCGTTCCCTTCCGGGATCGGCGCTCAAGTACCGCTGCTTGTCCGGTGCGTGTGCGGTGCCCGTCCCCGCACTGCGCGACTGGGCGGTACGGAAGAGCCTAGAGCGCCTCTGCGCTGGTGGGGAGATCAATTACGTCATTGCTCCGGTGTCGTGGGAGCTGTCCGGAAAGCAACCGGCTGCGGATGCCCGGCCGGGCATCCGCAGCCGGTCTGCGTTCTACAGGTACTGCCCGGTGTTTGCCACTGTGTCGATGGAGCGACCCGTGTCTGCGCCCTCTTTTCCGGTGACGAGCGTACGGATGAAGACGATCCGCTCGCCCTTCTTGCCGGAGATCCTGGCCCAGTCGTCGGGGTTGGTCGTGTTGGGAAGGTCCTCGTTCTCCTTGAACTCGTCCACGCATGCCTGGAGGAGATGGGAGACGCGAAGGCCCTTCTGGCCCTGGTCGAGGAAGGCCTTGATGGCCATCTTCTTGGCCCGGTCGACGATGTTCTGGATCATCGCGCCGGAGTTGAAGTCCTTGAAGTACAGGACTTCCTTGTCGCCGTTGGCGTACGTGACCTCGAGGAAGCGGTTCTCCTCGGACTCGGTGTACATCCGCTCGACGACGGACTGGATCATGGCGTGCGCCGCGGCTTCCTTGGAGCCGGTGTGCTCGGCGAGGTCGTCCGCGTGCAGGGGCAGTGAAGCCGTGAGGTACTTCGCGAAGATGTCCTTCGCGGCCTCCGCGTCCGGACGCTCGATCTTGATCTTCACATCGAGTCGGCCGGGGCGCAGGATGGCCGGGTCGATCATGTCCTCGCGGTTGGAGGCGCCGATCACGATGACGTTCTCCAACCCCTCCACACCGTCGATCTCGGCGAGCAGCTGCGGGACGATGGTGTTCTCCACGTCCGAGCTGACGCCGGATCCGCGGGTACGGAAGAGTGACTCCATCTCGTCGAAGAAGACGATGACGGGGGTGCCCTCGCTCGCCTTCTCACGGGCCCGCTGGAAGACGAGGCGGATGTGCCGCTCGGTCTCACCGACGTACTTGTTGAGGAGCTCAGGACCCTTGATGTTGAGGAAGTAGCTCTTGCCGGCGGGCTGTCCGGTCACCTCGGCGACCTTCTTGGCCAGGGAGTTGGCGACGGCCTTGGCAATGAGAGTCTTGCCGCAACCGGGCGGGCCGTAGAGCAGGATGCCCTTCGGCGGCCGCAGTTCGTGCTCCTTGAAGAGGTCGGGGTGGAGGTAGGGGAGCTCGACCGCGTCCCGGATCAGCTCGATCTGGTCGCCCAGGCCGCCGATCTTGTCGTAGTCGATGTCCGGAACCTCTTCGAGGACGAGCTCCTCGACCTCGCTCTTCGGCACCACTTCGTAGACGTAGCCGGACCTGGGTTCGAGCAGCAGCGCGTCGCCGGGCCGGATGTTGATGTCGAGAAGCGGTTCGGCGAGCCGTACCACCCGTTCCTCGTCGGTGTGCCCGAGAACCAGGGCCCGCTCGCCGTCCTCGAGGATCTCCTTGAGGGTGACGATGTCCCCTGCCCGCTCGAATTCCATGGCCTCGACCACGTTGAGCGCTTCGTTGAGCATGACTTCCTGGCCACGCCGGAGGTCGTCGAGCTCGACGCTGGGGCTGACGTTCACCCGGAGCTTGCGGCCCCCGGTGAAGATGTCGCAGGTACCGTCCTCGTTGCCCTGCAGGAAGACTCCGAAGCCGGCCGGTGGCTGTGCGAGCCGGTCGACCTCCTCCTTGAGGGCGACGATCTGGTCGCGGGCCTCGCGCAGGGTGTTGGCGAGCCGCTCGTTCTGTGCTGAGACGCCTGCGAGGTTGGTCTGCAACTCGACGATCCGCTCTTCGAGAATCCTCGTATGGCGCGGAGAGTCGGCGAGCTTACGTCGCAGGACGGCGATTTCCTGCTCGAGATAGGCGACCTGGCCGGCTGGGTCTTCAGACCCCCGCCCGGGCCGGATGCCGCGGTTGATGTCGTCGTCGTGGGCTGCCACGGTCCTCACCTCCTCCAAGGGGAGCTGGACGCTTCCTGACCCTACCTGGGTGGGTGCTGATTGAAACCCCTAGATCACAAAGACTCCGGGACGTGTCCGATCTTCACCCTTGCGCTCTCCCTCACGCCAGGGGAATACCCACCCTTCAACATCGGAAAGCGGCCGGTTGTATCGTCGAACCGTTCAACACCCGTCAGGGCTGGCCATTTTTGGTTCGGATACGCAGGAAACGGCAGGAGAAATGACCGTGCAGCAGGACGCCCCGACCGGCAGCGACACGCAGGATCTGGAGGTCTGGATCGACCAGGACCTCTGCACCGGGGACGGCATCTGCGTGCAGTACGCACCCGAGGTGTTCGAGCTGGACATCGATGGTCTGGCGTATGTGAAGAGCAGCGAGGACGAGCTGCTGCAGGACAAGGGGGCGACGACGCCCGTTCCGCTGCCGCTGCTTCAGGACGTGGTCGATTCGGCCAAGGAGTGTCCCGGCGACTGCATTCATGTACGGCGCGTTTCGGACAGGGTCGAGGTCTACGGCCCCGAGGCTGCCTGATCCGGCCGCCCCGGCCGGTCTGCTACACGCAGTGACCGGTCAGGCGCCGCCCGTTTCGCCCTGCGCGGCACGGACGAAGGCGCCGTTCCGCCACTGCCAGGTCACCTTTTCCTGCTGGTCGGGGCAGCAACGCGGGACCTCGGCCGAGGAGTAGCCGAGGAGGGTGGCGGAGATGATCCCGTCACGCACGGTGAGGTCACCGACGCTCATCTTCTGCGCGGGGTCCACCAGGGTCGCAACGATCCGGGGTGCGGCCCCGCTTCCCTGTGTGAGGACATAGACGCCGCTGGGCGGCGTACCGGATCCGGCCGCGCAGTGGACCACCGCGACGGTCTCCGGGCGCCCGTCTCCGTCGAGGTCGCCCGGGGCCCGGTCGGCGACGGTGCTGTCCGCCGTCCCGCACTGGAGCGGAAAGGTCACACGGGCCGGATCGGGGGCCGCGACGGGCGCGGTGCCGTGCTGCGCGGTCGTGCGGTGGGAGGTCGAGGCCGAGGCGGTCGCGTCGTCGGGCTGGAGCATGCCTGCCCCGGCGATGACGGCGGCCATGGCGGTCGCGGTGGCGAGCCAGTGCATCGGCGTCGTGTCGGTGTGCGCGAGGTCCGGGAGCTCGGAGGTCTGCACGCGGGATGTCTCCTGTGGTTCCTGTGGTTCGGCGATGCCCGTGGACGACGGGACCGGTGGGGCGAACGCCGTAGGTGGGGGTGGCCAGCATCGTGCCATACCTCACAGGGCAGCGGAACGGGGGGGTAGGTACGGATCCCGATTCCCGGCGGCGGTCCCGTGCCGGCGGACTCCGCGCGGGCAACGAAAAGGCGCCGCCGCCGAGTTCCCGGGTCGGTCCGGGAACTCGGCGGCGGCGCCGGTGCGTTGCGCGGGGTCAGCCGCGGGAGGAGCCGCTCTGGCTGCCGGGGCCGTCGTAGTCCTCTCCGTAGGCCCCCTTGGCGGGCCGGCGGCGGCGCAGCGGGGCCTCCACACCGTCGGCGAGACGGCGGGCGGTGACGAGGAAGCCGGTGTGGCCGATCATGCGGTGGTCCGGGCGTACGGCCAGGCCCTCGACGTGCCAGTTGCGGATCATCGATTCCCAGGGCTGCGGCTCGGCGAAGCAGCCCATCTCGCGGATGGACTCGACGGTCCGGGCGAGCTGGGTGGTGGTGGCGACGTACGCGCAGAGGATGCCGCCGGGCACGAGCGCCTTGGCGACGGCGTCCAGGCACTCCCAGGGGGCGAGCATGTCGAGGATGACCCGGTCGACGTCGGTGTCGGACAGGTTGTCCTGCAGGTCGCCGACGGTGAGCTGCCACGCGGGGTGCGGTTCGCCGAAGTAGCGCTCGACGTTCTGCTGGGCGATCTCGGCGAAGTCCTCGCGGCGCTCGTACGAGTGCAGCATGCCCTGGTCGCCGATGGCGCGGAGCAGGAAGGTGGAGAGCGATCCGGAGCCGACGCCGGCCTCCACGACGCGGGCGCCGGGGAAGATGTCGGCGAACGCCAGGATCTGCCCCGCGTCCTTGGGGTAGACCACGGCGGCGCCGCGGGGCATGGACAGGACGTAGTCGGGGAGCAGGGGGCGCAGCGCGAGATAGGCGACGTTTCCCGTGGTTCGGACCACGCTGCCCTCGGGCGCACCGATCAGCTCGTCGTGCGGGAAAGAACCCTTGTGGGTGTGGAAGTTCTTTCCGGCTTCGAGCGTGAAGGTGTAGTGGCGTCCCTTGGGGTCGGTGAGCTGGACCTGGTCCCCGACCTTGAAGGGCCCACGTCGGCGGGCGGCACCGGTCGGTTCAGACATGTGACCAGCGTACCGGTGTTTCCCGGGGCTCCGACCGCCCCCCGGAGCGGCTCAGGCTGCGGGGCGGGCCATGGCGGCGACGAAGGCGCGTTCGACGTCGGCGGTGGAGAGGACGCCGTAGATCTCTCCGGTCTCCTCCAGGACGAGGTACTCGGTGGCCGGGCTGGCCCGGAGGGTGTCCAGGAGCGTCTCGCCGGACAGCTCGACGGAGATCTTCATGCCGTCGGTGAGGTCCTGGGCGAGGGTGCTCACCGCAACCCAGGGGCGGCGGTGTTCGGGGACCGAGCCGATGGCGGCCTCGCGGACGACGGCCTTGGGGTCGCCGTGGCCGTCGACGACGACAAGCGCGCGGGCGCCCGCCTCGTTGGCCCGGCGCAGCGCCTCGGAGAGCGGGGTGGCGGCCTCGACGGGGACGGCGCGCCGGGTCAGGGTGCGGGCGCGCAGCTCGGGGAGGTGTTCGCGCAGGCGGGCCATCCTCAGGCTGTTGCCCGCCCCGGTCCAGATGATGGCGCAGAGAATCGCGGCGAGCAGGGCGTCGGTGACGGTGTCCATGCCGCTGATGTCGTCGGTGTTGTTCCCGAACCCCCCGGTCTGGGTGAGGAGGGGGAGTCCGATGAGGACACTGACGGCGAGGGCGCGGCCGACCCAGGCCGCGGCGACGGTGCCGCTCATGGGGCGTCCGGTGATCTTCCAGACGACGGCCCGGAGCATACGGCCGCCGTCGAGCGGCAGCCCGGGCAGCAGGTTGAAGGCGGCGACGATGAGGTTGGAGATCATCAGCCCGGCGAGCAGGACGCCGGGGACGGTGCCGGGTTCGACGAACTTCATGCCGGCGTAGAAGACGCCGGCGAGGACCAGCGACAGGAGCGGGCCGACGAAGGCGAGGACGAATTCGCGGCCGGGGGTCTCGGACTCCTTCTCGATCTCGGAGACACCGCCGAAGAACTGCAGCTGGATGCGGCGCACGGGGAGTTTGTAGCGGAGTGCGACCACGGTGTGGGCGAGTTCGTGGACGAGTACGGAGGCGTAGAAGGCGATCGCGAAGAAGAGGGAGACCAGATAGCGGGCCGTGCCGAGCTCGGGCAGCACCCGCTCGAGCTGGCCGCCGAAGACCCAGGTGATGAGTGCCGCGACGAGGAACCAACTGGGTGCGACGTATACCGGCACACCGAAGGGACGGCCCATCAGGAGGCCGCCGCCCGGCTCTCGGGGGCGTTGCGGTTTGCCGTTCTCGGGCGCGGCAGGGTCGGTTCCCCCTGCGCCGGGCTTCGGCCGGCCGCTGTCGCCGCTCTCGTCCACGGGGTCCCTTCGGTCGATGCCGTTAGGCAAGATCATGCAGTGTGCGAGGGTCTGTGGTCGATGGTATGCCGCTGAGTGTCAGTGGGGGGTCGTAGGGTCTTCGTCATGACTTCCGTGCCCCGGCCGCCGCAGCCACCCTCGTCCCTGTCGCCGTCGCGGGCGAGTGACTTCATGCAGTGTCCTCTGCTGTACCGGTTCCGGGTCATCGACAGGCTGCCGGAGAAGCCCAGCGAGGCAGCTACCCGGGGCACGCTGGTCCATGCGGTGCTGGAGCGGCTGTTCGACAATCCGGCGGTGGAGCGTACGGCCGGCCGGGCCACGGCGTTGATCCCCGGCCAGTGGGACCGGCTGCTGGAGTCGAAGCCGGAGCTGTCGGAGCTGTTCGCCGGCGATGCGGAGGGTGAGCGGCTCTCCCGTTGGCTGTCGGAGGCGGAGCGGCTGGTCGAGCGGTGGTTCTCGCTGGAGGATCCGACCCGGCTGGAGCCGGCCGAGCGGGAGCTGTTCGTCGAGACGGAGCTGGAGTCCGGGCTGCGGCTGCGCGGGGTGATCGACCGGATCGATGTGGCGCCGACGGGCGAGGTCCGGATCGTCGACTACAAGACGGGAAAGGCACCGCGGCCGGAGTACGCGGAGGGCGCCCTGTTCCAGATGAAGTTCTACGCCCTGGTGATCTGGCGGCTGAAGGGTGTGGTGCCGCGGCGGCTGCAGCTGGTCTATCTGGGCAGCGGCGACGTCATGACGTACGACCCGGTCGTGGCTGATCTGGAGCGGGTGGAGCGCAAGCTGCTGGCCCTGTGGGAAGCGATCCGGCTGGCCACGGAGACGGGCGAGTGGCGGCCCCGGCCGACGAAACTCTGCGGCTGGTGCGACCACCAGGCGGTCTGTCCGGAATTCGGCGGGACTCCCCCGGTATACCCGCTGTCCGTCCGGTCGGCGGAATCAGGGCAGGGTGGCCAGGGCACAATGGGCCCGGTCCGGGCCGGGACCGGCCGGCCTGCGGCCGTCGAAGGACCTTGAGGAGATCTGGTGGCAATCCGCGTCCTACTGGTCGATGACCAGCCGCTGCTGCGCACCGGCTTCCGGATGATTCTGGAGGCCGAGGGAGACCTTGCGGTGGTGGGTGAGGCCGGTGACGGCCTCCAGGCCCTCGATCAGGTGCGGGCGCTGCAGCCCGATGTGGTGCTGATGGACATCCGCATGCCGCGGATGGACGGCGTCGAGGCGACGCGTCAGATCACCGGGCCGGGCCGGGACGGTCCGGCGAAGGTGCTGGTGCTGACCACGTTCGATCTCGACGAGTACGTGGTGGAGGCGTTGCGCGCCGGTGCCAGCGGCTTTCTGCTGAAGGATGCTCCGGCCGATGAGCTGGTGCAGGCGATCCGGGTGGTCGCTGCGGGCGAGGCGATGCTCGCCCCGAGCATCACACGCAGGCTGCTCGACAAGTACGCGGACCATCTGCCGTCGGGCGAGGACGCCGTGCCGGACACGCTGCACACGCTGACCGAGCGTGAGGTGGAGGTGTTGAAGCTGGTGGCGCGCGGTCTGTCGAATGCGGAGATCGCCGCCGACCTGTTCGTCAGCGAGACGACGGTCAAGACACATGTGGGCCATGTGCTGACGAAGCTGGGGCTGCGCGACCGGGTGCAGGCCGCGGTGTACGCGTACGAGAGCGGGTTGGTGCGCCCCGGCGCCCAGTGATCCGGCCGGTGCGGCCGGGACGGGACGCCGGGATGGCACCGTGATTCAGACGGCGCTGCGGCCGAGCTCCCAGAGCTGCAGGTCGGCCGAGGAATTGACCGACCACTCGACGCCGGTGAGGCCGTCGCGGGAGGCGACGTACTGCTTGCCCTGCCAGACCGGAAGTACCGGCACGTCGGTGGCGACGATGTCCTGGAGCTTCTGGAAGGTCTTGGCGGCCGAGGCCCGGTCCTCCTCCCGGCGGGACTGCGGGATCAGCGTGTTCTGGGCCACTGCGGACCTGTACGGCGAGTTGAGGAAGTTGTTCCTGTCGAGGAACGGCGCCGTGTAGTTGTCCGGGTCCGGGAAGTCGGGGAACCAGCCCATGCCGTAGACGGCGTAGTCGCCGCGCTTCTGGGCGGGGCGGTACTTCGCCCAGGGGGTGCCCTGAACGTTGACGTCGAACAGCCCGGTGGCGTTGAGCTGCTTCTTCAGCGCCTTGAACTCGGTGGCGGTGGCGGGACCGTAGTGGTCGGTCGTGTAGTGCAGGGTGAATTTCACCGGCGTCTGGATGCCGGCGTCCTGCAGGATCGCGGCGGCCTTGGTGGTGCTGGGCTCGCCGTACTTGTTGTAGAACGAGTTGGTGTGCCCGGTGATGCTGGACGGGATGAGCGAGTAGAGCGGCTCGGCGGTGGCGCCGTAGACCTGACCGGCGATCTGGCCGCGGTCGACGACCTGGGCGATGGCCTGCCGGACGGCCTTGCTCTTCACCGCGGGGTCGGTGGTGTCGAAGGCGAGATAGCTGATGGCGAGGCCGGGCATCTCGGTGAGCTTGATGCCGTCCTTCGGCTGCTCCAGCATCTGCTGAGCCTGTCCGGGGGACATGGTGCGGGTCATCATGTCGATCTTCTGGGTGTCGAGCGCCTCGCCCATCGCCTTGGCGTCGGGGAAGAGGTCCAGCTCGACCTTGTCGTTGAGGACCTTCAGATCGCCCTTGTAGTGCGGGTTCCTGGTGAAGACGACCTTGACGACCTGGTCGTTCCTGACCTCCGGCTTCATCGTGTACGGACCGGAGCCGTCGACCTGGAAGCCGCTGCGCGGGGACCTCGCCGGGTACTTGCTCTTCTGCACGATGCCGGCGGCCGGGGTGGCGAGCTTGTACGGGAAGGTCGCGTCCGGCGTCTTCAGGTGGAAGATGACTTCGTCGTCACCGCTCGTCTCGATCGTGTCGATGTTGGCGAGCAGACCGACGGGGCCACTGTCGGACTTGATGTCGATGACGCGGTTGATGGAGTACTTGACGTCCTCGGCGGTGACAGGCGTGCCGTCGGCGAACGTGAGGCCACTGCGCAGCTTGCAGCGGTAGCTCTCGTTCTCCCGGTCGGTGAAGGTGCAGCTCCTGGCTGCCTCGGGGACGGGCTGGCCGCCGCCACGCGGCACGTGGGTCAGGGTCTGCACGGTCTGCCGCAGGACGTTCCAGACGCCTGCTTCGTAGCCTATGGCGGGATCGAGCGGCGCGGGGTTGTCCTCGGTGGCGACGAACTGGTCCGTGGTGCCGACAACGATGGCGGCCTTGCCATCGCTCCCGCCATCCGTCCCGCCGCAGGCGGCGAGTACGGGCGCGAGCAGGCCGACGACGGCCGGCAGCACCAGAGTCTTGCGGTTCATCTTGGACGTTCTCCCTCATCCGGCCATTGAGAAAACGACATTAGTAGGCGCCGCCGGTAATGCCGGACGGGTGCTCTGCGCTGCGTAATCGAATGATGAGGGAAATGGTCTGCGAGCCGTTTTCCCGAGCGGGGTACGTTCCGTACAGGACTTCACGAATCGGGACGAACGGGTGGATCAAAACGGACAGCTAGGTCGATCTTGAAGGGGCCCAAAAGCCCGGGGCGTGATAAAACTCACGCCCGAACCATTTCCTGGCTTTGGCATGCCCCCGCCTTACGCACACGCACGTAAGACGAAATGCGCACATCGCAACGGCGAGAGTTTCGCTGTTTATTCACAGAAATACTCTCGGTACACGTATCAACGCGCTCCGGTGACCAGTCCCCGGAGAAATGCGAGATCGACTTCTTCTAGGGAGCCCACGACGACCCGTCCGGAGGCGGGTGCGATCGGCGCCACGGACGGCACTGCGACGACCCGGCAGCCGGCCGCCTCCGCCGCGGCGACACCGGTCGCGGTGTCCTCGATGACCGCGCAGCGCTCCGGAGCCACCCCGAAGCCCGAGGCGGCGGTGAGATAGGGCTCCGGGTGCGGCTTCGTCCGGGAGACCTCGTCGCCTGCGACGGTGAGCGAGAAGTGGTGGCGCCCGACCGAGTCCAGCACCCGGTCGATGATGCGCCGGTGCGAGGCGGAGACCAGGGCGGTCGGCACCTCATGGGCCGCCAGCTCGGCGAGCAGCCGGGCGGCGCCCGGCATCAGCGGTACACCCCGGCCGATGCGCGCCTCGAAGCTGTCGTTGAGCAGCACGGTCAGCTCGGGGAGCGTGATGTCCGCACCGGTGACATCGATGAGGTAGCCGGCGCTGCGGGTCATCGGGCCGCCGACGACCACGTTCTTCCACGCCTCGTCCAGCCGGTGACCGAGGTGGGCGAAGACTTCGACTTCGGCGTCCCACCAGAAACCCTCGGTGTCGACCAGGGTGCCGTCCATGTCGAGAAAGACGGCCTGAAGGGCGGCGCCGTCGGCCATACGGGTCAAGGACGCGGAGACCGTACTGGTCATGCGGCACACCTTCCACGAGGGACGAGAAGGCCGGTCACCGTTTCCGGAGGAAAAGGCGACCGGCCTGCACTGGACCGACCAGTGTACGACTCGACCCGCGACAACGCGTCGATCATTTTCTACCGCGCGTTGAAGTACTTCGCCTCCGGGTGGTGGATGACGATCGCGTCGGTGGACTGCTCCGGGTGCAGCTGGAACTCCTCGGAGAGGTGCACCCCGATCCGCTCGGGCTGGAGCAGGTCGGCGATCTTCGCCCGGTCCTCGAGATCGGGGCAGGCGCCGTAGCCGAGGGAGAAGCGCGCACCGCGGTACTTCAGCGCGAACATGTCCTCGACGTCGGACGGGTCCTCGCCGCCGAAGCCGAGCTCGGAGCGGACCCGGGCGTGCCAGTACTCGGCGAGGGCCTCGGCCAGCTGGACGGAGAGGCCGTGCAGCTCCAGGTAGTCGCGGTAGGAGTTGGCTTCGAAGAGCTTGGCGGTCTCCCCGCCGATCTTCGAGCCGACCGTGACGACCTGGAGGCCGATCACATCCGTCTCGCCGGACTCCTCGGGACGGAAGAAGTCAGCAAGACAGAGGCGGCGGCCGCGGCGCTGGCGCGGGAAGGTGAAGCGGGTGCGCTCCGAGCCGTCCTCGTGGAGCAGGATCAGGTCGTCGCCCTTGGACACGCAGGGGAAGTAGCCGTAGACGACGGCGGCTTCCAGCAGGTTCTCCGTGTGCAGCTTGTCGAGCCAGCCACGCAGGTGCGGGCGGCCCTCGGTCTCCACGAGCTCCTCGTACGTCGGCCCGTCACCGGCGCGGGCCTGCTTCAGACCCCACTGCCCCTTGAAGAGCGCACCCTCGTCGAGCCAGGAGGCGTACTCCTTGAGCTGGATGCCCTTGACGACGCGGGTGCCCCAGAACGGGGGCTCGGGGACCGGGTTGTCGGTGGCGACGTCGGAGCGGACGCCCTCCTCCGGCTCGTCGACCTCCAGCACGGCGGTCTCCCGCTTGGGCACCCGGCGCTGCTTGAGCTCCGGGAGCGCGGCGCCGGGGACACCGCGCTTCACCGCGATCAGGGCATCCATCAGACGCAGGCCCTCGAACGCGTCGCGGGCGTAGCGGACCTCGCCCTCGTAGATCTCGTGAAGGTCCTGCTCGACATAGGCCCTGGTGAGAGCCGCGCCGCCGAGGATCACCGGATATTCGGCGGCCAGCTTGCGCTGGTTCAGCTCCTCCAGGTTCTCCTTCATGATCACGGTGGACTTCACCAGGAGGCCGGACATGCCGATGACATCGGCGCGGTGCTCCTGCGCGGCCTCCAGGATCGCGGAGACCGGCTGCTTGATGCCGATGTTGACGACGTTGAAGCCGTTGTTGGACAGGATGATGTCGACGAGGTTCTTACCGATGTCGTGGACGTCGCCACGGACGGTGGCCAGGACGATCGTGCCCTTGCCCTCCGCGTCGGACTTCTCCATGTGCGGTTCCAGGTAGGCCACGGCGGACTTCATGACCTCGGCGGACTGGAGCACGAACGGCAGCTGCATCTGGCCGGAACCGAACAGTTCGCCGACGACCTTCATGCCCTCGAGCAGTGTGTCGTTGACGATGTCGAGCGCCGGACGGGTCTGCAGTGCCTCGTCGAGGTCGGTCTCCAGGCCGTTCTTCTCACCGTCGATGATGCGGCGCTGGAGGCGCTCGTCGAGCGGCAGCGCGAGGAGCTCCTCGGCCTTGCCGGCCTTCATCGACTTCATGTTGACGCCCTCGAAGAGCTCCATGAGCCGCTGCAGCGGGTCGTAGCCTTCGGCGCGGCGGTCGTAGATGAGGTCGAGTGCGACCTTCACCTGCTCCTCCTCCAGGCGCGCGATCGGCAGGATCTTCGACGCGTGCACGATGGCGGAGTCGAGACCGGCCTTGACGCACTCGTCGAGGAAGACGGAGTTCAGGACGACTCGAGCGGCTGGGTTGAGACCGAAGGAGATGTTCGACAGGCCGAGCGTGGTCTGGACGTCGGGATGGCGTCGCTTGAGCTCGCGGATGGCACCGATGGTGGCGATGCCGTCCTTGCGGGACTCCTCCTGACCGGTGCAGATGGTGAAGGTCAGCGCGTCCATGAGGATGTCCGACTCGTGGACGCCCCAGTTGCCGGTCAGGTCATCGATCAGCCGCTCGGCGACGGCGACCTTGTGCTCGACGGTGCGGGCCTGGCCCTCCTCGTCGATGGTCAGGGCGATGAGCGCGGCGCCGTGCTCGACAGCCAGTGCGGTGACCTTGGCGAAGCGGGACTCCGGCCCGTCGCCGTCCTCGTAGTTGACCGAGTTGAGGACGGCCCGGCCGCCGAGCTTCTCCAGTCCGGCCCTAAGGACCGGCAGCTCGGTGGAGTCGAGCACGATCGGGAGCGTGGACGCGGTGGCGAAACGGCCGGCCAGCTCTTCCATGTCCGCGACTCCGTCGCGGCCGACGTAGTCGACGCAGAGGTCGAGCATGTGCGCGCCCTCGCGGATCTGGTCGCGCGCCATCTCCACGCAGTCGTCCCAGCGGGCCTCCAGCATGGCCTCGCGGAACTTCTTGGATCCGTTGGCGTTCGTACGCTCGCCGATGGCGAGGTACGAGGTGTCCTGACGGAACGGGACGGTCTGGTACAGCGAGGCGGCGCCGGGCTCGGGCCGCGGGTCGCGGGGGACGAGAGCCGCGCCGCGCACACGCTCGACGACCTGCCGCAGGTGCTCCGGAGTCGTACCGCAGCAGCCGCCGACCAGCGAGAGGCCGTATTCCTGGACGAACGTCTCCTGCGCGTCGGCCAGTCCTTCGGGGCCGAGCGGGAAGTGCGCACCGTCCTTGGTGAGCACCGGAAGTCCGGCGTTGGGCATGCAGAGCAACGGGATACGCGAGTGGCGCGTGAGGTAGCGCAGATGCTCGCTCATCTCCGCCGGGCCGGTCGAGCAGTTCAGGCCGATCATGTCGACGCCGAGCGGTTCGAGTGCGGTCAGCGCGGCACCGATCTCCGAGCCGAGCAGCATGGTGCCGGTCGTTTCGAACGCCAGCGAGCAGAGCAGCGGAAGGTCGCTGCCCATCGCCTCGAGCGCCCGTCGCGCACCCAGTACCGCGGCCTTGGTCTGCAGGAGGTCCTGCGTCGTCTCGATGATGAGCGCGTCCGCACCGCCGGCGATCAGGCCCTCGGCGTTCTGCTGGAAACCGTCGCGGAGCACGGTGTACGGCGCGTGGCCCAGCGTCGGCAGCTTGGTGCCGGGGCCGATGGAGCCGAGCACCCAGCGCTGCTGACCGGTGGAGGCGGTGAACTCGTCGGCCACCTCGCGGGCGATGCGCGCGCCGGACTCCGAGAGCTCGTGGATGCGCTCGGGAATGTCGTACTCGCCCAGGGCCGATGCGTTGGCGCCGAAGGTGTTCGTCTCGACACAGTCCACGCCGACCGCGAAGTACTCCTCGTGCACGGAGCGCACGATGTCCGGGCGGGTGACGTTGAGGATCTCGTTGCAGCCTTCGAGGTTCTGGAAGTCCTCAAGGGTGGGATCCTGCGCCTGGAGCATGGTGCCCATGGCACCGTCGGCCACGACCACTCGGGTGGCGAGCGCCTCGCGGAGGGCTTCGGCTCGGTTCCGGCTGTCGGCGGAAAGGGTCGGCAACGAGGCCATGGATGTGCTCCCAGGGATGCGACGGCTGTCGGCTTCACGGCTTCCGGAGGAGGCCGCACCTCGTCAGGGTAGCCGGGCAGCGCCTCGGAGCGTCACTGTGTCCCACGTGACGGACGGCATGCTGTGCGGGGGCCATCCGGATCCGAGCAGTCGAGCGGGTTCCCCGCACGACCGGGCATGGGTCGACATCGACCGATAGTGTTCAGCATTGTCGAACCACAATGGAGGAGTACGGCGTCATGGCCAAGAACATCCAGTCGCTCGAGCGGGCGGCGGCGATGCTGCGCCTGCTGGCAGGTGGCGAACGTCGGCTGGGGCTCTCCGACATCTCCTCCTCCCTGGGCCTGGCCAAGGGCACCGCACACGGCATCCTGCGCACACTCCAGCACGAGGGCTTCGTCGAACAGGACGCGGCGTCCGGGCGCTACCAACTGGGCGCCGAACTGCTGCGCCTGGGCAACAGCTATCTGGACGTCCACGAGCTGCGTGCGCGCGCCCTGGTCTGGACGGACGACCTGGCCCGCTCCAGCGGCGAGAGCGCCCATCTGGGCGTCCTGCACCAGCAGGGCGTGCTCATCGTCCACCACGTGTTCCGGCCCGACGACAGCCGGCAGGTCCTGGAGGTCGGGGCGATGCAGCCGCTGCACTCCACGGCACTGGGCAAGGTGCTGGCGGCGTACGACCCGGTGGCACACACGGAGGCCGTCGAAGGCGAGCGGCAGCCCTTCACCCCGCGCACCGTCACCGATCTGGAGGAGTTCGAGACGGTGCTCGATCTGACTCGGGCGCGCGGCTGGGCGGCCGACGTGGAGGAGACCTGGGAAGGAGTGGCCGCGGTGGCCGCCCCGATCCACGACCGGCGCCGGATGCCGGTGGGCGCGGTGGCGGTGACCGGCGCGGTGGAACGGGTCTGCTCCGGCGGCGAGCTGCGCCCCGAGCTGGTGGCCGCCGTACGGGACTGCGCGCGGGCGGTCTCCCGGGATCTCGGCGCCGGGCGCTTCTGACCGGTTTGACGGATCATCGATAACGATCGTGTTATCCGTCCCACAACCCTTGACGCTTCATTCACCAGGGAGAAACACTGCCGTTCATCGGTCGACATTGTCGAACGCCTAACGGCAATACGCGCTAGGGTGTGACAGTGCCAAGGGCCGGTGAAGCCCTCACCTGAGGGCGCGGACCACCGGAGGGACCCGGGGTTCGGCTTCCCTGGACGAAGGACAAAGGAGTCGCGGGTGTCCAGCTCCGACATCTTCATCGGCGAGACCATCGGTACCGCCGTACTCATCCTGCTCGGCGGTGGTGTCTGTGCCGCCGTCACTCTCAAGCACTCCAAGGCACAGAACGCCGGCTGGCTCTCGATCGCCTTCGGGTGGGGTTTCGCAGTACTGACGGCCGCGTATCTGGCCGGCGGCGTGTCCGGGGCCCACCTCAACCCCGCCGTCACGATCGGTCTCGCGATCAAGGGTGGTACCGCGTGGAGCGACGTACCGCTGTACATCGGCTCCCAGCTGCTCGGCGCGATGATCGGCGCGGTGCTGGTCTGGCTGACCTACTACGGACAGTTCCGGGCCCATCTGACGGACCCGGAGACCCTGTACAGCCGACCGAGTGAAGAGGGCATGGTCGACCAGGCCGCCGCCCCGAAGGCCGGCCCGGTGCTGGGCATCTTCTCGACCGGCCCGGAGATCCGGAATGCCGTGCAGAACGTGGTCACCGAGGTCATCGCCACCGTCGTGCTGGTCCTGGCGATCCTCACCCAGGGCCTGAACAACGACGGCAACGGGCTCGGCACGCTCGGCGCGCTGATCACCTCCCTGGTCGTCGTCAGCATCGGCCTCTCGCTCGGCGGCCCGACCGGTTACGCAATCAACCCCGTTCGCGACCTCGGTCCGCGTATCGTGCACGCGCTGCTGCCGCTGCCGAACAAGGGTGGCTCCGACTGGGGCTACGCCTGGATCCCGGTCGTCGGCCCCCTCATCGGCGGCGCGATCGCGGGCGGTCTCTACAACCTCGCCTTCGCGTGAACCGTAGAGCCCTGAGCCGTAACCCTCAGATCCCACAGACTTCCAGGAGCACACCGTGACCGACGCACACACCACCGGACCGTTCATCGCGGCGATCGACCAGGGCACCACGTCGAGCCGCTGCATCATCTTCGACAAGGACGGCCGGATCGTCTCCGTCGATCAGAAGGAGCACGCGCAGATCTTCCCGAAGCCGGGCTGGGTCGAGCACGACGCGGCCGAGATCTGGGAGAACGTCCAGGAAGTCGTCGCCGGCTCCGTCGTCAAGGCGGGTATCACCGCCGCCGACGTCAAGGCGATCGGCATCACCAACCAGCGCGAGACCACGCTGCTCTGGGACAAGAACACCGGTGAGCCCGTCCACAACGCCATCGTCTGGCAGGACACCCGCACGGACGCGCTCTGCAAGGAACTCGGCCGCAACGTCGGCCAGGACCGCTTCCGCCGCGAGACCGGGCTGCCGCTCGCCTCGTACTTCGCCGGCCCCAAGGTCCGCTGGTTGCTCGACAACGTCGAGGGCCTGCGCGAGCGCGCCGAGCGCGGCGACATCCTCTTCGGCACCATGGACTCCTGGGTCATCTGGAACCTGACCGGTGGCACCGAGGGCGGCGTCCATGTCACCGACGTCACCAACGCCTCGCGCACCCTGCTGATGAATCTGCACACCATGGCGTGGGACGACAAGATCCTCGCGTCCATGGACATCCCGGCGGCCGTGCTGCCCGAGATCCGCTCCTCCGCCGAGGTGTACGGCAGCGCAAAGGACGGCGTCCTGGCCGGCGTCCCGGTCGCGTCCGCGCTCGGCGACCAGCAGGCCGCCCTCTTCGGCCAGACCTGTTTCTCCGAGGGCGAGGCCAAGTCCACGTACGGCACCGGCACCTTCATGCTGATGAACACCGGTGAGACGCCCGTCAACTCGTACAACGGGCTGCTGACGACCGTCGGCTACCGGATCGGCGACCAGAAGCCGGTCTACGCCCTGGAAGGCTCCATCGCCGTCACCGGCTCGCTGGTGCAGTGGATGCGCGACCAGATGGGCCTGATCAACTCCGCGGCCGAGATCGAGACGCTGGCCTCGTCGGTCGAGGACAACGGCGGCGCGTACTTCGTGCCCGCCTTCTCCGGCCTGTTCGCCCCGTACTGGCGTTCCGATGCCCGCGGCATCATCGCCGGCTTGACCAGGTACGTCACCAAGGCGCACATCGCCCGTGCCGTACTGGAGGCCACCGCCTGGCAGACCCGCGAGATCACCGACGCCATGACCAAGGACTCGGGGGTCGAGCTGACGGCCCTCAAGGTCGACGGCGGCATGACCTCCAACAACTTGCTGATGCAGACGCTCGCCGACTTCCTGGACGCACCCGTGGTGCGTCCCATGGTCGCCGAGACGACCTGCCTCGGCGCCGCCTACGCCGCCGGTCTCGCCGTCGGCTTCTGGCCGGACACCGACGCGCTGCGCGCCAACTGGCGCCGGGCCGCCGAGTGGACCCCCCGCATGGACGCGGACACCCGCGACCGCGAGTACAAGAGCTGGCTCAAGGCCGTGGAACGGACCATGGGCTGGATCGAAGACGAGGAGTAATCGACATGACCACCCTGCAGAGCGTCCCGGCCCTCGGGACGCACCCGGCCTCCGGCTCCCTTCCGAGCCGCGCCGAGACTCGGGAGCAGCTCTCCAAGGCGACGTACGACCTCCTGGTGATCGGTGGCGGCATCCTGGGCATCTCCACCGCCTGGCACGCCGCGCAGTCCGGGCTGCGGGTGGCTCTGGTGGACGCCGGCGACTTCGCCGGCGCCACCTCCTCCGCCTCCTCCAAGCTGCTCCACGGCGGCCTGCGCTACCTGCAGACCGGCGCGGTGAAGCTGGTCGCGGAGAACCACTTCGAGCGACGTGCGGTGTCCCGTCAGGTGGCCCCGCACCTGGCCAACCCGCTCACCTTCTACCTGCCCGTCTACAAGGGCGGGCCGCACGGCGCGGCCAAGCTGGGCGCGGGTGTGTTCGCGTACTCGGCGCTGTCCGCGTTCGGTGACGGCGTCGGCCATGTGATCAGCCCGGCGAAGGCGCAGCGCGATGTGCCCGAGCTGCGTACGGACAACCTGAAGGCCGTCGCGGTGTACGGCGACGACCAGATGAACGATGCCCGGATGGCACTGATGACGGTCCGTGCGGCCGTCGACGCGGGCGCGGTCGTCCTCAACCACGCCGCGGTGACCGGGCTGCGGTTCACCAAGGGCCGGGTGACGGGCGCCGACCTGGAGGACCGTACGGACGGCACGGAGTTCGGCGTCACCGCCCGGCTCGTCCTGAACGCCACCGGACCGTGGGTCGACCACCTGCGGAAGATGGAGGACCCGGACGCGGCGCCTTCCATACGTCTGTCCAAGGGGGCGCACCTCGTCCTGAAGCGCACCCGCCCCTGGAAGGCGGCGCTCGCCACGCCGATCGACAAGTACCGCATCACGTTCGCCCTGCCCTGGGAGGACATGCTGCTGCTCGGTACGACCGACGAGGAGTACGACGGCGATCCGGCGGACGTCGCGGTCAACGAGAAGGACACCGCGCAGATCCTGGACGAGGCGGCGTTCTCGATCAAGGACCAGCAGCTGTCGCGTGACCTGATCACGTACTCCTTCGCGGGCCTGCGGGTACTGCCGGGCGGCCCCGGCGACACGTCCAAGGCCAAGCGCGAGACGGTCGTGACGGAGGGCCGCGGCGGGATGCTGTCGGTCGCCGGCGGCAAGTGGACGACGTTCCGTCACATCGGCCGTACGGTGATGAACAAGCTGGCCGCGCTCCCCGGGCACCCACTGGCCGAGGACATGGAGCCGATGGCCCGTCTGCCGAAGAAGCTCCCGCTGCCCGGCATCGCCAACCCGAACGCGGTCGCGCACCGGCTGCTGATCGACGGCGGAACGCCCGGACCCCGGATGGCCGCCGACACCGCGCGGCACCTCGCCACCCACTACGGCTCGCTCTCCTTCGACATCGCGCGGCTGGCGAACGACAACCCGGCGCTGGCCGAGCGCATCCACCCGGACGCGCCGGAGATCTGGGCGCAGGTCGCCTACGCGCGCGACCACGAGTGGGCCGAGACGGCCGACGACGTGCTGCGCCGCCGGACGACGCTGACGATCCGCGGCCTGGCCACGGACGAGATCCGGACCAAGGTCGAGGGCCTGCTGGCCGACAAGGGCTGAGGCGGGCGACGGGCACGCGGACGGGGGCGGCTTCCACGGGGGGAGCCGCCCCCGTCCGCGTACCGACCTACGCCCGTGCCCGCTGACCTGGCGCGGCCGGTGTGGCGCCGATCCCGCGCGATGTGACCTGGGGACAGCGGAAGGCATGAAGTTCTCGGTGCTCCGCCCCTGGAGCGGTTCACGGATCGCCCCGGTGGCACGGCGCGAGGCGCCGTCGGCGCTCCGGGACCGAGCGATCGGTCACCAGCTGCGGCAGACCCGGTTCATCCACCTGTTTCGACCCCCATAATGAAGGGAGACATCGGATGTCTTCTTCCGAGGTCTGATCCCGCCCGAATCCAGGAGGACCGTCATGGCTGTCACCGACGAGGCGATCGAGAAGATCAAGGGAATGATCGTCTCGGGCGCGCTACGGCCCGGCGACCGTCTGCCCAAGGAGAGCGAACTCGCGGCGGAGCTCGGGCTGTCCCGCAACTCGCTGCGCGAGGCGGTCCGCGCCCTTTCCCTGATCCGCATCCTCGATGTCCGGCAGGGCGACGGCACCTACGTCACCAGCCTCGACCCGCAGTTGCTGCTGGAGGCACTGAGCTTCGTCGTGGACTTCCACCGCGACGACACGGTGCTGGAGTTCCTGGCAGTCCGCCGGATCCTGGAGCCGGCCGCGACGGCCATGGCCGCGACCCGGATCACCGAGGCCCAACTCGGCGTTCTGAGTTCTCAGTTGGACGCGCTCGGCGCGCAGCCCTCGGTGGAGGAGCTGGTCGCCAGCGATCTGGAGTTCCACCGCGGCATCGTGCAGTCGTCCGGGAACTCGGTGCTCTGCTCCCTGCTCGACGGTCTCTCCGGGCCGACGACACGGGCCCGCGTCTGGCGCGGCCTGACGCAGGAGGACGCGGTCAGCCGCACGCTGCACGAGCACCGGGCGATCCTGTCGGCGCTGCGGGACCGGGACACGGAGGCGGCGCGGTCGTGGGCGACGGTGCATGTGGCGAGCGTGGAGCAGTGGCTGCGTTCGACGCTGTGACGCCGGCGGCGGGCTCATCCCGCTGCCCGCCCCTCCCCCACCGGGGCTCCGCCCCGGACCTCACGCGGCAAACGCCGGCGGGGCTGAACTTCTCAGCCCCGCCGGCGTTTGCGGACGTACGGGTCAGTCCTGTTTCTCACCGCTCGCGAAGCGCGAGATGACCAGCGCGACAATGATGATCGCGCCGTTGAGGAACTGGTTCCACAGAGCCGGGACGCCGCCCAGGGTCATCACATTGACCACCAACTGCAGCGTCAGTACGCCGGTCAGCGCACCGAACAGCGTGCCTCGCCCGCCCTTGAGGCTGATGCCGCCGATGACCGCCGCCGCGAACACCTGGAAGATCCAGCCGTTGCCCTGCGTCGCGGCGACCGCACCGTAGTGGCCGGTGTACAGGATGCCCGCGAAGGCCGCCAGCAGACCGCCGACGGCGAGCACGATCCAGGTGACCCGGTCGACCCGGATGCCGGCGGCGCGCGCCGCCTCCGGGTTGCCGCCGATCGCGTACAACGAGCGCCCGTGGCGCAGCCAGGCCAGCGCCGCGCCGCCGATCGCGAAGAGCACCAGGCAGATCCAGACCGCGGCCGGTGCGCCGAGCCACTCGCTCTTGCCCAGGTAGCGGAACGACTCCGGGACGTCGGTGATGGACTTGCCCTCGGTGATGCCGATGTGCAGGCCGCGCAGCATGGTGAGCATGCCGAGCGTCGCGATGAAGCCGTTGACTCGCAGCTTCAGCATCAGAAAGCCGTTGATCGCGCCGATCGCGAGGCCCACCAGCAGGCAGAGCGGGATCGCCGTCCAGGTGGGCAGCAGGCCGAGGCCGGCGAAGCGGCCGCCCTCGGTGGGCAGGACCAGCCACATCGCGACGACCGGCGCGATCCCGATGGTCGACTCCAGTGACAGGTCCATCCGTCCGCAGATGAGGATGAGTGCCTGGCCGAGGACCAGCAGGCTGAGCTCGGAGGACTGCTGGACGACGCTGATCAGGTTGTCGGAGGTGAGGAACACCGGCGAGACGATGAACCCGATCACCATCAGCACCAGGATCACCGGCACCAGGGAGAAGTCGCTCCACCGGATGAGCCTGAGCCGGCTCAGCGGGCTGTCCTCGCCCAGCCCGCCCTTCGGCCCTCCGTTGATGTCGCCGGCCGCCGGCGGCCGTATCGTGCCGGTCATTCCCTTTCCCCCACACCTTCCATGGCGGCGACGAGTTCCCCGTCGGTCCACCCGCTTGCGAATGCCCCGACCACGCGCCCGTGGAACAGGGCGAGCACCCGGTCACAGACCCGCAGATCGTCCAGCTCGTCCGAGACGACGACTGCGGCATTGCCTTCGTCGGCGACCCGCCGGACGACTCCCAGCAGTGAGTCCTTGGACTTGACGTCCACACCCGCGGTGGGCCGGACCGCGACCAGCACGCTCGGCTTCCGGGCCAGTGCGCGGGCGACCACCACCTTCTGCTGGTTTCCGCCCGAGAGGCCCGCGACGGGCTGTTCGGGACCCTGTGTCTTGATGTCCAGCGACTCGATCACCGACCGTGCGAACTCCCGGGTACGGGAGGGCAGCACGGTCCCCCACGGTCCGAGCTGGTCGGTGACCGTGAGCGTGGCGTTCTCGGCGACGCTGCGCCCGAGGACGAGTCCCTGGTCGTGCCGGTCCTCGGGGATGTACCCGATCCCGGCGTCCAGCGCGTGCGGCACGCTGCCGGACCGTACGGACCTCCCGTGTACGCGGACCGTGCCGCCGGTGGCCTTGCGCATCCCGGCGAGCGTCTCACCGAGCGCGGTGTTGCCGCTGGCCGCTGATCCGGCGAGGCCGAGCACCTCGCCGGGGCGGACCTGAAGATCCAGCGGCTCGAACTGGCCCTCCAGGGCAAGTCCTTCCGTACGCAGTACGGGCTCCGCAGACCCGTCCCGCACCGCCGCCGGCGCACCGCCCGCGTGCCAGGCGGCGGATCCGCCGCCCTGCTCGCCGGTCATCGCCGCGACCAGTTCGCTCTTGGCGAGGTCGGCGACCGGGGCGGTCAGGACATGGCGGGCGTCGCGGTAGACGGTGACCGCGGTGCACAGCTCGTACACCTCCTGCAGATGGTGGGAGATGAACAGGAACGCCACTCCCTGGCTCTGCAGTTCCCGGAGCTTGTCGAAGAGCCGGCCGATGCCCCGCGCGTCGAGCTGGGCGGTGGGTTCGTCGAGGACGATCAGCCGGGCGCCGAAGGACAGCGCCCGGGCGATCTCGACGAACTGCCGCTGCTCCACGGCGAGATCCCTGGCACGGGTGCGCGGGTCGACCTGTACCCCGTACTCGGCGAGGAGCTCCTCCGCGCGCCCGCGGAGCCTCCCCCAGCTGATCCAGCGCGACTCGTCGTCCAGCCGGCCGAGAAAGAGGTTCTCGGCGACGGTCAGATCGGGCACGACCATGGACTTCTGGTAGACGCATGCGACCTTCGACTGCCAGGCCGTCGTGTCCCCGAAGGCGGGCGCGGGCTCCCCGCCGAACCGGACCGTCCCCGCGTCCGCCTTGTGAAGTCCGGTCAGTACGCCCACCAGGGTGGACTTGCCCGCGCCGTTACGGCCGACGAGAGCATGGGACTCGCCGGGCTGCACGGTGAGCTGCACACCGTCGAGCGCCACGGTCGGCCCGAAGCGCTTGACGACGCCTTCCGCCTGTACGGCAGGTGGTGGTGCCAGGTCCATGGCTAGCTCTTCTTCTCCAGCTGATTGGCCCACAGCTTCGGGTCGTCGACGTTGTCCTTGGTCACCAGGGGCGCGGGAAGCTGGTCCTCGAAACCATTGGGAATCTTGATGATGTTCGAGTCGTGGTCGGTCGGGCCTTCCTTGAAGGTCTTGCCGTCCAGGGCCGCCTTGGCGTAGTACAGGGCGTACTTCGCGTACAGGTCGGCGGGCTGGGAGATCGTCGCGTCGATCTTGCCCGACCTGATGGCGTCGAACTCCTCCGGGATGCCGTCGTTCGAGATGATCGTGATGTGACCCGCCGTACCGGCCGGCTTCAACAGCTTCTTCTGCTCCAGGAGCGCGAGCGTGGGCTGCAGGAAGACGCCGCCGGCCTGCATGTAGATGCCGTTGATGTCGGGGTGTGCGGCGAGCGTCGACTGGAGTTTGGCGGACGCCACATCGCCCTTCCAGTCGGTGGCCAGCTCGAAAACCTTGATGCCCGGGTAGTCCTTGTCCATGCAGGCCTTGAAGGCCTGGGACCGGTCACGGCCGTTGATCGAGGACAGGTCGCCCTGGAACTCGACGACCTTGCCCTTGCCCTTCAGCTGCTCGCCGAGGTACTTGCAGGCGTTGGTGCCGTACGCCTTGTTGTCGGCGCGCACCACCATGTAGACGTTGCCCTTGTCGGGGCGGGTGTCGACGCTGACGACCGGGATCTTCTTGTCGTTCAGCGTGTTCAGCGACTCGGCGATGGCGCCGGTGTCCTGCGGGGCCATCACCACCGCCTTGGCGCCCTGGTCGGTGAAGGTCTGAACGTTGGCGACGAGCTTGCCTATGTCGTTCTGGGAGTTGGTCAGGGGCAGTGCCTTGACGTCGCCCGCCTTCACGCCCTTCTCGATGTAGCTCTGGTACGAGTTCCAGAAGTCGCTGTCGCTGCGCGGCAGGTCGATGCCGACCTTCCCGGCGCCGGCGCCGTCGTCGGTGGACTCGCGGTTGCAGCCCGCGAGGGCAGTGACGGCCAGCAGTACGGCGCAGGCTGCCGCACTTGTCGTACGCACTCTCATTGGTGTCCCGTCCTTTGTGGAGTACCGGCTCGGTGCTGGGTTGGCAAAGACTGGTGCGTGGGGCTCAAGGGGTGGTGGAGCGGGGTCAGTCGGCGGCGGGCCGAAGCCGCAGGCCCTGCATGCCGCCGTCGACGGCGAGTGCCGTGCCGGTGACGGAGGCGGCGGCGGGGCTCGCCAGGTAGACGATCGCGGCGGCCACCTCGTCGGCCGACACCAGCCGGCCCAGCGGCTGGCGGGCGTTGAGGGCTGCGCGCTCGGCCGCCGGGTCGTCGGCCTGACCGAGGAGCCGGCCGATCCACGGGGTGTCCGCGGTACCGGGGTTGACACAGTTGACGCGGACTCCTTCACGGACATGGTCGGCGGCCATGGCGAGGGTCAGCGAGAGGACAGCGCCCTTGCTGGCGCTGTACAGGGCGCGCTGCGGCAGCCCGGCGGTCGCCGCGATGGAGCAGGTCTGGGTGATGGAGACGGAGCCGGGGCGGCCGGCGGCCGCGCGCCGCAGATGGGGCAGGGCGTGCCGGGCGGTGCGGACCATGCCGAGGACGTTGATGTCCAGGACGCGGGTCCACTCGTCGTCGTCGTTGTCCTCGACGGTGCCGATGGAGCCGATGCCCGCGTTGGAGACCAGGGTGTGCAGACCACCCAGTTCGGCGGCGGCCCGGTCGACCGCGTCGCGTACGGCGTCGTCGTCGGTGACGTCCCCCTTGAGGGCGAGCGTGCCCGCGGGGGCGCCGGCGGTCTCCCGGTCGAGTACGGCGACGTCCGCGCCGCGCTCCAGCAGCAGGGTCGCGACGGCGGCCCCGATACCGGAGGCGCCGCCCGTCACCAGGGCGGACATCCCCTCGAAGTCCCTTGTACCGGTCATCGGTCGGCCTCCTCAGGCGTGTGGCGGGCCTGCCATACGGGGCCCTCCGGGTAGCGGTGTGCGGTGATCGAGGCGGGGAGCATCCGGGCGGAGAAGCCCGGGGCTCGCGGGGCGACGTAACGCCCCCCTTCGATCACGGTGGGGTCGGCGAAGTGTTCGTGGAGATGGTCGACGTACTCGATCACGCGGTTCTCCCAGCTGCCGGAGACGGCCACATAGTCGAACATCGACAGGTGCTGCACCAGCTCGCACAGTCCGACGCCGCCCGCGTGCGGGCAGACCGGCACGCCGAACTTGGCGGCGAGCAGCAGGATCGCCAAGTTCTCGTTGACGCCCGCCACGCGCGCGGCGTCGATCTGGACGAAGTCGACCGCGCCGGCCTGGAGCAGCTGCTTGAACACGACGCGGTTGGCGACGTGTTCACCGGTGGCGACCTTGATCGGCTGGCCGGCCCGTACGGCGGCGTGGCCGAGGATGTCGTCGGGGCTGGTCGGTTCCTCGATCCAGTGCGGGTCGTACGGCGCGAGGGCGGTCATCCAGTCCACCGCGTCGGCGACGTCCCACCGCTGGTTGGCGTCGACGGCGATCCTGATGTCAGGTCCGACGGCCTCGCGGGCCAGGGCGAGTCTGCGTTTGTCGTCGCCGAGGTCTCCGCCGACCTTCAGCTTGATCTGGGTGAAGCCGTCGGCGACGGCCTCCTTCGCGAGCCGGACCAGCTTTTCGTCGGAGTAGCCGAGCCAGCCCGGCGAGGTGGTGTACGCGGGGTAGCCCTCGGCGCGCAGCCGTTCGGCGCGCTCGGCGCGGCCCGGTTCGGCGGCCTGCAGGATTTCGAGGGCCTCGTCGGGGGTGAGGACATCGGTGAGGTAGCGGAAGTCGACGAGGGAGACGAGCTCCTGCGGCGTCATCTCGGAGAGGAACTGCCAGACGGGCCGGCCCGCCTGCTTGGCGGCCAGGTCCCAGGCGGCGTTGACGACCGCGCCGGCCGCCATGTGCATCACACCCTTCTCGGGGCCGAGCCAGCGCAGTTGCGAGTCATGGGTGAGCTCGCGGTACAGCGCGCCGAGATCGGCCGCGGTACGGGGGGCCGGGCGCCCGATCACGTACGGGCGCATCGCTTCGATGGCCGCTGCCATGACCTCGTTGCCGCGTCCGATGGTGAAGCAGAAGCCATGGCCCTCGATGGCGGTTCCGTCCGCTTCCGAGCCGAGCGGGGCACCGGTGCGCAGGACGACATAGGCGGCGGAGTAGTCGGGATCGGGGTTCATGGCGTCCGAGCCGTCCAGTTGCTCCGAGGTCGGAAAGCGGATGTCGTGGACCTCGAAGTCCGTGACGGTCTGACTCATGTGCGCCCCCAGGGGAATAACATCGGACCTCTGTTCCGGTCATCCGATGTATAGCGGTGCGACAGCCCCAACGTCCAGAGTTGAGACGAAATCCCCGCGACACAGCTCGGATGTATTCGGAGACAGATGCCCTGGTTGGACCGGTGATGCACCTCGTGGGGCCGGGTTCACCCGGCCGTGCACAGGGGCTGCGGCGGGAGAGGCCGGAAGCCGTAAGGTTGGTGCGTACGCAAGGGAACTTCGGAAGGAGGCCTGGGTGATCGAGCTCGAGGGGGTTCCCGAGCTGATCGACCCGGTCATGGTGGCCGCGTTCGAGGGATGGAACGACGCAGGTGACGCCGCTTCCACAGCGGTCGCGCACCTGGACCGGGAGTGGAAGGGCGAGGTCTTCGCGGCGCTCGACGCCGAGGACTACTACGACTTCCAGGTCAACAGGCCGACGGTGTGGCTGGACGGCGGGGTACGTAAGATCACCTGGCCGACCACCCGGCTCTCCGTGGTCCGCGTCGGCGGTGACAAGCCCCGCGATCTCGTCCTGGTCCGCGGTATCGAGCCGTCGATGCGCTGGCGCTCGTTCTGCAACGAGCTCCTGGGCTTCGCCCATGAGCTGGGCGTGGAGATGGTGGTGGTCCTGGGCGCACTGCTCGGCGACACCCCGCACACCCGCCCCGTGCCGGTCAGCGGGGTCACCTCCGATCCCGACCTGGCGCGGACCATGGACCTGGAGGAAACCCGGTACGAGGGTCCGACGGGCATCGTCGGCATCCTCCAGGAAGCCTGCACACATGCCGGTGTGCCGGCGGTGAGCCTGTGGGCGGCGGTGCCGCACTATGTGTCGCAACCGCCGAACCCGAAGGCGACCATGGCGCTGCTGAACCGCCTGGAGGACCTGATCGGCCTGCGCATCCCCCTGGGCGAACTGCCCGAGGACGCGCGCGCCTGGCAGCTCGGGGTCGACCAACTGGCCGCCGAGGACAGCGAAGTGGCCGAGTACGTGCAGACGCTCGAGGAGGCCAGGGACACCGCGGAGCTTCCCGAGGCGTCGGGCGAGGCCATCGCCCGGGAGTTCGAGCGGTATCTGCGGCGCCGGGACGTCGCGCCCGGCCAGGCGCCCGGCGGGCATGCCACCGAGAGCGGCGACGCCTCATACCTGCGCGACACGTCGAGCGGGCGGACCAGGCCGCCGAAGCCGCCGAAGCCGGAGCCAGGACCGCCGCAGGGAGCCCCGGGCGAGTCCGCTCAGGACAGGCCTTCCGACGACGAGACCGGTCCCGGTCCCGAGGACCCATCGGGTTCACCGGATTCATCGGAGGACTGAGGACGATACGGCAGTCCGTCGTGACCGGTCGAGCGCCGGGCGGGTGGGACCCGCCCGGCGCTCCTGCTGTCAGGAACAGCTGAACCGCGCCGCGGCCCAGTCCCCGTGGTCACCGGTCTTGGAACCGTTGGTGTCGGTGACCTTCAGGTGCACATGGCGCGCACCGGCGACGTCCACCTCGACCGGCACGGTCGCCGACGCCCCGGTCACCTTCGGCGACGTCCACAGCACCTCGCCGTCCGCCTCGACCGAGAAGGCCACTTCGCCGTAGCCGTTGATCTCGTCGTCGATCCCCGCGTCGGCGGTGAACGTGGTGCAGCGCCCGCCGAGATAGACCTCGATGTCGGAGTCGGCGTGAGAACCGATCCCCTTCTCGTACGTCTTCCCGGCGAGAGAGAGGGTGTGTCCGTCGGTCGCACCCGACTCGCCGTTGCTGCGGTCGCGCTCGGCCGGCCCGTAGCCGTTGGTCGACTTCAGCCAGACGAGATCGCTCGCCCAGCTGTCCGCGGTCGGGGGCTGGGGCATCACCCCGGCCGCGAACCGCTGGACGGTGGTACGGGCTTCACCCGCCGCCCGGTAGCGGGCGACCGCGGTGATCCGGGCCTCCCCGGCCACGGCGTCCTTCGCCGGAGTGACCGTCAGCTCGACCCGTCGGGTGGTGCCTGCCGGGATCCGGTCCACGGTCTTCGCCGGGGTGACCTGCCACCCCTCGGGGACGTCCAGGGTGACCGCTGCGTCCGTCACATCGGCGCTGCCCGCGGCGACATCGACGGCCACGGTTCCCTCGACTCCCGCCCCGACCTCCTGCGCGTCCGGAGCGGAGACGGCGGCGTTGGTGGACGCCTTCCTGCCGCCGACGGCGCTGGTGCCCTCCAGCTTCAGGCTGAACTTCCGGTCCGTGCTCAGCGGTGCGGTCTTGATCTTCACCACACCGCCGCGGTCGTCCTGGTCGTACCACCAGCCCTGCTTCGCGGTCCTGTACGCGGCCGCGGAACTCAGCCGGGGCAGTGGGCCGTTCAGCTTGACGGCCCTCGGTGCCGACCCGGTGTGCACGCTGAACTCGTACGGTCGCCGGCTCTGCTTGCCGGTGAAGTCCCCCTTGCTCTCACCGATGTTCACGGTGATGTCGCCCGCGCCCCGGGCGGGTGCGTCGACGTCCGCCCGCTGGGTGGCGTACTTGCCGTCGCGGTGCCGGCGGGTGACGCCGTCGTCCTCGTACAGCGTGAAGGAGGACTTGCCCTGCGGGTAGACGTCCCAGGCCAGCGGGGAGTCGCTCGTGCGGTCCTGGTAGGAGCGGATGCCCGGCCACATCGGCACGCTGGCCCCGGCCTTCACGAAGAGCGGGAGGGTGTCGAGCGGGGCACTGTAGTGGTCGACGGTGGTCGGCCCCTCGTACGTCCGGCCGCTCCAGTAGTCGATCCAGGTGCCCTTCGGCAGATAGATCCCGTCGCGCCGGGTGCTGTCCTGGTAGACGGGTGCGACGAGGAAGTCCTCGCCCGACATGAACTCGTACTTCGCCGCGTCCGTCGCCGCCCTGGGGTCGTCCGGGTATTCCAGGACGAGCGGGCGGACCATGCCGACACCGGTCTTGGTCGCCTCGTGTGCGTACGAGTACTGGTACGGCAGCAGCGACTCCTTGAGTTTGAGGTAGTCGCGGTTGATGGTGGTGTACGGCTCGCCGTACCGGTAGGGCTGCTTGTCACTGGCCGCCCAGCCGTCCATGGTCATCGTGGTGCCGAGGAACATCTTCCACTGCAGGTCACGGCTGTACGTCTTGGCGCTGCCGCCGAAGATGCCGTCCACGTCGCCGGTGGTGTAGGCGAGGCCGGACATCGTGGCGCCCGCGTAGGTCGGGATCTGCCAGCGGATGTAGTCCCAGGTGCCGTACTGGTCACCGGACCACTGGACGCCGCAGCGTTGCGCCCCCGACCAGCTCTCGGGAGCATAGGTGAAACCGCGGGCGTCGCTGTTGTCCTCGATGCCCTTGTACGCGTCCTTGCAGCCGTCGAGAGCGAACTTGTAACCCGAGCCGACCCACGCGACGTCGAGCTTGGCCACCCGCTGACCTGCCTTGACCTGGTCGGCGATCTTGTCGATGCCGTCCTCGGTCCACAGCCCGAGCTGCATGCCGCGTTCCTGGAGGCCCTTGGAGGTCTCGGCGAGGTCCTCGTAACCGCAGCCGTAGCCGTCGTTGACGAGCATCCAGCCGTTCGGCATGTCGTGCTCGACGTAGCCGTCGGCGATCCTCAGGGCGTCCAGGGTGCGGCGCTCGCCGCGGTTGGCGTTGTGCAGATAGCAGTCGGCGTCGCCGATCTCCATTCCGTACACGGGCGGCAGGAAGGGCTTGCCGGTGAGCTTCGTGTACTGGCCGATGACGTCCTTGGCGTCGTCGCCGGCGAAGTAGTAGGCGTCGAAGCGCTGTTCCTGTGCGCTGGTGCTCACCGGGTCGGTGAACGCGTACGTGTTGGGTGCGTACGTGTTGCGGAAGACACCGTATCCGGCCGAGGAGAGGTAGAACGGCACGGAGTTGGGGTGGCCCCCGTCGTCCCAGTTGTAGTCGACGCCGACCTCGACGGTCTGGCCGCGGTGCGAGGTGTTGCCGCGGCCGTTCTGCATCCCGGCGCCGTAGAACTGCTCGTCGGCGCCGCGGGCCAGGGTCTGGGTGGTCCGCTTCCCGTCCCAGCTCAGTCCCTTGGCCTCGGACCAGACGAGGCTGCCGTCGGCCCGCCGGAGTTCGAAGCGCAGCGGCGACTTGTAGGCACGCAGGGTGATGCTGCCGGTGGAGAGTTCGTAGCGGTCGCTGCGCTCCTTCCACCGGGTGTGCGGCGGGGCGCCCTGCGGCAGGACTATGTCGTCGCCGGTCGGGTCGGTGAACGTGCCGTCCGGGGCCAGTTCGATACGGAAGGTCTCGGCGGATACGAAGCTGACACGGGCCTCGGCGGTGCCGGCTTCGAGGTGGTAGACGGGCCCGTCGGCAAGGAAGCCGGTGACATCACCGACCGTCGTGGCGTCGGGCTCGGCCGACTCGGCCTGTGCGCTGCCAGGCCCCGCGAAGACGGCGACCAGTCCCAGCAGAGCTGCAACTGCCGCCACTCTGATGCGCGTTGATGATTGCATAGAGCGCTTTTAGCGCAGTCTCAAGCATTTGACCATGGACAAAACAGAACCGGCCCCGAACTTCGTGGAGAAGTCCAAGGCCGGTCACCGGACGGAAACAGACGGGTTGTTACAAGGCGTTAGAGCGCGACACCCAGCAGCGCGTCGACGGTACGCGAGACGAGGCCGGGCGCCCCCTCGTCCGTACCGCCCTCGGCGTTCTGACGCTCGGCCCAGCGGTCCACGGCGGCCAGGGCGGCCGGGGCGTCCAGGTCGTCGGCGAGGGCCTCGCGGACCTCCTCGACCAGGGCGTCGGCGGACAGTCCGTCGGGCCGGGAGACGGCGGAACGCCACCGTCCGAGCCGCTCGACGGCGTCGGCGAGCACCTGATCGGTCCACTCCCAGTCCGACCGGTAGTGGTGCGAGAGGAGGGCCAGCCGGATCGCGGCCGGATCCACACCGTCCCGGCGCAGCGCCGATACGAAGACCAGGTTGCCCCGGGACTTCGACATCTTCTCGCCGTCCAGGGCCACCATCCCGGCGTGCACGTACGCCTTTGCGAACGGGTGCTCGCCGGTCAGCACCTGGGCGTGCGAAGCACCCATCTCGTGGTGCGGGAAGGCGAGGTCGGACCCGCCTCCCTGGACGTCGAAGCCCATGCCCAGGTGGTCCAGGGCGATGGCCACGCACTCGATGTGCCAGCCGGGCCGGCCCAGGCCGAGCGAGGCACCGTCCCAGCTCGGCTCGCCCTCGCGGGCGGCCATCCACAGCATCGGGTCGAGCGGGTTCTTCTTGCCCGGGCGCTCAGGGTCGCCGCCGCGCTCCGCGGAGAGCAGCCGCATCGCCTCGGCGTCCAGGTTGGACACCTCGCCGAAGTGCGGGTCGGCCTCGACGGAGAAGTACACATCGCCGTCGAGCTCGTAGGCGGCGCCGGCGTCCCGGAGGCGTTCGACGAGCGGCACGATGCCGGGTATCGCCTCCACCGCGCCGATGTAGTGCTCCGGCGGAAGCATGCGCAGGGCGGTCATGTCCTCGCGGAAGAGGGCCGTCTCGCGTTCGGCGAGCTCGGTCCAGTCCTGGCCGTCGCGCACAGCCCGCTCCAGCAGCGGATCGTCCACGTCAGTCACATTCTGGACATAGTGAACCTGCCGCTTGGTGTCGAGCCACACGCGCTGAACGAGGTCGAACGCGTTGTAGGTCGCCGCATGACCCATATGGGTCGCGTCGTACGGCGTGATGCCGCAGACGTAGATGCGGGCGACGGGACCGGGGTCAAGAGTGATCCGTCCGCCGGTCGCGGTGTCGTGGATCCGAAGGTCGCGGCCCTTGCCAGGCAGGGCGGGGACCTCAGAAGCGGGCCAGGCATGCATGTCATGAGCGTAACCGGACGTTGCTTCCGGATACGAACCGGATACCGGATCCTGGCCGGAGAGGCGGTCTTGCGTGTGCCGGATGTGCTGTCCCCGCGCCGCGCTTTCCCGAGCCGGAGCACGGCCCACGGCCCCCTGAAGGACGTCCTCGGGCGCCGGCCGCGACGAAAAATATGTCCTCGATCGCCGGACGGCCTCGGGTGTGGCCGTTTCAGCCCGACCGCCAATTCCAGCCAGTCCCGTACCAGCCCCTCCGGCGCCCGCCCCGAGGAGCGGGGCCCGGGGCGGAGCCCCCAGGAACCCAACCCGTCCGGCGCTTGAGGACACCGGGGTCCAGATGGTGGGGCCCGGAACGGTCCAGCCCGTCCGGCGCTCGACCACACCGGAGCCCGGGCGGAGCCCCGGTTCCAGGTGGGTAGGGCAAGAACAACGTCTCGTCCGTCACACCGGCGGCCACGGTATGGACGGCCACCCCCCACTCGGCTCCGGATGCCGCCCCGCCCCCCGCAGCCCGTCCACTCTCCCCCGCAACGCATCGATCTCCACCGCGGTGATCAGCTCCGCCAGTCGAGTGACCAGCGTCGTCCCCGGCACGAGTTCCTCCGCCAACCGCCCCAGCACCTCGACGGCCTCGGCCGTCAGCGGCTCGCCCGCCCACCCCCACAGGAGCGTCCGCAGTTTGTCGTCCGCGTTGAATGTCACACCGTGGTCGATGCCGTACAGCCGTCCGCCGGGCGCGGGCAGCAGGTGTCCGCCCTTGCGGTCACCGTTGTTGATCACCGCGTCGAGCACCGCCAGTCTCCGCAGCCGCGGATCGTCCGCGTGCACCAGCAGGGCCGTCTCCCCCTCGCCCACCTCGGCGAGGGCGACGGCCTTCCACCCGTCCGCCGGCTCCTCGTCCTCGACGAGCGCCAGCAGCGGTGAGTCGCCGTCCGCCGATTCCCCGGCAGGGGCCTCGATCCACAGCTGGCACATGCCCTCCCCGTACGGCCCGTCCCTCAGCACGGTCGGCGGCACCAGCCCCCACCCCATCGCCTCGGAGATCTCGTACGCGGCCACCTCCCGCTGGGCGAGCGTGCCGTCGGGGAAGTCCCAGAGCGGCTGTTCCCCGGCGACGGGCTTGTAGACGCAGGTCCGCTCCTCGCCCTCGTACGCGACGGTGCAGTAGAGCACCGCGTTGGACGCCCCGCGGACCTGGCCGAGGACGGTGAGCTGCCCCTTGGTGAGCAGGTCGACCAGCTCGGTGTCCGTCAGGCTCCCCGGCGGTATCCGTTCTGGCGCGGGCATACATGTCCTTCCGGGTCGAGCGGCAGGCTGCACAGCGGGCACGGCGGACGGCCGGCGTTGACGACGTCCAGGGCGCGCTTGGCGAACGCGCGGGCCTGCGCGCCGCTGAGCCGGACCCGGAGCATCGGCGGACCGTTCTCCTCGTCCTGCAGCATCCGCTCCTCGGCCTCCGCGAGATCGTCGTCGGAGTCCGCGTCCAGCTCGACCAGGGCCTGTGCCTCGACGATCATGCGCTGCTCCTCGCCGTCCCAGGCGAGTGCCATGGTGCCGACCCGGAACTCCTCCTCGACGGGCACGTCGAGCGGCGCGGTGTCGGTGACATCCATAGGTGCCACGGCGGGCACCGGTGAGTTCCCTCCGGTCCGCCGGACCACCTCGTCGAGGAGTTCGTCGATCCGTTCGGCGAGTGCGGCGACCTGGGTCTTCTCCAAGGCCACGCTGGTGACACGTCCGCCTGAGGAGGCCTGCAGGAAGAACGTACGACGTCCAGGCAGCCCGACCGTACCGGCCACGAAACGGTCCGGGGGGTCGTAGAGGAACACCTGACGGGACACGTCCTGTCTCCCTTGAGTATTGACGGCAAATGAGGGGCGGCCGGGGTCCGGGAATTCAGTCCCCCGGAGAGGCGCCTACGGCGCGTCCACCCTACTGCGCGAAGCGATCACGGCGCCCCAGCGCCGCCCCCGACCGTCGCATCCGTATCCGCGTCGGGGCCTGCACTCTGTTCGCGCGGCTCCAGCGAGGCGAAGTCGCCGGTGTCGCCGAGCCGCAGCAGGAAGGGCCGCAGCCGGGTGTACCGGATCGCGGTGACCGAGCAGGGTTCGGCCTGGATCCGCTGGAAGAGGTCGAGGTGCATCCCGAGTGCGTCGGCGACGAGGGACTTGATGATGTCGCCGTGCGAGCACATGACATACACGGCTCCCTCGCCGTGCTCGGCCTCGATCCGGGCGTTCCAGTCCCGTACCGCGCCGACGGCACGCGTCTGCATGGCGCGCATCGACTCCCCGCCGGGGAACGCCGCTGCCGAGGGGTGCTGCTGCACGACGGCCATCAGCGGCTCGTCGGTGAGTTCCGCGAGCTTGCGCCCCGACCAGTCGCCGTAGTCGCACTCGCTGATCCGCTCCTCGGTGTGCAGCGGCAGCCAGGGCCGGGCGTCGAGCAGCGGCTGCAGCGTCTCCAAGCACCGCTGCAGGGGGCTGCTGACGACGGCGGCGAGGGTCAGTGAGGCGAGTCGCCCGGGCAGCGCGGCGGCCTGCGCGGCGCCGCGCTCGTCGAGCGCGACACCGGGGGTCCGGCCCGCGAGCACCCCGGCCGTGTTGGCGGTGGAGCGTCCGTGGCGTACGAGGATCAGGGTCGGCATACGGGCCAGCGTAGGCCGACGTTCCACGAAAGGTGCGCCGGGGCCCGGAGCAGGGAAGAATGCACGCCGTGATTGTGGACTGTGCCATCTACCGGGACGGGCGTCGTACCGACGGACCCGCCGACTTCTCCGATGCCCTCGACGAGGCACGGGCCACCGGGGACGCTTTTCTCTGGATCGGACTGCACGAGCCCACGGAGAAGGAGTTCGACCTCGTCAGCAGCGAGTTCGGGCTGCACCCGCTGGCCGTGGAGGACGCGCTGTGCGCGCACCAGCGGCCCAAGCTGGAGGTGTACGACGACTCTCTCTTCGCTGTCATCAAGCCGGTGGTGTACGAGCCGGAGGGCGACACTGTCACCACCGACGAGCTGATGCTCTTCATAGGCGATTCGTTCGTCGTGACGGTCCGGCACGGGGAGAGTGCGCCGCTCGCCGAGGTACGCCGCCGGCTGGAGGCCGAACCGGAGGTCCTCAGGCACGGGCCGACCGCGGTGCTGTACGCGGTCAGCGACGCCGTTGTCGACCACTACATAGATGTGGCGGCCGAGCTCCAGATCGACCTGGAGGAGCTGGAGACCGAGGTGTTCGCACCGAGCGGCAGCGTGGACACCAAGAACACCGCTTCGCGCATCTACACCTTCAAGCGGCAGGTGCTGGAGTTCCGCCGGGCCACCGGCCCGTTGGGCGCGCCCATGAGCCGGCTGGCGGGCGCCAGTGTGCCGTTCGTCGACGAGCACTCGCAGCCGTTCTTCCGGGACGTGAGCGACCATCTGACCCGCGCCAACGAGCATGTGGAGGGGCTGGACCGGCTGCTCTCCGACATCCTTGCCGCACATCTGGCGCAGACGGGGCTGCGGCAGAACGACGACATGCGGAAGATCTCGGCCTGGGCGGCCATGGCTGCCGTTCCGACCATGGTGGCGGGGATCTACGGCATGAACTTCGACCACATGCCCGAGCTGCACTGGGTGTGGACGTATCCGACGGTGATCGTGCTGATGGGCTGTGCGGTGTTCGGCCTGTACCGCATGTTCAAGCGCCGCGGCTGGCTCTGAGGTGACGACAGAACCCACGACGCGGACCGACGGCTCCGACTGCGCGGCTCAGGCGTACTCGGGCGCCGGGACCGTCGGGCCGCCCAGCGCGTCGGGCCGCTCGGGCGCTGCCAGGCTGACCATGCGCCGCCAGCCGACGAGGCGTTCGTACGCGTAGAGGCCGCGGATCGCGGCGCCCAGCACCGCTGCCTTTGTCCTGGGCCAGCCCAGGATGCGTCCCATGTGGTCCATCACGGCGAGGCTGACGTCGCGGTACACACGGATCTCGGTGAGCGCGCACTCCCGCAGGATGCGCTGGATCGTACGTCCGTGCCCGGACCGGGCGAGGCGGAGCAACTCCTCGTGGCAGTAGGACAGGTGGTTGTCCTCGTCGTTCGAGATCATCTTCACCGCGCGGCCCAGGTCCGGGTGGTCGGCGAAGTACCTGAGAAGCAGTGCCATCTGTTCGGAGGCGCGCTGCTCGGTGACTCTGCTGTGCGCGAGATACGTGATGATGTCCTGCTCGGTGAGCGGTTCGTCGCACCTCAGCTGCTCGTGGGCGAGACCGATGCCGTACTGCTCCAGGAGCCTCGTGTAGTCGGTCTCGTACGGCACCTCGACCGGCCGAAGCCCGCGCCTCTTCAGCAGGGCGTCGAAGATCCGGCCGTGCTTGTCCTCGTCGGCGCCGTGCCGGGCGATCTTGGGGACCAGGGCGCGCTGACTCTCGGGGGCGAGGGCCGCGATGCGACCGTTCTCCCAGCCGCCCTGCGACTCTCCGCCTGCGGCGATGGAGCAGAAGAGCCGGAACGACTCGTCGTTGTCGAGGATCTCCTGGAACAGGTTCTTTGCCGAGAGCATCGCTGGCGCCTCCGTGCCGGTGACCGCAGAAGGAAAGTCAAATGCGGTACGGGGGAGTCGGCAACCGGAGTCCGGTTCGACAGGGCCGAACGGGCGGAGCGTAACCGATGACGGCGTGGCGCGTTGTGCTGCGTGACGGCCGTGGCGGGGAAGACCCCCGAGCCCCCACCACGGCCGTAGTGCTGTCCGCTCAGTTGGTTACGCGAGACCGGACAGCTCCAGGGCGTCCGTACCGGCACGCAGGGCGGCGAGCCGCTCGTCGAGTGTGAAGCCGGCCGGGGCGAGGGTCAGCGTGGTGACACCGGCGGCGGCGTAGGCCCGCATCCGCTCGGCGATCCGCTCGACCGAACCGAGCAGCGTGGTCTGGTCGATCAGCTGGTGCGGCACGGCCGCCGCGGCGCCGTTCTTGTCGCCGGACAGGTACTTGTCCTGGATCTCGGCGGCTTCCTTCTCGTACCCCATGCGCTGGGCGAGCTGGTTGTAGAAGTTCTGCTTGCGGCTCCCCATGCCGCCGACGTACAGCGCGGTGTACGGGCGGAACATGTCGGCGAGCCCGTTGATGTCGTCGCCGACGGCCAGCGGCAGCGTCGGGCAGACGTCGAAGCCCTCCATGGTCTTCCCGGCCTTCTCGCGGCCCGCCCGCAGGTGCTTCACGGCGGTGTCCTCGAGGTGCTCGGCGGACGGGAAGATCAGCAGCGCACCGTCGGCGATCTCGCCGGTCTGCTCCAGGTTCTTGGGGCCGATCGCGGCGATGTACAGCGGAATGTGCTCGCGCTGCGGGTGCACGGTCAGCTTGATGGGCTTGCCCGGGCCGTCCGGGAGCGGGAGCGTCCAGTGCTCGCCCTCGTACGAGAGCCGCTCGCGGGACATCGCCCGGCGGACGATCTCCACGTACTCACGGGTGCGGGCCAGCGGCTTGTCGAACTTGACGCCGTACCAGCCTTCGGAGACCTGCGGTCCCGACACACCGAGACCGAGGCGGAACCTGCCGCCGGAGAGCGAGTCGAGGGTGGCGGCGGTCATCGCCGTCATGGCCGGCTGGCGGGCCGGGATCTGCATGATGGCGGAGCCGACGTCGATGGACTCGGTCTGGGCTGCCACCCAGGTCAGTACGGTCGGGGCGTCGGAGCCGTACGCCTCGGCCGCCCAGCAGACGTCGTAGCCGAGCAGATCGGCCTCCTGGGCGACGGCGAGGTTGTCGCCGTCCATTCCCGCGCCCCAGTAACCGAGATTGATGCCGAGCCGCATAGCCGCTCCCCTTACTGATCAGTAACGTCCCTGTGCCGGGGACTCTAGCGCGCGGCAACGGTATACGGCAGGGGCGACTTGGCCCTGGTTGTCCACAGGCTTCCGCCGAGTGGGGCTCTGGCCAGTAATCTCAGCGCCCATGGAGCAGAGGCATCTCGGCCGCACCGGCCTTCGAGTGTCCAGGATCGGGCTCGGCACCCTCACCTGGGGCCGGGACACCGACGAGCACGACGCTGCCGAACAGCTGAAGGTCTTCTGGGAGGCGGGCGGCACCCTGGTCGACACAGCCGATGTGTACGGCGGCGGCGAGGCCGAGTACCTGCTGGGGCGGCTCGTCGAGGGGCTGGTGCCTCGGCACGATCTGGTCATCGCCACGAAAGCGGGCAGCGTGGCCGATCCGTACCGCCGTTTCAACGGCTCGCGCGGGCATCTGCTCGCCGCACTGGACGCCTCGCTGGAGCGGCTCGGTACGGATTACGTGGACTTGTGGCAGGTGCATGCCTTCGACCCGGTGACTCCGCTGGAGGAGACCCTTCAGGCGGTCGACCTGGCGGTGTCGACCGGCCGCGCCCGGTACGCGGGGGTGTCCAACTTCTGCGGCTGGCAACTGGCCAAGGCTGCGACCTGGCAGCTCTCCTCGCCCGGGGTGCGCACCCGGCTGGCCAGTACGCAGATGGAGTACTCACTGCTGCAGCGGGGCGTGGAGCGCGAGGTGCTGCCGGCCGCGCTCGATCTGGGCGTGGGGCTGCTGCCGTCGTCCCCGCTGGGCCGCGGGGTGCTGACCGGCAAGTACCGGACGGGCACTCCGGCGGACTCGCGCGGTGCCTCGGAGCTGCTGGCCCCGTTCGTCGAGCCGTATCTCGACGACCCGGCGAGCCGCATCGTGGACGCGGTGGCGACGGCGGCCGACGGCCTGGCCACGACGGCCCTGCAGGTGGCGCTCGCCTGGGTCCGGGACCGGCCGGGAGTGGTGGCCCCGATCGTCGGCGCACGCAACGCACACCAGCTCACGGAGGCATTGTCAGTGGAGGCGCTTAGTCTTCCTGACGAGATCTGCCAGGCGCTCGACGATGTGTCGGCGCCCGTGCACCGCTATCCCGACCAGGACTGGAGCACGCTGTGACTGCGCTTCCCCGGGGGGAGACCCCCGGCCCTTCGGCCGCCGCCGACGACGACACCGTTGTCGCGGACACCGCTGCCGCCGCACCCGACCCGTCCGCCGAGGACACGGGAGGCGACCCGAGCGGGGCGGCCACGGATCCTGAGGCGGAGGAGACGGACGCGTCCGGCGCAGCTGACTCCACCGGCACGGCCGACGGCGAGGCGGCCGCCGCGCTCTCCGAGGCCGAGGCCGAACTCGCTGCCCAGCGTGAGTTGCGGGAGCGGATCGAGAAGCGCAAGGCCGAGAAGGGCGGTCCCATCGCGGCCGGCGCCAAGCTGAGCGGGCCGGCCGCCGATCTGCTGGCGGCGGTGCGCGCCGTGGAGAGCGGCGAGAAGCCCGGTGCGGCGTTCTTCGACGCGCCCGCGCCGGCCCCTCGCCGGGCCGCTCCCGCACCCGCACCGCTACGCCCCCGTGCATCCGAGCCGGTCAGGGCTCCGCAGGGCGCCTCCGCGGAGGCCGTGGCCGCGGTGTCGGCCGTGCTGGCCGAGGGCGGGGCACCGGAGACTCTGGCGGGCCCGGCGGCACGGACGCTCGGCGCTCAGGCCGCCGACGTGCTGCGTGAGGACCCGTGGCAGCTGCTGGCCGTCGCCGGGGTCCGGCCTGAGCAGGCCGACGGCTTCGCGCGGGCGCTGCTGGGCGCCGCCTGCGGCCCGGACGACGAGCGGCGGACGGCGGCGCTGGTCGGCTGGCTGCTGGAGCGCGCCGCGCTGCAGGGGCATACCGCGCTGGACGCCTCTGTCGTGCGGGCCGCGCTCGCGGAGCATGCGGTGACCGACCCCGAGGCAGCCGTGCAGCACGCTGTCGCCGAGGGTGTCGTGCTGGTCTTCCAGGAGGGTCCGGGGGAGCCGGCCGACGAGGAGGCGGAGGATCTCACGGAATCCGGCGAGGAGGCCGAGGACAGCGCCGGGCAGGAGCCGCCGCAGGTGCTGCTCGGCCTCGACCGGTACGCGCTCGCCGAGGAGAGTCTCGCCGACGGTATGGCGCGGCTGGTCAACGCCTGTGAGAAGGATGCCGACTGGTCGGAGGCCGCCGCGGCCGCCGGTTCCCCCTCGGCGGCTGAGCTGATCCGCACCGTCGCGGCCGGTGGTCTCGTCGCGCACACCGGCGGTGAGACGGCCAGGGCCGAACCCGCCGCGCTGATCACCGCCGCCCGCTCCCTCGGGCTGCAGGCCGTCGGCGCCACCCACAGCGTGGACGGCAGGAGGCGGCTGGCCGAAGCACTCGGCGACCCGTCGGCGGCCGTCACCCTCGCCGGACTGCTCGCCGGCGCGGAGGGCCCCGGCCGGGACGAGGACGGGGCGATCGCCGTCGACCTGCTGGTCGTGCTGGACGCCCCGCAGCTGGATGTCGAGACGGCCGCGATCCTGGTGGAGTCCCTCGCCGACGGCACCCGGCTGGTGCTGAGCGGCGATCCGGGAGTGCTGGGCTCGGCGGGTGCGGGCCGGGTGTTCGCGGATGTGCTGGCCGCCCGCGCGTGCCCGCAGGTGGCCTCCCGTACGCCGGATCCCGGTCCGATCGGCGAGCTGGTCTCCGGGATCGGCATCGGCGAGCTGAACCAGGTGGAGGCGCCCGGCAAGGAGGTGGTGATCGTCCCCGTGCACGACGCGGGCGAGGCGGTGCACCGCACCGTGCAGCTGGTCGCCGATTCGGTGCCGCGCGCCATCGGCGTACCGTCGGCGGACACACAGGTGATCACCGTCGGGCACGGCGGACCGGCGGGCACCCGGGCGCTCAACGCAGCGCTCAAGCAGCGGCTGAACGCCGGCCCGGGACGGTTCGGCGGCTTCGACCCGGGCGACCGGGTCGTGCACATCCCGACGCCCGGCAGGGCGGTCGCGGGCGTGGTCGTCTCGGCCGACTCCGAGGGGCTGCATCTGGACTGCGCGGGCACGCCGGTCGTCGTACCGCAGGAGCGGGTGGAGTCGTCGGTACGCCACGGCTGGGCCCTCAGCGCTCACCAGGCGGCCGGGATGCGGTGGCCGGCGGTCGTCGTCGTGCTGCCCGGTGACGCCGCGCAGGGGCTGAGCCGGGCGTGGGTGTACACCGCGTTCAGCCGTGGGGAGCGGCATCTGTCCGTGGTGCACGGGGTTGACCAGGCGCTGCCGCGCGCGGTGGCCGAGTCCCCGTCCCAGGACCGCACGACCCGGCTGCGCGCCCTGCTGGAGGCACTGCCGACGGCCACGGTCTAGGCGACCGGACGGCCGGAGGACCGCACACCACGTCGGTCCTCCGGCCCCGTCGGCAACAGGATCAGGAGCTGTCGGTCGCCAGGTCGTCCAGCTCCTCGTCGAGGTCGTCCTCGTCGAAGACGGAGCTGACGTCGAAGCGGCAGACCACCAGCTGCGGGTCGGCCTCGTCGAAGGGGGCGCTGAGCCACTCCCCCGCCTCGGGCAGCTCCTCGGCCGCCGAGACCCAGAGGGTGGAGTCGCCCTCCTCCAGACCGAACTCCTGGTGCCGGGAGGCGATCTCGTCCGGTTCGTACTCGCCGAAGAGCACACCGAGCGCCGCATGGACACTGGTGCCGGCCGCGGTGCCGGTCCCACTGCCGCCGACGCCCGGATCAGCGTCGACGATCCGCTGCGCCTGTGCGAGCAGCCGGGGCGGCTCCACCACCGCGTAGTCGCGGCGGATCAGCACGCTGAGCGCGTTCGGCTCCTCGGGGCCGGCGTACGGCGGCATGGAGTCGTCGACGCCGGGGATCTCGAAGGGGGTGACCTCGTCGTAGCGGTCGTAGAGGAGTTCGTCGTAGACCTCGGCCGCAGCGGCCAGTGCGTTGAACGCGTCGTAGACGGCCGGGTCGTCGTCCCCGGACCGGCGCTCGACCGCCTCGAGGTGATGGTCGAGCGCGGCTTTGACGGCATCGGCGGCGGCGCGTACCTCGGCAGCGGTGGGCTGCGCAGCATCAGACATAGTGCAGACGCTATCCGTACACAGGCTCTGCCCGCACAATAGATGCGATGCCGGAATACGAATTTGTCGACGTGTACGTGCCGCGCGGGGTGTCCCGGAAGGAGACAGCCCGCCTGCTGACCGACCATGCCGAGTACGGGCACTGGGAGTTGGACCGACTGACGCTGCGCCGTGACGGCAGCCGCAGGGTGCGGCTTCGCCGGCGGATCATCCGCCAGCTACGGGCCACCTGGTGACACGGGAGCGGGCCCCGCATCCGCGGGGCCCGCTCGTTTCGTTCCGCCTGTGCCCGTTCGTCCTGCCGCTACGCGGACATGCGGGAGCGGCGGTACAGCACCGTGCCCGCGCCCGCCAGCAGCAGGCCCGCGCTCGCCGGGACGAGCAGGTCGAGCCCGCCCGCGCCGGTGTGTGCGAGCTCGACCGCCTGGGGCTCGGGTGCATTCGGGGTGCTCGGCACTCCGAACCCCGTGAGCCCCATCGGCGGGGTGGGCTTGCCCGGGGTGACCTGCCTGACCGGCGGCGGCGCGACGTCCGGGTCGTTCTCGCAGCTGTTGCCGGAGGACGGGCTGAGGAGTCCGCCGATGGTGATGCTGTTCCCGCAGGCGTTCACGGGGATGTCGATGGGCGCCTGGACGGTGTTGCCCGAGAGGATGCCGGGCGAGCCCTGCGCGTACCCCTCAGCGGTCGCCCCGTCCGTGCTGCCGCTGCCGACGGCCCGGTGCTTGCCGGTTCCCGGCCCGAGGTCGACTGCCGACGGGTCCTGGGCCCTGTGGTTCGATGCCCGGCTGCCCGATGCGGGGGCGGACGAGCCGTGTCGGCTCGCAGTCGCACTTCCCGCAGCGCTTCCCGAACCGCTTCCGCAAGCGTTTCCGGCTGCGGGATTGAGCAGTCCGACGACACTCACGGAGTTGCCACATGCATTGACCGGTACGTGGACCGGGATCTCGATCGAATTCCCTGACAGCACCCCCGGGGAATTCGATGCGTCGCCGGTCGCTCCCGCGTCGGCGTGCGCATAGCCACCACTCAGCGCGAGCACTCCGCCCGCTGCCGCCATGGTGATCAGGCCTTTACGCGTGACCTGTCGCATAGGTTGTTCCTGCCTTCTGCCTTCCGGAAAACCCCCGGACTCGACCGTGCGGGGGGCGGAGTGCCTGGTCGGCCTCGGAGTGCATGGCGTGCACCCCGAGGCCGACCGGGCTCAGACCCTTACGGGTTGATGCACATCAGCCGTTGACGCAGCCGTTGCCGAAGGCGGGGTTGAGCAGCCCGATCACGGAGATCGTGTTGCCGCACACGTTCACCGGCACGTGCACGGGAACCTGGATCGTGTTGCCCGAGATCACACCGGGGCTCCCGACAGCGGCACCCTGCGCGCCCGAGTCGGCGACGGCCATGCCCGCACCCGCGAGCACCAGACCGCCAGTGACTGCCGCAGCAGCGACGACCTTCTTGATCATTATTCCTCCTAGTTGGCAATGCGGCCCCAGCCGCGGACCGCATCACCTGTAACGAGGAGGAAGTAATGGGGCTACGAGCGTATGGTTCCTTTCACTCGTTCCGGTCACATACGCACACGCTGGCGATTACCGGCGTGATGATTCAGCAGTTGTCGATGAAACGGTCGAGCACCCGCACGCCGAATTTCAGACCGTCGACCGGAACTCGCTCGTCCACACCGTGGAACATGCCTGCGAAGTCGAGCTCCGGCGGCAGCTTCAGCGGCGCGAATCCGAAGCAGCGGATGCCGAGGTCGTCGAAGGACTTGGCGTCGGTGCCACCGGAGAGCATGTACGGGACGGCGCGGGCGATCGGGTCCTCCGCCTTCAGTGCGACCTGCATGGCATCGACCAGGGAGCCGTCGAAGCTGGTCTCCAGCGCCTTGTCGCCGTGCACGTCCTCGCGCCTCACCCGCGGGCCGAGGATCCGGTCCAGGTCTGCCAGGAACTCGTCCTCGAAGCCGGGCAGGAAGCGGCCGTCGACATGGGCGACGGCCTGGCCCGGGATCACGTTCACCTTGTACCCGGCGCCCAGCATGGTCGGGGCGGCCGAGTTGCGCAGGGTGGCGCCGATCATCTTGGCGATGCCGCCCAGCTTGGCAAGCGTGGCGTCCATGTCCTCCGGGTCGAGCGGGGTGCCGAGCGCGTCGGACAGCTCGTCCAGGAAGGACCGTACGGTCTTGGTCACCCTGACCGGCCAATTGTGCCGTCCGAGCCGCCCGACGGCCTCGCAGAGCTCGGTGATCGCGTTGTCGTTGTTGGTCATCGAGCCGTGCCCGGCGGTGCCGTCCACGGTGAGCTTCATCCAGTGCATGCCCTTCTGGGCCGTCTCGACGAGATAGAGCCGCAGCTTCTCGTTGACCGTGAAGGAGAAGCCGCCGACCTCACCGATCGCCTCGCTGACGCCGTCGAAGAGGTCCGGGTGCTTGTCGACGAGATACCGCGCACCGTACGTACCACCGGCCTCCTCGTCGGCCAGGAACGCCAGCACGATGTCGCGCGGGGGCTTGCGGCCGCTGCGCATCCGGTCGCGGACGACCGCCAGGGTCATCGCGTCCATGTCCTTCATGTCGACCGCGCCGCGCCCCCACACGCAGCCGTCCGCGATCTCACCCGAGAACGGGTCGTGCGTCCAGTCCTGGGCATTCGCCGGCACGACGTCGGTGTGGCCGTGGATGAGCAGCGCGGGCCTCGACGGGTCCTCGCCCTCGATCCGGGCCACGGTAGAGGCACGGCCCTTGTGGGATTCGAAGATCTTCGGCTCGAGCCCGACCTCGGCGAGCTGCTCGGCGATGTACTCGGCGGCCACCCGTTCACCCGGGCCCGAGTGGTCTCCGTAGTTGCTGGTGTCGATCCGGATCAGCTCGCGGCAGAGGTCCACGACCTCGTCCTCGCCGGACGGGCTGCCGACCGTGTTCGTCTCGCTCACACTGCTTCCTTCCACTGTCACCCTGGTGCTCCCGCCCATCCTCCCGCGCCGGGCCCGCTCACCCAAGGCCGCCCGTCCCCCCGTCATGCGCCGTTCGCACGGCCAGTGGCGTGATCGAGCACCCCCGAATGTTTGCTATTGTTTTCCACGTCGGAACGGGCACGGCCCGCGAGACAGACACCTTGTCCGGGTGGCGGAATGGCAGACGCGCTAGCTTGAGGTGCTAGTGCCCTTTATCGGGCGTGGGGGTTCAAGTCCCCCCTCGGACACCAGCGGTCTTCCGGCTTTGCGCAGGAAGACCGAGCAGAGGCGGATCGAGTACCCACTCGATCCGCCTCTTCTTTTCGTGGCCCTACGCCGGTCTCACCATGGCCCCGGAGCGGGTGGCACAGCGGGGCGATCGGTGGAGGCGGGAGCCAGCAGGACGGCGAGGTCACCCGGTCCGGGCAGCGGACGGTTCGCCTCGGTGACCGGATCGAGCCGGCCGTCGCCCCGGACCAGGAACAGCACGTCCCAGCCGGCCGGTGCGGCCTGATCTGCGGGTCTTGTCACGATGGACGCCCCCTTCTCGTACCTCCGGGTCAGTGCCATCCCGGTCAGCTCCGTGCTGAACAGGACCTCGCCCCCGATGAACGGGGCCACCACACCGACGCTCTCGCGCGGAGAACCGACGCGATGGACGGATCCCTCCACGCTGCCGCGCAGGACGGTGGCCGCCAGCGCGTTGAAATCGTCCTCGGCGGTCAGGAGGAACACCGCCGTGATGCCCTCCAGCTCGGCGCCCTCCCCGGTGGCGGCAGCCAGCAGCTCCCCCGGCGCGAGTTCGAGTCCCGCCTGTCGGATGCGCTCACGCTGCTGGTCCAGGCCGGCCCACATCAGCACCTGCAGCCCCGCCGCTCCCAACGCTCGCCCGAGGTCCACCACCCATGGCTCGCCGCCGACCAGCAGCGGACGTGAGCGGGACGGTCTGACGACGCCGAGGCGCCTGGCGACCGCCGATGCCGTCAGCCCGTACAGCGTCACCGTGGCTACGATGACGACGAAGGTGGTGGGGAGAATCTTCGAAGCGCCGCCGATCCCCTTCGCGACCAGGGTGGCGGAGAACGTCGAGGCGGTCGCCGCCGCGACGATGCCGCGCGGTGCCAACCAGCCGATGAAGCCCCGCTCGCCCCTCGTCAGGTCCGTGCCGAGCGTCGACACGATCGCGACCAGTGGCCTGACCACGAGCACCAGGACAACGGTGAGGCCCAACGCGGGAAGCACCACGTGCCGCAGCGACTGCGGGGTGACTGTGGCCGAGATGGAGATGAAGAGCAGGCCGAGAATCAGGCTGACCAGAGTCTCGAAGAAAGGCCGGCATTCCGGGACGTCGAAACCCGGGTGGTTGGCGACTGCCAAACCCATCATCACGGCGGCGATGAGTCCGGAGTCCTCGCGCACGACGTCGCAGCAGGCCGCCACCGCGATCACCGCGGCGAGCTGGGCCGTGGTCCCGAGGATCTCGCCGGGCCGGAGCCGGCGGAACACCACCCACAGCAGCGCGGTTCCGACGATGCCGCCCGCCACCCCGACCCCGACGCTGCCGAGGAAGTTCAGCGCTCCGCTGCCGAGGTGACGACCGGTGCTCGCCGAGATGAAATGGAAGACGAGCGCCCCCAGGATGCCGCCGACCGGGTCGATGAGGGAGCCCTCCCAGACCAGGATGTGCTGCGGCCGTTCCTTGGGCCGGACGAAGCTGAGGAGCGGCCCGACCACGGTCGGTCCGGAGACCACGAGGATCGCGCCCAGCATGACGGCCGCCCGCCGGTCCATACCCAGCAGCGGCATGGCGAGGAGTGTGCCGAGCACCCAGGTGATCAGGACCCCGATCCAGATCAGCCTGATGACGACGCGGCGGAGATGGCCCTTCAGTTTTCTGAGATCGAGCCCGAGGCCCGCGTCGTAGAGGATCACCGCGACAGCGAGCGACACGAGAGGGGAGAACGCCGGACCCAGCAGCCGGTACGGGTCGAGCTCGTCCACCAGCGCACCGGCGGCGAACCCTACCGGCAGCAGCACGATGAGTGCCGGGATACGCAGCCGGCCTGCCAGGACCTGCGATCCGACGGCGAGCACCAGGGTCAGTCCCACGCCCATGAGGACCTGATCCGTCGTCATGCAGCGCCTCCGCGGTGCCGGATCGTCCGACCGGCCGGTGGACGCTCCTGACACCGGCGCCCCGGCGGACCGGGCGGCATCGAGCATCGCCGCGCCACCGTCACTCCTGCCACGGGGTGATCCCCCAGCGGACCGTGTGCTCCTCACCGGGCCGCAGAGTGACAAGTCCCGTGCCGCTGCGGAACGCGTCCGGAGGGCACGACATCGGCTCGATGGCGACGGAGCGGCGCCGCTCCCCTTCGGGCAGGGTGTCACCGGTGTACAGCTGGACGTGATCGGCGCCCTCGCCGAGCCATACGTCGGTACCCCAGGCGCCGGACGAATGGGCGAGGCTCACCACGGCCCGCCCGCGCGCATCCCGGTCGAGGTCGCAGAACGGGGTGTCCAGCAGCTGGGTCCCGATGGCTCGAGGCGTACGGAAGTCGTACGGAGTGTCCTGGACCGGTTCGGCGGCCACCGGCAGCCCCCGCTCGCCCGTGCGCAGCCGTGTCCGCGCCGGTACGGTCAGCAGCGCGTCGTCCACGGTCCCGGTGCCGACCGTGAGGTAGGGGTGCTGGCCGACCCCGTAGGGTGCGGCGTTCTCGCCGAGGTTGCGTGCGATGACGGCCACACCGAGGCCCTCGTCATCCAGGGTGTACTCGGCGCGGACCCGGAGGTGGAAGGGGTAGCCGGGCTGGGGCCACAGGGAGACATCGAGCACCGCTCGGTCCTCCTGCGCCTCGACGATCCGCCACGACGTCCAGCGGAGCAGGCCGTGGATGGCGTTTCCGTTCACCGGTTCGGTCAGAGGCAGTTGTTGGTCCTGCCCGTCCCAGCGGTAGCGGCCGTCCTGGATCCGGTTGGGCCACGGCACGAGGAGCTGACCGCGCCCGCCGGTGATCCGGTCGTCCGGCGCGAATCCGTCGAGTACGAGCCGGTCGCCCACGGCGTAGTGGCGCAGGGCCGCTCCGAGTTCGACGACGACCGCGCTCCGGTCCCCATGACGGAGGGTCAGTTGTCGGCCGGTCCGGCTTTCGTGCACGCGTGGCCTCCTCGGTCTGCTCGAAGGCGGACGGCCCGCAAGTCCGGGCTGGGTGGCGGCCGGGCCGTCGGCCGCCTCTCGGGAGCGTGCGGACAACGACCTGGCGAGTCAAGCGGGACACGAGCGTCCTGCTCCGATGGCCGGGCAAGTTCGCCCACGGGGGGCATGCGTGGCGGTCCACGGCCCGGTCGTCCGTCCACTGCACCAGGGCCAGGTGTGGTCGAGCGGTCATGCCGTGGCACCGGCCGGGCGGCCCGACGCCGGTACTCCGTGCAGGCCAGGCGCGGGAATCCGTTCTGTCGGACAGTGGTGGGTGGGCTCGGGGCTTCCTACCACCGGAGCCACTATGAACGAACGCTATCCGCTGATCGCCGAGCACGGGCTGGTCGGCGATCCGCAGACCGCCGCGGCGCTCGGGCGGTCGGCGGACCCGGCGGAGACCCCCGCCGGGTCCGTCTCCCGGCGAGGCGCGGCCCGGGCTGCCGGCGGGGGTCAGCCTCCGGTGGCGAAGCCGGGGAAGAGTGTCATTCCACCGTCCACGTACAGCGTGGCGCCCACGACGTAGTCGAGCAGATCGGATGCCACCGCGACGACGGCGTTGGCGATGTCCTCCGGCTCCCCGACCCGGCGGTACGGGATCAGCCGCAGGAGGTCGGACTCGGCCTCGGGGGTGTCCCAGGCACTCGTGTTGATGGGGGTGCGGATGGCGCCTGGCGCAACGGCGTTCACCCGGATTCCCTGGGGGGCCAGCTCCTGTGCGAGGGTCTCCATCATCATGCCCACGCCGCCTTTGGAGGAGGCGTAGTTCACATGGCCCGCCCAGGGGATGATCTGGTGGACCGAGCTCATGCAGACGATTTTTCCGGCGGACCGGGAGACCTCCGGCACGACGCCGCGCCGCACGAACTCCTTGGCGGACTCCCGCGCGCAGAGGAACTGGCCGGTGAGGTTGACGTCGATGACCTTCTGCCACTGGGCGAGCGTCATCTCCACACTCGGCGCATCCCGCTGGAGACCCGCGTTGGCCACCATGATGTCGATGGTGCCGAACTCCTCGACCATGCGGGCGACCATGCCGACGACCTGGGCCTCGTCGGAGACATCGGCCTGGTGGGCGTAGGCACGGACTCCGAAGCCCTTGATCTCCGCGACGACCTGCTCGGCCTCGTCCTCACCGACGACGTAGTTGACCACGACGTCCGCACCGGCCCGTCCGAGTGCGATCGCGGTCGCCCTGCCGATACCTGAATTGGCCCCGGTCACCAGCGCCTTCTGCCCTGCGACGAGCCGCGCGGACATCGCACCCCGGACCTCACCGGTACTTCCAGCCACCACGACTTCTCCTTCGCCACTCAGGCGGCCCGTCGGCAGACATGGCCGCCGCGGGCCGCTGGACCGGCGGTCGCTTGCGGGAGGGGCGTCACGGCGTCACCGCTCCGTCCTGCCGGGAGCAGAAGCGAGCCCTTCCGCACCGCACCACCTTCCCCAGGAAGGGAACACCGAGCGCGGCGAGCGGCCCGGACCCGGCGCGCAGAGCGGTCCGGGCCGGGCGGGAATGTCACACAACCGGACCAAGGCCCCCCCGGGACGCCTGGCGCCGCCGGCCGCGCAGGCGCGGTCCCGTCCGGAGCCGGCCTGCCGCGCGCCGACGCCTCGCGCACGCCGGGCGGCTGTGGCCGCTCCTCAGTCCGACGCCGCTCTCCGCCCCCTTGTTGAAACGGTTCATCCCTGGCTAACGTCCAGCAGCGAAGCGGGCGTTGCCGAGCAAGGAGAATCATGAGCCGTAAGGACAGCCACTCTCTCCCCTGGTACATGGACGTGTCCCCCGGATCGGGCGGACTGCCACCCCGGTCCTGGTACGCCGGGTCGGACGCACCGCGGATGTCGTTGAACGGGGAGTGGCGGTTCCGGCTCGCCCCGACCGCGACCGCCGAGGACATGTCGTTCGCACGGTCCGGGTTCGACGCGTCCGGCTGGGAGACGGTCGCGGTGCCCGGGCACTGGGTGCTGCAAGGGGCCGGCGGAGCGCCCGCGTACACCAATGTCGTCTACCCGTTCCCGGTCGACCCGCCGCACGTGCCGACCGAGAACCCGACCGGTGACCACCTGCGGACCTTCGATCTTCCCGACGGATGGCCGGCGGGCGCCGACGTCGTGCTGCGCTTCGACGGGGTGGAGTCCGCCGCCCGGGTCTGGCTCAACGGCGAGGAGCTGGGGGATTTCAAGGGGTCGCGACTGCCGCACGAGTTCGCGGTCGGCGCCATCGTGCGGCCCGAGGGCAACGTCCTGGCCGTCCGTGTGCATCAGTGGTCGTCCGGGAGCTATCTCGAGGACCAGGACCAGTGGTGGCTGCCGGGGATCTTCCGGGACGTCACGCTGCTGCACCGGCCGCAGGATGCGCCCCGGGACTTCTTCGTGCACGCGGGCTACGACCACCTCGCCGGGGCCGGCACCCTGCGGGTGGAGTGCGACGGGGCCGGGGGCCGGGTGGTCGTGCCCGAGCTGGGGGTCGACGTCGCGACCGGTGAGGCGGTGACCGTGCCGGTCGAGCCGTGGACCGCCGAGACGCCCCGGCTGTACGACGGCGAGCTGGTGACACCGGGCGAGCGGATTCCGTTGCGGATCGGCTTCCGGACCGTCGTCGTCGAGGACGGGATCGTCCAGGTCAATGGTCGGCGCGTGCTGTTCCGTGGCGTGAACCGGCACGAGTTCCACCCGGAGACCGGGCGCGCTGTGGACGCGGAGACCATGCGGCGCGATCTGGTACTGATGAAGCGGCACCACATCAATGCCGTGCGGACCAGCCACTATCCGCCGCATCCGGCGTTTCTGGATCTCTGTGACGAGCTCGGGCTCTGGGTGATCGATGAGTGCGATCTGGAGACTCATGGCTTTGTCGACCTGGAATGGCGCAACAACCCGGTCGACGACGAACGGTGGACCCCAGCACTCCTCGACCGGGCCGCGCGCATGGTCGAGCGCGACAAGAACCACGCGTCGGTGATCATCTGGTCGCTGGGCAACGAATGCGGGTCGGGGCGCGGACTGACCGCGATGGCCGACTGGATCAAGGGCCGGGATCCGGACCGGCTGGTGCACTACGAGGGCGATCTGTCCTGCAAGGACGTCGACCTGTACTCACGGATGTATCCGACGCACGCCGAGGTCGAGCTGATCGGGAAGCGGGCCGAGGACCCCTGGGGCGACCCGGAACTGGACGCCCGGCGGCGCGCCATGCCGTTCATCATGTGCGAGTACGGGCACGCGATGGGCAACGGTCCCGGCGGGCTGAGCGAATACCAGCGGCTCTTCGAGCGGTACGAGCGCTGCCAGGGCGGGTTCGTCTGGGAGTGGATCGACCACGGTCTCGCCCACCCGGAGCACGGTTTCGCCTACGGCGGGGACTTCGGCGAGGAACTCCACGACGGCAACTTCGTCTGCGACGGGCTGCTCTTCCCCGACCGCACTCCCTCCCCCGGGCTGATCGAGTACAAGAAGGTCATCGAGCCGGTACGGATCGAGGCCGGGACGTCGGCGGGCACGGTCAGGATCGGCAACGGGTACGACTTCGCAGCGCTGGACCACGTGGAGTTCGTCTGGTCGCACGAGGTGGACGGCGAGGTCCGCGGCTCGGGCCCGCTCACCGTGCCCGACGTGGCACCCGGAGCCCACACCGAGGTGCGACTCCCCGGAGAGGGCGCGGGCGTGTGGACCGTGCGGGCGCTGCTCGCCGAGGACACCGCGTGGGCGGAGCGCGGGCATGTGGTGGCGTGGGGGCAGGTGGAGGTCGATGCGGCGGTTCCTGCCGTGGCCGCGGTGCGACGGCGTCCGGAGGCGGCTGAAGGGGTGATCACGCTCGGGGACGGTGTCTTCGACGCACAGAGCGGGGCGCCGGTGCGGATCGGTGGCGTGCCGGTGGAGGGCCTGCGGCTCGATGTGTGGCGGGCGCCGACCGACAACGACAACGGTGCGTCCTGGCAGCCGGACGACCGGTACGGACTGCGGTGGCGGGAGTTGGGGCTGCATCGGATACGCCATCGGATCGACGCCGTGGAGGTGGGCGAGGACTCGTTGACCGTACGGACGTGGGTGGCGCCCGCGGGGGTGGACCTGGGGCTGCGTACGGAGTACCGGTGGACCGCCCACGGGCAACGGCTCGGGCTCACCGTGTCCGCGGCACCCGAGGGGGACTGGCGGGTGCCGCTGCCCCGGCTCGGGGTCCGGTTCGGGCTGCCTGCCGCGTACGGCAGGGCGCGGTGGTTCGGCGGGGGGCCCGGCGAGGCGTATCCGGACACCCGAGCCGCGTCGGTGCTCGGGCGGTGGGAGATGCCCGTGGACGCGATGCAGACCCCGTACGTCCGGCCGCAGGAGAACGGCGCGCGGGCCGACGTCCGGTGGGCGGAACTGACGGACGGCGGCGGTGCGGGGCTGCGGGCCGAAGGGACCACGCCCTTCTGGTTCACCGCCCGGCGGTGGACCAGCGAGCAGCTGGATGCGGCGGAGCATCTGCCGGACCTGGTGGCCGGGGAGACCGTCTGGGTCAATCTGGACCACGCGATGCAGGGCATCGGTTCGCAGTCGTGCGGTCCGGGCGTGCTGCCGCAGTACCGGCTCGCCGCGGCGGCGGCACAGTTCTCGTTCGTGTTCTCCACCGTGGAGTGAGCAGGAGGCGAGCAGGGCCCGTTCCTCCTCGCTGGCCGCGCGGCCGAGCACATCGGCTGCGGCCACCGGGGAGAGGGCCCTGCCGCCCGCCGGATGCCTGTGGAACGTGACCGCGCAGCCGCCGGTGACCTGCGGCGACGCTGTGACAGGATTGCCGCACCATGACCACCAGCACCTCGCGCCGCCGCGCCCCGGGCGCCGACGGACAGGCAGGGCCTGAGCGATGAGGGGCCGTGCGAAGCCTCCGCCGGCACCCCTGCCGCAGCGGGACGGGATCGATCCGGTCAGGGTGCGCCTCCCCGAGGATCCGGGTGAGGAGTGGGCGACGGTCCGCGACCATCTGCTGGCGCGGTTCGCCGGTGCGATCGGGGCGGACCGGGTGGACGCCATGTTCGCCGACGGCCGGTTCGTATCGGTGCAGGGGCCCGTGGCCCCCGACGAGCCGTACACAGCAGGCCGTTTCCTCTGGTTCCACCGGGACTTCGCGCCCGAGGAGCCGGTGCCGTTCCCGGTCGGTGTGGTGTACCGCGACGCCCGGCTCGTCATCGCCGACAAACCGCACTTCCTCGCGACGACACCGCGCGGCCGGCACATCACCGAGACGGCCGTGGCGCGGCTCCGCCGGGAACTGGGGCTGCCGTCGCTGCAGCCGGCGCACCGGCTGGACCGGCTGACCGCGGGCCTGGTGCTCTTCGTCGTACGGCCCGAGGACCGTGGTGCGTACCAGACGCTGTTCCGGGACAGGCTGGTGCGCAAGGAGTACGAGGCGGTGGCACCGTACGACCCCTCGATCGTCTTCCCCCGTACGGTCCGGAGCCGGATCGTCAAGGAGCGCGGGGTGATCGCCGCCCGGGAGGAGCCGGGCGAGGCCAACAGCGAGAGCCGGATCGAACTGCTGGAGCACCGGGAGGGGCTCGGCCGCTACCGGTTGCTGCCCGCCACCGGCCGGACCCACCAGCTGCGGGTACACATGAACGGTCTGGGGCTGCCGCTCGTCCACGATCCGGTCTATCCGGTGACCGAACCGGAGGGTGCGGCGGACGACTGGACGCGTCCGCTGCAACTCCTGGCCCGAGTGCTGGAGTTCACCGATCCGGTCACCGGCAGGCCGCGCCGCTTCGAGAGCGGGCTGCGGCTGTCGGCGTGGCCGGACCGGTGAGTCCCGGCGCGGTCAGTGGCCCCGGGCGATCCACTCGTCCAGGTGGGGTGCCTCCGCACCGATCGTGGTGGAGTCGCCGTGTCCGGTACGGACGGTTGTCTCGGCCGGAAGGGCGAGCAGCCGGTCCCTGATCGACGCGACGATCGTGGGGAAGTGCGAGAACGACCGTCCGGTGGCGCCGGGCCCGCCCTGGAAGAGGGTGTCCCCGGTGAAGACGGTGGCCAGCTCGGGGGCGTACAGGCAGACCGCTCCCGGGGCATGACCGGGCGTGTGCAGGACCTGGAGCGCGGTCCCGGCGATCTCCAGCTCCTGCCCCTCGGCCAGTTCGGCGTCGGGGGTGCGGTCCGGGTGGGTCTGCTTCCACAGCGGCAGATCGTCCGGGTGCAGCAGGATCGGTGCACCGGTGGCGTCGGCGAGGGCCGGAGCCGCGTCGATGTGGTCGTTGTGAGCGTGCGTGCAGACGATGGCGCGCAGCGTGCGGCCCGCGAGCGCGGCCTCGATGGCGGCGGCGTCATGGGCGGCGTCGATGACGATCGCCTCGGTGTCGTCGCCGACGATCCAGACGTTGTTGTCGACGTCCCACTCGCCGCCGTCGAGGGCGAACGTGCCGGAGGTCACGAGGTGGTCGATGCGGGCGGCCATCAGAAGACCACCACCGAGCGCAGCACGTCGCCTTCGTGCATCCGGGTGAAGGCCTGTTCGATGTCGCCGAGTCCGATGGTCTCGGTGACGAATGCGCCGAGGTCGATACGGCCCTGCTGGTGCAGATCGATGAGCATCGGGAAGTCGCGCGAGGGCAGGCAGTCGCCGTACCAGGAGGACTTGAGCGAGCCGCCGCGGCCGAACACGTCGAGGAGCGGCAGTTCGAGCTGCATCTCCGGGGTGGGGACCCCGACCAGGACGACAGTGCCGGCGAGGTCGCGGGCGTAGAACGCCTGCTTGTACGTCTCCGGGCGGCCGACCGCGTCGATGACGACGTCGGCGCCGTTGCCGCCGGTCAGGGAGCGGATCGCCTCGACCGGGTCGGTGGAGCGGGAGTTGACGGTGTGCGTGGCGCCCATCTTCTTCGCCGTGTCCAGCTTGCGGTCGTCGATGTCCACCGCGATGATCTTCGCCGCTCCGGCCAGCCGCGCGCCGACGACGGCCGCGTCGCCGACGCCGCCGCAGCCGATGACGGCGACCGAGTCGCCGCGGCCGACCTCGCCCGTGTTGATGGCGGCGCCGATGCCCGCCATGACCCCGCAGCCGAGCAGTCCGGCCACGGCCGGGGAGACATCGGGGTCGACCTTGGTGCACTGGCCCGCGGCGACCAGGGTCTTCTCCGCGAACGCACCGATGCCGAGCGCGGGCGACAGCTCGGTACCGTCCAGCAGCGTCATCTTCTGCTGGGCGTTGTGGGTGTTGAAGCAGTACCAGGGGCGGCCGCGCAGACACGCCCGGCACTGCCCGCAGACCGCACGCCAGTTGAGGATGACGAAGTCGCCGGGCTCGACGTCCGTGACGCCGTCGCCGACGGATTCGACGATGCCCGCGGCCTCATGGCCGAGCAGGAACGGGAAGTCGTCGTTGATGCCGCCCTGCTTGTAGTGCAGGTCGGTGTGGCAGACGCCGCACGCCTGGATCTTCACGACGGCCTCACCGGGGCCGGGGTCCGGGATCACGATCGTCTCGACGCGCACCGGCTCGTTCTTCCCCGGTGCGATGACCCCTTGTACCTGCTGCGCCATACCGCGGCTCCCTTTTCGTGACGGTCCGGGCTGCTGTGACGTACGACCGATGCCCGGTGATCGAACGCGAACAACCGTACGCGGTGGGTGGGTGTCACGGCAGCGGTGGCAGGGCGGCGCGCGGCAGGGCGGCGCGCGGCAGGGCGGCGCGCGGCAGGGCGGCGCGCGGCAGGGCGCCCCCACCGGTGGTTCAGCGGGGCCCGCCCTGCCGGTGCGTCAGGCCTCCGTGTCGTGGACCCGGCGCCCGCCGACGTACGTCTGGAGGATGCGGGTGGCGCCGATCTCCTCGGGCGGGCCCGCGTACACGTCGCGGTCCAGGACCACCAGGTCGGCGAGGGCTCCGGCACGGATGGAGCCGGTGTCGTCCAGGTGGTTCACATGGGCCGAGCCCGCCGTGTACGCGGCGATGGCGGCCGTGAGACCGATGCGCTCCCCGGGCAGGAAGACCGGTCCTTCGCCGTCCGGGGCGATCCGGTTGACCGCGGTGTGGATGCCGTGCAGCGGTTCGGCGCTGCTGACCGGCCAGTCGCTGCCCGCCGCGACGGTTGCGCCGGACCGCAGCAGCGCGCCGAACGGGTACTGCAGCGCGGCGCGTTCGTCACCGAGAAAGGGGATGGTCAGCTCGTCCATCTGCGGTTCGTGCGCGGCCCACAGCGGCTGGATGTTGGCTGTGGCACCGAGCTCACGGAACCGGGGGATGTCGTCGGGGTGGACGATCTGGAGGTGGGCGAGGTGGGGCCGGGTGTCGGTGCGGCCGTTGGTGCTGCGGGCGGCCTCGACGGCGTCGAGTGCCTCGCGCACGGCGCGGTCGCCGAGGGCGTGGAAGTGGGTCTGGAAGCCGAGGGCGTCCAGTTCGGTGACGTACCGGCGCAGCTCGACGGGGTCGACGAAGCTGGTGCCGCTGTTGGTGGTGGCGCAGCCGCAGGCGTCGAGGTACGGGGTGAGCAGGGCGGCGGTGCCCGTCTCGGCGACCCCGTCCTGCATGATCTTCACCGAGCCGGCCCGGAACCGTCCGCCTGTCAGCTCCTTCCGCCTGGCGACGAGTTCGGGTATCTGCTCGGCGCCGCGCTCACGGTCCCACCACAGGGCGCCGACGACACGGGCGGTCAGCGACCCGTCGCGGGCCGCGGTCAGATAGGCGTCGGACGCATCGTCCATCGAGCCGTAGACGCCGACGATGGCGTCCTGCCAGGCGGTGATCCCGTACGAGTGGAGGAGGCGCTGGGCCCGGAGCAGGGCGGCGAGCCGGTCGGCGGGCGTGGAGCGCGGGGTGTGCCGGGCGACCAGGTCCATGGCGCCCTCCTGGAGGAGTCCGGTGGGTTCGCCCCGGTCGTCGTGCTCGATGCGGCCGTCGGCCGGGTCGGGGGTGTCGCGGGTGATGCCCGCGAGCATCAGGGCGCGGGTGTTGACCCAGGCGCCGTGATGGTCGCGGTTGACCAGGAAGACGGGGCGGTCGGGTACGACGGCGTCGAGCCGGTCCCGGGTCGGGCTGCCGCCGTCGAAGGCCTCCATCGACCAGCCGCCGCCGGTGATCCACTCCTGGTTCGGACGGCTGTCGGCGTAGGCCCGTACCGCGGCGAGGGTGTCCGCCGCCGTACGGGACTCCGTGAGGTTGCACTGCGCGAGTTCGAGGCCGGCGGTGACCGGGTGGATGTGCGCGTCCTGGAAGCCGGGAACGAGCAGCCGGCCGGAGAGATCGACGACTTCGGTCCTCGGACCGATCAGTTCACGCACCTCGTCGTGGCCGACGGCGGTGATGCGGTCGCCGGTGACGGCCACCGTGGTGGCGCGGCTGCGGGCCGGGTCCATGGTGAGGACGGGGCCGCCGGTGAGGACGAGATCGGCGGGGGTGCGGTGCATGGGTGGTTCCGTTTCCGTGGGAGTCGTGGGGTGGTGTGCTCGGGATCAGGCCGCTTCGGTGACAGCGGGTTCGGCAGGGGCGAGGGAGCGGCCCGTGACGAAATACGGGGACTTCCTCACCCACTTGGCCCAGGCCGCCGCGCCCACGCCGGTCAACAGCATGGCCGCCGGGCAGAAGAGCATGAACCAGCCGTTGTCCGGGCTGATCTCGAAGTGGTCGGCGGAGGTGTAGAAGGACCAGCAGAGATAGCCGCCGAGGCCGAGCAGTGCGGCGGCGCTGAGCACCGGGAGTACGACGGCACGCAGCGCCTCGGAAGGGCTTTCGCGCAGCAGGCCGCGGAAGCGGGCGGCGGCGGCCAGCGCGGTGAGCGCGTAGTAGACCGAGACGACGACGCCGATCGCGTTGACGGAGGCCAGGATCAGGTCGCCGACCTTCGGGATGACCAGGGACAGGACCGCGACGGCGGCGGCGACACAGCCGATCGCGACCGTTCCGGCCGCCGGTGTGCCGAAGCGCGGGCTGACCTTGGTCCAGAGCGGGCCGAGGGTACGGTCCCGGCTCATCGCGAACATGCCGCGCACGGTCGGGATCACCCCGGACTGGAGGGAGGCCACGGCGGAGAAGGTGAGGGCGATCAGCGGGAGCGCGGCGAGCGGTTGGTCGGCCAGCCGGTCACCGAAGTAGGTGAGCCCCTGGGCGCCGTGACCGGTCAGCTCGTCCAGCGAGAGCACCCGTTGGAAGGCGAAGGAGCCGAGGAGGAAGAGGCCGAGCATGGTGAAGAGGGTGATGAGCCCGGCCCTGGAGGCGTCCTGCGGGTCGCGGACCTCCTCGTTGACGCTGAACGAGGACTCGAATCCCCAGTAGCAGAAGACCGAGAGGAGAAGCCCCTGGGCGAGCTGCTGTCCGGAGGGGATGGTGAACGGGTTGATCCAGTCCAGGCTGAACGGGTGCGGGCCGACGGCCAGTCCGTACCCGCAGAAGCCGAGCAGCACGACGTACTCGAAGACGAGCAGGTACTTCTGCAGGTTGGCGGCGGACCGTATGCCGGTGATCGCGGTGAAGGTGACGGCGATCAGGACGGCGATGCCGAGGGCGGTCGACTGGGCGGTGGAGTCCGGGTCGAGGTGGAGCCCGGCGAGGGTGTGCAGCCCGCCCTCGCCCGCGAGTTGGAGCAGCGCGGATCCGGTGACCGTCGTGGTGTACGAGAGGAAGACGACGGTGGAGACGATGCCGATCCAGCCGACGAGGAAGCCGAGCCACGGGCTGAGGGAGCGGCCGACCCAGACGTAGCCGCTGCCCATGTTCGGCTCGACCCGGTTGAGCCGGGAGTAGGCACTCGCGATGCCCAGGACGGGCAGGGCGCCGAGCAGCATGATGATCGGCAGATGGAGGCCGACGGCGCCCGCGGTGACGCCGAGACCGATGCCGATGCTCGTGGTTGCGGCGGTGGAGGACGCGGCGATGGCGAAGCCGTCGACGACGCCGAGGCTCTTCCTGAGGGACGCGGCTCCTGGTGGGTCACTGCCGTAGGGGGTGGGTGAGTCCGTCACGGTGGCTCCTTCGCCGAGGGGCACTCTTCGGCCCCGATGGCGGCACATCGAACTCCCCGGGGGTTCCACACGTCAACGCTGTTGTCATAAGGTGCCCCGCATGAGTGCGAGCGAGCGGGTGGTGGCGGAGGGGGCGCGGCGCCGCAGGCGTCCCACCAAGCAGGGCACGGTGCTGTCGGAACAGCTGATCGTGGAGACTGCGCTGCGGCTGATCGGCGAGCACGGGGCGGCGGCGCTCACCGTGCGCCGGCTCGGCGCCGCCCTGGGCTGCGATCCGAGCGCGATCTACCGGTACTTCCGGGACACGGACGAGCTGCTGCTCGCGGTGGCCGACGAGTTGATCGGCCGTACGCTGTCCGGCTGGCGGGCGACCGGTGACTGGCGGGCCGACCTGCGTGACCTGGGGTTGCGCATGCATGCCGACTATCTGGCACATCCGCAGGCGGCCCTGCTGACGTGTGCCCGCGTCACCGGCCGTACGCACGAGATCCAGGCGGTGGAGACCATCCTCGGGATTCTGCGCGGGGCGGGCTTCCCGGACGGCGAGGCGGTGCGGATCTACCACGTGTTCGTCGACCAGACCCTGTCCTTCGCGGCGCTGGACGCGTCGACGCTGGTGCTCTCGGAGCGGGCCCGCGCGCTGGAGGTGCGGACGTGGCCGCAGACGTATGCGCGACTGGAGCGGACCACGCATCCGCACATCGCGGCGACCGCGCCTGTGCTGGTGGCGGAGATGGGCCGCAGTGGCTATCCGGCGGCGCTGGAGATGATGCTCGCGGCGGCCGCGGCGCGCCTGCAGCATGTGACGGCGGGCCCGTCCGGCGCCTGAGGCCGGGCCCGCCGGACCTCGGGGCGCGGTGGACGACCGGATCTGCCCGGCGCCTCGCGGACGGCCTCAGGGTGCGAGGACGTCCAGCTCGTGCAGGGCGCCCACGGCGATCTCCTTCGTCAGCCGCTCCGACTCCACAGCGTCGCCCTCCCGTACCGCCTCCGCGAGCCGTACGTGGAGGGTGACCGCGGCCGGGTCGGGATCCTCGAACATCACCTGGTGGTGGGTCCGCCCCGCCAGGACCTCGGCCACGACGTCCCCGAGCCGGGCGAACATCTCGTTCCCGGAGGCGTTGAGCACGATCCGGTGGAACGCGATGTCGTGTTCCAGATACCGCTCCAGCTGCTGGCCGCGTGAGGTCGCGACCATCCCGAGCGCGCACTCGGTGAGGGCCGCGCACTGGTCCGGCGTGGCGTGCCGTGCCGCGAGCCCTGCCGCGACCGGTTCGATCGCCGAGCGCAGCACGGTCAGGGAGCGCAGCTGGCGCGGCCGGTCGGCGCCCGCCAGTCGCCACCGGATGACCTGCGGATCGTAGACGTTCCAGGCCTCGGTCGGCTGCACGGTCACACCGACCCGGCGCCGGGACTCGACCAGGTGCATGGACTCCAGGACCCGGATCACTTCGCGTACGACCGTCCGCGAGACGTCGAAACGCTGGGCCAACTCGTCGGTCCGCAGCACCTGGCCCGGCGGGCAGTCCCCCGCGGCGATCTCCAGGCCCAGGGTGTCCAGCACGTGTGTATGCAGCCCGGGGCCCTGTGTGGTCATGGGCAAAGCCTACGGGCACCCCGCAGGAACAAAAAGTACGACGTTTATGTCACACCATCTTGAATAAGTCGTACGTATGGGTTTCAGTAGCGCGACGGACCGATGTCGAGGAAGACGTCGACGGAGACAGCGAGGCACCACCAATGAGCACCCCCCACGTCGTCGTGGTGATGGGCGTAGCAGGGACCGGCAAGACCACGATCGGCCCCCTGCTCGCAGCCGAACTCGGCGTTCCGTACGCCGAGGGCGACGACTTCCATCCCGCGGCGAACATCGCCAAGATGTCGGCCGGCACCCCGCTGGACGACGCCGACCGGTGGCCCTGGCTCGATGCGATCGGGCAGTGGGCGCACAACCGGGCCGGACTCGGCGGCGTCGTCAGCAGTTCGGCGCTGAAGCGGGTCTACCGCGACCGGCTGCGGGCCGAGGCCCCCGGGGCCGTCTTCCTCCATCTGACCGGCGACCGCGCCCTCATCGAGGAGCGGATGGCCGAGCGCAAGGGCCACTTCATGCCGACCGCACTGCTCGATTCGCAGTTCGCCACCCTGCAGCCGCTGCAGGACGACGAGGCCGGCGTCTCCGTCGATGTGTCCGGCACCCCCGAAGAAATCACCCAGCGAGCCGTCGCCGCGTTGCGCCGGCTCGAAGTCTAAGGATCATCACCGTGACCAGTCTCAGCGTCGAGATGCTGGCAGCGGACGCCGTCGAACCCATAACTTCGGCCGGTAACGCGCAGCTGGGCATCGCCGTTCTGGCGGGCATCGCCGTCATCGTTCTGCTCATCACCAAGTTCAAGTTGCATGCCTTCCTGGCGCTGACCATCGGATCGCTCGCGCTCGGCTCCTTCGCCGGCGCCGCTCCCGCCAAGACGATCGCCAGCTTCACCGCCGGCCTCGGCTCCACGGTCGCGGGCGTCGGTGTCCTGATCGCGCTCGGCGCCATTCTCGGCAAGCTGCTCGCCGACTCCGGCGGCGCTGACCAGATCGTCGACACGATCCTCGCGAAGGCGAGCGGCCGAACCATGCCGTGGGCCATGGTCCTGATCGCCTCGATCATCGGTCTGCCGCTCTTCTTCGAAGTCGGCATCGTGCTTCTGATCCCGGTTGTGCTGCTCGTCGCCAAGCGCGGCAACTACTCCCTGATGCGCATCGGCATCCCGGCGCTCGCCGGTCTCTCCGTGATGCACGGACTGATCCCGCCGCACCCCGGCCCGCTGGTCGCGATCGACGCCCTCGGCGCCAACCTCGGCGTCACGCTGGCGCTCGGTGTGCTGGTCGCCATCCCGACGGTGATCATCGCGGGCCCGGTCTTCTCCCGGTACGCCGCCCGCTGGGTGGACATCAAGGCGCCCGAGAAGATGATCCCGCAGCGCCCGTCCGAGGAGCTGGAGAACCGTCCCAGCTTCGGCGCCACGCTGGCGACCATCCTGCTGCCCGTCGTGCTGATGCTGGCCAAGGCCCTCGTCGACATCGTCGTGGACAACCCGGAGAACCACGTCCAGCGGGTCACCGATGTCATCGGCTCGCCGCTGATCGCTCTCCTCGCGGCCGTCATAGTCGGCATGTTCACGCTGGGCCGGGCCGCCGGCTTCACCAAGGCGCGGCTCTCCACCACCGTCGAGAAGTCCCTCGCCCCGATCGCGGGTGTGCTGCTGATCGTCGGGGCGGGCGGTGGCTTCAAGCAGACCCTCATCGACGCCGGTGTGGGCCAGATGATCCTGGACTTCTCCAAGGACTGGTCGATCCCGGCGCTCCTGCTGGGCTGGCTGATCGCCGTCGCGATCCGGCTCGCGACCGGCTCGGCGACCGTGGCCACGATCTCGGCGGCCGGCCTGGTCGCCCCGCTCGCCGCCGACATGTCGACGTCGCACGCGGCGCTGCTGGTCCTCGCCGTCGGTGCGGGATCGCTCTTCTTCAGCCACGTCAACGACGCCGGTTTCTGGCTGGTGAAGGAGTACTTCGGGATGAGCGTCGGCCAGACGGTGAAGACCTGGTCGGTGATGGAGACCATCATCTCCGTGGTCTCGCTGGCCTTCATCCTGCTGCTGTCGCTGATCCTCTAGCCGGACAGCCCCTGGCGACGCGCCGGATCATCGTCCGGCGCGTCGGCGGATTCACCCCACAGCGGGTGCTCGGTCCGCGCCCAATGGCGCTCGACCGACCCGGTGCGCATGCCACGGCGTGCCTCCGGGTCGGCGAGCGCCATTGCCATGTGTCCGGCCAGCACGATCCCGATCGCGAGCGCCAGCCAGTCGTGTACGAAGGTGGCGCCGGTACGCCACATCAGCGGGGCGAGACCGGTGAACCACATCAGCACCCCGGTGCCGATCATGACCAGCACGGCGCCCGCGATCCAGGCCGCGTACAGCTTCTGGCCCGCGTTGAACTTCCCGGCCGGGCGGGACCCGGGGCGGTGGTCACGGTGGCGTACCGCCCGTAGCCACACCCGGTCGTGCGGGCCGAACCGGTTGAGCCGGGACAGGTCGGCGCGCAGCGCCCGGGAGACGAGGCCGGCCAGCAGCGGTACGGGGATCAGCAGCCCGGACCATTGGTGCACGGTGACCACGAGATGGCGGCGGCCGACCAGTTCGGCGAGCTGGGGTACGTACAGGCAGGCCGCGGTCGCCACGCACACCAGCACCAGCCAGGCCGTGGTGCGGTGCACCCAGCGCTCCGCGCCGCTGAAGCGGCGCATCCGTGCGGCGGGATCAGCCGGTGGGGTCGTCGTCGCGGCCGTTGGACCGCCCGACCCAGGCATCGACGTCATATCCGAGTTCCTCCCAGTAGCCGGGCTTCACGGAGTCGGTGACGGTGATCCCGGAGAGCCATTTCGCCGACTTGTAGAAGTACATCGGGGCGACATAGAGGCGGACCGGACCGCCGTGCGAATGGGCCACCGGCTTGTCCTGCATGCGCAGCGCGACCAGCACATCGGGGCGCCGCGCCTGGTCGAGGGTGAGGCTCTCGCTGTACGTGCCGTCGAAGCAGGTGAAGCGGATCGCCTTCGCTTCGGGCCGCACCCCGGCCGCGTCGAGCAGAGCGGAGAGCCGGACGCCCTCGAACGGGGTCTCGGGGACCCGCCAGCCGGTGACGCACTGGACGTCGCGGACCAGCCTGGTCTGCGGCAGGGCGCGGAGCCGGTCCAGGGTGTACGTGGAGGGCCGGTCGACGAGGCCGTCGATCTTCAGCCGGTAGTCGGCGGCGCTCTTCCTCGGAACGGAGGAGGCGACGGAGTAGTAACGGAAGCCGCCGCCGTTGGGCAGCAGCCCGGTCAGGCCGGTGGGGTCCTTGTCGGCGACCGCGCCGAGCCCGGATTCCATCATCCGCTGGAGGGCGGGCGCCGCCACGACTGCGGCGGCGCCGAACCCGAGCATGGTCAGGACCAGGCGGCGGCCGACGGGTGTGCCTTCGGCATCGGGAGGGCGACTGTTCACCCGACCATTCGAACACCCGCAGCCGCCCGTCACCAGGGGCTGCGGGTGTCCGTCACACTTCGGTAAGGCGACCGGGCTCAGTGGTGGACCGCACCGCTCTCGGCCGCCTTCTCCAACTGGAACGCCTCGTTGCCCAGGCCGATCCTGGCGTGCACCTCCGGCTTCGCGGATCGCAGGACCGCGCCGTACACCAGCCCGACGACGAGCGAGGCGACGACAACGCCGGGCAGCACCCAGTTGAGCACCGAGCCCGGGCCCGAGCCGACCAGCACGTCGAAGTCGCGGACCGTGAAGACGGCGATCGCCAGCAACGCCACCCCGGCCAGACCGGAGGCGATCAGCCGCGGCAGCTGCGCCCGGCCCGCGCCGCGCTTCACGAAGAAGGCGATCACGGCGAAGGAGGCCGCGGCCATCAGCAGGATGACGCCGAGCGCGCCGACGTTGCCCATCCAGGTGAACAGGTGCAGCACGGGGGCGGTCGGGTCACCGACCGGGTTGTCGTCGGTGAACGCGAAGGCCAGCACGATGACCAGGGAGACGACGGACTGCAGGAGCGAGCCGGTGGCGGGGGCCCCGCTGGACTTGTTGGTACGGCCGAAGGCGGCGGGCAGCAGGCTCTCGCGGCCCATCGCGAACGCGTAGCGGGCGACGACGTTGTGGAAGCTGAGCAACGCGGCGAACATGCCGGTGACGAAGAGCACGTGCAGCACATCGGTGAAGGTCGTGCCGAGCCGTTCCTCGGTGAGACCGAACAGCAGCGCGGGCCCCTCCTTGAGCGAGCTGTCCGCGATGAACCCGGGGCCCGCGGCGACGGTCAGAGCCCAGGAGCTGAGCGCGAGGAACAGCGCGGCGTAGCCGACGGCGAGGAACATCACCCGGGAGACGACGATCTGCGGGCGGCTGGTCTCCTCCGCGTACACCGGGGCCTGCTCGAAGCCGACGAACGCGGCGATGCAGAAGCAGAGCGCGGTGCCGAGTCCGGCGCCGGTGAGGGTGTCGAGGTCGAAGGCGTGCAGGGACAGGCCCTCAGGTCCCGGCTTGGAGACGGCCGCGATGTCGAAGATCACGACGAGGGCGCATTCGACGACCAGCAGCACGCCGAGGACCTTGGCGTTGAGGTCGATCTTCAGCCAGCCGAGGACACCGACGACCAGTACGGCGACGGCGGCCGGTATCCACCAGGCGACGTCCATGTCCAGGTACGTGGAGAAGAGCCCGGAGACCTCGAATCCGAGGATGCCGTAGATGCCGACCTGCATGGCGCTGTACGCGACGAGCGCGACGAGCGAGGCCCCGGCGCCCGCGGTCGGGCCGAGTCCACGGGCGATGTACGCGTAGAAGGCACCGGCATTGTGGACGTGCCGGCTCATCTCCGCGTAGCCGAAGCTGAACAGCATCAGGACGACGCCGAGGATGACGTACAGCAGGGGCTGGCCCACGATGCCCATCACGCCGAAGACGGTGGGCATCACCCCGGCGACGACCATCAGGGGGGCGCTTGCGGCGAGCACCGAGAGCAGCAGCCCCGCGGTGCCGAGCCGGTCCGCACGCAAGGCCCGCTCCTCACCCTTGTAGGTGCTGATGCCGCCCGTATCGCCGGTCACGCCGGTCTCACTCGTTCTCGAACTGCCCGTCGACATGGCGGGGATGGTCCCTTCGTTGAGGAGAAACAGGTAAGAAACACTGGGAGTTGCACAGCAGCGGGTGGATCTGCGGCGGGTGACTCCTCAAGGCGTACCGAGCGCGGTGCCGCGCGCCGTGAGGAAGGCCTGGTACGGGTCCCGGCCGGAGTACGACCAGGGCGCGGCCGTCGCGTGGGGCCCGATGCGGAGGAAGAGGGCCGCGGCCTCGGCCGGCCTGCCCTCGCATACCTTGGCGTGGGCCAGGAAGTTGAGGTCGGCACAGTTGCGCGGGTGGTCCTCGCGCTCCCATTCCAGCCACCAGTCGAACGCGGCCTTCATCACCTGCCGGGCCCGCCGCCCCGACCAGTGCCCGGAGCGCACCGGGTCGTCGGACTCGCTGCCCGCGGCGACCAGGACGCGGTAGCGCTCGGCGTGGGCGACGACGGGGAGGACGGCGAGCGGCGAATCGGCGGGCGCCTGTTCGGCGGCCCAGGCGGCGAAGTCGTAGACCTCGTGCAGCGGGTCCTGGCCGCTGTCGGGGTGGTTCTCGGCGAGCCGGGCCGTCATCAGGTGATGCGCGTGGTGGTGGTCGGGGTGGCGGATGCGTACCGCGTCGAAGAGCTTCCCGGCCTCCTCCTGGGTGCCGTACGCACGGGCCAGCATCAGCTGTCCCAGCCAGGGCGTGGGATCGTCGGGGGCCAGTCGTGCCGCACGCAGACAGGCCTCGCGGGCCGCCTGGGGCGTGTCCTTGCCGTGCAGGGCGCGAACCACGGTGGCGCAGGCCAGCAGGGTGGCGGCGTCGGCGCTGTCGGGTTCGGCGAGCAGCCAGTCGCGGGCCCAGCCGGCGGCGGACGGAGTCTCGGCGAGGGCGACGACGCGATGGCCGCGGCGGTCCCAGTCGTTGCCGGTGCCGACCAGCAGCAAGCGGGCTCCGGTCCACCGTCCCTGGGTGAACTGCCCTCGTACCTCGCTGAGTTCGGTGTCGTCGAGCGCCGGGTCGAAGGGATGGCCGGAGCGTCCGCCCCGTCTTCGGGAGCGGCCCAGGGGAGGCGGGGGCGGGGACACCGCTGGCTTCCTTTGCGAAACGGGTACGCGCTGGTACGGGCTGGAAAGGACGGCGGTGGGAGCTGAGGTGGGAGCCGTGGTGCGCGGGCATTCCTGATCGCGGACAGCCAAGCGGTAGGCAAGGCTCCGCGTCAAGCGTTGACCTTGATCAACTGCATTCATTTACAGAAGAGTTGGCCGGAACCCGGCATTCATCAGCCCTCGTCACGTACGTGACGGGGCATGCCAGACTTGCGCCATGTCGAACCGTGAGCCTCTCAAGCCCTTTCTCCTCGCCTTTCCCGGGCCGCTGCGCGATCAGCTGGTGAGGGCGGTGCTCTCGGGCGCGAAGGTGTCGACGACGGGACTGCTGGCGGAGTACGAGGCGGAGAAGGAGGAGCTGCCTCCGGTGGGTGAGCGGTCGGCGGTGATCGACTCGTCCGGCCGGGAGGTCGCGGTGGTGGAGGTGACCGAGGTACGGATCCTGCGGCTCGGCGACATCGATCTCCAGCACGCGATCGACGAGGGCGAGGGCGACACCTCGGTGGCCGAATGGCGCGCGACCCATGAGCGGTTCTGGCAGGGCGAGGAGATGCGGGAGGCGCTCGGCGACCCGAAGTTCACGGTCGGCGACGACACACTGGTCGTCGCCGAACGATTCCGGGTCGTCGAGCTGCTCGTCCCCGTTCCCGGGGTGGAGGACCGGCCGGCCGGCGGTACGCAGGACTGACCTCCGCCCGGCCGCCGTCGAGGCACTGCGCATGGACCTGACGCGCCGCTGTGCGGACGGTCAGCAGAACCAGCCGTCCTGTACCCAGCCGTGACGGTTGATGTCTCCGTAGGCGAACCCGTACGCCCAGCCGCTCTGCTTGCTCTCCACCGTGAAGGTCTGGCCCTTGTAGAGGGTCCCCGTCCAGGCCCCGCCGGGGTCCGTGCGCACATACAGGTCCTGGGCGCACACGGTTTCACGCCGGCCGATGGTGCCGTTCGCGGCCTGGGCCGGACCGGCGGCCATGAGCAGGCCCGCGGTCAGGGCTCCCACGGCTGCGACTGCTCGGACGAAACGGAGTGCGGGCATGACGAATCCTTCCGGAGATCGGCGTGCGGGTATGACGTTCGGGACTGCGTCACCAGGAGCCGTAGCCGCCGAGGCATTCGTTGCGCACGTAGCCCCAGTCGCCCTTGCCGAAGTCGAAGGTGGCGGCCCAGCCGTTGTAGACGGGGTGGGCGCCGCGGGTGTGGCCGACCTTGTTGCCGTACCCCAGGACACGGATCAGTCCGGTGGGCCCGGAGGAACTGTCGTAGTTGGCGTAGAAGCTGGCGCTCTGACACACGATCACAGCATGCTCGGGCGGCACCACCGCCTGCGCCGGTGCCCCCAGGGCCAACACGGCGGCGGAGGCCGTGGCGACCAGCACCTTGGTCACGATCCTCATTGCTCATCCTCTCCTGTCACGTGGGAGGTCCGATCTGCGAACGGGGCTTCGTTCCGTGCGTGGACAGTGGAGCGTGGCGCTCGGCCCTCATACGAGGAGGCGCCGGTCGAGGTACGCGATCAGGATGACGCCCTGCGGTCTATGCGAGTAGATCCCGAGGAAAGACTTTACATGAACATGACATTTCAATCGCGCCGAAGGTGAGAGCGGTGACCACACGGCCGGCCGCAACCTCCGCGGACGGTCCTCAGCCGACCGCCTCCGCCGCGGCCCGGCCCGCCGCCCGCCCGGAGAAGATGCAGCCACCGAGGAACGTTCCTTCGAGCGAGCGGTAGCCGTGCACCCCGCCGCCGCCGAACCCTGCCGCCTCCCCCGCCGCGTACACACCGGGCAGGGGCGTACCGTCCTCGCTGAGAACCCGTGACGACAGGTCCGTCTCCAGGCCGCCGAGCGACTTCCGGGTCAGGATGTTGAGCCGTACGGCGATCAGCGGACCGGCCTCGGGGTCCAGGATGCGGTGCGGGGCCGCCGTACGGATCAGCTTGTCGCCGAGATAGGTGCGGGCGCCGCGGATCGCCGTTATCTGAAGGTCCTTGGTGAACGGGTTGGCCGTCTCGCGGTCCCGCGCGGTGATCTCGCGACGCAGCTCCGCCGCATCGATCAGTGGTTCGTCGGTGAGCGCGTTCATGCCGCGGACCAGCGATTCGAGGTCCTTCTCGACGACGAAGTCCACGCCGTTGTCCATGAACGCCTTCACCGGACCCGGCACGTCCGCACGCGCCCGGCCTATCACGCCCCGGATCGACTTGCCGGTCAGGTCGGGATTCTGCTCCGAGCCGGAGAGCGCGAACTCCTTGCCGATGATCCTCTGGTCGAGAACGAACCAGGTGTAGTCGTAGCCGGACTTCGTGATGTGCTCGAGGGTGCCGAGTGTGTCGAAGCCGGGGAAGAGCGGAACCGGCAGCCGCTTGCCCCGGGCGTCCAGCCAGAGCGAGGACGGTCCCGGCAGGATCCGGATGCCGTGCTTGGCCCAGATCGGGTTCCAGTTCTCGATGCCCTCGGTGTAGTGCCACATCCGGTCGCGGTTGATGTGGTGGCCGCCCGCTTCCTCGGTGATGCCGAGCATCAGCCCGTCGACGTGGGCGGGGACCCCGGAGAGCATCTTCGCGGGCGGGGTGCCGAGCCGTTCGGGCCACTGCTTGCGTACGAGGTCGTGGTTGCCGCCGATGCCGCCGGAGGTGACGATCACCGCCTGGGCCTTCAGCTCGAAGGCGCCGGTCGCCTCGCGGCTGCTCGCGGTGCCGCGCTGGGCGCCGCTCGGTTCGAGGAGTTCACCGGTCACCGTGTCGATCGCACCCGCGGTGCGGCCGAGGCCGGTGACCCGGTGGCGGAACCTCAGCTGTACGAGCCCCTTGGCGACGCCCTCGCGGACCCGGCGTTCGAAGGGGGCCACGACACCGGGGCCGGTGCCCCAGGTGATGTGGAAGCGGGGTACGGAGTTGCCGTGGCCGTTCGCGTCGTAGCCGCCACGTTCGGCCCAGCCGACGACGGGAAAGATCCGCAGCCCCTGGGCGTGCAGCCAGGACCGCTTCTCGCCGGCCGCGAAGTCGACGTACGCCTCGGCCCACTTCCGTGGCCAGTGGTCCTCCTTGCGGTCGAAACCCGCCGTACCGAGCCAGTCCTGGAGGGCCAGCTCGTGGCTGTCCTTGATCCGCATGCGGCGCTGCTCGGGCGAGTCGACGAGGAAGAGGCCGCCGAAGGACCAGTGCGCCTGGCCGCCGATCGACTGCTCGGGCTCCTGGTCGAGCAGGATCACCGTGCGGCCCGCGTCGACGAGCTCGGCGGTGGCCACAAGACCCGCGAGCCCTGCCCCGATCACGATCACATCAGCGTCGTACGCCATGGGTTCCATCCTTGTCGGGGAGTCGGGGAGTCTGGGTGAGCGGGGTGGGTCGGTGTCCGGAGGGAGCGCCGGAAGTTACTCGTGCGTCAGATCTTGGGCACCGGCCGCTGCGGCGTCAACCGCCCGGTCGGACGCGCTCCGGCCGCACCGTCCGCCCGGAGGCGCTATCGTCGAAACAAATCACCCTCTCCTGGCCGGACTTGAGGTAGAGAAGCGTGTCGGTGCTGGTGCTCGTACTCGCCGTGAGCGCCGCCTGCTGTCTGGGATTCGGCTTTGTCCTGCAGCAGGCCGCCGCCCGGCACGCCCCGAGGAGGGACTATCTGTCCCCCCGGCTGCTGCTCGACCTGATGCAGGTCCGGAGCTGGCTGGCCGGGATCGGCCTGATGGTCAGCGGCATGGCGCTGGGGGCACTGGCCCTGGGCAAGGGCGAGGTGTCCGTCGTAGAGCCTCTCCTGGCCACCAATCTGCTCTTCGCCATGGCCCTGTCACGCCATCGCACCGGCCAGCGGCTCGGCCGGCAGGGCTGGGCCGGGCTCTGGCTGCTGGCAGGCGGCGTCACCGCCTTCCTGCTGGGGGGCCGGCCGCAGGGCGGCGAGATGATCACGAACGCGCTGCGGCACTGGCTGGTGGTCGGCGTGGTCGTGGGTATGGCCCTGCTGCTCACCACCTTCGCCAAGCGCTCGCAGCAGGGAGCGGCCGCGGCGCTGCTCGCGGTGGCGGCCGGGCTGCTGTACGGCCTCCAGGACGCACTGACCCGGATGAGCGGGCAGCTGCTGTCGGACGGGGGGTGGACGACACTGCTGACGAGCTGGCAGCCGTACGCGGTGGTCGTGCTGGGTGTGACGGGCCTGATCCTGGTGCAGAGCGCCTTCGAGACGGCGCCGCTGCGGATGTCGCTGCCCGCACTGACCGCCGCCCAGCCGTTGGCCGGGATCGCCTGCGGGATCGGTTTCCTCGGCGACCAGGTGCGCACCGACACGGCTGCGCTGGCCTGGCAGGCGGCCGGGCTGGTGGCGATCGTCATCGGGATCGTGCTGCTGGGACTGCATCCGGCGATGCCGACGGGCCACGACCACCGCCGCCGGAAGCGCAGCCTGCAGCCGCACTGACCGGCGGATCGCCGGACGGGCGGATCGTGCGTCCACCCGCCCGGTGGCGCCCGGTCGGTGATCCCCGGCCCGGGAGCTGGGGTTGGATGGGCCGCATGACTGCTGCTGACGAAATTCTGGACATCGTCGACGAGAACGACGAGGTCGTCGGTCAGGCCCCGCGCGGTGAGGCGACCGCGCGGGGCCTGCGCCATCGCTGTGTCTTCATCGAGGCCAGGGATGCCGAGGGCCGGCTCTTCGTGCACCGCAGGACCCCGACCAAGCTGGTCTTTCCCTCGCACTACGACATGTTCGTCGGCGGGGTGGTCGGCGCGGGCGAGTCGTACGACGAGGCGGCGCTGCGCGAGGCCGAGGAGGAACTCGGTGTCACGGGGCTCCCCCGCCCCGAGCCGCTCTTCAAGTTCCTCTACGAGAGCGCGGAGCACACCTGGTGGTCGCACGTCTACCAGGTGCGGTGCGAGCTGCCGGTGAACCCGCAGGTGGAGGAGGTCGCCTGGCACACCTTCCTCAGCGATGACGAGCTGACGGAGCGGCTCGGCGACTGGGTGTGGGTGCCGGACGGACTGGAGACGTATCACCGGCTGCTGGAGTTCCGGGCAGGCCGGGCCCCGGCAGGCGACCGGCAGTGCGCTGGTTAGGGTTCGGGCGTGAACGACTTCGTACAAGGTCTGAGGCTGTGGTTCGCACCGGAGCGGATCCGTGACGAGGGCGACACCCCCGACTACCGCTTCTCGCTCGCCAACGAGCGCACCTTCCTCGCCTGGATCCGGACGGCTCTGGCGCTCATCGGCGGCGGCTTCGCCGTCGACCAGTTCCTGCCCGACCTGGCCTGGGGGGTCAGAGCGGGGCTGGCCCTCGCGCTGCTCGCGGCCGGTGTCCTGTGTGCGCTGCGGGCGGTCAACCACTGGGTGCGGTGCGAGCGGGCGATGCGGCGCGGCGAGGACCTGCCGGTCTCCCGCTTCCCGGCGCTGCTCGGCCTTGCGGTCGCCGTCGTCGCCGTCTCGATGGTGGTGGTGGTCGTCTTCGGCTGGGAGGCCCGTTGACGGCCGCCGTCCGGGACCCCGGACTGCAGCCCGAGCGGACCCGGCTGGCGTGGCGGCGTACCACCCTGTCGTGCACGGTGGTGGCTCTGCTGGCGGGCAAGCAGGCCCTGCACCACGGTGCGACCCCGGCCGGACTCGTCGCCCTGTCGCTGAGCGTGCTGGCCTGGCTGGGTTTTCTGCAGGTGTCGCACCGGCGGGTACGAGGGATGGGGATCGCTCAGCCGCGCCCCCTGTCGTCGCGTGGCGCGCTGACAGCGGCGGTGTGCACGGTGGCGCTCGCGGTGTTCGCAGCGGCGATGATCTTCTGAGGAGCGGTGCCGGGGCCGTCAGCTCTCCCAGGGGACGGTGACGACGATCTTCCCCCGGGTGCGCCCCTCCTCGTTCAGCCGGTAGGCGTCCGCGGCCTGTTCCAGCGGGAAGGTCCGGTCGACATGGACCGAGATGACGCCCTCCTCGGCCAGGGCGCTCAGCTCGGAGAGGTCGTCGGCGTCGGGCCGTACGAAGGCATAGCGGCCGCCGTACGAGAAGACCTCGCCGTCCGCGATGGACACCAGCCGGCCTCCGGGCTTCAGCACTTCCGCGGAGACGCGCAGGGCCTCGCCGCCGACGGTGTCGAAGGCGGCGTCGACCCCGTCGGGGGCCAGGGCCCGGATCCGGTCGGCGAGCCCTTCGCCGTACGCCACCGGTTCGCCGCCGAGCCGGCGCACATGGTCGTGGTTGTGCTCGCTGGCGGTGCCGATGACGCGGGCGCCCGCGTGCCGGGCGAGCTGGACGGCCAGTGAGCCCACCCCGCCCGCGGCCGCGTGGACCAGCACGGTGTCGCCGTCCTGGATCCGCAGCGAGCGGTGCAGCACCTGATAGGCGGTGAGCCCGGCCAGCGGCAGGCCCGCCGCCGCCTCGAAGCTCAGGCTCAGCGGTTTGCGGGCGAGGGTGCGGACGGGGGCGGCGACGTACTCGGCGAAGGTGCCGCGGGACAGGAAGTCCTCCCGGACATAGCCGATGACCTCGTCGCCGACGGCGAATTCGTCGACGGCGATCCCGGGCTGTACGACGACTCCGGAGACGTCCCAGCCGGGGATCACCGGAAAGACGGCCTCCAGTCCCGACTGGAGATGGCCCTCCCTGGCCTTCCAGTCGACCGGGTTGACCGCCGCTGCCCGCACCTTCACCAGCACAGTGTCCGGGCCGACCTTCGGGTCGGGCCGCTCGCCGTACTCCAGGACCTCGGCCCCGCCGTACCTGCTGTAGCTGATCGCCTTCATCATCCGACCTTCCGGGCTGCTCAGGCCGGACGCAACTCAGACGGTGGCGGCCGCGGACGGCGGCCGCGGCGTGGGCGCGCCGCGGCCGGGCGTCCGCCCCCGGACCGGGGCCGCGGTGGCGGCGTCCCGGCGCCTGGCCCGCCCCGCGCTCACCAGCGCGGGATGGTCGGCGTCACCCACTCCGGCTCGGCCTTGCGCATGGCCGCCGCGTCGTCGCGCTCGCGCATCGTGCCGTCGTCGGCGAGCCAGCGCCGGTGCAGTACCGCCAGGCGTTCCCGGTCGAGTTCGACACCGAGTCCCGGGGCGTCGGAGACGGTCAGCCGGCCGTCCTTGAACACATGACGGGTGGTGATGACGTCCTCGGTCTGCCACGGGTAGTGGCTGTCGCAGGCGTAGTCGAGGTTGGGGACGGTGGCCGCGACATGGGTCATCGCGGCGAGGCTGATCCCCAGGTGGGTGTTGGAGTGCATGGAGAGGCCGACTCCGAAGGTGCGGCAGATCGCGGCCAGCTCCCGGGTGCGGTGCAGGCCGCCCCAGTAGTGGTGGTCGGAGAGCACGACCTGGACGGCGCCGCGGGCGAAGGCCTCCGGGACCTCGGCGAGGGTCGTGACGCACATGTTCGTGGCGAGGGGTACGTCTGTGCCCGCGGCGACGGCGGCCATCAGGTCCGTGCCGGTCGCCGGGTCCTCCAGATATTCGAGTACGTCCTTCAGCTGCTCGGCGACGTACAGCGAGGTCTTGACGGACCAGGCGCCGTTCGGGTCCAGCCGCAGCGGCTGCCCGGGGAACGCCTCGGCGAGGGCGCGGATCGCGGCGATCTCCTGATCGGGTTCGAAGACGCCGCCCTTGAGCTTGAAGGAGGAGAAGCCGTACTCGCCGGCGAACCGGCGCGCCTGGGCGACGACTCCGGCCGGGTCGACGGCCGCACCCCAGTCGTCCTGTTCGCCGCCTTCGGGGTGGGCGGCCCAGCGGTAGAAGAGGTACGCGCTGTACTCGACGCTGTCTCGGACCTTGCCGCCGAGCAGCGCGTGCACGGGCAGGCCCAGGGACTTGCCCAGGGCGTCCAGGCAGGCGACCTCGAAGCCGGCGACGACGGAGAGCCGGAGCTTGTCGGCGGTCTGGACGCCGCGCAGCCCGCCGGCCTCCACGCGCTCGTCGGCGGCGCGTGAATCACCGCACACCTCCTCGGCGAGGGCGAAGAGGCCGTTCAGATCGCTGACCGAGCGGCCGACCAGGGCCCGGGCGAGCGGCTCGGCGAGTTCGAGGTACTTGCCGTCCCCGTAGGTCTCCCCGATGCCAGTCGTCCCACCGCGCGTGATGACCTCCACGACGAGCCGTGGGGTGTACGGCTGGTGGACACCCTGGGTGTTGAGCAGCGGCGGGTCGGCTATGAGGATCGGGGTCAGCCGGACTTCGTCGATCAGCAACGCAGGATTCATACGTGAACCATATTCAGGGACAGGACCAAGCGCCAGGGCCCGGGACCACTGGGGCCGTAGTCCGCACAGGGGAATCCCGGAGTTCACTGGACGACATACCGACTGGTCGGCATCATGAGCTTCGACGTCTTTTCACCCCGGAGGTGCGCACGATGAGCTCAGTCCACCCGCCAGGCCTCGATCTGGACCGGCTCCGCGGACATCTCGACCGCGAGCGGCCGGGTCTGGTGAGCGGACCGCTCGAAGCCCGCCTCATCGAGGGCGGTCGCTCCAATCTGACGTACATCGTCACGGACGGCACCGGCCACTGGGTCGTCCGCCGGCCGCCGCTCGGCCATGTCCTCGCCACCGCGCACGACATGAAGCGCGAGCACCGGGTGATCAGCGCACTGCATCCGACCGCCGTGCCGGTGCCCGAGCCGGTGCTGCTCTGTGAGGACGACTCCGTCATCGGGTCGCCGTTCTACCTCATGGAGTACGTCGAGGGGACCCCGTACCGCACCGCCGAGCAGCTCGCTCCGCTCGGCTCCGAGCGCACCCGGGCAGCCGTCCTCGGGCTGGTCGACACGCTGGTGGAACTGCACGCGGTGGACCCCGAGTCGGTGGGGCTCGGCGACTTCGGACGTCCCGAGGGCTTCCTCGACCGGCAGCTGCGCCGCTGGGGCAAGCAACTGGACGCCTCCCGCAACCGCGAGCTGCCCGGTATCGACGAGCTGCACGCCGCGCTCGGGCGCGAGCTGCCCGCATCCCCCGCGCCCACCGTCATCCACGGCGACTACCGCCTGGACAACGTGCTGATCGGCTCGGACGACGAGATCAAGGCCGTCCTCGACTGGGAGATGTCGACACTCGGCGACCCCCTGACCGACCTCGGCCTCCTGGTGATGTACAGCTCCGATCTCGGTCTGCCCAAGTCCCCTGTGTCCACCACCAGCGGCGCGGCCGGCCACCCGGCTCCCGCCGAACTGATCGAGCGCTACGCCGCCCGCTCCGGCCGGGACACCTCCGCCATCTCCTGGTACACGGCGTTCGCGTGGTTCAAGCTCGCCGTGATCCTGGAGGGCATCCACTACCGCTACACCCTCGGCCAGACGGTCGGCGCCGGCTTCGACCGGATCGGCGACCTCGTCCCCGTCTTCATCGAGCACGGCCTCACCACCCTTCAGGAAGGCTGATCAGCCCATGGATTTCGCATTCGACGCCCGCACGGAAGAGCTGCGCACCAAGCTGCTCGCCTTCATGGACGAGCATGTCCTCCCGGCCGAGAAGATCGCGGACGAGCAGCGCGCGCTGCTCGCCTCCCCGTGGGACACCCCGCAGGTCGTCGAGGACCTGAAGGCGGAGGCGCGCAAGCAGGGCCTCTGGAACCTTTTCCTGCCCGACGCGGAGTACGGCGCCGGGCTGACCAACCTCCAGTACGCTCCGCTCGCCGAAATCACCGGCCGGTCCCCTCAGTTGGCGCCCACCGCACTGAACTGCGCGGCGCCGGACACCGGGAACATGGAGGTGCTCTTCCAGTTCGGAACGGAGGAGCAGAAGAAGCAGTGGCTGGAGCCGCTGCTCGCCGGTGAGATCCGGTCGGCGTTCGCCATGACGGAGCCCGAGGTGGCCTCGTCGGACGCGACGAACATCGAGACCCGGATCGTGCGGGACGGTGACGACTACGTCATCAACGGCCGTAAGTGGTACATCTCGGGGGCGATGAACCCGGACTGCCGGATCTTCATCGTGATGGGCAAGACCGATCCGGACGGCTCCGACATCCGCCGCCAGCAGTCGATGATCCTGGTCCCGCGCGACACGCCCGGCCTCGAAGTGCGGCGCGCGATGCAGGTGTACGGGTACGAGGACCACTACCACGGTGGTCACGCGGAAGTCGTGTTCACCGATGTGCGGGTGCCCGCCGCGAACCTGATCGGCGAGGAGGGCGGTGGCTTCGCCATCGCCCAGGCGCGGCTCGGACCGGGCCGGATCCACCACTGCATGCGGCTGATCGGGATGGCCGAGCGGGCCATCGAGCTGATGTGCAGGCGGGCGGTGTCCCGTACGGCCTTCGGCAAGCCGCTCGCCCAGCAGGGCGTCGTGCAGAACTGGATCGCGGACGCGCGGGTCACGGTGGAGCAGCTGCGGCTGCTGGTGCTGAAGACGGCGTGGCTGATGGACACGGTCGGCAACCGGGGCGCCCACACGGAGATCCAGGCCATCAAGATCGCCACCCCGCGCGCGGTGGTCGACATCCTCGACCAGGCGGTGCAACTGCACGGTGCGGGCGGCGTGAGCCAGGACTTCCCGCTGGCGGAACTGTGGGCGGCGGCGCGGACGCTGCGACTGGCCGACGGGCCCGACGAGGTGCACCAGAGGTCGCTGGCGCGGCGCGAGATCAAGCAGTACCTGTAGGCGGTGGCCGGGGCGGGCGGTGGCCGGGGCGGGCGGTGACCGGGTGCGCCCGGTTGCCGCCTCAGTCCTGGAACGCCGCAGGGACTCGATCGTGGGTGCCCCTCGGGCATCACAGGACCGTCCGGCGACGGAGGGCGAACGGGTCGGCCACGAGCGGGGAGAACCGGGCCCGCCCGGCGAGTGCGGACGGAGCGGCAACCACCGCGCCCCGGTGCCTACGGTCGCAGCGCGCGCAGCAGCAGGTCGGCCAGATGGTCGGCGACCTCCTGCTGGCTGAGCGGGCCGTCCGGGCGGTACCACGTCGACAGGTGGTGCACCGAGCCGAAGTGGTAGTCCACCACCAGATCCGCCGGCGTCGCCGTCGAGAACACCCCGCTCTGCTGCCCCTCTTCGACCAGCGCCCGGAACCGCTCGTGGTAGCGGCGCCGCTCCACCCGTACCTGCTTGTTCTTCTCCGGGCTCAGATGGTGCATGGACCGGAAGAAGATCGACGCGTCGTCGAGATTCTCGATCGTCGTGACGACGACATCCGCCGCCGCGTCCCGCAGCCGCTGCTCGACCGGCGCCTCGGCATCGGCGAAGGCGTCGAGCCGCTCCTGCTGGAGCCGCAGCACCCGGGCGTAGACCTCCTGGAGGAGATCCTCCTTGGACCCGAAGTAGTGGTACAGCGCCCCCTTGGTGACGCCCGCCGCCTCGACGATCTCCTGGACCGACGTGCGGTCGTACCCCTGCTCGGCGAAGAGCCGGGTGGCGGCGGCCAGCAGCCGCTGCGGGACCGGGGCATCGTTCCCGTCCGTCGTTCTGGCCATTGCCGCCACCTGCCTTCCGTACGATGTATCCGCTGCTCTACTGCGCTGAACGCAGTTCCCGCCTGAGGATCTTCCCACTTGCCGTCTTCGGGAGTTCAGCCAGGATCTCGACCTCGCGCGGGTACTTGTAGGCGGCGAGCCGCTCCTTGCAGTACGCGCCCAGCTCTCCGGGCTCGACCACCGCACCGGGCCGCAGGCTGACGTACGCCCGGACGGTCTCCCCGCGGTAGGCGTCGGGGACGCCGACGACGGCCGCCTCCCGTACCGCCGGGTGGGTGTAGAGGACATCTTCCACCTCGCGCGGCCAGACCTTGAAGCCGGAGGCGTTGATCATGTCCTTCTTGCGGTCGACGACGTACAGCCAGCCGTCGCGGTCCATGAAGCCGATGTCGCCCGTCCGCAGCTCACCGTCCGGGAAGGCGGCGGCGGTGGCGTCGGGCAGCCGCCAGTAGCCGGAAACGACCTGGGGGCCGCGGACGGCGATCTCGCCCTGTTCGCCGAACGGCACCTCGTCGCCGTTCTCGTCCAGGATCCGGACGATTGTGTCCGGGCCGGGAACGCCGACGGAGAGCGTCCCGGAGACCGGGTCGACGGGCGCTTCCCGCTCGGGCGGTACGGAGGCGCAGGGCGCCGTGCATTCGGTGAGGCCGTAGCCGTTGCGGATGTACGGGCCGAAGCCCGCACGGAACTTCTCCACGAGCGCGGGCGGCAGCGGTGCACCGCCGGAGGAGATCACCTCGAACGAGGCGAAGTGCTCACGGGTCACATCGGGGTGAGCGGCGAGCGCCATGAAGGCGGTCGACGGGCCGACCGTGTACGCGGGGCGGTGCTCGGCGAACGCGTCGAGGACCACACCGGGGTGGAAGCGGTACGCGAGGACGAGGGTGCCCGCGTTGGTGAGACAGGCGGCCAGCTGGCACACCATGCCGGTGATGTGGAAGAGCGGGGCGAGCGCGAAGTACGAGGATCCCTCGGCGACCGGGTGTCCGGTTCGCTGGCGCTCGGCGTTGACCATGATGTTGCCGTGGGAGTTCATGGCGCCCTTGGGGGTGCCGCTGGTCCCGGAGGTGTAGCTGATCAGTGCCACATCGGCGGCGGTGAGTTCACGGCCTTCGGGGGCGGCGAGCCCGCGGCGGGCGACGGCCACCAGGTCGTCGGCGTCCTCGGGGGCCGGCAGCCGCTCGAAGTCCAGGACCCGGTCGTCGTTCTGGCTCTGGAGGTCGAGCTCACAGGCGGTGACGGCGATCCTTACGGCCGGGGCGGCGGCCGCGGTGTCCCGCAGATACGACTCCCACGCCCGGTCCGCGCAGATCAGCGCGGTGACCTCGGCGTCCTTCAGTACATGGCCGACCTCGCCGGACTTGTACATCGGGTTGAGCGGGACGACGGTCGCCCCCGCCTTCCAGGCGCCGAGGAGGGCGAGTACGAACTGCGGGGAGTTCTGCAGCATGATCGCGACCCGGTCACCGCGCTCCAGGCCCTTCGAGGCGAGATGACCGGCCACCGAGTCGGAGAGCGCATCGGTCTCGCGGTAGCTGAGGCGCCCGTCGAAGTAGGCGAGCGCCGGGTGCTCGGGGGCGCGGGCGACGGAGGCGCGAAAGGCGTGCACCAAGGTCTCGGCGGGGCTGACGGGGGCCCGCTGGGCCTCGCTGAGCAGGGAGATCCAGGGCTTTGCCGCGTAGCCGGACCCGGTGGCGGCGTCGGTGTCGGACTCGGTCATGCGCCGGTCTCCTCCCACTTCTGCTGAAGGTGGTTCATGTTGGCGAGCCAGTGGTCGGTGTCCTTGGTGCGCGCCCGGTAGTACCCGGCGACCTCGGGGTGCGGCAGGACGAGGAAGCGGTCCTCGGCCATGGCGTCGAAGAGCGCGTCGGCGACGGCCTCCGGCTCGATGGCGCTGGGGGCGAGCACGAGCTCACCGGCCGAACCGGCGGCGGTGAGCATGTCCGTACGTACGCCCTGCGGGCAGATCGCGTGGACCTTGACGCCGCGGTGGCGGTAGGTCAGCGAGAGCCACTCGGCGAAGGCGACGACCCCGTGCTTGGTGACGCTGTACGGCGCCGCGCCGATCATCGTGAGCAGACCGGCCGCGGACGCGGTGGAGACGAACCGGCCGCTGCCGCGCTCCAGCCAGTCCGGCAGCAGCGCCCTGGCCGCGCGGACGTGGGCCATCACATTGACGTCCCAGGCGGCTGCCCAGACCTCCTCGTCGGCGAAGACGTCGCCGGGCGAGGCAAGGCCCGCGTTGGCGCAGTAGATGTCGACGGTGCCGTCCAGGGCGTCCCGGGCGGCGTCCACGATCCGTGAGGCATCACCGGCGACGGCGGTGCCGCCGATCTCCTCGGCAAGCGTCTTGATCCGGGCCTCGTCGAGGTCGTTGACGACGACCCTGGCACCTTCCGCGGCGAATCTGCGGGCCAGAGCGGCGCCGATGCCGCCTCCGGCTCCGGTGACCACCACGCCCGCGCCCTGCACCGTACTCATCGGGTCCCGCCTCTCTCAGCCGACTTCTCCAGCAGACTAACCAGTCGGTATGTCCTCGGGGAAGGGGGTCGGCCCGGGTTGTCGCCACTCCTGTCCCAGCAGTCGCGTCCGGCACGTTCCACGGAGCGCTTGAGCGCGCTAGCGTGCGTGACCATGACAGTCGGAGCGATCATGGAGGTAGCCGAATGAGCCTGTCCAGACGTGGTTTGCTGGCCGCCGGCAGTGCGGTGGGAGCCCTCGCGGCGACCACTGCGGGAACCGGGACCGCGGCAGCGGGACCCCTGGCCGGGAAGGGGAACGGCGCCGGGCGGAACCGGCTCCTCACCGGCTTCGACCGGCTGGCCGCGGACGGCTACGCACTGCTGAAGGGGCAGAAGGTCGGGGTCGTCACCAACCCGACCGGGATCACCTCCGATGTGCGCCACATCGTCGATGTGATGCACCCGGACGAACGGGTCGACCTGGTCGCGGTCTTCGGACCCGAGCACGGCTTCCGCGGCACCGCTCAGGCGGGCGGCTCCGAGGGGCGGTACGACGACCCGGCGACCGGACTCCCCGTCTACGACACGTACTTGAAGAGCGGGCAGCCGCTCGCCGATGTCTTCACCGCGTCCGGCGTGGACACGATCGTCTTCGACATCCAGGACGCGGGCGCACGCTTCTACACGTACATCTGGACGCTGTACGACTGCATGGAGGCGGCGGCGCTCGCGGGCAAGCGGTTCGTCGTGCTGGACCGGCCGAACCCGGTGACCGGGCGGGCGGCGCTCGGACCGGTCCTCGATCCGGCGTTCTCGACCTTCGTGGGGCGCCGGGAGATCGCGCAGGCGCACGGCATGACGGTCACGGAGCTCGCGCTGCTCTTCAACGCGGAGTTCCTGGCCGAGCAGCCGGTCGAACTGGACATCGTGAAGATGTCGGGATGGCGGCGCTCGGACTTCTTCGACGAGACCGGACTGCCGTGGGTGCCGCCGAGCCCCAACATGCCGACGCCGGACACCGCACTGGTGTACTCCGGGACCTGCCTCTTCGAGGGCACGAACCTCTCCGAGGGGCGCGGCACCACGCGGCCGTTCGAACTGCTCGGCGCGGAGGGCATCGACCACCGGTGGGCGGCGGCCGCGAACGCGCTCGACCTGCCCGGAGTCGCGTTCCGTGAGGCGTACTTCGCACCGACGTTCTCCAAGTTCCAGGGGAAGACGGTCGGCGGCGTGCAGCTGCATGTGCAGGACCGGGAGGTCTTCGACCCGGTACGCACGGGGATCGCTCTCCTGGTGACGGCGAAGCAGACCTGGAGCGGGTTCGCGTGGCGCTCGGACAACTGGATCGACAAGCTCACCGGCAACACGCGGGTCCGCACGATGATCGACTCGGGCGCGGACACGGATGAGGTGGTGGGGGCCTGGGAGGCGGATCTCGCCGCGTTCCGGGCGGTACGCAAGAGGTACCTGCAGTACCGGTGAGTCGGACCGGGCGGGTCCGGGAGTTCGGACCCGCCCGGCGAACCGGTGCCCCCGGGCACCGGACGGAGTGGAACGCATGCCTACCGGTGGGTGGGGAATTCCACCACCTGCTGGTACGTGGGGCGGTTCTGCCAGTGGATCGCCTTCTGGCTGATTCCGCCCAGCGCGCGGTGGATGATCGAGTCCGTGCACCACTGCTCGCCGGCGCCGCAGTTGTCGTCACCGGGGTAGACCTCGGTGGCCGGTTCGGACGCCGCCTGCTTCAGCGAGGCGAGCAGGATGTCCCGGCAGCTGCTCAGGTCACCGTTCCCGCAGTACGTCCTGGCGAGCGGCCCCTTGACGGGCCGGCCGAGGACCTGGCGCAGATCCTTGTCCACAAAGCCCCACCAGCCGTACTGGAACGCCGATCCGCTGTGTGCCCCGCTCGGGCCGTGGCTGGCCGCCGGTGACTCGTCGGTGGCGAGAGCGGTGGTCAGCGCCCCGTACAGACTGTCGCCGAGACCCGGCTCGAACTCGGCCTCGACCAGCTTCGGCCACCACGCGTCCATGATCCGTACCGCGTCCGCGTCGGTGTACGTGTGCGAGCCGGGGCTGCTCTCCCTGCGCTGCGACCCCGAAGCCCGCCAGGACTCCAACTGCTGGATGACCGCGTTCAGTTCCGGGTCGGTGACCGGCCGGGACCGGAGCACCTGCAGCAGTTCGGGGAGCAGCTGCTCGCCGCGCAGGTCGGTGAGTGCGGCTTCCGCCATGGCCCGGGTGAGCGAGGCACGGGTCACGCCGCCCTGCTCCACCAGCTTCGCCACCCGGTCGTCGAGCAGATCCGCCCGGTGCACCGCGCTGAGGCCGAAGCCCGCGGAGGCGTACCCCTCCGCCTGCTTGTTGTTCCAGGAGACGTAGTAGTCCTGGCCGCTGGAGTGCGGGTGCGCGGCGAACGGGGTGTAGGCGGCGGTGTCGGCGACCGGGTCGTAGCCCTGCCATTCGTACGCCTTCTCGGCCTTGACGGGCAGGGCCGGGTCGACGCCCGCCGCGCGCACCGGGTTCATGCCGCTGTTGTAGTAGGCGGCGGTCCGGGAGTCGGCGTAGAACCAGTTGAAGGCGTAGTCGATGTTGCTCGCCGCCTGCTGGAAGGAGGCGGCGTCCTTCACGTACTCCGGGTCGTTGAGCATCTGGAAGCCGATGATCGAGTCGGCCTCGTGGCCGTAGGTGGTGCGCAGCGAGGTGTACGCGACGGGCTTGCCGCCCACTGTGGCGCGGTGGGTGACGATTCCGTACGCGGTCCGCCAGACCTGCATCCGGTAGGAGCCCTTCGCCGTGGAGTCGGCGACGGTCGGTTTCCAGGAGTTGGTGCGCTCCAGCTTCTCCATCGCGGTGCAGGTGCCGTGGTGGAGGTAGTGCGTCGAGTCCTTGGTGGGCGCGGAACCGTCCGGCTCGCACAGTTCGACGGCGTACGTGTCGGTGATGTCCTGGCCGGCCGAGGTGGCGCTCCACGCGTAGTCCTGGCCGCGTCCCATCTGGACGTACATGCCGACACCGGCGAAGGCGACCCCGCGGGCGCTGATGCCGGGGCCCTGGAGCTCCTGGAGCATCATCAGCTGCGGCGCGAAGTAGCCGGTCTGCGGGCCGAAGACGGCGATCGGGTTTCCGCTCGCGGTGTGCTTGCCGGAGACCAGCAGGGCGTTGGACATGCCGCGCTTCTGGGCGCCGGAGCCCGAGCCGGGCAACGAGCCCTCCGGGATGACGCCGTCGTCGTAGATGCCCTGGGCCTTCCGGAGCGCGGCCGGGGCCTTGACCGGGGCCTTCCGGTCGGTGCCCGCCGATCCGGTGCGGTCGTGGACGAGCGGCTCGGGGGTGACCGAGCCCGGGTCGGGAAGGGCGGTGCCGCGCGCCTGCGCGGGCTTGCCGGCGTAGGGGAAGGAGGTTCCGTCGTGGATGGTCAGCACGGCCTCGGGGTCGTTCCGTTGCCGGAAGGACTCCCAGACCTTGGTGCCTTCGACGACCCCGTATTTCTGCTGGGCGGACAGCAGCGAGAGCGCCGCCTGCACTTCGCCACCACCGCCGCCACCGAACTGACCGCCGACGACGGAGGCGATCGAGATCAGGTCGGTCAGCTTGAACGGCTGGATCTCACCGATGTTGGTGATCGCGTCGATCTTGCCGGTGAGGACGTACTCGCCGGGGAAGTAGCGGCCCTTTTTGGACTTGTCGCGGTACGCGTTGATGCCGTCGACATACGCCTGCGCGTCGGCCATGGCCTGCTCACCGCGGGCGCCCTCATGGGTCCTGATGTACGCGACCTGGGCTTCGAGATCGGCCTCGGTGTACGGGGCCTGCGGCCAGAACTGCTGCTCGAGCCCCTGGTTGGCCAGCGCGCCACCGGCGAACGAGGTCAGTTCACCGCGCCCGATGTGCCGGAAGAGGTCCATCAGCCAGAGCCGGTCCTGCCCGGCCGCATACCCGGCGCCGAACTCGGTGCCGTAACGGGTGGTGCCCTTGATGTGCGGGACGCCTGACGCCCTGTCGCGGGTGATCGTGACGTCGTCGCGCGGCGAGGTGACCGACTCGACCTGGTCCTTCGCTACGCCGAACGAGGCGTCGTTGAAGAAGTCGGTCAGCTTCTGGTCGGTGAGTCCGGTGTACCCGGCCACCAGGCCGTTGTAGCGGTCGAGTTGGTCGTCGCTGTGCGCGGGGTGCGTACCGAAGGCCTGGTTGCCGAGAATCTCGACGAGCGTCGCGTTGCCGTTCTCGCCGGGCGGCAGGATGTCGTCGCACTGCCCCTGGCAGTGGTCGGCGACGGGGACGGGTTCCGCCGCCACGGCGCCGGACTGCGGCGAGGCTGCGAGGAGGGTGGTACCGAGGGTGAGAACCGCCGCTGTGGTGGCGGCTCTGAACTTGACGGTGCGTGGGGGCATGCGTGCTCCTCCGGGAGGCCGATGCGCCGGAGGTTACTGGCGGTATGACCCGTCGGTAAGGTGAGCATCGGTCACCTTTTCCGAATCGCCACATGACGCCGCGTCCGGGCCGGACTCGAGCCGGGTCCGGCCCGTTCGAGCCGCGTCCGACGGGCGCCGTCTCGGCCAATGGACGCGAATCACCTTTCGATGGAGCCGAATCGGGCAGTCGTACGTCCATCCCTTGACGCCGAAGTACGAGCGACGGAGGTGGCAGTGCGATGGCCGGTTTCCGCAGTCTTGCGAGACAGGTCCGCGATCCACGGAGTGACCTGGCGCTGCGGCGGTACTCGCTGCGCAAGTGCCTGGAGCGGTTCGCCCCCTACGGTCACCGGGCGACCTGGCACCACCTGTGTGCCCGGCACCGGATCGAGCCCGAGGACCGGGCGCCCGACCCGGTGCGGCTGGTGCGCGCACTGGAGGAGCTGGAGGAGGCCCGGGCCGTCTGGCTGGGGTACGAGGCGGGGTTCGCCGAGCGCCGCAGGCGGGAGAAGCACGAAGGGCTGCGCCGTCCGGGCGCGTTCGACGACTGGCACCGGCGCACCTGGGGCGGGAACGGGGTGGCGCGCTGCGACGATCCGGCGGTCCATCCGTCCGCACCGCTGGGCGAGGTGCTGGGGCGTCTGATCGCCGCTCTGGAGTCGGAGCCGCGTACGACCTGCCCGGTGTGCGCGAGGACCGGGATCGTCTGGCGCCAGGACCTCGACCACGAGCCGTGTTCGGGGCCGGTCTGCACCGACTGCGGGATCGTGGTGCCGCAGCCGGTGCTCACACCGGGGGCGCTGGCGAGGGCGCGGCGCATACGTACCGGGGACCTGACGTCCGCGGCATGAGGAGCGCCCGCTCCGCCCCTGCCCGCGACTTGCCTACGGGCAGTCCGCCGACCGGCGCTCCGGCATCAGCCGGGAGCCGCTGATCGTGTCCCCGGAGATGTCGTTCGGGTTGGAGAGCACGCATGTCTCCAGCGACAGGCAGCCGCAGCCGATGCAGTCGGTGAGATGGTCGCGCAGCCGGCCCAGCTGCTTGATCCGCTCGTCGAGTTCGGAGCGCCACGTCTCGGACAGCCGCGCCCAGTCGTCACGGTTGGGGGTGCGCTCGTCCGGGAGCTCGGCCAGCGCGTCGCGGATCGTGGCCAGCGGTATGCCGACCCGCTGCGCCGCACGGACGAAGGCGACCCGGCGCAGCGCATCCCTGCTGTAGCGGCGCTGGTTGCCGCTGGTACGGCGGCTGCTGATCAGGCCCTTGGCCTCGTAGAAGTGCAGGGCCGAAACGGCGGCGCCGCTGCGCGCGGAGAGCTGGCCGACCGTGAGTTCATGGAGTGTCTTTGGGATCTGGGGCACCCCTCGAACCCTACGTGCACTCCTCCGGGCCGGTCCGTCGTTGACAGGAACGCCACACCCAACCATGCTGAGCAAGCGCTTAGACAGTAGCGATGAACGACGCATGCACGACGATGCACGGTCGAGAGCGGGAAGGCAGGACCAGGGACATGGCAGAGCCGAGGATCTTCACGTCCGCGCAGGAGCTGCGCGACGGCGTGGGCGAGCAGCTGGGGCACAGCGACTGGCTGGAGATCGACCAGAAGCGGGTCGACCTCTTCGCCGATGCCACCGGGGACCACCAGTGGATCCACGTGGACCCGGAGCGCGCCGCGGCCGGCCCGTTCGGCACGACGATCGCGCACGGCTATCTGACGCTCTCGCTGCTTCCGGCGCTGGTTCCGCAGATCATGCGGGTCGAAGGCATGAAGATGGGCATCAACTACGGCACCAACAAGGTCCGTTTCCCGGCCACCGTTCCGGTGGGCTCGCGGCTGCGGGCGACGGCCGCCCTCCGGAGCGTCGAGGAGGCGGGCGGCGGCGTGCAGGTCACCGCCGTGGTCACGGTCGAGCGCGAGGGCGGCGACAAGCCGGTCTGTGTCGCCGAGTCGGTGTCGCGCTACTACTTCTGAGCCCGCGGAACGGGGCCCGGTCGCACTACCGCTGCGCCGCGACCATCCGTAGTACGAGGTCGGCGTAGAGCGCGCCGACCTCGTCGGGCGTCCGGCTCCCCTGCGCGCTGAACCAGCGCGCCACATCGATGCAGAGCGAGAGCACGGCCAGCGTGGTGCCCGGGATGTCGGGGACGTCGAACTCCCCGGCCTCCACACCTTCGCTGATGATCCGGCGGATCACCGCGTCGCTCCTGCGCCGCAGCGCGACGATCTCGGTGCGGTGCTCCGGGCCGAGGGCGTCGAGTTCGTACTGGACCACGCGGGCGGTGGTGTGCCCTTCCGCGTGCCAGCGGACGAAGGACCGCACGGCGTGGGCGAGCCGCTCGGACGCCGTGCCTTCGGCGTCCGCGGCCGTCTCCAGGAGCAGCAGGGCCCGGTCGTGACCGATCCTGCTGATCCGGTGGAGCAGCTCTTCCTTCGTCTTGTAGTGGATGTAGAGCGCGGCAGGACTCATCCCGGCACGGCCCGCGATGTCCCGGGTGGTGGTCGCGTGGTACCCGCGCTCGGCGAAGGCGTCGACGGCCGCGACGAGGAGCCGTCTGGCCGCCTCGGGCGTCACCTCGCCCCACGGCGTACTGTCGCCGCCGGTATCCTCCGCCGTGCCCATCGTCACCGACCCCTTCCGTTCACCAGGACGCACACCATACCCCGAACCTGAGCAAGCGCTTAGGGGTCCGGCGGCGAAGGTCGTCAGGGCTTCCGGAAGGGGTCGTGCTCGGCGAGGATCTTTTCCAGCCGGGCCTGGTCGACCCGGCTGATGAGCTGCCCTGCCTCCTGGCGGTCCCGGATGACCTTGGCGAGGGTGAAGCAGGACGTGACGAGGTAGAGGACGCCGATGGCGAGGAAGCCCCGCACCCAGGCGTTCGCGTCGAGGAAGTAGATGCCGAGGGCCACCGCACCCATCGCCACCCCGAAGGATGCGACGGCCTGTCCGTGGAAGGCCGCGGTGCTCTGCTGCTTGACCGATGTCGTCTCACTCATGGTGGACAGCATCGACCGCCGCGGCGCCCGGCACATCCGCCCCCGTACTCAGCCCTGTACTCAGACGCCCGTTCGGGTGGGACGGCTCAGAAGGCGGAGACCCCCGTCAGCGCACGGCCGATGATCAGCTTCTGGATCTGACTGGTGCCTTCGTAGAGCGTCATCACACGGGCGTCGCGCAGCAGCTTGCCGACCGGGTACTCGTCGATGTAGCCGTAGCCGCCGAAGACCTGGAGGGCGTTGTTGGCTGCGCGGACGGCGGCCTCGGAGGCGAAGAGCTTCGCCTTGGACGCCGCCGTGGCGAAGTCCTCGCCGCGGTCGATCAGGTCGGCGACCCGCCAGGTCAGCAGCCGCGCGGCGTCCACATCGACCGCGATGTCGCTGATCAGTTCCTGGACGAGTTGGTAGCTCGCGATGGATTTGCCGAACTGCTCGCGTTCGCCCGCGTAGCCAACGGCGGCGTCGAGGGCGGCCTGGGCGATGCCGACGCAGCCGGCCGCGACCGACATCCGGCCCTTGGCGAGGGCGGACATGGCGATGGAGAAGCCCTTGCCCTCGGGGCCCAGGAGCGTGGTGGCGGGGACGCGGACGTCCTCCAGGACCACTTCGGCGGTGGCCTGGCCGCGCAGACCGAGCTTGCCGTGGATGGTGCGGCGGGTGAGGCCGGGAATGTCGGTGGGCACCAGGAACGCGGATATGCCCTTGTGGCCTGGAGTGTCGCCGGTGCGGGCGAAGAGCAGCACGACGTCGGCCCAGGTGCCGTTGGTGATGAACATCTTGGCGCCGTTGATGACGTACGAGTCGCCGTCGCGGACAGCCTTCGTCGTCAGGTTCCCGGCGTCCGAGCCGGTGCCGGGTTCGGTGAGGCCGAAGCAGCCGATCGCCTCGCCCGCGGTGAGCGGGGGCAGCCACTGCCGCTTCTGCTCCTCGTCGCCCCAGGTGGCGATGGTCTTGGCGACCAGACCCAGGGAGACCGAGACGATGCCACGGACCGAGGAGTCGCCGCGGCCGAGTTCCTCGGTGACCAGGCAGTACGCCAGGTGGTCGCCGCCCGAGCCGCCGTACTCCTCGGGGACGGTCAGTCCGAGGAAGCCGAGGGAACCCAGCTTCTTGACGATCGACCTGTCGACATTCTCGGCGCGGTCCCACTCGACGACATGCGGGGTGATCTCGCGGGCGACGAAGTCCTTGGCGAGCTGCCGGACGGCTTCCTGCTCCTCGCTGAGCTCCAGGTTCATCCTTCGGTTCTCCCACTTTTAATTAGCACTGCTAGTTTTTCGTTCGCAGGCCCTACTATGTGCCGCATGGCCCGACCGCGCAAGCCCCTCCTCAGCAGAGACCGCATCGTCGAGACGGCGAGCGCGCTCGTGGACGCCGAGGGGCTCGACGCCGTCTCCACCCGCCGGCTCGCGGCCGAACTCGGGGTCAGCGGACCCTCGCTCTACAACCACTTCCGCAACAAGGACGAGATCCTGGACGCGGTCGCGGACGCCGTGTCCGCGCAGGTCGATCTGTCGATGTTCGACGAGTCCGACGGCCGCGACTGGCAAGAGGCCCTGCACGACTGGGCGGTCTCCTACCGGGCGGCGCTCGCCGAGCACCCGCACATCGTCCCGGTACTGGCCCAGGGCCCCGGCCGCCGTCCGGCCGGGCTGCGGGTCGCCGACGCGGCGTTCGGCGCGATGGTCCGCGCGGGCTGGCCGCCCGCCCAGGCCACGTACATCGGCGCACTGATGCGGTACTTCATCACCGGCTCGGCGCTGGGCTCGTTCGCCCGCGGCTTCGTCGACGACGAAACGGCGTACGACCCCGCCGACTATCCGCACCTCGGCCAGGCCCATCTGCTGGCCGACCGTCGTCAGCAGGTCGACGAGGGCGCGTTCGAGACCGGGCTGCGGGCGTTGCTCGACGGCCTCGCCCTGCAGTACGCACAGGGGCCTGCCGCGCACACGGTTCGGCCGGCGCCGAAGCGTTCCTGACGCATCCTGGGTACATGGCACGCATGGCACCCCTCGACCCGGTCGCACCCCGCCTCGCCGCCCTGGCCGCGCTGCTCTCCGACGAGACCCGCGCCTCCTTCTGTCTGGCCCTGCTCGACGGCCGCGCCTGGACGGCGGGTGAGCTGGCGCGGTACGCGTCGGTGGCGCCGTCCACCGCCAGCGAACATCTGGGGAAGCTGATCGCCGGAGGACTGCTGACCGAGGAGCGGCAGGGCCGCCACCGCTATGTGCGGCTCGCCGACGAGCAGGCCGCCCACCTCGTCGAGGATCTCGCCGCCCGGGCCGCACCCGGTGACGGGGAACGGCCACATACTCTGCGGGCGGCGAGCACGAGCAGCGCACTGGCCCGCGGACGCACCTGTTACGACCACCTCGCGGGCCGGATCGGCATCGCGATCGCGGACGCGATGACCGTACGGGGGCTGCTGCGGCAGGACACCGGCTTCGCGCTCACCGACACGGGCCTCGGCTGGTTCGCGGAGCTGGGCATCGGGCTGGACACCAGGACCCGGCGTCCCCTTGTACGCGGCTGTCTGGACTGGACGGAGCGCAGACCGCATCTGGCAGGGGCCGCGGGTGCCGCACTGTGCAGGCACGCCCTGGATGCCGGCTGGTGCGTGAGGATCGGGTCCGGGCGAGCGGTGAAGGCGACCGGGGACGGGGAGCGGGCGCTGCACGAACTGCTCGGGATCGAGCCGGAAACAATTCGGTGAGGGCCGAACCGTTCCCCGTTTAGAGTCGGGCTCATGACGACACCCATACCCGCCTCCGCCGCGCCCGCCACCGGACCCGCGGTCGGCGACCGGCGGGCGATCGCCGCGGCCGGCACCACTGTGGTGCTGTGGGCCTCCGCCTTCGTCTCCATCCGCAGCGCCGGTGAGTCCTACTCGCCCGGTGCGCTCGCGCTCGGCCGGCTGCTCGCGGGTTCGCTGACGCTCGGCGCGATCCTCCTCGTACGCCGCGAGGGGCTGCCGTCCAGGGCGGCGTGGCCGGGCATCGTCACCTCCGGGCTCCTCTGGTTCGGGCTCTACATGGTGGTGCTCAACTGGGGCGAACAGCAGGTCGACGCGGGCACGGCCGCCATGGTCGTGAACATCGGCCCGATCCTGATCGCACTGCTCGGCGCCCGGCTGCTGGGCGAGGGGCTGCCGCGCAGACTGCTGACGGGGATGGCCGTGTCGTTCGCGGGCGCCGCGGTGGTCGGTCTCTCCATGTCGGGACACGGGAGTTCGTCGGTGCTCGGGGTGGTGCTCTGCCTGCTGGCGGCGATGGCGTACGCGGGCGGGGTGGTCGCCCAGAAGCCGGCGCTGCGGCACGGCTCGGCGCTGCAGATCACCGCCTTCGGCTGTGTGGTCGGTACGGTCGCCTGTCTGCCGTTCTCCGGTGTGCTGGTCTCCGAGGCGGCCGACGCCCCGGTGTCCGCGACGCTGAACATGGTCTATCTGGGGGTCTTCCCGACCGCCCTGGCCTTCACCACCTGGGCCTATGCTCTTGCCCGCACCACTGCGGGGCGGATGGGCGCCACCACATATGCGGTCCCCGCGCTGGTGGTGCTGATGTCGTGGCTGCTGCTCGGCGAGGAGCCCGCGCTGCTCACGGTCGGCGGTGGTCTGCTCTGTCTGGCCGGGGTGGCGGTCTCCCGGAAGCGTCCGCAGACTGGACGCACCCGAAAGAGTCGGGCACAGCCGGTGGAGGGACGCCGTCATGACCCGGAGCGCCAAGGTTCCGAGCAGCCGCAGGAGACGGAAGAAGACGAACAAGCCTGCCGGCGACGCTGACCACAGGGAGGCCGCCCTCGCTTGGGCGGCCCGGCACGGTGGCGCCGAGCTCGAAGCCTTCGGTGTGACCGACAGCGGGGACGACGATCCGGTCCTGGTGATGCCCGACGGGCGGGCGCGCGACGCCTGGCGCGAGGACTATCCGTACAACTACAAGCTCGGCCGGAAGGCGTACGAGAAGGACAAGCGCGCGCTGCAGATCGAGCTGCTCAAGTTCCAGCACTGGGTGAAGGAGCGCAACGAGCGGCTCGTCATTCTCTTCGAGGGGCGCGACGCGGCCGGCAAGGGCGGCACGATCAACCGCTTCACCGAGCACCTCAACCCCCGTGGCGCACGGGTCGTGGCGCTGGAGAAGCCCACCGAACGCGAACGCACCCAGTGGTACTTCCAGCGGTACACGGCACATCTGCCGAGCGCCGGGGAGATCGTGCTCTTCGACCGTTCCTGGTACAACCGGGCAGGCGTGGAGCGGGTGATGGGGTTCTGCACGACCCGCGAGTACCTCGAATTCATGCACCAGGCACCGGGCTTCGAGCGGATGCTCGCCCGGGACGGCATCCACCTGGTGAAGTTCTGGTTCTCCGTCTCCCGCAACGAGCAGCGCAACCGGTTCATGATCCGCCAGATAGACCCGGTACGGCAGTGGAAACTGAGTCCGGTCGACCTCGCCTCGCTGGACAAGTGGGACGCGTACACGGAGGCCAAGGAGCTGATGCTGTTCCACACGGACACGGCGGACGCGCCCTGGACCGTGGTGAAGAGCAACGACAAGAAGCGGGCCAGACTGGAGGCGATCCGGCATGTGCTGCACCGCTTCGACTACCCGGACAAGGACACGACGGTGGTCCGCGAGCCGGACCCGCTGATCGTGGGTCCGGCCTCCCGGCTCTTCGAGCAGGGCGAGATGGATGCCCGGCTGCTCACCACGCACCGGTCGGGAGCCGAGCCGACGGTGTGAGCCCGGGCCGGAACACCACGGGGGCGTGGCAGCCCCTCCCGCGACAGTTGCGCCGGTCTGCGTCCCGTCGCCGCGAAGTGCTGCGCGGATCCGCAGCGATCACCTCCCGTCCGGTTGCACGGCGGCTCCGGGACCGGTGAGGGGAGGCACCGGTACCGGGGCCGGACCGGGTCCGGGAGCCGTGATCAGCGTGAACTCGCACGCCCCGCAAGGACCTTGATGGAGACCAGGGCGATGACCGCCAGGCCGATGATGTAGGCCGCCACCGCCATCGACGTGCCCGTCGCCTCCAGCAGCAGCACCATCACGAACGGGGCGAGACCGCCGCCGAACACCGCCGCGATCTGGTAGCCGAGCGAGGCGCCGGTGTAGCGCATCTCCGGCGTGAACAGCTCGGCGAACAACGCCGCCTGCGGCCCGTACATGATGCTGAGGAAACAACTCGTCACGAAGGTGCCGACGGCCATCCAGAGCAGTGACTTGGTGTCGATGAGCAGGAACATCGGCACCGCCCACACGGCGAGCCCGGCCGCCCCGAGCGCGTAGATCCGAAGCCGCCCGATGCGGTCGGACAGCGCCGCCGACGCCGGTATCAGGACGAGCTGGGTGAGGCTGATGCAGAGCGAGACCATGAGGACGGCCTCGCGCTTCATGCCCAGCTCACGGGTCGTGTAGTCGAGGACGCCGGTGATGATGATGTAGAAGGTCGCGGTGTTCACGGCGAACGAACCGCCCGCGAGGAAGACCGTGCCGAGGTGCTCCCTCACGATGGTGCGCAGCGGGGAACGCGCGGAGCGGCTCGCCTCCTGCTCGGCCAGTTCCTTCTCGGCCTCGCGGAACTCGGGGGTCTCCTCGACGCGCGTGTGGATGTACCAGGCGAGGACCAGGACCAGCAGGCCGACCAGGAACGGCACCCGCCAGCCCCAGGCGGCGAACTCGCTGTCGCTGGTGAGAGCTCCGGCGGCGAGGAACACGGTGTTGGCGGTCACCACACCGATGGGGACGCCGAGTTGGACGAGGCTTCCGTAGACACCGCGCTTGCCCTCGGGGGCGTATTCGGTGGCCATCAGCATGGCGCCGCCCCACTGGGCGCCGACCGCGATGCCCTGGACGATACGCAGGGTGACGAGCAGCACCGGAGCGGCGATGCCGATCGTCTCGTACGTGGGAAGCAGGCCGATGCCTGTGGTGGCCAGGCCCATCAGGGTGAGCGCGAGGACCAGCATGGGTTTGCGGCCGCGCTTGTCGCCCAGCTGGCCCGCGATGATGCCGCCGATCGGACGGGCCAGAAAGCCCACGGCGAAGGTCGCGAACGCGGCGAGGACACCGGCGGAGCCGCTGCCCGCGGGGAAGTAGAGGTCCCCGAGGACCAGGGCGGCGGCGATGCCGAAGACGAAGTAGTCGTACCACTCCACTGCGGATGCGAGAGCCGCGGCGGTGGCCACCTTGCGGCGGGCCCGCGTATCGGTGGGGGTCGGGACGGTCTCGGTGGTGCCCGGGCCGGCGGATGGTGACGTGTCCATGCGTGCACACTCCGGTGGGTGCGGGGGACGGGGTGCCCGACGGAACTGATCCGCCGGTGCCGGGACCGTACTGACCGGACGGTATGCCGGTCAACGGGTCGTGCAGCAGCAGTTTTTACCTTCACATGACACTCAGACGAACGCGACGAGGAAGGGCCGGGCACGGCGAGATCCCCGGCCGCCGCCGAGGGCGGCCGGGGTCTCTTCCGGGCATCGGCTAGAAGACCACCAGGGCCCGTCCGCCCTTGCCCGCGATCATGTTGTCGAAGGCCGCCGGGATGCCGTCCAGCGCGATCCGTTCGGTGACCATCATGGAGAGGTCGAACCTGCCGGCCCGGATGTGCTCGGCGATCACGGGCAGATCGCGGGCGGGGTCGCTGTTCCCGTAGACGCACCCGGTCAGCGAGCGGCCCCAGTGGAAGATCTCCAGGGCGTTGAAGGTCACCTGCTGGTCCTTGCCGCCGATGCCGACGACGGTGGTACGGCCGCCGCGCCGGGTGGAGTCCCAGGCGCCGCGGATGGTCGCGGGCCGGCCGACGCACTCAACGGCGACGTCCGCGCCCTGTCCGCCGGTGAGCTTGCGGATCGCGCGCGGCGTGGTGTCGGAGGCGATGACGTAGTCGGTGGCGCCGGCCCGGCGGGCGAGCTCCTCCTTCTCCGGGGAGACATCGACAGCGATGATCTTCGAGGCCCCGGCGATGCGCGCGGACTGGAGCACGGCCAGGCCGACGCCGCCGATGCCGAAGACGACGACCGTCTCGCCGGCCCGGACCCGGGCGCTGTGGTGGACGGCGCCGTATCCGGTGAGAACCGCGCAGCCGAGCAGGGCGGCGTCGGTCAGCGGGATGCCGGCCGGGGCGGGCAGTGCACAGTTCGCGGCGACGACCGTCTCCTGGGCGAACGCCGCGACGTTCAGACCGGGGTGGAGCTCGGTGCCGTCGGCGGTTCGGGCGTGGATGTTGCCCGCACCCGTCAGCGCGTCGGCACACAGCCAGACCTCACCGATCCCGCAATGGTGGCAGCTGCCGCAGGAAGGCGCCCAGTTGAGTACGACGCCGTCACCCGGCGCCACGTGGGTGACGCCCTCGCCCACGGAGAGGACGGTGCCCGCTCCCTCATGGCCGAGGACGGCGGGGACGGGCACCCGCATGGTGCCGTCGGACAGGGACAGGTCGGAGTGGCAGACCCCGGCGGCGGCGAGACGGATCCTCACCTGGCCGGGTCCGGGTTCCGGGAGTTCGATGTCGGTGACCTCCAGGGGAGCTCCGACGGCGGGCAGTACGGCGGCGCGGACCACGGACCGGCTCCTTGCTGATCGGGGGTGCATCGGGGACGGTTCAGAACTGGAGGGACTTGGTCTGGAGATACTCACCGAGGCCGTGCGGACCGAGCTCGCGGCCGACGCCGGACTGCTTGTAGCCGCCGAACGGGGCGATCGGGTTGAACCGGCCGCCGTTGATGTCGACCTGTCCGGTCTCCATCCGCCGGGCGAAGGCGACGGCTTCCGCGTCGTCGGCGGCCCAGACGGCGCCCGCGAGCCCGTATACGGTGCCGTTGGCAATCCGGAGCGCGTCGTCCTCGTCCTCGTACTTCAGGATCGAGATGACCGGGCCGAAGATCTCCTCCTGGGCGATCGTCATCTCCGGGGTGACGTCGGCGAAGACGGTGGGGCTGACGTAGTAGCCGGTCGGATGCGGGGCTTCGGCGCCACCGGCGACGAGCCGGGCGCCCTCCTCGATGCCCTTCTCGATGTAACCGCGCACCCGGGCCTGCTGCTTGGCATTGACGACGGGGCCGACCCGCTCCCCCGGCACGTACTTGGCGACGGCCGCGGCGGCGAGCGCGACGGCTTCCTCGTACCGCTCGCCGTCGACGAGCATCCGGGTCCACGCGCTGCACGTCTGGCCGGAGTTGGACATCACGTTGGCGACGCCGACGTTGACGGCCTTGGCCAGGTCCGCCGAGGGCAGGATGACGTTGGCGGACTTGCCGCCGAGCTCCAGCGCGACGCGCTTGACCGCGCCGCCCGCGGTGGCACCGATCTGCTTCCCGACGGCGGTGGAGCCGGTGAACGAGACCAGGTCGACGTCCTCGTGCGCGGCGAGTGCCTGCCCGGCGACCGGGCCGAGGCCGGTGACCAGGTTGAAGACACCGGCGGGCAGGCCGGCCTCCTCGGTCGCCTCGGCGAAGAGCTGCGCGGTCAGCGGGGTGTCCTCGGCGGGCTTGAGGACGATCGTGCAGCCTGCCGCGAGCGCCGGAGCCACCTTGGCGACGATCTGGTGCAGCGGGTAGTTCCACGGGGTGATCGCCCCGACGACACCGACGGGCTCGAGCAGGACGGTGGAGTTGCCGTGCTTCTCCTCGAACGGGTACGACGCGGCAAGTTCCGCGTACGAACCGGCGACCAGGACCGGCACACCCGCGTGCACCGCCTGCGACAACGGGAGCGGTGCGCCGAGTTCGGCGGTGACGGTGGCGGCGATCTCGTCCTGGCGGGCCACCAGGACATCGCGCAGGGCGGCGATCCGGGCGGCCCGCTCGGCGGGCGGGGTGGCGGACCAGCCGGGGAACGCGGCCCGGGCGGCCCGTACCGCGGCGTCGACGTCCTCGGCCGTTCCGGCCGGGACATGGGCGATGACCTGCTCGTCCGCCGGGTTCACGACCGCGATCGTGTCCGCGCCCGATGAGGGGCGCCACTCCCCGCCGATGTACATACCGTCGTGGGCCTTCATGGCATTTCCTCCCGGACATGGATACGGCCGATGTCGTCAGCACCCCAAACTAGCGGCGTTAGTTTTTGGGCGCCAGAGACGCCGGTCACGTGCGGCCGGCCCGTTCACCCGGGCTTCGCCACGCAGTTCAGTAATTCACCAGTAACAGCCTCCTCCTAGCGTCCCGGATCAGCCCGCCTCCTCCCGTACCCACCCCCTGGTCCCGGGACCGCGGCGGGCTCCCCCGTACCAGCCATGGAGGAGCACTCCGATGCACCTGCCCCGATCCCCGCGGCGCAGAACCGCCGTGTGGGCTGCGGCCGCGATCACGGCCACAGCCGCACTGTCCGGCCCCGCACCCGCGTTCGCACGGTCTGCGGCGGACCCGAGCCCCGTCACCGCGAAGGTCGACCCCGCCGTTCTCGACACCGTCGCGAAGGGCAAGGAGTCGACCTTCTTCGTCGTCCTCAGGAGCCAGGCGGACCTGTCCGCGGCCAAGGGCAAGAAGTCCCACGCGGCCAAGGCGAAGTCGGCGTTCGCCGCACTGCGCAGCGGGGCGAGGAACAGCCAGAAGCCGCTGCGGTCCTTCCTCGACAAGGAGAAGGTCGGCTATCGGTCGTACTGGATCGCCAATACGCTCGAGGTGACCGGCGGTGAGAACCTCGTCGACGCCCTGGCGAAGCGCCCTGACGTGGCGAGCATCGTCAAGGAGCACACCTACAAACTCGACCGGGCCGAGTCGAGGTCGACCGACGCCGCCACCGACGCGGAACCCACCGCCGTCGAGTGGGGCGTCCAGGACATCAAGGCCGACCAGGTCTGGGACGAGTACGACGACCGTGGCGAGGGCATCGTCATCGCCAACGTCGACTCGGGCGTCCAGTACGACCACCCGGCGCTCGTCGGCAACTACCGTGGCAACAACGGCGACGGCTCCTTCACACACGACTACAACTGGTACGACCCGACGGGCCAGTGCCCGACGTCGGCGCCCTGCGACAACAACGGCCACGGCACGCACACCATGGGCACCATGGCCGGCGCCGGCGGCGTCGGTGTCGCGCCCGGCGCCGAGTGGATCGCCGCCAAGGGGTGCGAGTCCAGTTCCTGTTCGGACTCCTCGCTGCTCGCCGCAGGCCAGTGGATCCTCGCGCCGACCGACCACACCGGTCAGAACCCGCGTCCCGACCTCGCCCCCGACATCGTCAACAACTCCTGGGGCGGCGGTGACACGACCTTCTACCAGGACATCGTCGAGGCGTGGAACGCGGCCGGGATCTTCGAGGCGTTCGCCTCAGGAAACGACGGCGACGGCGTGACCTGCTCGACCGGCCACGCGCCGGGCTCGCAGGCGCCCGCGTACGGCGTGGGCGCCTACGACTCGGCCGGGAAGATTGCGAGCTTCTCCGGCTTCGGCCCGTCCAGGCTCGACGGCTCGACGAAGCCCGACATCTCGGCGCCCGGTGTCGACGTCCGCTCCGCCTGGCCGGGCAACACGTACAGGTCGATATCCGGCACGTCGATGGCGACGCCGCACGTCGCGGGCGCTGTCGCTCTGCTGTGGTCGTCCGCCCCCTCCCTCATCGGCGACATCGACGCGACCCGCGCCCTTCTCGACGAGGGTGCGCGCGATGTCGACGACACGCACTGCGGCGGCACCGCCGGCCTGAACAACGTCTGGGGCGAGGGCAAGCTCGACATCTACGCCTCCGTCGACGCAGCCCCGCACACGGCGGCCGTCGTCACCGGCAAGATCACGGACAAGGCGAACGGCTCCGCACTCTCCGGTGTCACCGTGAAAGCCTCCGGATCCGCCTCGACCCGCTCCGTGACGACCTCGGCGGACGGCTCCTACCGGCTGACCCTGCCGGCGGGCTCGTACGCCTTCGCCCTCAGCGGGTACGGCTACGCGAACGGCACCGAGTCCGGTGTCACGGTCGTCACCGGCGAGCAGGTCACCAAGAACTTCACGATGGACGCCGTCGCCTCGCACGCCGTGTCCGGCACCGTCCTCGACGTCACCGGAAAGCCCCTTGCCAAGGCCACCGTCCAGGTCGTCGGCACTCCGGTCGCCTCCGTCACCACGGACGCCGCCGGACACTTCGACCTGCCGAAGGTGGCCGAGGGTTCGTACACCCTGACCGCCACGCCCGCAGCGCCCGTGCTGTGCAACGGCACCTACAGCGGCGAACTGACCGTGGACGGTGCCGAGTCGCTGACCGCCCGGGCACCCGCCCGCAGCGACACCGCAGGCAACAGCTGCACCCCGGCGACGTACTCCTGGATCAGCGGCAGCGGCAAGGTCGCGCTGAGCGGCGACGAGGACGCGAGGACCATCGCGCTGCCCTTCCCGGTGAAGCTGTACGGCGTCTCCTACTCCAGCGCAAGCGTCACCACCAACGGCCTGATCAACTTCCTGGAGCCACGGCTCGGTGACTACGACAACGTCGCACTGCCGTCGGCCGACAAGCCCAACGGGACCGTGGCCGCCTTCTGGGACGACCTGACCCTGGACAAGAAGTCCAGCGTGCAGACGGCGACCACGGGCAGCGCGGGCAGCCGCAGGTTCGCGGTCGTCTGGAACGATGCCGCCTTCGTCGGCAACACCTCGGCCCGGGTCTCCTTCGAGGCCGTCTTCGACGAGGCCACCGGCGCCGTCACCCTCCAGTACCAGGGCCTGTCCACCGCCTCGCCCGAGAACGGCGCGGGCGCGACCGTCGGCATCGAGAACCAGGCCGGCACCGACGCCCTCCAGTACTCCTTCGACCAGCCGGTCCTCAAGGACCGGTCCGCCATCCGCATCGCGCAGGGGACCAAGTGATGAGAACCGACTCCCGACGAGCGCTGCGACTCGCCTCCGCACTGGTCGCGGCCGGTCTGGCGCTGAGCGCCGCGCCGCCCGCACTGGCCGACGACGGCAGCAGCCTGCTCACCCTCACCGACAGCCAGGCCGAGCAGCTGGCGGATCACGCCCGGCTCGACGCCTACGCGGAGGCCGATCGCGAGAGCGTCGACCCGCAGGCCGCGGCCGAAGGTTCCGGCGCCTCCGGGGCGGGCCAGGACTCGGACCACGGCTCGGGCTCCCACCTCGACGAAGGCACCGGGACGGACGCCGGTGCCGACGATGCCGTGACCGTCTCCCCCAAGTCGACGGTGGAAGGAGTGCGCGGACTCGCCGCCACCGTCCCTGCCGGCGGCAAGGGCGGCGACTACTTCACCCTCCACAGTCTCGGCAGTGTCCAGCGCAGCAAGGCCGACGGCACGGCCCTGTGGCGGCGCGACAACGCCTCGCTGTACGCGGACTGGGGCGTCAAGAACTCCCGGCCGTGGCAGACCGAGCCCTACCCCGCGCGCATCGTCATGGGCTACAACGCGGTGAGCCCGTTCACGCCCGCGTCCGGCCAGGGGTACGTGACCGGCGACCTGACCGGCGACGGCGTGGACGACGTGGTGTTCTCGGCGAGCGTGGGTGTGTCCCCGTACCGCCCGTTCACCTCTCCCGGCTCCTCGCTGGCCAACGGCACCTTCGTCACGGTCCTCGACGGCAGGACCGGCAGGACGCTGTGGTCGAAGTTGTACGCGTACGCCTACAACGTGAAGCTCGTCGGCAGGACGCTGGTCGTCGCGGACGCGCCGTACTACAACCTCAACTCCCCGGCCGCCGCCACCGCCACCGTCTCGGGCATCCGCTTCTCGTACGCCGACGGGGCCCTGGCCCCGTCCGCCACCTGGACGTACGACACAGGCGTACGCGCCGGCACGGCGTGGGGGGCTCTGGAGGACCTCGGCGGAGGACTGGTCGCCGCGTCGTACAACCAGCGCAAGACCGCGACCGCGGCGGGGCGGGGCCGCACCCTGGTGTTCGACACCGAGGACGGCACGGTCAAGTGGCAGACGGACAGCGCCCTCTACTCGCGTCAGCTGCACCTGGACACCGCGCGCGGACGGCTCGTGGCCCTGGAGCAGTCCGACCCCACCGACGGCGTGAAGTACGAGCTGGACTCCTACTCCCTCGCCGACGGCAGGCGCACCACGCTGGACACCCGGATCAACGCACTGCCCATCGACATGACGATGGGGGATCTGCGGGGCGACAGGAAGCCCGAGTACGCGGTCAGCGAGTCCACGCTCAGTCCGGCACTGTGGCTCAATGCCAACACCGTGCGGGTCGTGGACGGCACGGACCCCGGCAGCGTGCTGTGGTCCCACACCGTCAAGCGTGACGCCGGCAACAGCCACGACGGGCCGAGCGCCTGGAGCCTCGAAGTCGTCGACGGCAACCTCGTGACGGCCGCCCAGGACGACACCGGCATGAACACTGCCGAGAACCCCGGCGGCGGGCAGTACGCCTCGCTCACCGTGTTCGCCGGCAGCGGCGACGTGCGCTGGCAGGAGAAGGGCATCGGCGCCTCGCCGATGTTCAACCAGGTCTACCGCGACGGAACCGGCCGGCACGTCCGCACCGTCGACCAGAACCAGAACATCCGCACCTACGGCCTCACCGACGGCAAGCAGCAGAGTCTTCTGCCGCTCCAGGGCGACCTGTGGTCCGCGCAGTCGGCCGACATCGACGGCGACAAGAAGAACGACCTGGTCGTCGGCGGCAAGTCCGACGGCGTGTGGGCGTACTCGGGTCCGTCGCTGACGTCGGGCAAGCCCGAGCTGCTGTGGAAGGCCACCGTGCCGGGGCAGGTGCACCGGATCGAGAAGGGCGATGTCAACGGCGACGGCCACGCCGACTTCGTGGTGGCCGCCGACACGGCCGTCGCGGTCATCGACGGACGCAACGGCAAGGTCATCGAACGCATCGACGGGAACGGGCAGTTCGTCCGCTCCGTGACGGTCGCCGACCTCGACGGCGACAAGCGCGCCGACATCGTCGTGCCGACCGACAAGCTGCGGGCCTACCGCGGCAGCGGCTCGGCACTGTGGACGTACGCGGCGCCCGCGAGCGCGGGCGGCGTCGTGTTCGGCGACCCCGCCGTGGGCGAGGGCCGGGTGTACGCGCAGTACTCGAGCACCGACTCCATCGAGAAGGAGTCGCCCACGGTCGACGGTGTCGCGCTGGACGCCAAGAAGGGCACCGTACGCTGGACCGCCGCGCCCAAGGCCCCGGCCGAGAGCGTGGACGGCAAGCTGTACGGCGCCGGTCTGAACCACGGTGTCTTCACCTCTCCGGAGATCCCGTACGCCGACGGGCACGCGGTCGTCTACACCTGGTTCTCCGCCACCTCGGCGACGGCCGAGGGCGCGCCGGACGCCTCAGGCCTTCGCGCCGTGGTCGAGATCCGCGACAGTCGCACCGGTGAGGTCCTCCACCACGGCGTCGCCGGGGGCCCCTGGGGCGTGGGCAGCTACTTCACCGGGCCCGAGGGGCTGGTCCTCGCGGGGACCGCGTCGTTCCGCACGTACGCGGCCGGTGGCCAGGACCACCGGCTCTACACGCTGCCCACGGTGGAGACCGGCGGGTTCCTCACCGGTCCGGGCGGACGGCGGATGCTCGTCGGCGGCGCCCAGTCCGGCGCGTACCTGTACGACCCGTCCGTTCTGACTGCGGAGGACAACTACCCGGACGACGTGGGCCACAACGGCTACCTCGGCGCCAGGGAGTACTTCGCCGGCGACCTGGACGGTGACGGCGTCGACGAACTCGTGAACCTCGGCTTCGACGAGACGGGCTTCGACCGCATGACCGAACTGCTGGGCGGCCGGTATCTGCAGCAGTTCACCGCCATCTCCCAGCTGACGGTGTCCACGCTCTCCTGACGGACACCCGTCCCCGCAGGCCCCTCGGACGCCCGTTCGGGGGGCCTGCGGCGCGTCCGAAGAAGGCGGTTAAAGTGCGCCCCTATGGGTGCGGAAGACACGAACCACAACACGGAGCCCACTCCCCCACTGCTGCGACTGCACCTTTTCGGCGGGTTCCGGGTGACTCGCGACGGCGGGCCCGCGCTCGCCGACAAATGGCCCCGCCCCAGCGCCCGCGCCCTCGTGAAACTCCTCGCAGTCTCCCCCGGCCACAGCCTCCACCGCGAGCAGGCCATGGAGATCTGCTGGCCGGACTCCGACGCCCAGGCCGCGCTCGGCAGTCTGCGGGTCGCCCTGCACGCCGCCCGCCGCGCCATCGAGCCGGAGTTGGCCCCCCGCGCCTCCTCGTCCTATCTGACCGGCGAAGGCACCCTGCTGCGGCTGGATCCGCACACGGTGGTGATCGACGCCGATCAGGCCGAGAACCTCGCCGAACAAGCCCTGGCCGGGGGTTCGACGGAGGCGCTGACCGCGGCACTCGCCGCGTTCACGGGCGAGCTGCTGCCCGAGGACCGGTACGCGCCCTGGGCCGAGGCCCGGCGCGAGGAGCTCTCCGCGATGTGCGACCGGGTGCGGCTGGCGCTCGCCGAGGCCCATCTCGCGGACGGCGAGACCGAGCCGGCCACCGAGGTGGCCCTGCGCGCCGTGGCCGCCGCGCCGGCCGAGGAGCGTGCCCACCGGGTGCTGATCGACGCCTATCTGCGCCAAGGCCTGCGACGCCAGGCCGTGCGCCAGTACCACCTGTGCCGGGAAGCGCTCGACGCGGAGCTGGGCGTGCGCCCTGGGCCGGCCACCGAGCAGCTGCATCTGCTTGCCCTGGACGCGGCCACGACGGTGCTGCCCGCCGTCTCCGCTCCCGTGCTTCCGGCCGCGATACGCACCCCGCCCGGTCCGCCGCTGCGCGGCCGCACCGACGAGCTCGATGTGCTGCTGTCCGACGACGGTCCGCCGGTACGGCTGATCGGCGGCGAGGCCGGGGTGGGCAAGACCCGGCTGACGGCGGAGGCGGCCCGGCGGGCGGCCGAGGACGGGACGACCGTGCTGTGGGGCGCCGGCCACGACGCCGAGGGCCACACGCCGTACGGGGCCTTCGTCGAGGCACTTGACGCCTGGATGGCCGACCGGCCGTCCGCCGAACGGGCCAGGATCGGCGGCGAATACCCTGAACTCGCTCCGTTGCTCCCCTCGTTGGGCCAGATCGACGCGGGTGCGGAGCGCAGTCCGGAGGAGCAGCGCGACCGGCTGTTCCGGGCGACGGCCGGGCTGCTCGGCGATCTGGCGGCCGCCGCGCCGGTGCTGCTCGTGCTGGACGATCTGCATGCCGCCGACTCGGGGACGTATCAGCTGCTCAGCCATCTGGCCCGGCGGGCGGTGGCCATCGGCGCCGACTGGCGGTTCGCCGTGACGTACCGGGCCGAGGAGTTCACGGCAGCGGATCCCAGGCGCACCGCGCTGGACGGTCTGGTGCGTCAAGGGCTGGCCCGCACTCTGGAGCTGGGGCGGCTCGACCGTGCGCAGTGTCTGGCGATCGCGGCGGACGCAGGCGCCACGACCGGGCTCGACCGGGTCTGGGAACTGTCACTGGGCAACCCCCTCTTCGCCCTGGAACTGGCCCGGACGGTCCACGAGGGCGCGAACCCCGCCGCGCTCAGCGCGCCGGAGGGCGTGCGGCAGCTGGTGGCGGCGCGGCTGGCACGGCTGGGGCCTGCGGCGCGGCGGGTCGTGGAGGCCGTCTCCGTGGCAGGCGGTGGCGCCGCACTGTCCGAGGTGCTCGACATGGCCGAGCACGGGCTGCATCCGCCCCTGTCGTCCGCCGAGGCGACGGATGCCGTGGACGCGGCGGTCGCGGCGTCGGTGGTGGCTGAGCGGACCGTCGTGGTCGGCGGCCGGCCACTGCCAGGTCTCGCGTTCCGGCATCCGCTGGTGCGGCTGACCTGCTACGACGGACTGTCCGCGGCCCGTCGCCGGCAGCTGCACTCGGCCTACGCGGAAGCGGTGCTGCGGCGCAGGCCGGACGCCGTCGACACCCTGGCCTCACATCTGGCCCGCGCCGACGACCCCCGGGCCACCCACTACCTGCGGCAGGCGGCCGAGCGGGCGGCCGCCCTGTGCGCCAATGACACCGCGGACCGCTACTACACCGAACTGACCGCCCGGCTCGACGCGTTGGCCTCCGACGCGGCGCAGGCCCGGATCGATCGCGCCGTCGTGCTGCGCCGGATGGCCCGCTACCAGGAGGCGGCGACGGTGCTGCGCGAGGCGCTGGAGGACATGGTCCGGCGGGGCGACGAGGACGGTCAGGTGCTGGCAGCCGCCCGGCTGACCGAGGTGCTGGTGAAGTACCGCGGCACCGACGAGGGCGACGAGCTGCTGCGCACCTACCCGCCCGGTCCGCGCACCCTGCCGCTGGCCGCTGCGACCCACCATCTGGCGGCGGCGGTCCTGCGGTTCGTGACCGGCCGGTACGCGTCGGCCCACACCGCGGCACGTACCGCACAGGACGCCGCGGACGCCATCCCGGGCAGCGGACGCCGGGGGCTGCTGGCCCGCGCCCTGGGGATGCAGGCGACCTCGCTCGGCCTCGCGGGCCGGTTCGCGCAGGCCCGTGAGGCGGCTGATCTGGCGTTGCCGCATGCCGAGGCCTATGGCGACCAGGAGCTGCTGGCCACCGTCGTCTCCGTACTGCGCGAGCATGCCCGGCGATCGGGCCGGCTGGCCGAGGCGGTCTCCTTCGGCCGACGGGCGCAGCGGCTCGCCGAGCACACCGGCGACCCGACCGCGGTCGCCTTCGAACGGGCCAACCTCGCCGAACTCCACCTGCTGCTGAGGGAGTTCGCGAAGGCGCGGGAGCATGCCGAGGCCGCGGCACGGGAGACCGACGGGCAGTCCGCGTGGTGCACCCCGTACGCGCTGGCGGCACTGGCCCGGTTCCGGATGAGGACCGACGAACCGGGCGCCGCGGATCTCCTGGCCCGCGCCGCGGGGGTGGCCGAGGCGCAGGGCGACCGGCAGGCGGTGTACGAGGTACGGACGGCGCAGGCCGAACTCCTGGTGCGCACAGGCCACCCGCGGGAGGCTCTGGCGCTGCCGGCCGACGACAGCGGTCCCGGTGCGGCCGCACTGCTGGCGTGGGCGCAGCTGTTGTCAGGACGTCCTGAGCGCGCGGCGCGGCTGGCGGAGGAGGAGGCCGCGCGCGCCGAAAAGGCCGGCGAACAGTTGTCGTTGACCGACGCCCGTACGGTTCACGCGGCGGCACTGGCGACGCTGGGCCGGGCACAGGAGGCGCACGAGGAGTTCGGCCGGGCCGCCGCCCTCGCCGAGGAACTCCCTTATCCGGCAGGGGCGTTCACGGTGATGCAGGCAGCCGGGGCGGACTGGACCACCCGTCCGGGATTCCCCGGCTGACCTACGGAACCGGCGGCTCGGCCGGTCAGGCGAACTCCGCGGGCTCCGCACCCGGGCGCTCGAACTGGGTGCGGTACAGCTCCTCGTACCGGCCGCCGGCCGCGAGGAGTTCCTCGTGGGTGCCCCGCTCCACGATCTGTCCGTTCTCCACGACGAGGATGAGATCCGCCGTCCGTACGGTGGAGAGCCGGTGGGCGATCACCACCGCGGTGCGTCCCTGCAGGGCTTCGGCAAGTGCCTCCTGGACGGACGCTTCGGAGGTGTTGTCGAGATGGGCGGTGGCCTCGTCGAGGATGACGACGCGCTGGCGGGCCAGCAGCAGCCGGGCGATGGTCAGCCGCTGGCGTTCGCCACCGGAGAGGCGGTAGCCGCGTTCGCCGACGACGGTGTCGAGCCCGTCGGGGAGTGAGGCGACCAGGCCGTCCAGGCGGGAGCGGCGCAGAGCGTCCCAGAGGTCTTCCTCGGTGGCTTCGGGGCGGGCCAGGAGGAGGTTGGCGCGGACCGACTCGTGGAAGAGGTGGCCGTCCTGGGTGACCATGCCGAGCGTGTCGCGCAGGGTATCGGCGGACAGGTCGCGTACGTCGATGCCGCCGATGCGCACGGAACCCTCGTCCGTGTCGTACAGCCGGGGCAGCAGCTGCGCGATGGTCGATTTGCCCGCACCGGACGATCCGACGAGTGCCACGGTCCGGCCGGGTTCGGCGCGGAAGGAGACGCCGCGCAGCACTTCGGCGCCACCGCGGGTGTCCAGGGTGGCGACGTCTTCCAGCGAGGCGAGGGAGACCTTGTCGGCGGACGGGTAGCCGAAGCGTACGTCGTCGAATTCCACGGACACCGGCCCCTCCGGGACCGTCCGCGCGTCCGGCTTTTCCTCGATGAGCGGCTTGAGGTCAAGGACCTCGAAGACCCGCTCGAAGCTGACGAGCGCGCTCATCACCTCGACGCGCGCCCCGGCGAGGGCGGTCAGCGGCGCGTACAGCCGGGTCAGCAGCAGTGCGAGAGCGACCACCGCTCCGGCATCCAGTTGACCACGCAGTGTGTAGTAGCCGCCGAGCCCGTAGACGAGGGCGAGTGCCAGCGCCGATACGAGGGTGAGCGCAGTGATGAACGCGGACTGGGCCATGGCCGTACGGACGCCGATGTCACGCACTCTGCCCGCCCTGGCGGCGAATTCCGCGGATTCGTCGGCGGGCCTGCCGAAGAGCTTGATCAAGGTGGCGCCGGGCGCGGAGAAGCGCTCGGTCATCCGGGTTCCCATCGCCGCGTTGTGGGCGGCGGCCTCCCGCTGGAGTCTCGCCATCCGCACACCCATCCGGCGTGCGGGCAGCACGAACACCGGCAGCAGGACCAGCGCGAGTGCGGTGATCTGCCACGAGATGCTGAGCATCACGCCGAGAGTGAGAAGGAGGGTGACGACGTTGCTGACGACACCCGACAGGGTGTTGCTGAAGGCGCGCTGGGCGCCGATGACGTCGTTGTTGAGGCGGCTGACGAGCGCGCCGGTGCGGGTGCGGGTGAAGAAGGCGATCGGCATGCGCTGCACATGGTCGAAGACCGCGGTCCGCAGATCGAGGATGAGCCCTTCGCCGAGGTTGGCCGACAGCCAGCGGCCGACCAGCCCGAGTCCGGCCTCCGCGACGGCGATCACAGCGATGAGCACGGCCAGCCGCGTGACGGTGCCCGCCTCCTTGCCGGTCACGATCGCGTTCACGACGCTGCCGGCCAGCACCGGGGTGGCAACGGCGAGCAGCGCCGTCGCCACGCTCAGTACCAGGAACAGGGCGACCCGGCGCCGGTGCGGGCGGGCGAACGCGGCGATGCGCCGCAGGGTGTTCCGGTCGAAGGGGCGTCGGTCCTGCTGCGCGTTCATGACGTTGTGCAGCTGCGTCCAGGCGGTGGCTTCCATGCTCATAAGAAGACCGTACGGCCTCCACCGGACTTGAGGTCAACGCCGCGTTCGACCGCTGCCCGGCACCCGTGGAGGGTGCCCGCGCAGTCCTGCCCTGCCCGGCACGCTTCCGGTCGCACGGCGGGACCGTGCCGGCATCTTCCAGGCGTCGGGTCCTAGACGTCGAGTCCGGGGACATCCTTGGGCAGGGGGCAGATCCGGCGGCCGTAGTGGTCGAAGACGTACAGATGCGCGAGGTCGACCAGGAGCGGGACCTGTCCACCGATGCGCAGCCGCATGTCGGGGCCGGTACGGACGACCAGGTCGCTGGCCGTGATCGCGGGCCGGTCAGGGGTACGGGTGGCGGGCTGCCCACGGTCGGGTTCCGGTTCGTCGAGGGCGACGACGGGGCCGCTGATGTGGCCGGTGGCGCGCTCCCTCAGCCGTTCCAGCACGCCCACCCCACCACCGGAACCACCGCCGAAGCCGCTGCTGCCGGCGGCTCGGCGGCGGCGCTGGGCCGCCCTGTCGGGACGGGCCGATTCGAGGTCGGGCACCACTGCGGGCTGCGAGCCCGTGTTGAGGTGGACCAGTGCCTCGTGCCCCTGGTACTCGACGTGTTCGACGATGCCGCTCAGCGCGACCTCGCCGGGGCGGGCCTGGCTGGGCGCGGCGATCCTGGCCGCCTCCGAGCGCAGTCCCACAATGATCTGGCGGCCCTGCTGGATACGGAGCAACTGGTGGTCGGGGCTGAGTGGTTCGGGCAGTGGCAGCCGCTGGCGGCCGAGGTCGATCGACATGCGCCCTTCGAGGGGTGCGTGGACGACGGCCTGGAGAAGGTTGATGCGGGGGGTGCCGATGAACGCGGCGACGAAGACGTTCTCCGGCAGGGCGTAGACCTCGCGCGGCGGGCTCACCTGCTGGAGCCGTCCGCCGCGCATCACGGCGACCCGGTCACCGAGGGACATCGCCTCGGCCTGATCATGCGTCACATAGACGGTGGTAACGCCCAACTCCCGGGTCAGCAGCGAGATTTCTGCTCGCAGATGGTTGCGCAGCTTCGCGTCGAGGTTGGAGAGCGGCTCGTCCATCAGGAAAACGGTGGGCCGGCGCGAGATGGCCCGGCCCATGGCGACGCGCTGGCGCTCACCGCCGGAGAGCTGACCCGGGTAACGATCGAGGACGTTTTCGATGCCGAGCATCCTGGCCGTGTTCTCCACGCGAGCCGTGTGGTCCTGGCCGGGGTTCTCCAGCTTCAGCGGGAAGCCGATGTTGGCCCGGTTGGTCATGGTCGGGTAGAGCGCGAAGTTCTGGAACACCATGGCCATGCCGCGCTCGCGGGGCGCCAGGTAGTTGGCCGGTTCGCCGTCGAGCAGCAGCTCGCCCTCGGTGATCTCCTCCAGGCCGGCGATCATGCGGAGCACGGTCGACTTGCCGCACCCCGAGGGGCCGAGCAGGACGACGAACTCGCCCGGGTCGATGGAGAGCGAGAAGCGGTCGACGGCACGCTGGGTCCGTCCGTACGCCTTGCTGACGTTGTGCAGTGAGATGGCGCGAGTCATGTGGGTCCGCCCGGGAGGATGGTGAGGTGAAGCGGTGGGGAGCGGCTGCAACGCGCTGAAATTAGCCCACTACCCGGGGTGCTGGGAATGACTCGTGCAAAGGTTGCGCAGTACTGGGGTGAGTGAGCCGCAAGCGTCAGGTGCGATTCCGGTTCACGGCGGGCAGTTCGGACCGGGGAACGGGTGCGGGTGCGGGAACGGCCGGGGTCGCATCGGCGGTCCGGGCGCGCCCGCCGCGCATCCCCAGCCCCGCCGCCGCGAGCAGAAGCGCACCCAGCATCACGAACGGCGCGGCGGTGCCCGCCACTCCGGCGATCACACCGGCGGACGCGGGGGCCGCGACCTGGCCGAGCCGGTTGCCGGTCAGCCGGAGGGCGAGCGCGGTGGAGCGGGCCTCCGCCGGGGCCGCCTGGACGACGGTGGTCATCGACAGGGGCTGGCCGACCCCGAGACAGAAGCCGAGCAGGGCGAGCATCGTGGCCAGTGCCCAGACGGGGACCGGCAGGGAGATGCCCGCGCAGAGCAGGCCGGCCAGCAGGCAGGTCGTGGTGAGCAGCGCCGTACGGCCGAGAAGGCGCAGCATCGGTGTCATCACCAGGCGGCAGGCGATGGTGGCGGCGGCCCGCAGGCTGAGCAGCAGCCCGATGGCGGCGGGGGCGATGGAGCGGTGCTCGCCGACGACGGGCAGATAGGCGGTGAGAATGTCGGTCGCGGAGAGCACGGCGAGGCTGATGAAGATGCCGGCCGGAACACCGCGGGTCCGCAGGATCCGGCCGACGGGCACCTTGTCGGCCCGGGCCGCCGCGCGGGCGTCCGGTGCCGTGCGGTGTTCGATGCGCCAGAGCGAGACGAAGGACGCGGCGGCGACGGCCGCCGAGACGACCAGGGCGAGTGCGCTCGTACGGGCCAGGGCGCCGTCCCGCTCGGAGATGACGTACCCCGCGGCGATCGGCCCGATGAGCTGCCCGAGCGAGGCGCCGATGGTGAAGTGGCCGAAATTCCGGTCCTGTTCGGCGGAGCCGGACTGACGGGCGACGATCGACTGGGCGCCGATCACGAAGCAGAGGTGCCCGAGCCCCATCACACCGCTCCACGCCGCCATCGCCGGAAGCGAGCCCGCCGTACCGCTGAGGGCGCAGCCGCCGGCGATCAGGACGACACCGAGGGGCAGCAACGGTGCGCACCGGCCGTGGTCCGTCCGGCGGCCGAGCGGAACGGCGGCGAAGAGCGGGAGGAGTGCGTACACCCCGGTGATCACGCCGATGGCGCGCTCGTCCGCACCGAGCGAGAGAGCCCGGTAGGAGACGGCGGGCCGCGCCATCGACACCGCCCCCTGCGCGAAGGCGAAGGCGATGACGAGGCGCAGCAGCCAGCTCCTGCCGGGCTCTTCCGTGTCGGCCATGGATCAGATGATGCCGAAGAGGAGGCCGGCGCCGAGCACCACTAGTGAGGTGAGCGCGGCCCATTTGACGGTGAACCTGGTGTGGTCGCCGAATTCGACCTTCGCCATGCCGACGAGCACATAGACGGCGGGGACCAGCGGGGACGACATGTGGAGCGGCTGGCCGACCAGGGAGGCGCGGGCGATCTCCAGCGGGGAGACACCATGGGCGGCGCCGGCCTCGGCGAGCACGGGGACGACGCCGAAGTAGAAACCGTCGTTGGACATGAAGTAGGTGAGCGGGACGCTCAGGATGCCGGTGATGATCGCCATGTGCGGGCCCATGCCGTCCGGGATCGCACCGACGAGCCAGTCCGCCATGTGCTCCACCATGCCGGTGCCGGAGAGCACACCGGTGAATACGGCGGCGGCGAAGACCATGCCGGACACGTTGAGGACGTTGTCCGCGTGGGCCGCGATGCGGGCCCGCTGGTCGGGCATGTGGGGGAAGTTGACGGTGAGGGCGAGAGCCGCGCCGAGCAGGAAGAGCACCGGGATCGGCATCAGTTCCATGATCATCGCGGTGAGGAGGGCGACGGTCAGCCCGGCGTTGAACCAGTAGAGCTTGGGCCGCAGGGTTGCACGGTTCGGGTCGAGACCCTTGAAGCCCTCGTCGTCGTCCGCCTCGCCGTGGGCCGCCGCCGCGGGCTCGGCGTCCGCGCCGGTACCGGCCCCGTCGGAGGTCTTACGGGTACGGTCGCTGCCGCCCGCACCGACGAGGACCGTCTCGGGCTCCTGGACCACGGCCTGGTCGAGGGTGAGGAAGCCCAGCCGCTTGCGCTCGCGCCGGCCGAGGACGACCGCCAGGAGGATGACCGCGAGCAGTCCGACACCGAGCGCCGGGATCATCGGGACGAAGATGTCGCCCGCGTCCAGCTTGAGCGCGGTGGCGGCGCGGGCGGTGGGGCCGCCCCAGGGAAGGGTGTTCATGACACCGTTGGCCGTCGCGGCGACACCGGTCATCACGACGAGGCTCATCTTCAGGCGCTTGTAGAGCGGATACATCGCCGAGACGGTGATCATGAAGGTGGTGGAGCCGTCGCCGTCCAGCGAGACGATCGCGGCGAGCACCGCCGTACCGACGACGATCCGCATCGGGTCAGCCTTGCAGAAGCGCAGAATGCCCCGGACGATCGGGTCGAAGAGGCCGACGTCGATCATCACACCGAAGTAGACGATGGCGAACATCAGCATCGCGGCGGTCGGGGCCAGGTTGCCCACGCCGTCGATCACGTAGTCACCGAGCTTGGCGCCCTGTCCGACGGCGACACAGAACAGTGCGGGGATCAGGACCAGCGCCGCGATCGGCGACATCTTCTTCATCATGATCAGGACCAGGAAGGTCGCAATCATGGCAAAGCCGAGGATTGTCAGCATGTGGGATACCTATCGTTCACCCTTGAACTCCCACCGGAGTCGGCGGTCCGGATGACGTTAGGGCGCGTCCTGGTGCGTTAACAAGACGTTGACATGTGAGCAATACGAGCAAAACCCCAGGTCAATGCCCTGGTGAGGTGCTGGGCGCCACCGCGACGGGGATGCCGTTGAGGACGGCGGTGCCGGACAGCGGGTCGAGCAGGGTGCCGTCGAGGAGCTGGTTGACGTTGACTCCTGGGACGGCGGACGCGACGGACGTCCGGGTGCCGGGCCGGTCGTGTCCCCATCCGTGCGGGAGGCTCACCACTCCGGCCCGGATGCCCTCGGTGATCTCCACCGGCGCGGTCAGGGCGCCGCCGGCCGCGGTGATCGTGGCGGGGGCGCCGTCCGCCAGTCCGAGCCGGGCCGCATCGGCCGGATGCATCTGGAGGGTGCAGACGTTCGAGCCGCCACCGAGCGAGGCGACGTTGTGCATCCAGCTGTTGTTGGAGCGCAGATGGCGGCGGCCGACGAGGACGAGCGAGTCGGCTCCCGGCCGGTCGGCGAGCGCGGCGCGGAGCCTCGGCAGGTCGGCGGCGATCACCGCGGGGAGGAGCTCGATGCGTCCGCTGCGGGTGGTCAGGACCTGCGGGATGCGGGGCCGGAGCGGGCCGAGATCGATGCCGTGCGGATGGGCGAGGAGCCGGTCCAGGGTGAGGCCGTCGGGGTCGGCGCCGAAGCCTTCGCCGTACGGGCCGAGGCGGAGCATCAGGTCGAGACGGCGTTCCGGCCCGGTGCGGCCGGTGAGCGCGGCGGTCAGTTCGGCGGGGGTGCGGCCGTGCACGGGCGAGAGAGGATCGGCGACGGCCTTGGTCAGCGCCCGGTCGATGATCATGGTGTCCACGGCAGCCACGGCGGACCGGTCGGCTCCGCGCATCCCGGACACGGCGAGGACGAGCCTGGCGAGGATCTCGCTCTCGTCGAGGAGGCCCTCGTCGAGCGGGACGGCGGGGCGGGTGTAGCGGACCTGGTTGCGTACGGCGAGCGCGTTGAACGCGAAGTCGAAGTGGGCACTCTGCGACGGCGGGGGCGGGGGCAGCACCACATGGGCGTGGCGCGAGGTCTCGTTGAGGTACGGGTCGACGCTGACCATGAAGTCCAGCCCGGTCAGTGCCCGGTCCAGGCGGTCGCCGTCGGGTGCGGAGAGTACGGGGTTGGCGGCGAGGACGATCAGGGCGCGGATCCGGTCGTCCCCCGGGGTCTCGATCTCCTCGGCGAGTGCGGCGACGGGCAGTTCGCCCTTGGCCTCGGGGTGCCCGGCGACCCGGCTCGTCCAGCGTCCGACGGCGAAGCCCTTGCCGGGGGCGGCGGGCCGGGGCGAGCGGGCGGTGGCGGAGAGCGGGAAGAGGGCCCCACCGGGGCGGTCGAGGTTGCCGGTGAGGATGTTGAGGACGTCGACGAGCCAGCTGGCGAGGGTTCCGTGCGCCACGGTGCAGCTGCCGATGCGCCCGTAGACGGCGGCGGTGGGGGCGGCGGCCAGCTCCCGGGCGATCGTACGGATGGTCGCGGCGTCCACGTCACACGCCTCGGCGACCGCCTCGGGGGTGAAGTCCCGTACGGCTTCGGCTACTTCGTCGAGCCCTTCGAGATGGTCGGCGAGCGTACCGGGATCGGTGAGCTTCTCCTCGAAGAGTACCTGGGTGAGCGCGGCGAGCAGGAGCGCGTCGGCGCCGGGGCGGATGGCGACATGCCGGTCGGCGAGGCGGGCCGTCCGGGTGCGGCGGGGGTCGACGACGGTGAGGGTGCCGCCGCGACGACGCAGCGCCTTGAGCCTGCCGGGGAAGTCGGGGGCCGTGCAGAGGCTGCCGTTGGATTCGAGCGGGTTGGCGCCGAGGATCAACAGATGACCGGTGCGGTCGATGTCCGGCACCGGGATGGCGTTCGGGTCGCCGAAGAGCAGTCCGCTGGAGACATGCTTGGGCATCTGGTCGAGGGTGCTCGCGGTGAAGAGGGCCCGGGTGCGGAGCGTGGCGAGCAGGGTGGGCGGATAGAGCGCGCCGGCCATGGTGTGCACGTTCGGGTTGCCGAGAACGACACCGACGGACTGTTGCCCGTGCTGCTCGGTCAGTGCGGGCAGGGCTGCCGCGATCGCGTCGAACGCCTCGCTCCAACTGGCTTCCCGCAGCACGCCGTCCTTGCGGACGAGTGGGGTGCGGAGCCGGTCGGGGTCGGTGTCGAGCCCGCCGAAGGATGCGCCCTTGGGGCAGATGAAGCCCCGGCTGAAGACGTCGTCCCGGTCGCCGCGGGCGCCGGTGACCCGCGTCCCCTCGATGGTGAGGGTGAGTCCGCAGGTGGCTTCGCACAGGGGGCAGATGCGCAGGGCGGTGCGGGACTCGCGGGAACTGCTGGAGTCGTGCGGCATGGGCCCTCCCCGGGGCGGCGACAGCGGAGACGCGGGCAAGCACGGCCGAGCATACCGACCGGTACGCATGGCGGGGAGGTGTTGTCACGACGATGTTGCCGGGCGGCAGACCTCGTCGCATTTCCGCGAAGCGGGGGTGCGGTGCGGTGGGTTGCGCTGCCGTGAGGTGCCCTGCGGTGCCGGGTTCAGTCCAGGACCCGGGCCAGGTACGCCTGGATCAGGACACGGGTCTCGGCAACGATGGCCTGGTCGCCCGACGGCTCGTTCCGGAAGGCGAGTTGGAGGAGCGCGTCGGCGGCTTCGACGCAGACCAGGATCGTCCGGAGCAGATCTTCGTCAGGGGTGCGCCCCAGATGGCCGGAGAGCAGGTGGGTCAGCCGGTCCGCGACGCGGTGGTTGGCGTCGGAGGCCGGATCGTCCACGGGGGCCGGAGCGCCGAAGTCGACGAGCGCGAAGCCTGGGACGGAGCGCTTCATCTCGAGGTATTCGTCGAGCACGGCGTCGATGGCGCTGCGCCAGTCGGCGGCCGGGATGGCGGACAGGCGGCCGGTGATGCGCTCCGCGTAACTGTCCAGGTTGCGCCGGGCCAGCGCGTCGGCGAGGGCGCGCTTGTTGGAGAAGAACCGGTAGACGGAGCCGATCGGGACTTCCGCGCGGGCCGCGACGGCCCGGGTGGAGAGCTGCTCGTAACCGGTCTCGTCGAGAAGTTCGGCACAGGCGTCGAGTATCCGGGAGAGGCGTTCGGCACTGCGCTGCTGCACGGGGGCGCGGCGGAGGTTCGCATTCGCATGGGGCACGGGCTCCATGATGCCGTGGCTCTCCTCTGCGGGACGGGCGGGTGCGCACCTGCGGTCAGGCGAGGAGCAGGGTCAGCCCGCCGATGGTGTACGCGATCATCAGGACCAGCAGGGGCAGTTGCCGAACCGCGAGGAACTCCATGTCCTTGCGCGCCTGGCGTATCGCAGCGTCCGCGTTGGCCAGAGTCCGCTTCTCCCCCGGCATCATCAGCCACCAGGCATGGAGAAGGTTCCACATCGCCCGGGCGGCATGCGCCTGCTCATCAATCTTGAACGACAAGACAGTAGGCAGCACGAGCCGGGCCTTGTGCCCGAACTGCCTTTTCCCCACGACCTGCTCGCTCATGAACGCGAAGCTAGCACCCGCCATCGATACCCCGTTCAACCTGAACGACACTGCACGAGTTTGCCTCCGCACCACTGACGACCTGCACATTTACGTACTCATTACCACCAGGAATCTTCGAGTAGCGATCACCGCATCCACGCCGACGCGATACGCAGTGACCTCGCAGGGCTCTCCCGGCCCAGCAAGGGAGAAGTCTTCGTGTCCACGACACGTGCAAGAAAATAGAGCATTGTTCAGCTTTTGGACCCCCTATGTGCGACGGACCGAATGATTTCTTGCACACCCCGCCCCGGCTCCGCGGCGCGCCGCCGCCGCGCCCCCGTTGACGTGCCCCGATCTGATTCCTACGGTGGTCCATAGGATTTCTTCGGCACCGGGAGCGCGGCATGGGCGGCACCAGCGGCATCGAGCAGGCGAGGAAGACGGCGGAAGCGCTTGCGCACTCCCCCGGTTTCGGCAACGAGCACAGTTCCGAGGCGGTCCCGGGGGCGCTGCCGCACGGCCGCAACTCGCCGCAGCGAGCGCCCCTCGGGCTCTACGCCGAGCAACTGAGCGGCTCGGCCTTCACCGAACCGCGCGCTCACAACCGCCGTTCATGGCTCTACCGGATCCGTCCCTCGGCCGCCCACCCGCCGTTCGCCCGGATCGACAACGGCGCGGTGCGCACCGCCCCCTTCACCGGGTCCGTCCCCGATCCGAACCGGCTGCGCTGGGACCCGCTCCCCGAGCCCGCGCCCGGTACGGACTTCCTGGCAGGCCTGTGGACCCTCGGCGGCAACGGCGACGCCGGCCAGCGCACGGGCATGGCGGTGCATCTCTACCACGCCAACACGGCCATGACCGACCGGGTGTTCAGCGACTCGGACGGCGAACTGCTGATCGTCCCGGAGCGCGGCGGCCTGCTGCTCCGTACCGAACTGGGCCTGCTGCGCGCCGACCCCGGACACATCGCGCTGATCCCCCGCGGCGTCCGCTTCCGCGTGGACCTCCTGGACGACTCCGCCCGCGGCTACGTCTGCGAGAACTACGGTCAGCCGTTCACTCTCCCCGACCTCGGACCGATCGGCGCCAACGGCCTTGCCAACGCCCGGGACTTCCTCGCCCCCGTCGCCGCGTACGAGGACGAGGACCGTCCGGTCCAGGTGATCAACAAGTTCTGCGGCAACCTCTGGTCCGCGACGTACGACCACTCGCCGCTCGATGTGGTCGCATGGCACGGCAACCACACCCCGTACGTCTACGACCTGCGCCGCTTCAATGTCATCGGCTCCATCAGCTACGACCACCCCGACCCGTCGATCTTCACCGTGCTGACCTCGCCGTCCGACACCCCCGGTCTGGCCGGTGTGGACTTCGTCGTCTTCGCGCCGCGCTGGCTGGTCGGTGAGGACACGTTCCGGCCGCCGTACTTCCACCGCAATGTGATGAGCGAGTACATGGGGCTGATCGAGGGCGCCTACGACGCGAAGACGGCCGGCAAGGGCGGCTTCGTGCCGGGCGGCGGTTCGCTCCACAACATGATGTCGGCGCACGGGCCGGACCGGGAGACCTTCGACCGGGCGAGCGCCGCGGAGCTGAAGCCGCAGAAGATCGACGACGGTCTCGCCTTCATGTTCGAGACCCGCTGGCCGGTCACGGCGACCGGGCAGGCGGCAACCGCCGACCATCTGCAGCGCGGGTACGACGACGTGTGGCAGGGTCTCGAACGCAACTTCCGGCCCTAGGACCTCTCGTTTGGATCATGCTGGGCTCGCGGGGCCCGGCACGCACATCTGCCGCGTTGTCGTCACTCGCCGACGCTCCGCGTGGGCTCCTTCCTCCGCCTTGCAGCTGCACGCACCGGACCCCGCTCCCTGATCCAGCCTGATCCAAACGAAAGATCCTGGGCGAAGCCGCCCTTTCCAGCCCCCGCTCGTCGCGTCCGCAGTGTCGCAGTACGGAGAGTCCAGGTGACCCAGGTGCCTCAACTGCCCCAGACGCCCCAGGTGACGGCCTTCGCCCCCGACTCGCTGGTGCTGAACCGCAAACTGCCGCTGTGGTACCAGGTCTCGCAGTCCCTGCGCGCCTCCATACTCGGCCGCGCCCAGGACGCCTCGCTGCGGCTGCCGACGGAGGAACAGCTTGCCGCGCACTACGGCGTCAGCGTCCTCACGATGCGGCAGGCGCTCAAGGAGCTGGAGACGGAGGGGCTGATCAGCAGACACCGGCGGCGAGGCACCTTCATCGAGCCGCGCGCCCGGCGGGTGTCGCCGGTGCGGCTGCTCGGCTCGATCGACGCGATCGTCGCCCAGCAGTCGGGCGAGCGGACCACGGTTCTCGGCCATGGTCCGCTGGCACTGACCGGCGATCTCGTGGAGTACTTCCCTGAGTGCACGGAGGTGGTCGGCTACCGGCGGCTGCGCTGCGACGACGACAGCGGTGAGCCCACCAACTGGGCGGAGAACGCCGTGCATCCCGAGGTCGCGGCCCGGCTCGATACCGCCGATCTCGAACGCTGGCCGATGACCAAGGTGCTGCGCGACCGCGTCGGCATCCGGATCGCGCGGATCACGGACACGGTCGAGGCCCGGCTCGCCGACCCGGCCACCGCCGAGATCCTGCAGGTCCCACTGCTCAGCCCGATCCTCTTCTACACGGGGGTGACGTACGACGAGAGCGGCCGGGTGGTGGATGTGGCACAGATCCGGTACCGGGGTGACCGGTTCTCCTTCTCGGTGACTGTGGAAGCACACTGACCGGCCACCCTCCCGCGTCACGCCGTTACGATGCCTGGGGCGGGCAGACGTGGCGACGGGGAGGACGACACGGTGGCAGCACGGGCGGGCGCCGGAGCCGGCGGGGACGACGACATCCCGTTGCTCGACGACCTCATGCCATGGTCCGTACGACCCCTGCGCACCGGGCGCCAGTGGGTGACGGCTCCGGACACCGCTTCCCTCAAGGCCCGTTGGGCGCGGCTGGTGCGCGCCGAGGGAGCCGAGCGCGAACGGCTCTTCAGGCCCACCCGTTCGCGTGACCCGCAGACTCCGGTCGCGGTGCTGCCCGGACAGTCCGGCTCCACCACCCGGTTCGCCCGGGAGTCCGGCCCCTGCCCCGAGCCGGTACGGATCCTGCACGGTCCGTTCGACGAGCAGTGGCTGATCCCCGACCACCGGCTGATCGACGCCGCCCGCCCGGAACTGTGGCGGGTCGCCGACGGCCACCAGCTTTTCGCCGTCGAGCACGGGTACGTACCGCAGGACGCCGGTGCCGCCCTGTCCGTGACCGCACTGCTGCCCGACGGTCACTCCCCGGCGGGCCGCCCCGGCCGGATCCGGCCGCTCTACCGGCGGCCCGGTGGACTGGAACCCAATCTGGCGCCCGGTCTGCTCGGGCTGCTGCGCGCCCGGCACGGTGACGCGGTCACCGCGGAGTCCGTGCTGGCGTGGACCGTCACGGCGGCCCGCCACTCCCCCGCCGGCTGCGTGGTACCGCTGCCCGCCGACACCGCACGCTGGTGGGCCGGGGTGGAGCTGGGGCGGGAGCTGCTGCGGCTGCAACTGCGCGGTGCCCGTGGCGGGGAGCGCCCCCGGCTGCCCGGCGGACGGCGCCCCTATGTGCGGGCCGCGGTACCGGCCGCGCCGGGCACGCTGGAGTACGACCCCGATGACGAGGCGCTCCTGCTGGGTACCGGACGCATTTCGCCGGTACCGGCGGGGGCCTGGGAGTTCCGGGTGGGCGGGGTGCGGATGCTGGAGCTGTGGTTCGGGCGGCGGGCCTCGGCGGACGCGGCTGACGGGCTGGAGGCGATACGGCCCCGGGGCTGGCCCCAGGAGTGGACCTCGGAGCTGCTGGAACTGATCACCGTGCTGGCGCTGCTCACCGAACTCCGGCCCCGGCAGCAGGCGTTGACCGACGGTCCGCAGCTCACCACCGGTGACCTGGCGGCGGCCGGCGTCCTGCCGGTCGCGACGACGGCGCGCCGGCCCGCGTCGGTGCTCGACCACCAGGAGGAGGGGCCGGACGGGCAGTTCGCGCTGCTGTGACGGCGTCGGCGCGCATCCGCGCTACCGGTCGAACGAGTCCAGCACCCGGTGCAGCGCCCGGTCGAAGACACCGTCCAGGTCGATCGGTCCGGGGTCCTCGGCGAATCCCGCCGCCATCCGCGGATACTTCCCGGTCGCGATCTGGCTGATCAGATAGCCGGTGCGCGCGGCGTGCTCCTGCTCCTCGGACCAGGGCAGCGACCGGCTGCGCTCCGCCGTGGCGATCTCGTTGGCCACATAGGTGGTCACCACGCCGTTGACCATGGCGATGAGTTCCATCTTCTCGCCGAACCGTGCGTCGACCCCGTCCAGGCAGCTGAGCGTGTACTCCAGATACCGCAGCGCGTTCGGGCTGAAGCCGTACACGGGTGACATGAGCCGCGGCACCCAGGTGTGGCGGTGCATCATCTCGCGGGCCTGATGGGCCAGCGCGATGAGGTCCGCGCACCAGTCGCCGGACGGCTCCGGGTACTCGTACCCGCCGCTGACCGCGTCGAGCATCAGCTCGTACAGGTCCTCCTTGCGGGGCACGTAGTTGTAGAGCGACATCGTGCCGCAGCCGAGCTCCGCCGCCACCTTCCGCATGGACACCGCGTCGAAGCCCTCCGCATCGGCGATGCGGACGGCGGCTGCCGCGATGTCGGCGCGGCTGAACGCGGGCCTGGGGCCGCGGCCCGCACGCTCGGGGCGCGCCCAGATCACTTCGGGTACAGCGGGTCGCCCCACCATCGATCATCACCTCGTTCACCATCCTAGTTACGTACACCGTACGTAGTGCGATACGGTGAGCCGCATGACAACTACGTACGCTGTACTTAGTGAAGGTCTGGAGAAGCACTACGGCGATGTCCATGCGCTGCGCGGACTCGATCTCGCTGTCGCCGAAGGCGCCGTCTGCGGAGTACTGGGGCCGAACGGCGCGGGCAAGACCACCGCCGTCCGGGTGCTCACGACACTGACAGCCCCGGACAGCGGCAGCGCCAGGGTCGCCGGGCACGACGTGGTGCGCGAGGCGGCCTCGGTACGCGCGGCGATCGGCGTCACCGGGCAGAACGCCTCTGTCGACGGCGAGCTCACCGGCCGACAGAACCTGCGGCTCTTCGCCAAGCTCCTGCGGTTCCGCGGTGATGCCGCGCGCATCCGCGCCGACGAGCTCCTGGAACGCTTCGAGCTGACCGACGCCGCCGACCGCCCGGCCCGCACCTACTCGGGCGGCATGCACCGCCGCCTCGACCTCGCCGCCAGCCTGCTGACCCGGCCGAGGGTGCTCTTCCTGGACGAGCCGACCACCGGACTCGACCCGCACAGCCGCAACCAGATCTGGGCGGCGGTACGCGAACTGGCCGGCCGGGGCACGACCGTCCTGCTCACCACGCAGTATCTGGAGGAGGCCGATCAGCTGGCGGACGACATCGTGCTGATCGACCGGGGCCGGACCGCCCACCGCGGCACCCCCGCCGAGCTGAAGGCCCTCATCGGTTCGTACGCCGAGGTGGTCGTCCCCCAGGCATCGGCGCTGATCCCGGCAGCGGCTGTCCTCGACCAGCTCACCGGCGCCGAACCGGTGCTCGACCACGAGCGGCGCACCGTGGGCGCCGTCGCGACCGACGCCACGCTCACCCTCCCCCGTATCGTCCGCGAACTCGACGCGGCCGGCGTACCGCTGATCGATGCGAGCCTGCGCCCGCCGACGCTCGACGAGGTCTTCCTCCGCCTGACCGGCCGCGGCGACGGCCGCACCTCCCCGCCCCTGAAGGAGACAGCAGCATGAGCAGCGCCGTACTGGCCCATGAGCAGCGCAGCGGCCCCGGCACGAGCACCCCGGTCGCCGACAGCCTGGCCGTGCTGGGCCGCCATCTGCAGCGGATCAAAGCAGCCCCGGGCGTGGTGATCCTGACCCAGACCATGCCGATCACGATGCTGCTGTTCTTCGGCTACGTGTTCGGCAGCGCCCTGGCTGTGCCCGGCCAGGAGTACCGCGCGTTCCTGGTGCCGGGTCTGCTCGCGGCGACGGCGGCCAACGGCATCATGACCGGGATGTTCCAGTCCGCGCAGGACTGCCACCGCGGGGTGATGGACCGGTTCCGCACTCTGCCGATGTGCCGGCCCGCCGTGCCGTTCGGCCAGACCGCAGCCGATCTGCTGACCACGGCCGGCGGCATGTTCCCGCTGATCCTGGTCGGGCTCGCGGTCGGCTGGCGGATCGAGGGCGGCCCGCTCGCCGCCCTGGGTGCCTTCGGACTGCTGCTGCTCCTCCGGTTCGCCACGTCGTGGCTGGGCTGCTGGCTGGGCCTGCTGATCCGCAACGAGGAGGCGGCCGGCCAACTGGGCAGTGCCACCTTCGTCCTGCCGCTGCTGTCCAGCGCATACATCCCGACCGACAACCTGCCGGGCTGGCTGCGGACGGTCGCGGAGTGGAACCCCATCAGCGCCATGGCCGCGGCCACCCGCGACCTGTTCGGCAACGCATCACCGCCCGCCGACGCCGCCTGGCCGGTCGCCCACCCGGTGGCGGGCACGCTCGCCTGGTCGGCCGTGCTGCTCCTGGTCTTCGTACCGCTGACCGTACGGCGCCATGCGCGCGGCGGCGAGTGACCCGCACCGGTGCCTGCCCGACCGCCGGCACCGTGCCCGCCGTCCGGGGGCGACACCCGGCTCCGTGACGCCGGGGCCTGTCGCGGACACGCTCCGGCGCCCGCCGGTCACTTCTGCGGTATCAGCTCCGGTCCCAGCGAGGAGAACTTCTCGTGCGACACGACCCGCTTCGGCGGCCAGGTGATGTTCTTCGGCGGCCACTTCTGCCCGGTCTTCTGCAGGAACCAGGCCGGCGGCTCGTACATCGGCGGCTCGTAGCCGTCCGGCAGCGCCGTCTTCCACCGCAGTCCCTTGGTGCGTTCCGCGAACTCGGCCTTGATCGCCTTCAGTCGCTCCGGCTGCGTGATCAGGTCGACAGCGGTCGCCGCCAGATACTTCGCCGCCGCGAGCACCGCCGCCTGACCGGGAGCGGCGGCCGCGCACGCGGCCGTGGACCAGGTGTGCATCTTGGTGCCGATCGGGGCCAGGGCCGCGCCCATCGACACGGTCGGCACATTCCAGCTGATGTCCGCGACATCCGTCGAACCGCCGCCCATGAAAACCGGGTTGGGCGGGGTGAGTGCGCCGACCTTGTCGTGCATGCCGGCGGCCGGCAGTCCGAGTGACTCCTGGAGTTCCTTCGCCAACGCGTGCGCCTCGTCCGTGAACGCGGGCGGACCGATCTGCGTCATGTTCTCGTGCAACAGTTCGGCGAAGGACTTCGACGGCAGCTGGTTCCAGCAGGCCGAGGTGATCCGGTGTCCGACCGTGGTCTGGCTGGCTTTCGCCGCCGCTTCGGAGACCGCGATCACCTTGTCGAGCAGCACCTGGACGCGGGCCGGGCTGCCTTCGCGCACGTAGTACGAGATCTCGGCGATCTCCGGGGTGACGTTGGGGATGTCACCACCGTTGTTGATCACCCAGTGGAGCCGGCCCGACGGGGCGAGGTTCTCCTCGCGCAGGAACTCCGACATCGTCGCCATCATCACGGCGGCGTCCAGCGCGCTCTTGTTGCCGAGCGGGGTGCCGCCGTGTCCGGCGACCCCGAGGAAGGTGAACGTCACCGCCGTCATCGCGGTGGTGGTGCCCCAGCCGGTGGCGTTGGCCGTGGACGGATGCCAGTCCAGGAAGGCGTCCAGGCCGTCGTACACGCCCTTGCTGACGGCGTACGTCTTGCCGATCAGTGCCTCCTCGGCCGTCGAGCCGAAGAACTTCACGGTGACCGGAAGCCGGTGCTTCTTCGCGGCCTGGGCGACGGCTGCCGCGGCCGCCGCCGCGGCCGTTCCCAGCGCACTGTGCCCGCAACCGTGTCCGGGGCCGTAACCGGGCGCGAACGGGTCATGGATGTACTCGCGCGGGTCGTGGTGGCCGACGCCCTTGTTCTGCGAGAGGCCGGGCAGCGCGTCGTACTCCCCGCTGAAGCCGAGGACCGGGCCGCCACTGCCGTGGCGGAACGTGGCGGTGAACGCGGTCGGGAAGCCCGCGGTGCCGAACTCGACGTCGAAGCCCGCCTTCTCCAGGAATTCGGCCTCGGCCAGTGAGGAGTTCCACTCGCGCAGGCTGAGCTCGGCGTGGTCCCAGATCTCCGCGTTGAGCCCGGTGATCCGACCGCTGTTGCCGTCGATCCAGCCCATCGCCGCCTGCTTGGCGGGGCTGTCCTGCGTCAGTCCCTTCGGAGCCTCGTAACCGTCGCCCGTCGCTGCATCGGCCGCCTCCGAGGCCGCGGCCATCGCCGGGTCGGCGTCGGCCGCCATCACCGCGGTGGTCACCCCTGCCGCACCGAGCATCTGCATGATCCGCCTCCGGCTGAGGACCGGACCGGCCGCCATGGCCGCTTCGTGCGCGTGCTCGTGCTGATCGTGCAGGTCACACATGTACGCCTCCGGGGGTGAGGTGCCGTGTACGTGCCAAACGATCAGCACCCTGGCCCTGGAAGTTTTCGACGTCAACAACTCGGGACGAAAAACTTGTTACGTACACGGGCTCCCGCACACCCGCCATCGGCCCGTACGACGCACCACGGGCGTGGCATCGACTCGGCGAACAGGCGCCGGGATGAATGGTGTTGGCACACCATCCGGGCATGCGCGCGAACCGTGCCGCCATCGATCACGGTGCCGGGGCGGGGCGGCACCGGGGGCGGAAGCCGGGAACGAGGACCGTACCGGCGCTCGGCGAGCACACCGAAGCGCTGCTGCGGGCCGCGGGGATGACGGACGAGCAGGGAGCAGCGCTGCGCCGGGACGGTGTGATCGCCTGAGCGGCCCGAGCGGTGGGCCGGATCAGTCGGGGACGAGCGATCGGTCAGGGGCCGGTGGTGACGGGCCGTCGGGTCAGTGGCGGCCGCCGAAGAGCGAGCGTCGCAGTCGCCGCAGCGGCGCGAAGAGCGAGACACGCGCGCTCTTGCTCCGGCGGGTGTGCGAGGCGTCGCGCGAGGTGAGCTCGAGCATCAGCAGCGTCGCCTCCGCGGTCTCGCGCTGCGGGACGGCGGGACCGCCGAGCACAGCGAGATGGCGGTCGAGGCGCGAACTGGTCGCACTGCTCCCACATGTGATGGCAGGCACACGCGGCCTGCTGCGCATCGCTATCTGTTCCATGTCACTCCCCACCCGTACGAGGGCACCCGGCCCGGGCAGGTTAACCCTATCCCCCCACTATGACACTCGTGTATCCCGGGCGTCGGATTGAGCACACACATACGGAGGTTGACGACCGGGCTCATAATTCGCTCGATTCCAGGGCGAGTTGGACAGACCGGGAGCTGTTGCACCGCAGCGGCGGATTGTTGCGCAAGGGGGTCTGGAACGGGCCGGTCTGAGCTAGCGTGGAGAGGTTTCCGCTGTGCTGCCGCCACTCCTGCGGATGGGGGATCACCGTGAGCGAAGTGCCGGGCGACGACCGACTGATCGCGGGCCGATACCGCCTGCTGGGACACCTGGGCCAGGGCGGGATGGGGGTGGTGTGGCGGGCGCGCGACGAGGTGCTGGGGCGCGAGGTCGCCGTGAAGGAGGTCCGCGCCCCGTCGGGGCTCGCCTCCTCCGACGTACAACGGCTGTACGCGCGCCTGGAGCGGGAGGCGTGGGCGGCGGCCCGGGTCTCGCACCGCAATGTGGTGACCGTCTACGACGTGGCGACCGAGGACTCCCGCCCGTGGATCGTGATGGAGCTGATCCGGGGACTCGCGCTCTCCGAAGTACTGGACGCCGAGGGGCCGATGCCCGCTCAGCGGGCCGCGCGCATCGGTGCGGAGGTGCTGGCCGCGCTGCGCAGCGCCCATGCCTCCGGCGTGCTGCACCGCGACGTGAAGCCCGGCAACGTGCTCCTCGCCAACGACGGGCGGGTGGTGCTGACGGACTTCGGGATCGCCATGGTCGAGGGGACGTCCGCACTCACCATGACCGGCGAGCTGATCGGCTCGCCGGAGTTCCTCGCACCGGAGCGCGCGCTGGGGCGCACGCCGGGGCCCGAGTCGGATCTGTGGTCGCTCGGAGTGCTTCTGTACGCCGCGACCGAGGGCAATTCCCCGTTCCGTCAGAACACACCGCTGAACACCCTCCGGGCGGTGGTCGACGAAGAGCTGCCGCCGCCCCGGCGGGCCGGCCCGCTCGGCCCGGTCGTCGAGGGGCTGTTGCGCAAGGATCCCGCCGAGCGGCTCTCCGCCGAACAGGCCGAGCACCAACTGCGCATCATCGCGGCGGGCGGGGCGCCGCGCGCCATCGGGGCGGGTACGCCGGATCCGTACGGGCCGACGACGACGGCCGGCACCATCACACCCCGGGCGCCACTTCCCGTACCCCCGCCACCCTCCCCTGACCAGTCCACGACGGCGGAAGTCACCCCCGCCGGGCCGCCGCGCCGGGCGGTCGCACTGCTCGCCGTGGGCGTGGCGGTGCTGCTGCTGGCGATCGGCGGGATCATCTGGACGCTTGCGGACCGGGGCGACGGCAGCGGCACGGAAGGCGCCGCGGGCAGCGGCCCGGGTGCGACCAGCAGCGCTCCGCACACGGAGCCCGCCGCACAGGAGGCGTCCGGATCCGCCGGAGCGCAGGGCGGCAGCAGCTCCACCGGCGACGGCGGCACCGCGGGCGAGGCCGTGAGCGGCGGAAGCAGCCACAGCAGTACGAGCAAGCCGCCGCCGCAGACCGTGACGGTTTATCTCACCTCGGTGCGCGGCAGTTACGAGGGCAGCTGTCCTCCCCCGCACGATTCGGCGCCTGCGGTCGAGGCGACCGTCACGGTGGGGCGCACACCGGCGGTGGTCGAGTACCGGTGGGTGCTGAAGGACGGTACGAGTTCCGATCCCGGCTGGCAGTCGCTGTCCTTCGGTTCCGGCGACGGTCGCGCGAAGCAGGTGTCGCACACGGAACTGACGTACCAGCAGGACGCCACGTACCACGGAACGATCACGCTGGAGGTCAGGAGTCCGGTCGCGGTCACCTCGAACGGGGTGGAGTTCTCGGTGACCTGCCGGACGGAGACCCCGTCGAACGGGGCCTCCGACCCGGCGGACGACTGACCCGGGCGGTCCGCCCGGTCAGGCGGCGGAGCTGAAGGCGGGCAGGTAGCCGCCCGACTGTCCGGAGGCCGTGGGGTGGTACGACTCACCGATGTTGAGCCAGTTGACGCTGTGCAGCCATGCGCTTCCCGAGCAGATCTCGTGCCCGGTGAACCTCCCGGCGACATCGCTGAAGGTGAAGCCGTGGTCGGCAGCACGCTTGGCGGTTGCCGCGTTGAGGTAGTCGGACGCGCTGTTGATGGCGGAGCGCTCGGTCTCGCTCAGACCGGCGATGCAGCTGCCGCCGAGCTTGTAGAAGCGGGGGTAGCCCAGGACGACGACATGGGCGGACGGCGCCCTGGACCTGATCGCCGTGTACACCGAGTTGAGCTTGCCGGGCAGGGTGGTGTCGACGTAGCTGCGGGCTGTGGCGATCCGGCTGAGGCAGGTGGACTCAGACTGGAGCACACAGGTGGTCATGACATCGGCGAAGCCTGCGTCGTTGCCGCCGATGGAGATCGAGACGAGGTCGGTCGAGGAGTTGAGCGGGGAGAGCTGTCCAGCCGTCACATCGTCGGTGCGGGCACCCGAACAGGCGGTGAAGGCGAACGACGAGGGCGCGTTGGCGTTCGCCCAGAGGACGGGGTAGGCCTTGGTGCTGCGCTTGCAGTCACCACTGGCACTGTCGTAGCTGCCGGACCCGACTCCCGAGGAGTACGAGTCGCCGAGGGCGACGTAGTCGACGGCCTGGACGGACGATGCGGCGTTCGCGGTGGCTGCCCCGGTCAGGGCGAGTACGGCACCTAGCAGGAGCGAGGACGAGAACGCCACAAGTCTGGACATTTTCATGGAACCTCCCTTGGACCGAACCGGCAGGATCTCTGCCTACTCAGTGGTAGCAGCAGCGTCGCCGCTCCGGAAGTGTCCATGCCAAGTCGATCGGATGAGCGCTTCCTGGCGGCCTCCTGAGGCTCGGTCACACCGAAATCCGGCATCCTGCGCACCGGTGGACAAAGCTGCTGCCGCGGAGTGAACGGCCCATGTGCGGGCCGGTTGACGGGAGGTGGCGAAACCTGGGTGCGCCGGCTGCCGCCGTGCCGGATCATGGGCGCCATGTCTGCCAACCCTGAGGCCGCTCTGCCGATCCGGCTCACCGTCGACGACAGCGACTCCCCTGCCGACGTCGTCGACGCGCTGTTCCTCGGCCGCTTCGCGACGGGCGAGCAGCCGTACTCGCACAGCTCCTCCCTCGACCGGGTGAAGTCCGGGGCGACGCTGCTGCCGCCCACCGCCAAGGTGCTGCGCGCCGCCCGCGACGACGACCGCAGCGCCACACTCGCCGAGGGCGACGGCTGGACACTCCTCATCTCGCGGTGGAACCGCGGCGCCGACGTCACCGTCACCGCGACCACCCCCGAGCTGGCGCAGCAGATCCTCGATCAGGCGACGGACGGCGCCCAGGACGAACCGGAACCGCAGCCCGAGAACGTGACGATGGGCTTCTGGTACGTCTCCCCACGCCGCGGACCGCACCGCACCACCCGGCAGATCGCCGCCGGTACATGGGACGAGGTGCGTGACAACTACACGGCACCGGTGGCCGATGCCATGGACCGGCTGATGAAGGTGACCCCGGACGACATCGCGGGCCGGCTGCTCCTGCTGCACGGCCCGCCCGGCACCGGCAAGACATCGGCGCTGCGCACGCTGGCGCGGTCCTGGCGGGACTGGTGCCAGGTCGACTGCGTACTCGATCCGGAGCGTCTCTTCAACGACGTCGGCTATCTCATGGACATCGCGATCGGCGAGGACGACGGCACGGCGAAGGGCCGGTGGCGGCTGCTGCTCCTGGAGGACTGCGACGAACTGATCCGCGGCGAGGCCAAGCACACGGCGGGCCAGGCGCTGTCCCGGCTGCTGAACCTCACCGACGGGCTGCTGGGCCAGGGCCGCAACGTACTGGTGGGGGTGACGACCAATGAGGACCTGGAACGGCTCCACCCGGCGGTGGTCAGGCCCGGCCGCTGCCTGGCCCGGATCGAGGTGGGCCCACTGAGCCGCCGGGAGGCAGTGGCCTGGCTGGGTACGGAGGAGGGGCTCGGCCGGGAAGGCGCGACGCTGGCCGAGCTGTACGCACTGCGGCGCGGCACCGGGCCGGCGTCGGTACCGAAGCAGGACGCGGGGGCGGACGCGGGACTGTACCTCTGAGCTGTTTCCGCCGTCGCCGGACAGGCTTGAAGTCGGGCCCGTGCGGGGCAGTCGGGGACAACCTTTGAGGACGTGCGGCGTCCGAGGGCATCTTTCAGGTCCGCCCGGCACTCGATGGCAGAACGGCTGCCGGACGGCCCCGGTCCGCCCTGTCAGCCCTCGTACGCCACCCGCACCGCATCCTCCACCAGCGACGCCGCCCGGGCGCGGGACAGCCCGAGCCGCCTCGCCTGCTCCGCGTACTCCCGTGCCGCAGCAGCCGCCTTGCGGTCCGCCGTATCGCCCGCGGCGGCGATGAACGTACCGTTGCGGCCGCGGGTCTCGATCACCCCGTCCGACTCCAGCGCGCGGTACGCCTTGGCGACGGTGTTCGCGGCGAGGCCGAGTTCCTCGGCGAAGCCGCGTACGGTCGGAAGTCTGTAGCCGACGGGCAGTTCGCCGGACCGGGCCAGTTCGGAGATCTGCGTGCGCAGTTGCTCGTACGGGGCGGTGCCGGCGTCCGGATCAATGGCGATCTTCAAGGTCACGGGCCGATTCTCCCCCACCGCCGGAAATTCGGAGGCGTCCGGGCCGGACCGCCGCGTACCGTCCGGCGCATGACTGTCATCGTGCGCGACTTCCTGCCCACCGACGCCGAGGCCTGGGTACGGGTGCGGCGAGCCGCACTCCCGTACATGGTGACCACGCCCGAGCAGGTCGTCTTCGAGCAGACGGCCGCCCACCCCGACAAGCGGTACCGGCTGCTGATCGCCGAGGAGGACGGGGAGATCATCGGCACCGCGCAGGTCGGTATCGCCTATGACAGCCCGGAACCCGGCCAGGGCTTCTGCAATCCCTACACGCTCCCCCGGCGGACGGGCCGCGGGGCGGGCTCGTTGCTGGTGCGCACCGCCGAGGAGTACCTGGCCGGCGTGGGTGCCGTCGCCGTCTACACCTGGGTGCTCGACGAACCGGCGAGCCGGGCCTTCGCCGAGAAGCGCGGCTACGCGCCGAGCCGCCCGGCGCACTTCCTCCATCTCGACCTGGCACACGGCACCCTGCCGCCCCGCCAGGAGCCCCCGGCCGGTGTGCGGCTGCGTACGGCCGCCGACTTCGCCGACGACCCGAGGCCGCTCTTCCAGGCGGACGCCGAGTGCACGGCGGACGAGCCGAGCGACACTCCGACCGAGCTCGCGGACTACGAGGACTGGCTGCAGCACACGTGGAACGACCCCGGTCTCGACCGGGAGCTCACCTCGGTCGCGGTGGTGGACGGCCAGGTGGCGGCGTTCAGCGCCGCGAACACCGACGGTCTGACCCGCTACTGGTCGGGGATGACGGGCACCCGCAGGGCCTACCGCAACCGGGGCCTGGCAAAGCTCGCGAAGAACGACTCGCTGCACCGGGCACGCGCGGCCGGCTACACGGACGCGTACACCGGCAACGACGCGGACAACGGCCCGATGCTGGCGATCAACACATGGTTCGGCTACGGGATCTGCGCCACGGAGGTACGGCATGTACGCAAGCTCGGTTGAGGTCGCTCTGGTCAAGGCGGGCCGGACGAAGATCCGCTACCCGGCGGACGTCGTACGCGACGACGGCGTCCGGGTGACGGTGACGGCCCCGTGGGCCGCGCCGGGCATGCGCGACTTCGGCTTCGTACGGTTCGAGCCGGGCGATGTCTTCACCGAGCACTACTGGCGTGACCGGTGGTTCGCGGTGAAGGAGGTCCGTACCGGCGGGGGGACGCTGAAGGGCTGGTACTGCGACATCACCCGGCCTGCCGTGCTGCGCGACGGGGAACTGCTCGTGGAGGACCTGGATCTCGACCTGTGGGTGTCAGCCGACGGCTCCTCCGTACTGCGACTGGACGAGGACGAGTTCGAGGAGAGCGGCCTGGCCGCACGCGATCCGGCTGCTGCGGATGCCGCCCGCCAGGCACTGGACGAGCTGGAGCGCCTCGCCCTGGCGGGCGGGCTCGCGGGCCTGCTGGCCCCGGCGAGCCCGTCCGGCGCCACCCCCTAACGCACCACCAGCTCCACCTCGAACCCTGCCGCGTTCTCCAGATACGCGGCGCAGTGCCCCTCGCCGCCCGCGTACGGGTGGCGGTCCGGGAACAGCAGTCGCCAGCCGTGGTCCGGGGCCCGCGCCACCAGCGCGTCCAGCGTGGCCCGGTCCCGGACATGGAACGCCAGGTGGTTCAGACCCGGGCGGAGCCGGTCGTGCGGCCCCGGGGCCAGATCGGCCGACTGCTCGATCACCAGATAGCTGTCGCCGCGCCGCCAGCTGCGGCCGCGCTCCCAACTCTGGTACGGCACGTGGCCCAGCTCGCCGAGCAGCCAGCCCCATCCCGCCTCGGCCGCCGCCAGGTCGGGCACCCACAGCTCGATGTGGTGCACCCCGCCGGTGCGGGCCCCGCCCGATGGCAGCGGGACCGCGCGGCGGATGCCGTGCGGCTGGTAGGCCACGGTGTCGCCGTCCTCGTGCCAGTGGATCAGGAAGCGCTCCCCCGCCCGGTATCCGTCCAGGCCCGCACGGCAGTACGCGACGATGTCGTCGGGCAGGGCGTCCAGCGGGAACCAGGCGAGTCCGGAGCACTTCTCCGGCTCACGGTTGTACGGCGGGCGGGCGGGGTCGTACTCCGCCTCGAAGAACCAGCCGGTCCGGGGGGCGCCGCCGGGGCCGCGGTGCTGCATGACCAGGGCGACCCGCAGTTCGTCCGGGTCCAGTTCGACACCGATCTCCTCGGCGGCCTCGCGGATCATCGCCTCGCGGACGTCCTCGCCGTCCTCCACATGCCCGGACGGGACGTTGAACAGCCCGTCCGCGTATCCCGTACCGGCGCGGCGGGCGAGCAGCACGTCGGGGCCGCGGCGGAGGATCAGATGCACATCGACGATCTCGGTGTGCCGGTGCGGCGGTTCGGCGCGGGCCAGCAAAGCGTAGCGGTCGTCGTCGACGTGCTTGCCCCACAGGTCCGGGTCGTCGGAGAGCCGCTCGTGGTGGATGCGCTCGGTGAGCGGGGCGAGGAGTCCGGTCAGCTGATCGGCGGAGAGACCCACCCCGCCCCACACCCCTTCGATCATCAGCAGCCGCCCGCCGGTCCGGAGCAGCCCGAACCAGTGGCGCAGGGCCGCCGCGGGGTCGGGCAGCAGCCACACCACATGACGGACCATGATCACGTCGAACTGCTGCTTCCCGACCGGCGGTCGGGCCGCATCCCCGACCAGCACCTCGGCGCCCGTCCCGGCGAGCTTGGCCCGCGCCTGCTCGACCATGCGCGGTGACCGGTCGACGGCGGTGACGCGGTGGCCCTGCCCGGTGACGAGCAGGGCCAGACTTCCGGTGCCGCATCCCAGGTCGAGCACATCGGAGCGCTCGCCGGGCAACCAGCTCTCCAGCCGCTGCGCCCATGCGTGCCGGACCACCGGATCGAGCAGCCCGTGGTCGGGCTCCTCGTCGAAGGAATCGGCGGCGGAGTCCCAGTCGATCGTCGTCATGCGCCGATCGTCCCAGCCACCACCGACACAGTCGATCAGCAGACCGGCCGCTCACGGTGGTGAACGGTGTCGCACGCGCTGTCCGCGGGCCGCGCCGCCTCGCCCGTGGACGGCGGGACGGAGCGCACGACACGGGACGGAAGCACCGGGTACCGCGTATACACGGCAGGTATACATTGCATGTATACCTGCCGTGTATAGTCCTGCGCATGTCCATAGGCCACACCCTCCTGGAGTCCGGTCCGCACCATGGTTGCGACCCGAAGCGGACCTTCGACGAGCAGTTCGGCCACGTTCGGCCCCTGCACTCCGGACAGGTCTGCTCGACGATGTCCCGCACCCACGCGGCACGGGGCGCCGCCTACTGCGACCGCGAGATCGTCGTACGCGACGGCCGATCCCGGGACCGGGAGCGCGCCGCATGAATCCGGGCCGTGGCACAGCACTGCGGATCCCGGACCACAGCCGGTCGAGTGGGTCCATCGACTCGAATCGGCCGCAGAGAGGGCAGACGCGCCTGGCCGCGATAGACGGGCTCCGCCTGGTAGCAGCGGCGGCTCGAATTCCGGGTGGTCGACCATGCCACCACCGCCGGCAGCGAGGGCCGGCCCTCCTGGGCCGTGTGCGCGGCCGTACTCACACTCTGTCTCGGGCTGCTGGCACTGACCGGTGTCGGACCGTTGGCGGGACTGCAATGGCGGTGGCTGGTCACCGCCGGGGGGCTCACCTATCCCTTCTACCTCGTCCACCAAAGCATCGGAATTCCCTTGGCCAAGGGCTTGATCAAGGCAGTACCGGAGCTGGGACTGCTTCCGTCGATGGCGTTGTCCGTCATCTGCGTGCTGGGTCTGGCCGCGCTTGTCCACACAAGGGTGGAGCATCGGCTCGGACGCCTCCTGAGGCATCGCCTGACACTTGACCTGCGCCTGAAGGACCTCGCTGTGGAGCCCGCTTTCCCCCGCGCGCGGTAACGCGAGGTGAGACCGGTCGGAAGCGATCCGCTCACCGCTCAGCAGGTTCGACCACTCGTACAGGATTCCTCTACCTGCCCAACGACTTCCCGCCGTTCAAGCGGGTGCACGCCTCACCATTGCGAACCGACTCGTGCAGGACAGTCAGGAAATTCACGAAGGCGATCCCAAAACCGATAGCGAGCCCGCGCTGCCGGCTCGCTTCTGCGCACTTCAGCAGCATCCCTCTCTCCATGACGACCGCGGAGCTCACGGGCCGGGAGCAACCTGAGCGCCGTGACAGTCATCAAGAACCAATTCCAGTAACCATCCGATTCAGGGAAGGGTCTCGCATGCCCCTCAACACGCGCATACGACGGTCTCGAATACTCATCGCCGTCGCGACAGCCGTGGCCGCCGTCCTGGCCGTCGCGCTGATTCTGGGCCTGACGGTCACGACCTACGATCACACCTCGCCGCGCGCCGCCCGTGGCAAGGCATCGGGGTCGGTGGCCGGGAACGTCGACTGCCGCAAGGCGAAGTGTGTGGCCCTCACCTTCGACGGCGGCCCCAGCCTGACGACCCCCGGACTGCTGGACATCCTGAAGCAGGAGGATTTGCACGCGACGTTCTTCGTCCAGGGCAAGGGCCACATCGCGAAGTACCCCGAGATCCTGCGTCGCATCTCGGATGAAGGGCACGAAATCGGAAATCACACGTGGAATCATAAAAATTTGACGGATATCGACGTGGCCGACGCCCGCCGGGAGCTGACCGGGACACAGGACGCCATCGAGAAGGTCACCGGCACCAGGCCCATCCTGATGCGTCCGCCGGAGGGCCGCACCAACCGCGAGGTGGCCAAGGTCTGCCGGGACTTGGGGCTGGCGCAGGTGCTGTGGAGTGTCACGGCCAAGGACTACGAGACGACCGACTCGGCCCTGATCACCGAGCGGGTGCTCGACCAGACCCACCGCGACGGCATCATCCTGCTGCACGACCTGCACAAGGGGACCGTGCCCGCCGTCCCGGGAATCATCAAGGCGCTCAAGCAGCGCGGCTACACCATCGTCACGGTGTCGCAGCTGCTCGCCCCCGCCGAGCCCGAACCGGGGATGGTCTACCGGCCCTGAACGACCGCAACGTGGACTTTCCTGAGCCCCCTCTCAGACGCTCCGCAAAGGTGTTGGGCGTTCTACGACTTCCCCGCCGAACCGGATCCACCTGCGGACGACGAACCCCATCGAGTCCACGTTCGCCACCGCCCGGCTGCGGACCAAGGCCTCCCGCGGTGCCGGCTCACGCACCCGCCGCCCTGACCATGGTCTTCAAGCTCGTCGAGTCCGCCCAGCAGCAGCGGTGGCGGGCTGTGAACGCACCCCACCTTGTCCCACTCGTCCACGCAGGAGCCCGCTTTGAACGCGGACAGCTTGTTGAACGGCCGGAGACCGCCGCGGCATGAATGCAGTGGCGAATTTGCCTCGCAGTTCGAGATCATCCCGGCGTGACAGATGACGCCTCAGGACAGTATCGAGCAGGCCAGACAGCCCTGCTGGCCGTCGTGGACGAGGCCGAGCCACTGGTCGAGCACTGGCGGCGGCGTTTCGATTCCTCGGCATCGGCCGGGATACCCGCACACGTGACGGTGCTCTTCCCGTTCCTGGACATCGATCGCATCGGCGCTGCGGTGAACGACGATCTCAGGACGCTGATCGGGGAGAGCAATCCCTTCACGATCCGGTTCGACGGGTGTCGGCGCTTTCCTGACGTGCTCTACCTCGCGCCGACACCAGACCAGCCGTTCCGCGCGCTGACCGAGACCATCGCGGCGCGATGGCCCGAGGCCCCGCCCTACGGCGGGCAGTTCGCCGACGTCATCCCGCACCTGACCGTCGTCCACGGTCAACAGCCTCACGTCTTCGACGAGGCGGAAGCGGCGTTGGCCGCACAACTTCCGGTCACCGCGAAAATCACGTCGGTGAGCCTATTCGTCAGCGACGGCAAGCACTGGCAGCAGCGCGCAGAGTTCCCGTTGCTCGGGTAATCTCCCCCATCCGCGAAGCCGGTGAACTCAGCAACCAGCCGATCCACAGGAATTGACAATTACTCGCCCGCACGTTTACCGCGATGGAGACGGGATCAGGCGCGACTGGGGATGACCCGCACTGGCCTGGACAGAGGTGTGGCTATCCGCCCTCAGTTCGTCAGTGGGCCCCGCTTTGTGGCGCCCGCTGGCCCGAGGCTCTGGAGGTTCCGTAGCGTGTCAGTCATGCCGATGCCTGTCCTGTACTGCCGCCATCCGTTGAATCCTCGACGCGTGGACGAACACTTCGCGCAGGAAGCACAGGAGGTGCGCGCCTGTGGCGGGGTGGTGGGACTGATCGACCACGATGCACTGCTGCAGGGTGACGCACAGCAGGCTGTTGCACACGTCCCGGCTGGGCTGGGGGACGCCTGGTACCGGGGTTGGATGATTCCGGGCGATCGATACGCCGCGTTGGCTGAGGCGCTGAGCCGACGCGGCACCGCATTGCTCGTCGCCCCGGAGCAATACCGGGCCGCTCACGAACTGCCGGGCTGGTATCCAATGTTCGTCGACATCACCCCCGCGAGCGTGTGGCGTCCCACCAAGCCAGGTGAGATCTTGGCCGCCGAAGACCTGGCTGTACTCGCCGAGCCCTTGCCACCGGGCCCGGGAATCGTGAAGGACTACGTCAAATCCCGCAAGCACGAGTGGGAACAGGCCTGCTTCATTCCCGATCTCGCCGACGCGGTGGGGCTGACACGGGTCGTGCAGCGCTTCGTGGAACTGCAGGAGGAGTTCCTTGCCGGTGGGGTCGTTCTGCGCAGCTTCGAGACGTTCTCGAAGCTGGAGTCCGTTGCGGCTGAAGTGCGCGTGTGGTGGCTGGACGGCGATCCCAGGCTGCTCACGCCCCACCCGGACAGCCCGTTTGGGCGCGGGCTCGTGCCCGACCTTGACCATATCCGGCCTGCTGTGCAGCGTCTGGGATGCCGCTTCGTCACAACCGACGTGGCCCTCCGCTCGGACGGGGTGTGGCGAGTCGTCGAAGTCGGCGACGGCCAAGTCAGCGACCTGCACCCGTCCAGCAGTCGAGGCGAGTTGGCCGCTCTGCTGGTCGGTCCGTAGTACTTGCGGAAGCCGCCCCGCGCTGTCATCCCCCAGACCGGTCTAGCCTTCGCCGGACTGAGGCCCACACACCTGGGCCGGCCGGATGCGCAGCCGTCGCCCCGGGGCCACCCTGGAGGGATGAGCGCGCCGATAGTCGTCCGCGGCCTCTCCCTCTCGACGACCACGGACAGCCCCTGCTCCGCATCAAGACTGCTGACAGGGGCTCACCGGTGGACTTTCCTAGCCCCTTCTTAGACGCTCCTTAAGCCCGTCATAACGATCGCCGAGTACCCCTTCCAGCAGCGGTTTTCGGGGCGGCGGGCGGCTAGCTTCTCCTGCACGCAGACGTGATCCGCCGAAGGAGAGACGCACCATGACCGTGATCAGGACCGCTCGCCGCAAGGTCGCCGCAATCGTCGCGCTCGGTGTGGCGCCGCTCGCGCTGACCGGCCTGTCCGCGGCTCCGGCCGCCGCACATGGCTCGCTGACGGATCCGGTCAGCCGGGTCTCCGCCTGCTTCGCGGAGGGGCCCGAACATCCGAAGTCGGCGGCGTGCGTGGCCGCGGTCGCGGCGGGCGGGACGCAGGCGCTGTACGACTGGAACGGGGTCAACATCGCCAATGCGGCAGGAAATCACCGGCAGTTGATCCCGGACGGGAAGCTGTGCAGCGCGGGCAACGACAAGTTCAAGGGGCTCGATCTGCCGCGCGCCGACTGGCCGTCGACCAAGATGGCGGCGGGCAGCCACACCTTCCACTTCCGGGCCACCGCACCGCACAAGGGCTCGTTCGAGCTGTATCTCACCAAGGCCGGTTACGACCCGACGAAGCCCCTGAAGTGGTCGGATCTGGAGTCCGAGCCGTTCGCCACGGCCGCCGGCCCGAAGCTGGAGAACGGATCGTATGTGTTCGACGGCACCGTGCCGAAGCGATCGGGACGGCAGCTGATCTACACAGTCTGGCAGCGCTCGGACTCCCCCGAGGCGTTCTACGCCTGCTCCGATGTGGTCTTCGGGGGCGCCGACGGCGGTGCCGACGGCAGTGGTTCGGTGGGCGCGGTCCCTGCGCCGACCGCGTCCGCGCCGACCGAGCAGGAGATCGCCGGGGGCGCCGACAAGTCGTCCGTGGAGCACGGCGGTCATGGTGACGACGATGCCGGTACGGGCGCGAAGGTCACCCAGGCGGCTCCGTCCGCCGGTTCGTCGGCAGGGCCGTCCGAGGCGAACGCACCCGAGCCGGACAGCGCCACCGGCCCCGCCCCGGCGGGTGAGAGCCTCGCCGAGACGGGTGGCGACGGCAGTACCCCGTACCTTGCGATCGGCGGTGCGGCCGCGCTCGCCTTCGGCGCGGCCGCACTGTTCGCCTCGGTCCGTCGCCGGGCCGGCGGAGCGGCCGGGCGCGGACACTGAGAGGCGGTTCGGGCCTGGCCTAGCCGATGACGGAGGCGCAGGTGGTCGGGGTGGCGTGCGCCGGGTCCAGGGCGTTCGCCACCTCGTGGTAGGCGATCAGGTCCACGGTCCCGATCGCCACGTGCTCGGACAGGTCGACGGGGCACAGGTCCTGGAGCAGGACGTTGCGTACGTTCGGCCCGTCCAGGTACTGCGTGCGGTACGGGGTCACGACCTCGTCGTACCTGGTCGAGATGACCGTGTACCGCACCCCGGGCACGGTGTCGCCGCCCGCGTTGAGTTTGGTGATGAAGGGGGATCCGGCCATCTGGTCGGCGAGGCCGGGTGTGTGGGCGTTCAGCAGGTCCTCGGCGCCCGGGAAGTACGGAAGCAGGTTGGTCAGCCCGAGGAGGGTGGTGCCGTGGTTGTCGGGGGCGAGCCCGATCAGGGCGTTCACCTTGGCGCCGCCGCCGAGGAACTTCAGGTAGTAGTTGGGCATCATGCCGCCCTGGGAGTGGCCGACGATGTCGGCCTTGGGCGCTCCGGTGGCGGCGAGCACCTGGTCGACGAAGGTGTCCAGCTGGCCGGCCGATTTGTCGATCGGGCCGAGGCCGTTGAAGAACGGCACGCCGGGCAGCTGCCCGTAGTCGAGCGAGTAGACGCAGTAGCCCCGGGCGACCAGGTACGGGGCGAGGACGAGCCAGTTGTCGACCGAGTTCCCGAAGGTTCCGTGGACCAGGACGACGGGGCGTGGGTGGGCTGCGGAGGGTTTGCAGGAGTAGTCGTTCCAGCCACGGGAGGGGGCCGTGGCGGCGGTGGGGGTGGCTGCGGTGGCGGTCGCCGTGGGGGTGGCGAACGCTGCGACGGCGAGGAGCAGTGCGACGAGTCGTCTCCGCGCACGTGGGGTGCGCGGCGCACGTGTCCAGGGCAGCATCGTGTGGTCTCCTTGCGGCTCAAGGGAGTTGCGATGTCACTGCGCCCTGCGGCCCGGACCACAAGTTCTGTACCGACGTTCTATGTGCTCATGCCAAATTACGCGCGAGTAAGGTAGCGGGGGAAGTTACGCGTCGGTAAAAACTGACGTGGCATCAGTCAAGATCTCCGGCAACTTCAGGTGACGACAGGTCAGGCGGCGAGCCGGCCCGGCATCACGGCCTGCGGACCGAACCTGGCCCGCAGCCGGTCCGCCACCGCCTCGATCCGCCGCGCCCGTTCGTCCACGGGGTCGAACGACAGCTGGTGGGAGGCCCGTTCGCGGTCCGTGAGCCCTTCGGCGCGCAGCCCGATCCCCCGCACCCTGGCCCGCTGCAGCCCGAACGAGTCATGGATCCGGTAGGCGAGTCCGGTGAGCTCCGCGGAGTGGGCGGTGGGCTCACGGAGCGTACGGCTGCGGGTCAGCGTCGAGTAGCCGGTCCGGTCGGCGTACCGCACGGAGACCGCGAGCGCCCGGCACACCTGGCCGTCCCCGCGCATCCGGGCCCCCAGCTCCTCGGCGAGCGACATGAGTGCGCGGCGCTGCCGCTCCGGGTCCAGTTCGTCGCGCGGGAAGGACCGCTCTGCGGCGACCGACCGGGCGGCGGCGTTCGGCACGACCTTCGTACGGTCGATGCCGCGCGCCCGCTCCCACAGTTCGCGCCCGGTCCGTACGCCGGTGATCCGTTGCAGGGTGGCGAGCGGAGCCGCCGCGATCCGGCCGGCGGAGTCGAGCCCGTATCCGCACAGGGCGCGGGCGGTAGCCGCCCCGACACCGTCCAGCGCGACGGCCGGCTCGGCCGCGAGGAATGCGGCGCCCCCGCCGCCGGGAACCACACAAGTCGTCCCGGGCACGGCCCGCCGCGCCGCCATCCGGGCCAGCATCGGGTTCTCGGCCGCCCCGATCGCACAGTCCACCCCGTGCAGGGCGAGCGCACGGACCCGGATCAACGCCGCCAGCCCTGCCGCGTCCCGCCCGAAGTAACGCAGCGCACCGCGCACATCGGCAAGGACTCCGTCCGGCGGCGCCGCCTCGACGACCGGGGTGAATGCGCCGAGGAGAGCGAGCAGCCCGGCGTAACCGGCGCTGTCCGGAGGGCCACCGCCGACCTTGCGGAACCGCAGGTACAGGATCCCCGGTTCCTCGTACGTGTCGCTCATCCCGCACTCCCCGGGGACTGGTGCCACAGCTTCCTTCCGGTGGCGACGCCTTCGCCGGGCGGCTGGAGGTCGGACCAGGGGTTCATCTCGTATCCGGTCGGCAGGTGGATGCGGCGGCCGTTGTCGGCCACCCGGTCGCCGGAGGGCTCCTCCTCCGCTGCGGGATCCTCCGCCAGCCGCGCCGCGACCGCGTCGAGCCCGCCGGTACGCCGCAGCTCGGCCAGTTCCGCCAGGTTCCAGGCGGCCTCGCCGACCACGCTGAGACTCTGCGGCCCGCGCCGCTGCACCACTCCACGCACGAGCAGCAGCCAGGAGTGGAAGACGGTGTGCGCGCAGGCGGTGTGGCTGTCGTCGAAGAAGGCCAGGTCGACCAGGCCCGTACCGTCGTCCAAGGTGGTGAAGATGACCCGGCGGCCGGACCGGATCGGCGGGGTCTGAGTGGCCGCCTTGGCACCCGCGACCAGCACGGTCTCCCCGTGCCGTGCCTCGCGCAGCCGCTTGGCGGAGACCGCGCCGAGCTCCTTCAGGAACGTATGGTGATCACCCATCAGGTGGCGGGAGACGTCCATGCTCAGAACACCGAGCTCGGCGCTGAGGCGTTCCGCGTCGTTCAGGTCCGGCAGGCCGATGGATCCGGTCTTCCGGCCGTCGTCGAGCGGGAGTTGCGCGCCACCGGATCCGGACCTCGTCCCGGTTCCCCGCTGGGCGCGGTGCAGCTCGGAGAGATGCAGCAGCAGATCACGGCGGTTGGCACCGAAAGCGTCCAACGCACCGACCTGGGCGAGTCGTTCGGCAGCCGGCTTGCCCGGCCGGGCCCGCTGCCAGAAGTCCAGCAGCGAGGTGTAGGGCCGGCCGGCCTCGATCCGGGCGACCTCGGCCTTGCTGATGCCATGGACGTCCGAGAGCGCCAGCCGAAGCCCCCACACCCCGGAACCCTCCCCCTTACCGGACACCAGTTCGATTCGATGAGCGGCCGCCGACCGGTTCACATCCAGCGGCAGCACCGGCACACCGCGCCGCCGCGCGTCCGCGAGCAGCAGCCGCTTCGGGTACATCCCCGGGTCATGGGTGAGCAGCCCGGCGTAGAAAGCGGCCGGGTGGTGCGTCTTGAGCCACGCCGACTGGTACGTCGGTACGGCGAAGGCGACCGCGTGCGCCTTGCAGAAGCCGTACGAGCCGAACGCCTCGATGATCTCCCAGGTCCGGGCGATCACTTCGGCGCTGTAGCCCTTCGCCGTCGCCCGCTGCGCGAACCCGTCCTTGATCCGGCCCTGCTGCTCGGGGTCGGAGAGCCCGCGCCGCACCCGGTCGGCCTCGTCCCGGCCGCAGTCGGTCATGATGTCGACCATCTCGATGATCTGTTCATGGAAGACGACCACGCCGTATGTCTCACGCAGCGGTCCCTCCAAGTCGGGGTGGGGGTAGCGGACGGGCGCGCGGCCGTGCCGGGCCTCGATGAACGGCCGCACCATGTCGGCGGCGACCGGCCCCGGCCGGAACAGCGAGATGTCGACCACCAGATCGTGGAAGGTGGCGGGCTGCAGCCTGCCGACCAGGTCGCGCTGGCCCGGCGACTCGATCTGGAAGCAGCCCAGCGTCTCGGCGGTCCTGATCAGCCGGTACGTCTCCGGGTCGCCGGGCGGCACGGCGTCCAGGTCGATCTCCTGGCCCGAGGCCCGCTTCACCTCCATGACCGCGTGCGCCATCGCCGACTGCATCCGTACACCCAGCACATCGAGCTTGAGCAGCCCGAGGTCCTCCACGTCCTCCTTGTCGAACTGCGCCATCGGAAAGCCTTCGCCGCTGGTGGGCATGACGGGCGTACGGCGCAGCAGCGAGGCGTCCGAGAGGAGCACCCCGCACGGGTGCATGGCGATGCCGCGCGGCAAGGCGTCCAGCGCCTCCACCAGCTCCCAGAGCCGCCCGTACTTCTCCTTCTCCCGCGCCACCTCGCGCAGTTCGGGCAGCTCCTCCATGGCCGCGCGGGCGTCGCGGGCCCTGATGTGCGGGAAGGCCTTGGCGAGCCGGTCGGTCTCGGCCGGGTTCATGGAGAGCGCGGCGCCGACGTCCCGGATGGCGTGCCGCACCCGGTAGGTCTCGGGCATGGCGACGGTCGCGACCCGCTCGGCGCCGAAGCGTCCGATGATCGCGCGGTAGACGTCGAGGCGGCGGGCGGACTCGACGTCGATGTCGATGTCGGGCAGTACGAAGCGGCGCTTGGAGAGGAAGCGCTCCATCAGCAGCCCGTGCTCGACGGGGTCGGCGTGGGCGATGCCCAGGAGGTGGTTGACCAGCGAGCCGGCCCCGGAGCCACGCGCAGCCACCCTCACCTTCATCTCCCTTACGTCATCGACGACTTGGGCGACCGTCAGGAAGTAGGAGGCGAAGCCGTGGTAGTCGATGATGTCCAGCTCGTGGTGCATCCGCTCCCAGTAGTCGCGCCTGCGGTCGTAACCGCGCAGCACCATGCCGGCGGCGGCGCGGGAGGCCAGTACGCGCTGGGCGGTGCGGCGGCCCGCACCGACGAGGTGCGGCTCGGGGAAGTGGACGGTGCCGAGGCCGAGGTCGCGCTCGGGGTCGACGGCGCAGGCGTCGGCGGTGCGCCGGGTCTCCGCGAGCAGCCGCGACCCGGCATCGCGGCCGAGTCCGGCGGCGGAAGTGATCCGCTCGGCGGTCTCCCGCATCGCACGGTCGTCCTTGAGCCAGCGCTCGCCGCTGTCGAGCGCGGCCCGGCGCGGATCGACGGGGACGAGCCTGCGGGCCGCGTCGAGCACGTCGGCGACCGGGCCCTGCCCGGCGTCGGCATACCGGACGGCATTGGTCAGCACGGCCCGTACCCCTTGTTCTGCAGCGAAGCCGACGGTACGGGCGGCAAGCCGCAGCGACCCCGGACCGGTGCCTTCACGCCCGTGATGGACGGCTTCGAGGCGCAGGTCGTCGCCGTAGATCTCCCGCCAGGGCGCGAGCAGCACGGCGGCCCGGTCGGGGCGTCCGGCGGCCAGCGCCATGCCGACCTCGGAGGCCGGGCCGAGCAGCACGGTCAGCCCTTCGGCGGGCAGCGCGGACCGGTCGACCAGGGGCTGCCCGGCACCGGTCCGCAGGTCGCCGGTCACGGCATGCGCGGCGGTGACGAGACGGCACAGCTCCGCCCAGCCGCGTGCGCCGTCCCGGGCGAGGAAGGTGACCCGGGGTGCCGATTCATCGACGAAGGCACCGCCACGGACGGGGGTCCGCAGCCGGTGCGCACCCCCACCCTCCGGCATACGCTCCGCACCCTCAGCCGCCACCGCGAGCCCCACCCCGAAGAGCGGTCGCACCCCGGCCCTGTCGCAGGCCTTGGCGAACCGGACCGCGCCCGCGAGGGTGTCGCGGTCGGTCAGCGCGAGGGCATCCATCCCCCGCTCGGCGGCGCGCTCCGCCAGCCGCTCCGGGTGCGAGGCCCCATAGCGCAGGGAGAACCCGGAAACAGTGTGCAGATGCGTGAACCCGGGCACCCGCACCTCCTGGACCGATCCGTACTCACCACCCCCCTCGCTCTCCACCATAGACCAAGTTTCGAACATCCGTACGATACTCGGAGCGCGGCACACCGGCCGCGCGCTCCGGCCGGCCATGCGGCCCGGCCTCACCCGCGGGACAAGGGGCGCCCTGGACTCCGAGGCATGACTTCGCTGACAGAACGGCACCCTGATCGCCGATCCAGCAGCGCACGCTCGGGATCGTCGACGTGACCCCGACCTTCGATCAGGCCTACCTGGTCGTGGGCTGGTACGCCGACGGCTACTGGACCTCGTCGAGCCTGGGCGCGTTGGTCGTCTTCGCAGTCGGTATGGCCACGCTCGCCCTTCAGACACCCACCGACATAAGCGGCATCGACCTGGCCGTCCTCGGCATTCACTTGAGGCATGTCCCGGCGGCCACGTCGTCCATCCACGGGGGCATCGGGTCACCCCGTCACTCCGACAAGGAGACCCAGCCCCTCCTCACACGTGGAGACGCCGAAGTATTCCTCCGCGCTGGAGCTCCACGATGTGCTCGGCGGCCCGTTGTGGCGCGTCTCCCCCACGTACCAGAACGCCCGCCTCGATGTTGCGCCGGGCAGCGGACTGCGTAAGGTTCGCGCTGCCCAGGAAGAGCACACGTCGGTCGGCGACCGCGAGTTTCGCGTGCTGGCGGGCATAGGGGTCGGCGTCCGGGTCGCGTACCCAGTGCCAAAGACGCAATCCGGGTACGGATGCGAACGCGCCGGCCGGCTCGCGGCCAGAAAGGAGACCGCGCGCGCCGGCCAGCGTCTCGACCACCACATGCGTCTGCACGCCTCTGGCGGTGGCCTCGGTCAGGGCCTGCGTCAGCGCCGGATAGGGGCGGGCCGCATAGGTCATGGCGAGCAGCTCGTCACGAGCATCATTGATGACCTCGACCAGTACCTGAGCGGTTGCCCGCACCGGTACCGCGGGCGTGGAGGGCCCGCTCCACACCGTTCTGACCTGGACCGCGTCCCGTGCACGCAGTTGCGCCGCGACATAGCCCCGCAGGTAGGCCGCGGCTTCCGGACAGGGCAGCGAGTTCTCCTCCACCGCCTCGTACAGCTTCGCGACGGCCTCCCGGATTCCCGGCGTCGCAAGTTCGGTCAGAGCCCGTTCCCTGCTGTGCCCCCGGGCCAACAGCCCGGCCAGGTCCTTCGTACGGGAGGGACCGAGGGCCACGGCCGCCGTCTCGGCCGCGGACTCGAAACTGCGTCTGCTCACGACAGCAGACCGACCGGTGTGAGCACCTGGTCCTTGTCTCCGGTGAGCGGGACGAGGAAGCGGCGGTCGAGAAAACGGTTGCCGCGCTCACAGGTGGTCTCGGAGACGAACAGACAGACGTGGCAGGCAGCTCCGTGAAGGAAGTCGGCGGGGTCGTGCGGAAGCCTCTCGGAGCACAACGGGTCGGCCGAGCAGTGCGACGCATCTGCCAGAGCACGGCGGACGATCCGGTCGAACTCTCGCTCCTCGGCCAGTGAGACAAGGCCACCGAGGGTGCCTTCGGAGTCCGGCACAGCGGTGTAGATGAGGATCCCCGTTCTCGGGTTCTCCTCATCACCTGCATAGATCCGCTCGGCGAGAGAAGCCGAGTTGTAGCCGCATTCCAGCGCAATTGTCCGTATCAGAAGGTGCGAGAGGGTATGAAGAGCGATGTAGCGCGCCCCCGGCCAGCCGTGCAGGGGATCGAAGTCGCTCGTCATGCGATCGGACTTGCGATTGGTACGGAATCGGCCGAAGGCTTCCCGGTGGGCCTCCATATGCGGCGACTTCTCCACCCTCGCCACCCACTCGGCCATGAGCCTGTCGTGCACCCGCAGGAAGATGCCTTCACCGCGCACCTCGCTGGCCGGCACCCAGTTCTGCGTACCGCGGGCGAGATCCACTCGGGTGGCGATTTCGGGCGACTCGGGATCGGGGGCGTCGAGACGGGTGAAGCCGATGAGGGCGCGGGCCTCCCGAAGGCGCTCCACCTGCCGCACATCGGAGAACAACTCGTCGAGTGACGCCGGCACACGTACCTGCCGCAACGTGAAGTCGTCGCTCGGCTGCGGAATGGGACCGGAGAGGGCGTCCCACTCGGGGCCGTACAGGTCCGCTTGGACATCGGGCGCGGAGGGGGCCGGTCCGCCTGCCCCGGCCTTGCGGGCGGCAATGGCAGCGACCACCGCGTCGGCGTCGAACTGTTGCAGGAACCCGAACTTGCTCATGCTCGCCATGAAGTCGAACTGAGCCCGCTCAACGACGATCTGGAGATCGGGCCAGTGATCGTCGAGCAGCTTTTCGATGTCGCCACCCTGCCCCTTGGGCAGGGCAAGCGCGCTGAGGGTCAACGGGAACCACTGGTTGGACGCACCTGCGACCATCAGTACGGCATCCTGGGCACAGCCGTTTCCCTCGTACGTACCCAGGTGCGGGTGGCGTCCGCGGCACGCCGGCAGATTTCGGCGGCCACGTTCTCCCATCGCCTCCCGGATGTTGCGCTTCGTACCGCAGGCGACGCATTCGATGGTGACGTTGGCCGCCTGATTTCCACCGTGGTCCTTCATGCGCAGCTTGGGACGCGGGGTCTTGGCGCAGGTCTGCCCGTGGTGGACGTATGCCGTGTACGGAAACTCGTCCAGATGACCTGCCGTGCAGACGAGGGTGAAGCGGGCCGCGACGGCAAGGGGCTTGCCCCGCTTGCAGTCGTGGACGAACTTCGCCTCGTGCGGGGTACGCGGGTTGGAGTTGATGAAGGCGAACTCGCCCGAGTCGACCGCGGCGAGGACATTGCAGGCGGTGCAACGCAGCCACTGCGGGAACGGGGTCACCGGCACCCCGACACCCTGCGCGGCCCAGCCCTTCGGGTCGCTGTCGCCGCCCTCCAGCCAGGGAGCGGCCCGCAGCTGTTCGATCTGCCCGCGCCCGTAGCGCTGGAGGGAACGGTTGACGGCGGCGCGCAGCCTCGGTTCGTCGATGTCGTACTCGGTGATCCCGTTGTAGCTCCAGGAATCGAGCCCCTTGATGAGGACCGAGAAGTTCGGCAGGTCCACGAGGGAACCGATTCCGGCGGTGAACATGAGATGGCTGGGCCGGACAGCGCCGACCCTGCGGTTCGAGTTGTTGCTCATCGCTGTCCCTTCCCGGTTCCGCCGGTAGTGGTGGGGCCGTACTCGTCGCTGTCCACGGTGGCGACTGCGTCGGGGTCGCTGTCGGTGTGCGTCTCGCCGAAGTTCCAGTCAGGACCCCCGCCCGCGGACTCTTCGAGGAAGGTGCCACCGCCTGGCAACAGCAGATTGATCTCGTTCTCCGTCTCACGCATGGACATGCCGACAGTGAGTTCGGTCCACCGGGATCCGTCGGCACGCTTGAGCAGACCGCTCACGATCGTGTTCTTCCGCTTCTCCTTCCGGTATCCGAGCGCGGCGCTGTTCTCGTCGCGTTGGCGGCGCCACTCGTCCTTCAGCCGGTCCAGCCGTTCGCTGAGATATCTACGGGCGCGGTCCCCGCCCACCCTCTCGGCACGTTCCAGGAAGCGGCTTTCGACACCGGCGGCGACCGGGCCGCTCAGATCGACGTCATGGGCGTCGAGATTGCGGGAGGTGTCGTAGGCGGCCTGGCGCAGTGCGGCGATGTACGTGGCGGTCGCTCCCCGGTCGAGGGCGCGGCGGGTGAACGGGGTGACGGAAAGGGCCTCGACCTGCCGATAGAAGGTGGCGTGGTAGTGCTCGAAGTCCTCGAAGTGGGCAAGGTCGCGTGGGCGTGACCAGTTGTAGAGGGTGACGACAAGGCCGGGGCGCTTGGAGTCACGGCCGACTCGGGACGACGCCTGAATGTATTCAGCGGTGTTCTTGGGCTGGCCGACGACCAGCATCAGTCCGAACCGGGAGACGTCGACGCCGACCTGCAGCATGGAGGTGGCAAGGGCGACATCGACGGCCTGCCGAACCATCGGGGTCATCGAGGCGCGAGGCTCGCGCTTCTCCTTGATGGCAGCGGCGTACTCACGCAGGAAGGCCCGTCGCCGTGTCGAGGTGTCGCGTTCCGGATCGAAGCCGGTCTCCAGCCGCTTGAGTGCGGAGCCGATGTCGGTGGACGAGATACGCGATGTCAGCTCCTGAATGCTGAGCATCCCCGCCTTGCTGACAATGCGGTCGGAGAGGGTGTCCTGTCCCTTGCGACCTCCGTTGGAACGGACCCGGGTCGTGATGTCGTCGTCCATGTACCGACGCATACCGGCAAGTTCGCGGGTGGCGTTGAAGTAGCCGACCAGAGTCATGTACGGGTCGGCGGGCTTGCCGTAGTCGTCGAAGAGCTGCTGCCCTGCCAGAAGAAGGATCTCTGCGACCCGGATCTCGGCTGCCTTGAGACGGGTGCCATGAGCGCACACCCCGAGGTAGCGCCTGCCGGGGTTCTCGCGGCTGAGCTCGACCTGCCGGGAGAAGAAGGTGTCCTTGACATCGAGGACCTGTGGCGGAAAGACGGCGACCTTGCGGCCGAAGACTCCGAGCACCTGGTCCGCGGCCCGTTTGGTGGTCGCCGTCGACGCAACGATCTTGGGCCCCACCTCGTGACGCTGTCCCTGGGCGTCGGTGAATCTCCAGGTGCACAGTTGATCGATGGCGGACTCGAACAGGCCCACGGTGGTACCGAGCGCTCCAGAAATCAGGTGCAGCTCGTCCTGGATGATCAGATCGGGGGGCCGCAAGCGGGTGACGGGCTGCGCGGTGACTCCGGGCAGGGCACCCTTGGCGTGGTGGCGGCTGCCACAACCGGTCTTGGCATCGAGGTCGTCATGGCGGTAACCGTGGCGGGGGCAGGTGTCGGTGACCCGTCCGAACAGCAGACCCGCGTACCCGTTCCAGGGCAGCTGGGCGAACTTGTCGACGGTGGCGATCAGCAGCGACGGCGCGAGCCGGTAGATCTCCTCGTCGACGGTGAGAACGGGGATGCCCTCGCCCGGGGATTCCAGTCGGGAGAACGGGCATCGGTCCGCTCCCTCGCCACGCGGGCAGTACAGCAGGACACGGCGCCGGGGCTCGTCGTACTCCATGTGGGAACGGGCGGTCAGGCCGCTGCCGCACCACGGGCAGGTGAGGACCTGCAGTACCCGGGCGTGCTTGTCACTGGCGCTCTCGCGGGCGTCGGCGATCTGTTCCTTGGCCTCGTCGAACCAGTTGGGCGAGACCGATGTCCCCACCCACAGGCCGATACGGAACGGGGTGGCGCCCCATCGGACATCGCGTGCGAACTCCTCGCGGCGCAGCACCTCGCACGCGCTCACGAGAGCAGCTGCGCGCTGGAACTGCTGGGCCGTCAGGAGGCGCAGGGTATAGCGCATGAGGACGCCGACGCCGGCCTCCCCGCTGCGGGCCTCCGTACCGGAACCGATGGTGCCCTGCAGGCGGCGCAGCGCGAAGGTGTACGCGGCGAGCCCGAGGTAGGCCTCGGTCTTGCCGCCACCTGTCGGGAAGAACAGCAGGTCCACGAGTGCCTCGCGTCCGGTCCCGCGGTGCTGATGGCCCGGCTGCGTGAGGGAAGCGAGGTTGAGCAGCACGAAGGCGAGCTGGAACGGGCGCCAGCTTGCCCCCTCCTTGCCCTTCCCGTACACCTCGTCGTGGGCCTCCTGGTAGGAGCTGTGGTCGTCCTCACGGCCGGTCCGGGCGGTGGCGATAGCGGTGTTGCGGCGCTGGAGCGCCATAGCCCGATTGGCGAACCGGAACGCGGCGAGGGCGGTGTCGTCGGCGGCGAGCGCGTCGATGCCCCAGGTGATGCGATCGCAGATCTCCAGCGCCTGCTCGATGGCGACGAGCCCGGATTCCCGCAGGTCGTCGGGGAGCGACAGGACGCTGCGACGCTGGTGTTCGAGCCAGTTCCCGTAACCGTCGGCAAGGGGAGCGAGCGCAGTGCAGAGTTCAGTGCGGCGGGCGGGCACCGCGAGCTCGGCCAGTTCGTCCATGCCGAGTTCCAGGCCGCGAAGCAGGTCCTGATCACCTACCCCGGGCGCGGTCGTGGCCCGCACGTCGTACTCAGGTAGCCAAGTGGTGGTGAGCCGGTGTGCGTTGCGTTCACCGTCGCGTACGTGAGCGTGCACGGCAACGTTCCGGCCCTTGGCGTGGCTGAGGCTGTCCCGGTAGAGGAGTCGGAGGCGCCGGTCCTCGGGGTCCTCGGGGGCATTGCCCCGGTTGGCCGGATCAAGGGGGTCGCCGACGGGAAAGAACACCGCCGCCTGATCGTCGGGGAAGGCGGTGACTTCGATGGAGGTCTGGAAGAGCCAGCGGGCATCGCGCGCCTCGCGATTGTCCTCCTGCCCGTTCACCAGGGCGAGTTCGACGATGCGCAGGTCCTCGCCGCCGTTCCCCGAACGGTGATGCCGTACCTGTACGTCAAGGACGACGGCGTCCCCCTCAAGGGAAACGCTCCGGCCGGCGGCGCTGGTGACGTCGATATCGACCGGGTGCTCGACAGGCTCGCGTGACCACACCCTGCGGGTCGTGCCCTGGTCCGTGGCTTCCTCGGACTGGGTGTAGCGACCCCAGCGTGCGGTGACACTGAGTGTGCCGACGGAAGCGGGGACAGTGAAGGACAGTCCCATGGACGAGGCCCAGATGTGGCCGGCTGCCTGCGGGGTCAAGCGGTCCTGGGGCGCACTGTCGTCGCCCTCGCTCTCGTTCCCGGAATCGCTGTCCGCGCTCTGCGCGGCGGCCAGGGCGATCTCGCCCGATGTCGTGGCACGGGGCCGTGGTCCGAGCACGCCGACGAGGTAGCGGTCGCGGGGCCCGGAGGACGATCGGGGCAGTGTCTCCGTCTCACCGTCCCACGGTCCCAGCAGATCACGCCGGATGTAGGTGACGAGTCCGTCCCGCACACCGTACGAGTCACCAGGGAGGAACGTCTGCGGCACGTCGTCGAGCGGATGCGGGACGGCGGCCTGGTCGGGCTGGGCCGGCATGCGGTGGGTCCTTTCGGACGGGCCGGTGAGGCACGAAGTCTTGGGCGAGCATACAACAACACCAACAACATAGACCGTTGACTCAGTTCACACAACGCACTGTACTGTCCTCGCTCTTGAGGACGCGGAGTCTCTAGTCTGTTTCCGACCATCGGCCACCGCGCGCCCCGAGGACACCCATGCCCCGACTCGCTCTCTCCGACGACTTCGTCGCAGACCTCATCTCGCTGCAGCGACCTGTACAGAAGGAGGTCAACGACGCGATCCAGATGTTCCGGAGCATGACCGTCCCACAGCTCCATGCCAGCAAAGGCATGCATCTCGAGAAGCTCGAACGGGCTCGCGACCACCGGATCCGCACGATACGCATCACCAAGTTCTACCGCGGTGTGCTTCTCGCTCCGGACGACGGAAGTGAACTGTTCACGCTGTTGAGGGTCGCCGCGCACGACGAAGCGATCAACTGGGCCTGCAAGCGTGCGTACTCCGTCAACGGTGCAACCGGAGGTCTCGAAGTACGCAACGTCGAAGCCTTGGAGCAGATGGAGACATACTTCGAGACGAAGGCGGTCACCACCCCCGCCCGCCTCTTCGAGCAGCACTCCGACACCGTGCTGCGCGACCTCGGTATCGACGACCAGGTCCTGCGCCTGGCCCGCGTCTGCGTCACCGCTGAGGACCTGACGGTCATGGCACCGCCGATGATGCCCGCCGACCAGTACGAGGTGCTGGAGTACCTCGCGGCCGACTACTCCGCCGAAGACGTGTGGGAGCAGCTGATCGCCCCGCGCGGCCAGACGGTGCGTACGGCCGAGGACCGGCCCACCGTCACCTTCGCCGAAGCGATTCTCAACACCCCCAATCGCATCGTGGAGGTCACCGGCCCCGGTGAACTGGAGCGCATCCTCACCGAGGATCTCACCCGCTGGCGGATCTTCCTTCATCCCGCTCAGCGTCGCTATGCCTATCATCCGGGCTTCAACGGACCGGCCCAGGTCACGGGTGGGCCTGGCACCGGCAAGACGGTGGTCGCACTGCACCGTGTACGCCACCTGCTGCGCACCGGCCGCGACGGCGACCGGATACTGCTGACCACGTTCACCAACGCCATGGCGTCCGCACTGCGGGACAGCCTGGCACTCCTGCTCGGCGAGGCGGACGCACACCTTCTGGAACGCGTCGACGTGACAACGGTGGACTCATTCGCCGCCCGGGTCATCCGGGAGGCACGGGGCAGTACTCCCAGACCCCTCTCTGCAGCCGCCGAAAAGAGCGCTTGGACCCGTGCCACGGCCCGTGAGGACCTGCCGTGGACCGAACAGTTCCTGTCCCAGGAGTTCCGCAACGTCGTACTCGCCCAGGGGCTGCGTACGCCCGAGGAGTATCTGCGCTGTGTACGGCGGGGGCGCGGCACACAGGTGGGGCGCGTGCAACGAGCCCGGCTGTGGCGCGTGATGGAACGGTTCACGGCCGATCTCGCATCCCGCGACTCGGCCACGTACACACAGCTGTGCGACAGGGCCGCGCGCACCCTCGCCGACAGCGGTCCGCGCTACCGCCATGTCGTGATCGACGAGGCCCAGGACCTTCACCCCGCGCAGTGGCGGGTGCTGCGCGCCTGTGTGGTCTCTCAGTCGGACGACATCTTCCTCGTCGGCGATCCCCATCAGCGCATCTACGACTCCCGGGTGTCGCTGCGCTCGCTGGGTGTCCAGGTCCGTGGCCGGACCTCGCGGCTGCGTCTCAACTACCGCAGCACGGAGGAAATCCTGCGCTGGTCGGCGTCGCTGCTGGATGGGCAACCGGTAGGCCGACTCGGTGAGGACGACGAGGACGACGGCGGCCGCGACTCGCTGCGGGGCTACCGCTCCCAGCTGCACGGCCGCATTCCTGCGGCACGCGGGTACGGCAGCCAGGACGAGGAGCTCCGGGCACTCATCGAGCAGGTCCGGATCTGGATCGATCAGGACGGGGTGAAGCCTTCCGAGGTCGCGGTGTGCGCCCGTTTCAACACCCTGGTCGACGCGGTCATCGCTCGGTTGCGCCGAGAGGGCATCCCTGCAGTCGCGGTGAAGGACGATCCGGGTCCAGGGACGTCGGGGGTACGCGTGGCCACCATGCATGCCATGAAGGGACTGGAGTTCCGCTGCGTGGCCGTGGTCGGTGTGACCTCCGCTGTGCTGCCGTTCGCACACCAGGTCACGTCCGCCGAAGTGGACCCCCTGCAGCATCAGTCGGATCTACTGGCGGAGCACTGCCTCCTGTTCGTGGCGTGCACTCGCGCCCGTGACGCGCTGGCGATCTCGTGGAGCGGGCAGCGCAGCCCGATGCTCGACCCGGTCGCCGGCTAAGCAGCACCGACGGACCGCCCGGCTCAAGGCGGGTGGTCCGTCGGGGGGTTCGGCCCCGCTGTCAGGTCCGGATCTCGCGCACGACCACCGTGTGCGCCTTGTCCTGGGACGCCTGGTACGGCAGTTCGCGCCCGGCTCGCTGCCACATCAGGGCATGCCCGAGCGGCGAGGACGGGGAGACGATATCGGCCCCGTCCGTGGGCAGTTCGGCGACCGTGTACAGAGTCTCCTCGTCGACCTGACCGTCGAACTCCAGGACGAGAAGCGCGCCGGGAATAACCACCTGCGGCGTTCCGGCAGAGCCTTCGACGGCAACCGCGTCGAGGAAAGCCCGCAGGAAGGCCAGACGCTTGGCGCGGCGATCACGCTGATCGGCCTGGGTCCTACGCAAGAACACCAGCTTCGCGGCGTCGAGACGGACATCGAGACCTTCCGGTGTCTCTTCGGGAGCATCGAGAGTGAGCTGCAGCTCTTGCATCTCCCGAACCAGCCGCTGGAATGCTGCGACGGGGATCTCGCGCACCGGGAAGGCACCGGGCGGGGTTCGAGGAGTGTCGCGGTACTTCTGCGCGTCACGCGTGGGCGCAGGCGGCGTCACGGAAACGGGCGATGTTGCGGAAGCCGCCGGGGTCACGGTGACGGGTGCGGGCACGGCCAGAGGCGTGGGTGCGGAGACAGCCGACTTCACCGGCTCGGAATCGACCACCGCAGGAACCTCCGCCTGCGAACGCACCGTCTCGACAGCCGCGGTCCTTGCCGCTCCGGTCCCCGTGATCCCGTCCGTCTCCCCGGGCCCGGCCTGGATCTCGGCGTTCTCGTCGTCCTCCATGCTCGTCCCGGGAAGCTCGCCCTGGGGAACATCGGCCTCCGGCACATCGGTGACCGGCTCGATCCCCAGCCGCTCCAGTTCCGCCCACAGCGGGGCCAGTGCCTGCTCACGGTCCAGGTGGAAGCGGCTCCCTCGGATACGGACGAAGGTCCAGTCGACACGCTCCAGGTCGCGCTGGCGGGCCGCCGCGGTCGAGGCGTCCTCTCCCTGTGCGAACACGTCGCCGTCACAGGCCACGGCGAGCCGCCTCGTACCGCCCTCGACAACCAGGTCGATGGCATGGCGGCCCACCCGGTACCCGGGACGCACGCGATAGTCGCGCCCCGTCAGTTCCAGGTAGACCTGCTGCTGGAAGAGGCTGTCGAACGCCTCGTGCCGTACGTCCGGCAGCACCTCGCCCACGACCGCCACGGTCTCCTCCTCCGCGGGCCGGCCGAGGTGGTCCAGCCATTGGCGACGGAGGTCGTTCTCGTGGAACTGCTCGATGCGGGCGCTGTGGAACACCCAGAGCTGGTCCTGGGCACGGGAGGCAGCCACGTTGAGACGCTGCTCGTACGTCTTGCCGTTGAAGCCTCCGGGTACGGTCCCGGCAGCGGTCGTGGGCGAGTTGACGGTGGAGATGAACATGACGTTGCGCTCGTCGCCCTGGAAGTCCTCGGCGTCGCCGACTCTGATGCGTCGCTCCTCCCGCTGCGCGTAGTCGAGCCGCTCCGCCAGCAGGTTCTCCAGTTCCGCCAGGTGTGCCTTGCTTCCCCGCAGGCTGATGACGCCCATGGTCTTGCCGTCGTACGCGGGGTCGGCGCAGCAGCGCACGATCTCGGCGACGAGCGCTTCGGCCTCGGCGACATTGGCCAATCGGCTGTTGGCACCGACTGCCTCACCGTTCTCGACGTACACCGTCCGCACCGGGGGCAGCCGGTCGGCACCGTACTGCCGCAGGGGCTGCAGCCGGCCGTTGTAGCAGAGCTCGTTGGAGAAGGAGATGATCTCCGGCATGCACCGGAAGTGCTCCTTGAGCATGAGCGTGCCACGCCCCGCCGACAGCGCCTCGGTGAGATCGAAGAAACTGGACTCCGGCCCGAAGAGACTGCGTACGTCCCCTTCGAGACCAGTGAGGAGCCGGTCCCGGAGATGGAAGTACTCGTCCTGCTTGAGGCCGACGTTGGAGGGACTGACCTGCTTGCTGTCGCCGACGACGACCATCCGGTCGGCGAGCCAGCTGAGCAGCATGGCCTCGAGACCGGACTGGCTGGCCTCGTCGACGATGACGACGTCGAACATGCCGGGCCGGTCCATGGGCACGGTCTCCGCGACCTGGTGCAGCGGCATGATCCAGGCGGGCACGGCGCTCTGTGCCTTGCGCAGCGCCTCCTGAGCATCGCGCCGGTAGCGATGCTGGTACTTGCCCTTGATCCGGCGGGCGGCCTGCTGGTACGCGCTCAGCGCACGCGACTGATCGCCGGTGAGCAGCCCGAGACAGCGGTGCCAGGCTCGGGCCGCGGCGAGCCGCGCAAGCATGATCCGGGCCTCGTCGTCGGCCTCGGTCAGCCGTTTCCGCAAGGTGCGCTCGGCGTCGGGGTCGGTGAGCCGCTCCATCCGGTCCCGCCACGCGGACCACGCCCAGGCCCTGGCCAGGGCGGGCAGGCGCTCGTCCCAGTCGGGATCTTCAGGAGTCCGGGCGATACGCTCGGCAAGGGACGGGAAGAGTTCGCGCACTGTGGTCATGGCCTCGTGCTGCTCGGCCCGGAGCCGGGCAGCCTCGCGGACCTCGGCGATCTCCTGGCTGAATTCGCGGTAGCCGTCCGGGTTCTGGGCGCGCACGGCGTCAAGAGCGCGGGGCACTGCGGGCGAGACGCCCGGCCGATCGCTCCATACACGCAGCAGTTCCTCGGTGTCTCCGAGGATTCGGCGCGACTGTTCGGCAGCGTGAAGGGTGGTCGCTGCGCGAAGGAGCGCCCGTACGGCGTTCTCGACGGCCCGGTCGTGCCAGGTGGCCGCGGTCAGTTCCGGGGAGGTCGCGGCGGCAGTGAGCACATCGGTGCGGGCGGCTGCGACCGCAAGGAGCGCTTCGAGAGCCTCAGCCTCCTGCCTCAGGCGGGCGAGGCGCGGGCCGTGTCCCTGCCAGGGAGCCGCGGGTGTTCCCCACTCGGACTCGACCTGGGAGAGGTGCAGTTCGAGCTGGATCCGGGCGATGACGACAGTAGCGGTGTCGCTGTCCTCGGGGGATCGCCCGTCGACGCGCACCGCTTCCACGAACGGACCGACGGTCTTGGCGAGCTTCGATCGCATGCCCAGCGGGCCGCGCAGCTTCTGTCCCTGCCGCAGCCCGTCGAGCAGCGCGGTGGCCTGGCCGAGCGCAGCGGCCGGGTCGTACTGCTCCAGTCCGCTGACCATGCAGTTACGCAGGGTCGAGAGCGAGGCATCGACGGCAGCAAGGGCACCGGTCACAGCGGCGTGCCGGCTGCGGGTCTGCCAGTCCTGTCCCGCGGCCACCTCGCGCAGGAGCGCCTCGGCCCACTCACCTGCCGCACCGGCCAGCGACCCGGCACGCGCCCGCGCCCCGGCAAACGCATCGAGCGTCGTCGAGAGCCGCTGCTGGTCGCCCTCGGCGAGACCGCGCACAGCAGTGTCGTACTGCAGACTCAGCGGGTCCTGACGCACCGCCGCGTGCGCCTCCGCCGCCGAGCGCACGACACCGACGGCCTCCTCGAAGTCGCCGGGTCCCACCAGTTCGGAGGGTCCGGGTACCTCGGCGGCGAGCGCCTGGTGATGCGGTGTGAACGCACGGGTGGCGTGCAGGAGCCGTATCGCGTCGCCGGTGACCGGAGCGGGCTGCTCCTGCGGCACCGGACCGATCCACTCGTACATCCCGGCCTCCGCGGCCACACGCTCGGCGATCTCCTGGAGACTTCCGCTGTAGTCGCCGATCTCCGCCGGGAAGCGACGGGTCTCCTGCTCCCGGAGCACGGCCAGGTCGCGCAGCATCGTCTGCTGCACGGACCGGGCACGGGTCAGCCGCGTCTGCAGAGCCTCGATCTCGCGCTGCGAGGCCTTCTGGTCGTAACCGGAGTACTCACTGAGGATCTTGCTGACGGACGCTTCGAGCTCACGCTGCGCTGCCGCGCCGTCCTCGGTGCGGCTCACGCACAGGTCGCGCACCGACTCGGGCAGCTTGTCCCGCAGCACACGCAGCGCGCGCGGTGTGTGGCTGGTGATCAGAACACGCTTGCCCTGCGCGAGGAGGTCCGTCACCAGATTGGCGATGGTGTGCGTCTTGCCGGTACCCGGAGGGCCCTGCACAACTACCAGCCGGTTGGCGCGCAGGCGTTCGGCGATGGTGCGCTGCTCCTCGTTGGCGGGCAGCGCGAAGAACATCTCGCCTGTTCCGGACGGCGTCCCGTGGGCGTCCGCCGCCGCCAGGTCGGCGGCGGTGAGGGCTCCGTCGCGGCCCGCAATGTAGCCGAGCAGCTCGGTGGGGGGTGTTCCGCCGTCGATCTGGCGGGCGATGGCCTTGAGGGCGTCGAGCGTGGAGCGGCGGTTGCGCTCGCGCAGCACGAGCGCCGGCGTGAGCCCGACATACGGCACGTCGAGGCTGCGCGGCTTGGCACGCTCGGCGCTCGGCAGATAACTCCCGGCGCTGTGAGCGGCGTTGACCCAGCTGCGCAGGGCGGTGTGCAGGGCTTCCAGGTGTTCGGGGTCGCTGGCGTCCGAGGCACCTTCAAGCACCTCGACAATGGCCTCGCGCACCGGGCCCGGGACATGTTGCGCGCCATCGAGCATGCCCTCTTCGAGCTCCATGCCGACGCTGGTCGGGTCCGGCGCAGCCGTGAGCGTGCCCGTCGACGGGTCGAGCTGGATGGTGGCGCGGTGGGTGACGAGGTGCCGTTCCACGCGCTGGCCGCCGGTCGTCTGCCAGGTCAGCCGGCCGAATCCGAGGACGAGTTCGTAGGCCTCGCCGAGGTTCGCTGCGTCCTCGTGCATCTTGTGGAGTCGGTCGTACAGCCTGACGAGCGGGTCGATCGCACGCCGTCGCTCGGCCCAGGCCGTCCACGCCTGCTCCCAGGCCGCGTACAGCTTCTCGATCCTTTCCCGCTTCGGGTGGTCCTCCAGCTCGTGGTAGGTCTTCTCCAGCGGAATGCCCGCGGACCAGTCGGGGAACTCGGGTTCGATACGCCGGCGCAGATGCGGGGCTCGGGTCTGTTTGAAGTCACGAATGCGCGTCTCGTCGACCCAGGGCGCGAGGAGCTGCTTCGGCTGCGGGGCGTCCTCACGGTCGGGGCGGGCGACCGTCAGCCACGCGGGTTCGTCGGTGGAGAGCACCCCGTCGAGCATCACGGCGACCCCGAGGTCGTCCGGCAGTTCGTCGAACCACACGGTTCCGGCTGCCCCGTCCAGGGTGCGGACCGGGCGGGCCTTGGACTCCTCGGCCTCGGCGAGGAAGCGGAAGATCTGGCGGACGCGCAGGGCGTCGGTCTCGTCGGCGGACAGTTGCTGCGTCCGTGTGGGTACGGCGGGGCGGGCGGGAACGGCAGGCTGCACAGACACCGCCGAGGAGTCGGAAGGCATCGTGACGGCCGGCCTCTCCGCAGCTCCGAGGACATAGCCGTCGGCGATGTCCGGCTCGGCAGTCCCGAACAGGGAACGCTGTTCGTCCCCGAACAGCACTGCCTGATCGGGAAGCGGTGCCCGTTCCTTTCGTGCGGCCGGTACGCGGGGGTCGATGGGGTGTGTCGTTGCAGCTGCAGTGGTGAACGTGACGCTCTCACGCTGGTGATTGCCCCTGAACTGCACTTCGAAGTCCAGCTCTCCGGCGGTGCCGGCCGGAATGCTGTACGCCCAGGTCGCCGAGATCCTCCGCCCAGTGCGCAGCGTTCCGCCCAGCTCGTCGTCGAGCGACTCGGTCCGGTAGTCCTGCACCTGGCGGGCCGTCTTTCCGTACGGGCCGCCACGGACCAACAGGCTGATCCCGTCGACCTCCAAGGGCCGTCCGGTTCCGTTGCTCAGGTACAGAGTGCATCGGACCAGGTCATCGCCCTGCCGGTACCCGTAGGAGTCGTCGGCGTCCACCAGCTCGTACGGCATCACGCCGTCGACACGGACGTGCAGCCCGTCGTCGTAATGATGAACGGAACCGACCGGCCGAATGCCGTCGCTCAGTGCACTCTCACTCTGGCTCACGCGCCACCCCACTGCTACTGAGGCCACGAGGTGGCCTGCTTGTGAAATCCCACCCGGCCACCCGGGGCACGAATGCGGTACGCGCCCCCAGCGCGACCCGTCCAGTGTGAACTGAGCACACGCACGGAGCGTACCAGCAACCTCGCGCCACAAACCGCCCCTTCACACATCGCGACCACGCGGTCGACCAGTCACACCCCACCCACACTCACGAAGGTCACGACCGAAACGCACCAACCAGCCCAACACGCTTCCCGCACCGACCTCCCTGGCTACCACAAGAGCCCCCTTACCCGACCCGCGTCACCAACACCAACCCACAGGCAATGACGCACAGCCCACTCGATATGAGGATTGACTGAGTTCACAGACTCAAGCACACTCGATCCTGCAACGTGTCACACGCCGCCCCGTGTCGCCTCCGGAAGGGCCATCGCGCCGTGCATATGGAAGTTCTGAGCGTTACACCCGAGTTGGCCGCACAGTGGCTGACGCTCAACACCAGCAACCGGCCACTCAGCAAGAACACCGTTCAACAGCTCGCTGCCCAGATCCAGCGGGGCGAATGGCAGCTCACGCATCAGGGCATCGCCTTCGACGAGGACGATGTACTGATCGACGGTCAGCACCGCTTGGCCGCAATCGTCAAAGCCGGCACGACGGTGCCCATGACCGTCACACACGGCGTGCCCAGAACCGCCTTCACAGTCATGGACACGGGCCGCAAGCGCACCGGACGCGACGCTCTCGCGCTCGTCGGCGAGGCCAACGCCACACACCTGGCGGCAGCTCTGCGCGGCCTCCACCTCTATCTACAGGCTCCGAACTCCGCATGGAGCGGAGGCTCATCAGTCACCAGCAACGACCAGCTGCTGGTGGTGCTGGAGAAGCACCCCGGCATTCGGGACGCCCTCCACCACGGCATTGCGCTCAACCGCGCCTGCCGCATCACCGTCACGGCAGCCACGATCGGCTGGTACGTCATTACGGAGACCCGACCCGACATCGACCAGTCCCCGTGGCGGGAGGGGGTGGTCACGGGCGCGCTGCTGAAGTCCGGCGATCCCCGCCTCACCTTGCGGAACACCATGCTCAGCCTGGCAGCGGGCAGGACCCACCGCCGTCGCGACGACTCCCGCGAACACTTGCTGTACTACCTCAAGTCCTGGAACGCATGGGTCGAGGGCCGCAGCATGAAACTCCTGCGCCGCTCCCCCAACGAGACGATGCCCAGGATCTCGAATCACGCGGCCATCGTACGGACGGACGCGTGAGCCGAACACCGGTCCCACAGCCACCCTGTGCTCACGAACCGTCACGCTCCAGCAGGTCGATCCACTACCGTGTCAATTGCAGTCCTGGGGAGGGCACATGAAGAGGGACAGCCTGGAGTACGAGCAGGCACTGGACGCCATGGTGGCCGTCCTGCGCGCGCGTGCCGCCACCGGTGCCGAACCTCTCACCTACGGCGATCTCAGCACCGAGCTGAAGCAGCTGGGGCACGAGGTGCCGGCTCACCGAGGGCAGATGTCGTATCTCCTGGAGGACGCCTCCCTGCGGGAGAGTCCGGACGGATCGCTGCCGATGCTGTCCGCCCTCGTGGTGCTCAAGGCCACCAGACGTCCGTCCGGCGGCTTCTTCCAGCTCGCCCGTCGCGACCACTTCCAACGGCCGGGCGACGAAGCCGAGCTGTGGAAGCGAGAGCTCGCGATTCTCGCCGAGCACTACAGCGGACTCTGACTCATCCGTCACGACTCGAAGGAAGCGCATGCGCGCCCAGGAAATCACCTTCCTCAATCTCATCCAGGGGGAGAAGCAGTTCCAAGTTCCGCTCTACCAGCGCACATACAGCTGGGGCCGGGATCAGCTGCTGCGGCTCTGGGAGGACGTGGGCGAGCTCGTCGAGCAGCACCGGGCAGGTGAAACAGCGGCACCGCATTTCCTCGGCTCCGTTGTCCTCGCGCCGGGGCAGATCCAGGCCGGTGGAGTGCAGAAGTGGCTCGTCGTCGACGGCCAGCAGCGGCTGACCACTCTGATGCTGGCGTTCACCGCGCTGCGTGACCAGCTCAAGGACTCGGGCGACCCCCGGGGCGCCGAGCGGGTGCACCGCCAGATCCTCGTCAACGAGTACCAGGAGGCCCTGGACCACTACCGCCTGCTGCCCACCCAGGCGGACCGACAGGCGTTCACAGCATGCGTCGAGTCAGCCCCGCAGGCAGGTGGCGGCGGCAACATCGGTGGCGCTTACCGGTTCTTCCTCGGAGCGCTCGCCGAGGGGCAGGAAGCTGCGCCTCGAACGGCTGGCTGGAGGCCGTGGAGAACGTCCTCAAGGGCTCGCTGTCGATTGTGGAGATCACCGCCGAGCCGGGCGACAACGTCTACCGGATCTTCGAGTCGATCAATAACACCGGCGTCGGCCTGAGCCAGAGCGACCTCCTGCGCAACTACGTGTTCATGCTGCTGCCGCAGCGCGGCGAACGGGTCTACCAGGAATTGTGGCTGCCCATGCAGCAGAGCCTCGGTCCCAAGAACCTGGAACTGCTCGTCTGGCTGGACCTGGTCGTGCGCGGCCACAACAAGACCAAGCAGAGCGAGATCTACCGCGAACAGCAGAAGCGGTTGCAGCCGCTCGCCGGTGACGAGAAGGCACTACAGCGCGAGATTGCCCAGTTGTCGGAGCGCGCACAGCGCTTCCTCCGCATCGTCGACCCCGCCCGTGAGCAGTCGGTGCCTCTGCGCGCGGCTCTGGAACGTCTGGCCGCATGGGGCGGACAGACGCACTACCCCCTGGCACTACATCTGCTGGACCTCGTCGACGCGGGCGCCACAAGCCCGGAGGACGCGGCCGAGGCCCTGACGTACGTCGAGTCGTATCTGGCAAGGCGCCTCATCTGCCAGACACCGACCGCCGGTATCAACCGGATCTTCATGGAGGCTCCGAAGGACCTGGAGACCGACCGTTCGGCGGCCGAGGCCGTCCGCCGCTTCCTGTCGGGGAAGCGGCGCCGGTGGCCTAGTGACGAGGAACTGCGGGCAGCGATCCGCAGCAAGCCGTTCTACTGGGGTGGACGCCCGCCACAGCGGAGTTACATCCTGCGCCGCCTCGAGGAGAGCTACTCCCCCACCGAGCCCGTCGACTTCGCCAAGGCGTCCCTCAGTGTCGAGCACGTCCTCCCTCAGCGGCCGGCCCAGGCGTGGTTCGACCTCCTTGCCGACGAGACGGAGGAGGGCCAGTCACCCCAGGAACTGCACGACCTGCTGGTGCATACCCTCGGCAACCTGACCCTGACCGGCGACAACTCCAAGCTCTCCAATCACCCCTTCCAGCGCAAGCAGCAGATCCTCGACTCCAGCGCGCTGCGGATGAACCTGGAGATCGCCTCGTCGAAACGCTGGGGCAAGGCGGAGATCATGGCCCGCGCCGACCGCCTCTGGCAGCGTGCCGCAGAGCTGTGGCCGGGCCCGATCGGCGGGTTCCGCCCGGCCGGCGAGGAGTCGTCGAGCTGGACGGAGCTGCGGGCAGCGCTGGTCGCGATGCCCAGCGGCACATGGACAGCGTACGGCGATGTCGCCGAGCTCATCGGCAGCCACCCGGTGCCTGTCGGCGCCTACTTGTCGGCCAACCCGACAGCGATCGGCGCCTATCGGGTACTGAACTCCGAGGGCAAGATCTCGCCCTCGTTCCGCTGGGCCGACGGCAGCGACCGCATACCTCCCCAGGAGTTGTTGCAGAGCGAGGGCGTGCAGTTCGACCGGTACGGCCGGGCCAACCGGTCCCAGCGCCTGACGGCCGCGGAACTGGCCACCCTGCTGGGCAAGGACGTCACCCAGCAGACCTCGCACGATCCCCTGCCGGACGGCGAGAACGCGGAGCCGGCCGAGCGCTTCCGCAGCCAGTTGCAGGAACACTGGCCGGAGGCGGTGGCCGGGGTGACCACGACCCTCGACTTCTGGCGTCGTCAGGGTGGCCATCTCGCCTACGGGCGGCATGAGGAGACCAGTTGCTTCCCCATGCTCGACGCCGGGACGAGCAGCCGCCCGCACATGCTGTGGCCATTCTGCCTCTACCCGGTCAGCGGGACAGTCGAGGTCGTCTTCCAATACCTCAAGGACCGCAGCCCGTTCGACGACACAGAACACCGCCGGGAACTGTTGCAGCGGCTCAACAAGATTGACGGTATCGAACTCCCGGAGGCGAAACTGGAGCTGCGCCCGTCGTTCCCGCTCCGGGTCCTCACCGAGCACAGTGAGGAGATCTGCGAGGTGCTGGACTGGTTCGTCCACACGGCAGCGCTGGACCTGGCGCGCCGTGCCTGAGACAGGGCCATGGTGCGAGTGACAAGCCTCCTGGGAGCGCCGCATCGATCACGCGTACGCATGCTCGGACGCAGGGGTCGGATGCTCGTGTCGTACGAGCATCCGGCTCTCAGGCCGCGACCTCAATCGGCCGGCGCGAGTGCGTAGCCCCAGCACCCACTGTGCTCTCTGGCCAGTTCGATGTGCACATGCATACCGTTGGACAGAATGAGTTCGGTCTCGGACGTACCGCCCTGCGGTGCCTCGATGCGCTGCAGGAATGAACGGCTGTGGTTCACCGGTCCGGCGTGAGGACGACAAAGGCCACGGCCACCGGGTGAGGGTGGCGGCCCGCTTACCAACGGGGAGTGACATGGGCCGCTGCTTGCTGCTGTGCGATGCTGACGCGGTAGCTGGGCGGGGTGCCCTGTCATCCGAGGGTCAGGGACTGGTCCCCCAACCCATCCGGATCAGTGGCGCGGTGCCCTTGCCGGTGTACGCGAAGGCCAGGCGCAGTCATGAGGGCAGCACGAAATCTTCGTTTGGTGCGCACGAAGCTCTTCCCCCGTGATGTCTACGTCCCTGTGGCCAGACGGTACTTGAAACTGAACAGCCCCCTCTCATCGAAATCGCCTCCCCGGAAGCGCTCCACCTGGCCCGTTACGAGGTCGTCGGGTTGCGGATCGGCCTTTTTCTACCTGCGGTGTTGCAAACAGCACGCGTGTGCAGGCTGCAGCGCCGGCCGACTGCGCTCATGGCCACGCTGACAACCGATGACACGGGATGTGGCCTGCCGGGCGTGAAACGAACGCCCGCACGGGAGGGAGGCCGTCGCGCCGAGAACCCGCCCCTGATCTCCAACCCACCGACAACGTCGCAACATTCCACCCTCAGCCATCCACACCCCCGACGGGCCCCACACCGTCAGCGCCAGGAGACCAGCCCATTCACCCACAGGTCCACTTCGCACGAATCGCACGACCAGTTGCTGATTGCATCAGCAATACCTGAGCTGATAGAGATGGACGATCATGCGGATGTCCGACCGGACGGGGGGCTGATGAAGTACGACATGGGACGTCAGTTCAGTCGAACCTGACGTCGCAGTCAGTGGGGCAGGTACGGGCCTGGGCACGTTGGTCCGTCGTCCGGTCCAGGCGACGTCGGACACGATTACACGCGCGAAGGCAGCGGTCGACAACTTGGGCCGGCCCGAATCCACTCGAGGGGAACCGATTCCTCGTGGACGAGACGGGCCACGGGGACAAGAGCAGATCTGTTCGCAGGGGGCGTTCATGACGGCGTGGGACATCAAGCCACAAGGGGTACAGGGGCAGTTGAAGGTCACCGGTATGCACGCCGGTGACCTGGAGAAGGCCTTGACGGCGTTGGTCTCGGATATGGCGGAGGCGGCTCAGGCGGCGGGTACGGCCGTGCCGGGCTCACAGGCGCAGACGCCTTTGCAGGGGCCTGTGGCACCGGGGGACGCGCCGTTGTCGCAGAAGGCGACGGGGCCGGTCGCAGCGGCGCTGGGTGAGTACCTGAGGAAGCGCCAGAAGGATCTCAAGGCGACGGCCGAACGGATCGAGGCGGCCATGCTGGGCGCGGTCGAAGCAACCAATGCGTACGTCGAGGGTGATCTGGAGGCGGCCAAGCACGCCCAGGACGCGGCGAAGACCGTACGCCTGGACCTGCTCAAGGATGTCGGGGGACACAGGTGAGCGGCATCGATCCGGTCGATCCGGTGGGGATACCGGTCTTCACCGGTGATCTGGCCCTGCTCGATACGAAGGTGACGGCGCTGTCCGCCGGTGGCGCCACAATCGCGACGGCTGCCAGTGACGTCCACAGCAGCTTCGGCGGGTTGCACGCCTTCTACAAAGCTCCGGAGGCGGAGCAGTTGTTCGCCACCACCAAGCCGGTCTCGGACACCGGGCTCTCGATGAGCTCGGATCTGTGCGTCATCTCCGGGGCGCTGGGCACGTACTCCGATGATGCCTACCCGCTGGTCGAGAAACTCAAGGAGCTCAAGCGAGAGGCCGTTGCCTTCCGCGTCAAGGTCGACGGCGACGACAAGTGGCGTGAGGACGGCGATCTGGTCGAGGAGAACAACCATCGCCGTAACGAGATAGCCGAGGTCTGGACGGCGTTCCAGGAGGTGGAACGCGCCTGTCACGCCAAGATCGTTGCGCTGGTCGGCGGCAAGACTCTCAAGACGAATGACGGCTCCGGCAAAGAGGGCATGTACGGCTATGACGCCGAAGCCCTCAAGCAGACCGAGAGCCTGCCCTGGGGCGATGCGGTCAAGGAGTCGACTCCCTGGTGGCAGGTGTGGGAGCACGGCTATGACTTCGGCAAAGGCTTCATCGTCGACGGCGTCTGGGGCACCATCAAGGGCCTGGGGACTCTGACCGGCTTCGACGGCTGGGACGCCGCGAAACAGGCGTGGACCGGTCTGGGCAAACTGACCACCGGACTGGTGCTCACCGTTGCCGTGGGCCCGGCCTTCTGGGAGCTGTCGGACGACGAGCTTCCCACGTGGGTAAGGGACTCGCGCACGGCGATGAAGGAGACCGGGAAAGCGCTCGTGGCCTGGGACCAATGGGGGGATAACCCCTCCCGGGCCGCGGGTGCGGTCACCTTCAACGTCCTGACCACCGTCTTCACCGGCGGTGCGGTCGCCGGTGCCGGCAAAGCCGGCTTGGCGGCCAAGGCACTGTCCTTTGCCGGCAAAGCCGGCCGGATCGTCGACCCCACGACATACGTCTTCAAAGGCGCGGGCGCCGGCGTGTCGAAAATCGGCAACGTGATGGCGGGCCTCAAGGGCATGGGGAAAATCGAACTTCCGCCGCTGCCCGACGGCACAATCACGCTGCCAGAGGGCGCGCTCCGGCTGCCCGACGGCACGGTGGACCTCCCTGATGGCGCGATCGTCCCGGACGGGGCGGTCCAGCTCCCGAACGGCACCGTCAAACTCCCCGAGGGAGTTCTCGCGCTCCCGGAAGGCACGGTCCGATCCCCCTTCGAGGACGGCCCTCCATTCCTGGACCGCGAAGGCAACCTCTACGAAGCCGACGGCAGTCTCGCACAACACGCCGGCCAGGCCCGTCCGGAACAGCCCGCCACCAGGGCAGAAAACCCCCGCGTGGAAACGTCCGCCGATAAGCCCGTACCGGTCGGTGCGGGCATCCGCGGCGCCGACGACGCCGGCCACGCCATCCACAGTGGCGACAGCCTCGACAGCAACCTCGGCGACATCGGACGCACGAGCGACGCCCCATCCGGCGGACGGGCAGGCGACCACGCACCCGGCGGCACAGCGGACAACACCATCCACAACAGCCACACCCCCGGTGGCACAGATGCACCTCACACCTCGGGCGCCAGTACAGCGGACAACGCGACGGCCGGCGGTGGCCACGGAGACATCGCACCCGGCGACCGTGGGCGCACAGAGGTCACATCGAACGGCAACAGCCACGGCTCTGCCGAGAACCCGGCTGTCCCGCACCAAGGCGGACATGGATCCCCTCATCCCGATGCGACGGGCGGGCATGCCGACCACAACACCCCGGGATCTGCATCCACTCCAGCGGAGGCTATTTCCCCGGAAACCTCGCTTCGCCAGTCCGATGGGTCACTCCCCGTGGGTCCCGAACAGAAGCTTCTCGAACTTGTGGATGCCACGAACCCTCGTGTAACGACGTCCGACGGGATCATCACGCATATCGATGGACAACCGGTCCAGCATTACGTCGACAACATCGCCCAGGAGCGAGCCGCACTGTACAGAGACGCCAAGGACGCCAGGACCTTCTCCAAGGGGCAGACAGGAGCCTGCGTGGGAGCTGTCATGGACAGGCGGACGGGCATCGTGATCGAGGGAATCAACGGCCGGGCGGATGACATCATTCCCGCCGACAAACTCCACCCCACGCTCCGCGAGCGCAGGGAGATCCTCGGAGCCGATAAACCTCACCCGGATGACCCCCTGGGACACGCGGAGGTGAAGGCGACGAACGAGCTCCTATGGGCTCGTACACGCTTGGGCCTTCCCGACGGGGTCGCCGCCCTCAAAGAAATTCACGCGTCAGTTGAATTCCCATTCATGAAGCATCCTGAGACGCGATTGCCAGGGAGGGGTGCGCCATTCTGCGCAAACTGCTACCATATGCTGCCTGACATGCCAACCACAAACGGCAAATTCACCGGATATCCCCCCGACAAGGAGTTGAATTGGATCCCATGATGGCTTCGGAGCGTCGCATCGACATAGATGATCCGGATGTCGACATGGACATGGGTCAACGCATGCTCTACCGCGGATCTCTTTTCACCGGAGAAATGGCAGAATATCAGGATGGCGCCCTGATCGGCCTGGACGTATATGTCGACGGCATCCGGGACGGACTGTCGCAAGCCTGGTATCCGGATGGATCGCTGCGTTACGAGGGATCGATCCACCGAGGAGCCCCTCGGGGGGAATTCAAGGAATGGCACCGCAACGGGATTCTCAAGTCCCGAAAATTCTTCGACGAGAGCAACTATTCGGTCCGCGAGGAATTCATATGGAACGAAGACGGCCAACTGCTCAGGGAATGGCATCGAGACGCTTGATCGCCGACAAGCAGCCGGCAGGCACCGGTGCGGATGTCGAGGTGGCGCCTTCCAGTGGTTTCTTCGAACCGGCCCGACGCGCACCGTACGCACGGTCGGGACTGACAGCCTTCGGGAGCGCACCCTGGAGCCGACCGTAGGCCACCACTGCGGCGGAGCAGGTCACGCCTGGACCGTGCCCAGGGCGGTTTCGGTGTCCCGTCCGTCCCAGCCCTGCGGAGTGCGCCACAGGACGTGGACGCCGAAGACGCCGTGGATGGTGGCGGCCGACCAGTCCTCGGCCGGGGAGCCGGCCAGGACGAGGCAGAGACGGTCGGCAGGCGTAGGCAGGGTGTGGTTGACCTCGTGGAGGCGGGCCACTCCCGAGCGGAGGTCGGCGTACGTGGAGAGGCCGGCGCCGAGTACTTCGTAGAGCACGTGACCGTCCTCGGTCACGCAGTCGACGTCGGCCACCGGGGAGTCGGACTTCGGCTGCCGGTCCGCTCGCAGGAGGGCTGCCATCAGTTCGAAGCGCACCGCCTCATGGGTCTTGCAGGTGCGGTCCACTGCGACCGAGGCTTCCAGGACATGGCGGAAGCTCGCGCTCTGATCTGCCTCTTCCGGTGTGGTGGGGGCGGTTGCGGTGGTGGTCATGGGTTCGACTTCCTTCGGCTCTGACTGCACGGGCACTTCGCGTGCCCCGAATTGCGCGGACGGAGTGGGTATCGGGGACCGCTGCGCGGAAATTGCGCGGGCCTGCTCGCTCTCCGTCGCCGAGTCGGCTGCGGCGCCGATGCGCCGCTCGATGATCTGCCGCGCCTCAGCCAGGTCTTCGGCCCAGCCGCTGAGCTCCAGCTCGGCTCGGAACCGGTCCAGGTCCGGTGTGCCGGAGGCCGACGCACGGTTGGCGTTGGCCGCCAGGTCCCGCAGCAGGTTCAGGCGGGTCCTGTCCGGGGAGCCGAGTACGCGCCAGACGTCCAGCCAGTCGTGCTGGTCCAGACGCAGGCAGCGGTTGGCCATGCCCTTGAGCTCCGAGAGCCGGGCGCGGACGTCGTCCGGGACGTTCCCGTCGGCCAGTTCCTCGACGACGCCGAGCGCGTCCGCGTACCGCGTGGCCATGGTCGTCGAGATGGGCCGCCGGCCGCGTTCGTCGACCGTGACGAAGCTGACGCTGGAGGCGTGGCGGAGCACCCAGGCGTCCAGCTCCGCCCCGACGACGGGAGGAGTGGAGCCGTGGCGCACTGCCATGAGCAGCGGGCGGTCCGTGGAGGGTGAGACGGCCTCGACCTTGTAGTTGCCACCGGTGGTGTGTCCGATCACCCGGACTCGGATGTCGGTGCCGATCTCCGGGGTGTCTCCCTCCGCCTCCGGTGCGACCCTGGATTCGGCGTCGATGCCACCGAGCGTCTGCTCCGCGGTGCCGCCGGTATCCGTCAGGGCCTTGGGGAGCGCCGCGGTGTGAAGGACGGTCAGGCTCTGGGTGCTGCGGGTCAGCGCGATGTAGAGCTGGCGCAGGCCGGACGGACCGCGGTCGGCGATGGTGGCGGGCTCGACGACGAGGACATGGTCGTACTCCATGCCCTTGGCCTGGGCGGCGGCCAGGACAGACACCGCCTCGCGTTCCTGTTCGGTGATGCCGTCGGCCTCGTCCAGGTGGCGGCCGATCTCGTCGAGCCAGCCGGAGTCGTCAGGAACAATGACGGCCACGGAACGCAGCGTGCGGCCGTCGCTGGTGCCCACGAGGCGGACGGCCTGGGCGACGGTGTCGCCGAGCAGCTTCCACGGCTCGGTTGCGATCGTCCGTACGGCGTCCGCACCGGCCTCGCGCACGGCCCGCGGGTAAGGCAGCGAGGGGGCGACCGCACGGGCCAGGGGCGCGACGAACTCCATGATCTCGGCGGGTACACGGTAACTGGTGGTCAGCTCTTCGACGCGCCAGTCGCCGTGGTCGGACAGCAGCGCCCCCAAGCGGTCCCACTCGGCGTACGGGTACGGGCCGGTGGCCTGGGCGAGGTCGCCGAGGACGGTCATCGAGCCCCCCATCGCGACGCGGCGGCGCAGGGCGCGGGCCTGCATGGGCGTGAGGTCCTGTGCCTCGTCGACGACGATGTGACCGTAGCGCCGCGTCGTCTCGCCCGTGATGAGGTACCGGAGTTCTTCCAGGCAGACGCGGTCGTCCAGGGTCCACAGCTCGTCCTCGGCCTTGTCGGCCCGAGAACGGTGCAGAGCGGCCTGCTCCTCCTCGTCGAGGATGCCGTCGGCACAAGCGCGCAGGAGGTCGGGCGAGTCGTAGAGGCTGCGCAGGGCCTCCCGGGCGCCCGGCGACGGCCAGACACGCTCGATGAGGCGCTCCACCCGGCGGTTGCGTTCCAGGCTGCGGCGGATCGTGCCGTCCGCGCCACGACGCGGGGCGAGGGCGATGAGTTCCCGCAGGAGCCGGTCGACGAGCAGGCTGCGGAAGCGGTCGCGACGCTCGCGGTGGGCGCCGTCGCCGCCGCGCGCCTCATCAAAGAGAGCACGGACCTCCGAGCGCGGGACGCGCAGGGTCGTACTGCCGGCGGTGACGGTGAACGCCGGTTCGTCGTCCTCGAAGGAGGGCGGGGTGAGGTGGCCGTCGAGGGCCTCGGGGCGACACTCGTGCTCGACACGGCGTCGCAGAACAGCCGACATGCGCTCATCGGACTTCACCAGCCGTGCCCGCGGAGTATCGGTGCCGAGGACCTCGCCGTCCCACAAGCGGGAGAGCTGGACGGCGTTGACGTCGCGGGTGCCCAGGGTGGGCAGTACCTGGCCGACGTAGTCGAGAAACCGCTGGTGTGGGCCGATGACGAGGATGTCCTGGGCCTTGAAGTGGTCGTTGTTGACGAGCCAGGTCACCCGGTGCAGACCGACGGCGGACTTCCCCGTGCCCGGTCCGCCTTGCACCACGAGGATGTCGGAGGGTGAACCCGTGACCAGATCCATCTGGTCACGGCGGATGGTCTCGACGATGTCCCGCATGCGGCCGCTGCGCGAGCGCTGGAGCTCGCGGAGCAGGAAGTCGTCCGGCTGGACGGGCTTGCGGCGCTGGACCCGGATGACCTCGGCGGGAGTATGGGCCGGTGCGCGCCCCTCGCGCTCGGCGCTGCCCGGCCGTCCTGCCTCCGGGGTCCTCGGCAGGGCCTCCGTCCCGACGTCGTCGGCGGTGGCGGCCTCGGCCGTGGTCGCGTCGTCCGCGGCCGGCCGCGGCCCGGGGAGAGCCCTGAGTACGGGAATGGCAGGGACAGGCGCGGGTGCGTGGACGGCAGGGGCAATGTCGTCGAAGTAGTCCTCGACGACGCGCTGCACGCAGCTCAACTGCCGCCGCAGAACGACTTCGCCGGGCGCGTGCGTCTGCGCCGCGATCCACTTTGTCGCCAACGGGCTGGTCCACAGCACGACGACGGTCTCGCGGGTCAGGACATCGGAGACGGCACGCCGACCCACGTACCAGGGGCTGGGCTCGCCACCCGGCTCCTCCGGCGCGTCGACGCGGGCGACGACGAGCGACTCACCGCCGAGTCCTCCGTACGCCGCGGCCTTTTCCTCGACGTCGAGACGATTGGCGATGCCGTCCTTGCCACTGGCGGAGGCCGTGGCGGCCGACGTCCCGGTCATCTCCGCGAGTCGCGCGGTGTAGCAGTCGTACGCACGGTCCACGGCCTTCTGCTCATCGGCGATGACCTGTTCGCGTGTGATGGTGTTCATCTGCTGTCCCTCCCTGGCGGCGCCCAGCGGGACACCGCGACGGACATACGCCCGCACCCCGTCGACATAACTGTTCGGAGCCCTTCCCATGACCGTGAGTCAGGGGCCGCTTCCCGGACCAGTTCCCGGACTCCGCCTGCCGGACGGGGACCAGATCGCGCGTGCAGTTGAGCCCGCACCGGGCAATGACAAGCATTGCAGGCATTGACTCAGTTCACAAGCCTCTAGGTGTGGTTGGGGCTACCAGAACAGGCGCAGTCACACCGAGCGGCTCTGCAACCTGACGCCGGACCACCTACAACTCGGCGACAAGCACACCCACCTGATGCTCGGCCGCCACCCGGTCCTACTACCCCACGGCTGGCCCGACTGCTGCAACAGCCGGCTGACGAGCATCAGCCCGGCCCTCGGGCTCTATTCGCCCAGGCCACCCCAGGTCCCCGACTGCTGTTCCCGGGGTTGATCCCGTCAATCGCGACACACACCATGACGCAGAAGCTCAACCGACACGGGATCTCGGTCCGCGGCCCGAAACTCAGCCCTCGCCGCGCTCGCCGCAGACCCTCCCAGCCCCATCCTCGCCGATCTGACCGGCATACACCGCCACACCGCGATCCGCTGGGTCGCCTACGCCAGACGCGACTGGGCCGAGTACCTCGCAGCACGCGCCGAGGACCCGAAGGAGCCACCCGCGACCGGCGATCGCCAGTGAAGAGGAGACGATTCGTGCAGCGGCGGGGCCGTCGATGGGGTGCCAGGTCACGACCGCACCCGGTTCGACACGGGCTGGTCAGGGCTCTGCCGCAGTTCGTGGGCACCTCCACAGCTGCCATGCCGGCACCTGCCTGCCCGGGTCTTGGGCACGGGGCCAGATCCGCCCTCAGGAGGCCGCCACCCTGCGTAAGCAGGCTTCTCACCGTCGAAGGCGACCCCGACCAGACCTTCATCATGTACACCCCTGAACCTGCCTCCCCCTCCGCGGAAGCCCTCGGCATCCTCGCCGGCTGGACCGACACCACCGCTACCGGGCCGCACGCCGCCCATGAAGAGTCACACGATCCCGCCAGCTGACGGAGCTCAGGGAGATCGGCAATCTCGGACCGTCTCAAGCGGGGGCGAGGAAGTGGTCAAGTAGGGTGTTGAGCTGCGTGATCCACTCATCCAGCTCCGCCAGGCGAGTAGTCACTTGGCACGTGTGGATGCTGCCGTCGGTGAGCGTAATGGTCACCTTGAGAACGGTTCCTTGGCGCTCCTTTGCACAATCGGCCGACTTGATTTCGGCCCAGGAGAAGCCAGCAGTGCGTCCGTTCCTTCCGATTGCGATGCCATCGGCATCGGCGACGACGGCATTCTTGTGATCCATCGCGAGGAACTCGAGATCGTCGGTCGGCCCGACACCCCGTGCGGCGGGAACGGCGGCAGGCGCGGTTACGGTAGGTGCATAGGCCGGTGGGACGGGAAAGGCCGGAGGCACGTACACCGTCGGAGGGTGTCCGGTGCCTTTGGCGGCGGCGCCAGACTCTATGCCGTCACCGTCAGCGTCCCTGGCGCTCAGCCAGTCAAGGAGCTGTTCGGTGGTCGGTCTGCGTCCTGCTTCCTTCTCCAGACATGCCGCGACCATCGGCCGGAGGGAATCTGGAACGGCTGAAAGATCGGCTTCCTGGTGTACGGAGCGATACATCAGCGCTACCGGAGTACCGCCGCCGAAGGCGCTCCCGCCCGCTGCCGCCACAAGCACTGCGCCCAGTGCGAACACGTCGGCGCTGCCGCCGACATCGCGGCCCTCGGCCTGTTCGGGAGCGAGGAACCCGGGGGTGCCGAAAGCAGTCCCTGTCGCGGTGAGCCGGGTGTTCTCAACCGCACGCGCGATTCCGAAATCCAGGACCCGGGGTCCGTCTTCGGCCATGATGATGTTGCCCGGTTTGAGGTCGCGATGGATGAGGCCACAGCCATGGATGGCCAGTAGCGCCTCCGCGAGTGCGGCGCCCAACCGACACAACTCCTCCTCGTTCATTGGACCTTTCGAGGCGAGGAGCTGAGAGAGCGTCGGCCCGGGCACGTAGGCGGTGGCAAGCCAGGGTGCCTCGGCGTCCGGGTCCGCGTCTACGACGGACGCGGTATGGAAGCCGCCGACGGTGCGGGCGGCGGCGATCTCCGCACGGAACCGCTCGCGGAAAGCAGGATCCACGGCGAGCTCGGGCCTGGCCACCTTGACCGCCACGGTTCGCCCACCGCGCGAGCGCGCAAGATAGACGATGCCCATCCCCCCCTCACCGAGCTTGCGAACAATGACGTAACTTCCGACACGCTCCACTCCAGCCCCCTGCATGACTCGCAATCAGGCGCTCAGTATGACGCGAACAATCGACACCGCTTTCCTTTGCCCCCAGCCTAAGTTGTGTGCAGACAATCTCAGAGACTGGTACGTGAGCTATGCCCGGTTCGGGGTTGCGGTCGGGTGAGGGCAGCTGGTCGCGCGTTCACAGCGGGCGGGCTCAGGGCTCGGGACCCGAGCTTCAGGGGTCGGGTTTCGAGCTCCGGGACCGGCTGACTCACTCTTTCGTGGGTACGCGGAGGGGGCCGGGCCCGACGCTTGAGCTTCGGGGTCCGGGCGTCGGAAGTCGGGCTCCGGGATTCGAGCTCTCTTGGTTAACCGGTAGGCAAAAGAAGGGGGTTGGGAAAACCTTCCCTCCCTCCCCGACCCGTCACGGCCAGCAAGTATGACTAATCGTGACCAGCTTGCGGCACTCCATCGCGGCTGCTTACGGTGCCCCCAACGAAACGACCCCGACGCGGTGTTGGAAGCACCATGCCGGGGTCTCACCCCAAGATCGAGAAGAGCGATCTCGTGGCTACCGAGAACCTTAGCCCTGCCCTGCGTACGCCCGCATCCTCTCGCCCGTACGCGAAGGCCCATCCCGGCTACGGCAAGCGATCCGCATCAGACCAAGGCCCGCCGCGCGTCGAGGACTTCATGCTGCTGCCCGAGCGGGAGCGTTACATCGCCGGATACGTCGACCACCTCCCCGACGGTGCGGCCATGGACATCAAGACGCTGGCCAAGAACATCCCCCTGTACGGACAGATGGCCATCGGCTCCGCCCTCAGAGCTCTCACCGTCGCCGGGCACCTGCGGCACGCCCGCTGCCAGGTCAGCGAGAGCGGAAGCCGTTGGGTCACCCTCACGTACTGGTCCCGCACCGCCCACGACAACGAGTGGTGGGGCGCCTTCATCGAAGCCGAGAACATTCGGGTCACCCAGGAAGCCGCAGCGGCTCCGACCGCTCCCCCGCCGCTGTGGGCAGCCACGGAAGCCCCTGCCACGCGGGTCACTGCAGAAGCCCCCGTCGCACCGTCCGAGCGCGCACCTCAGCCCGCACCGCCCGCTCCCGCACCACCCTTTGTACCGCAACAGCGGACCCCGGAACCGGCCCCGAGCAGCCCCTCGCCCGCGTACCTCGCGCTGGCCCAACTCGGCCGTATCGAACCTCGTCTGGCCCTCTCCGCCGCCGACTGCACCGTCCTGGAAGAGCTGGCCACCGCATGGCTGGACCGAGGCGTGAACACGGACTACCTCACCCACGCCCTCACCTCCGGCCTCCCCGCCCAAGTCGGCTCCCCCGTCGGCTTCGTACGCCGCCGCCTCCACGACAAGATCCCGCCCCACCTGCCCACAGCCCCGGCACCGGCCACGCCCGGCGCTCCCGTCCGCCGACTGCTGGTGGAATGCACCGAATGCAGGACACCCGGCCCGTCCGAAGCACTCCCTGACGGCCTCTGCCGCCGCTGCGGCACACCCGCTCCCGGCGCGACCCCGGAAACCCCCGCCGACCCGCCCGTCGACCGTGACATCCACGCGCTGGTCAGCAACCTGCGCTGCCTGATGAAAACCCCCTGATTGCCTGGTGCTTCACGAGGTGCGGGGGAATGTTTCTGCGGTGGCGTTTCTCGGCTCCATGGCGCAATCGTCCCGTCACGCACAAGGGCCAGGCCAGATCGGACGGCCGTACATGGAGGCGTGGTACGGCCGTGGCCGGATTGGTACGGCGGCGTGGTCAAGGTCTCTGTGGGCGTTCACGTACTTCTCCACCTCGAACGTCACGTAATGGGCCGTGGGGACGGGCCTGGCGTTTGCTTCTCATCCTTGGCTGCTGGGTGTGCCGTTCAGGCGGGCCAGGTGCCGAGTGCCTGGGCCAGTCGGTTGCTCTGCTCCTGGGTGATGCCCTGGGCGAGGCGCGTCTCACACCGCGGACTCATGACTCCGTCACAGTGCAGGATCCCGAGACAGGTCTCCTGGCCACCTGAGAGCGGAGAGACGGCAGGAAGGATCCATTGGGCCGGCTCCCACAACGGGTGGTCCGCGAGGAGCGCTTCCGCGAGGCCCGGCGCCCCAGGGATGCCCGCCTGCTCCAGCGCGCCACTGACTGATCGTTTCAGAATGAGGTTCGGAGTCGTCTCAAGCAGATGATGCTGCAGGCGAGTTGAAGCAGGCCGAGGTGGAGGTCGGCGCGTATCTCGTAGCGGGTGCGGAGGCGTTTGAACTGGTGGAGCCAGGCGAAGGTGCGCTCGACGACCCAGCGAGTCTTGCCCAGGCCGGAGCCGTGCGGGACACCGCGGCGGGCGATCTT
>NZ_JBIAKK010000005.1:0-74976 GCF_042872425.1 Streptomyces sp. NPDC005262
GGCCACGTACGACTCCGCTTCACCGACCCGGCCGCCTACCGATCCGCCGCGGTCGCACTGCGCGAGGCCACCCGGGACGACGAGGCGCTGGCACTACAAGTCCCCAGCGGCGGCAGCCAGCGCGAACTGCGCTCCATCCTCGACCAGCTGGACGCGGCCGGCATCGAGGCCGACGAGCTGACCGTCCACACCCCCGACCTCGACGACGTGTTCTTCGCCCTGACCGGCTCCAGCGTGCCCAGCCAGACCACCCAGCCCAAGGAGGCTGTCCGATGAGCTCCCTCTCCCTCGCCGTCCGCGACTCGTCCACGATGCTGCGCCGCAACCTCCTGCACGCCCGCCGCTATCCGTCGCTGACCCTGAACCTGCTGCTCACCCCGGTCATGCTGCTGCTGCTCTTCGTCTACATCTTCGGCGACACCATGAGCGGCGGCGCGGGCCGCTCCGCCTACATCGCCTACATCGTCCCCGGCATCCTGCTCATGACCATCGGCTCCACCGTCGTCGGCACCGCGGTATCCGTCTCCAACGACATGACCGAAGGCATCATCGCCCGCTTCCGCACGATGGCGATCCACCGCGGCTCCGTGCTCATCGGCCACGTCATCGGCAGCGTGCTGCAGTCGGTCGCCAGCGTGGTCCTTGTCGGCGCGGTCGCCGTGGCCATCGGCTTCCGCTCCACCGACGCCACCGCCCTGGAATGGCTCGCGGCATTCGGGCTGCTTGTGCTCTTCGCCCTGGCGCTCACCTGGATCGCCGTCGGCATGGGCCTGATCAGCCCGAACGCCGAGGCCGCCAGCAACAACGCGATGCCGCTGATCCTTCTCCCGCTCATCTCCAGCGCCTTCGTCCCCATCGACTCGATGCCCGGCTGGTTCCAGCCGATCGCCGAGTACCAGCCCTTCACCCCGGCCATCGAGACCCTGCGCGGCCTGCTGCTCGGCAGCGAGATCGGCCACAACGGGTGGCTCGCGGTGGCCTGGTGCCTGGGTCTCGCGGTGCTCGGCTACTTCTGGTCGGCCTCGAAGTTCAACGGCGACCCGAAGTAACCGCCATGCCGGCGCGGGTCACCTCCCGCAACTCGTCCCGCCCCAGGGCGGCGTACTCCGACACCGCGTCGGCGTACGCCGCCCCGTCCGCGTCATCGGCCGCCCGCCGGACCCGGACCGCAGACATCGTCGGCCGGAACTCCCTTGATCACCCGAGCCGTTCGGCCGGCGCCAACAATGCCAAGGGCCGGCTCAGGAGCGGTTTCCTCCCGGGCCCCGGGCCGCTTTCGGCGCCATGGGTGTGGCAGGTCCGGGACGAGAGGTCAGGCCGGGCGCCCGAAGGAGCGCAGCCGGGTGAAGGAGGATTCCAGCCCTCGCTTCAGCAGCCGCGCCGTCGGCCGTTCCACGAGGCGATGGACCAGCCAGCTCAGGACCAGGAAACCGGCGATGACGAGAGCGACCAGAAGCCGGGCGTCCATGGCGTCGTGCAGACGGCTGATCAGCGTCGTGCCGATGACGTAGTGCATCAGGTAGAGCGGATAGGTCAGGCAGCCCGCGGTGACCAGCCACTTCCAGCGGATGTGATCGGTGAAGCCGAGTGCGACGGCGACCATGACGAGCAGGAACACCGTGAAGATCAGCACGGATCCGCGCCAGCTGGAGACACCTTCGTACGCGACCCGCAACCCCAGCTCCCGCTGGCCCATGAGCAACGCCATGGCGAGGATGCCCCAGAGCAACAGGTCCTGGCCGAAGCGGTGCATGAGGTAGAGGGCCAGACCCGCGATGAAGTACCAGGCGCCGCTCGGGTCGGCCGCCAGCACCAGCAGCGGGAACTTGGACACGGGGGCGAGCATGGCGGCCGCGCCCCACACGCAGCAGAACACGACGACCCTGCGATAGGTCAGCCCCATGGCGACCATGACCATGAAGAGCAGGTAGAACCGCAGCTCCGACCAGAGGGTCCAGTAGACGGCGTCGACGTTCGGCACTCCGGAGCCCGACTGCAGCATCGTGAGGTTGAACAGGACGTCCCGCTTGTGCGGCCGCCCCCACACGCCCGGCAAGGCGACCAGGACGGCCACGGTGAAGGCGACGGCGACCCAGTACGCCGGGTAGAGGCGAATCACCCGGGAGACGAAGAAGTCCTTCGGAGTTCGGCCCCAGCACGACATACAGATCACGAAGCCGCTGATCACGAAGAAGATTTCCACGCCGATCCAGCCGAAGGACGCGAAGCGGAACACCGTGGGCATGATCTCGGACACCGGCCGGCCCCAGAACGCGTTGCCCGGCTGGTCGACGCGGGAGGTACCCACGTAGTGGTGCAGGGCCACCATGAGCGCGGCGACCAGGCGTATGCCGTCGATGACGTACAGCCGGGGCCGCGCCCGTGCGGCGGTGCCGGTCTTCCGCGCCGGGCGTCTGCGAGGCGGTGGCTCGGCGACCGCGACACCTCCGCCTTCGAGCGAGTCGACGGCCGGGGGAAGCGGTTGCTGATACCTGCCCTGCATCACATCTACGCCATCCTGACAAGTGGAACCGACGGAACCCTGGCCCCATGGGCCGCAGGCGGCTCACGGTACGTCTGCGAAAACCCACTCGATCCGAACAGACAAGAGAATTCAGACATTTGAGAGTCGACCTTCGGGAGACTCTTGCGCATTCGCCATGCCACGTTCTCCGTCACGTCACCCACCGAGCATGCGACCCCCGCGGATCTCTGATCATCCGCGGCTTCACGTCGAGCCCGTACGAGCCGGTCGGGGCCGGTGCCACCACCTCGCTCTGCCGCTCGGCGGCCGAGTGCGCGGGTCCTGGCATGAAGCTGTCCTGCACCGTGCAGCAGGTTGACACCGAAGCCTCCGTATCGGACGCCGCGCCGCTGGCTCCGTTTTCCTGACGATGGTGGCGTGGGACCTCATCTTCCTGAGTCGGCCACCGGGCGAGGGTGTGGCCTTCGCGACCCGCGCCATGGTCCGGATCGAGCGGTCCCTGCATGAACGGCTGCGGCGGCCGGAAAAGAACGCCTGCGACACGACCGCCCAGGGTCCGGTGGAAAATACTGGCTGATCGTCAGGCCTGTTGCCTGAGCATCCATTTCAGATCGAACCCATGGCAATACGTGAACGGTGGAGTCAACTGTGGCAATGGTCGGGCTGTTCTGGGTCTCCGAGGATGCGGTCCACCTCGGTGCACCACCCGGCGAGTCGGCCCCTGGTGTCCGGTTGGCCACGGCGGGCCTCGATGCGGTCGGACCCCGGTCCGGCACCTGGAAGTGGACCGGCCTCAGCTCGGTGACCGTCGTCGGTGCGCCGGTGAGAGCGACTCCCGGCCGGAGGCTGTCGATGACGCTCGACGTGGTGCTCGGGGCCATGGGGCTGGGCGGACCGGAGGGTCCCGCCGAGATGACCGTACATGTCCAAGCATCCGACGGTGTGGCTGAGTTGCCCGTACACTCGGCCGCCGCAGGCGCGTACACCCCTCGCGAGGTGGAGCTGTCCCATCAGGTACTGGACCGCTTCGTCGCCGGGACTCTCAGCCCGGCGGTCCTCGGCACATGGGGGCGGGCGCACGGTGCAGGGAAGACTCCGCGCCTCGCCGAACGCGAGGCTCTTCTCCAGCAGTGGGCGCAGTCCTGAAGGCGGGCTTGTCGCTGCGGCCCGTTCCTGTCTGCGTGCTCAGGAGCTCGGCTCCGCCGCTGGACCGGCACGGGCACGATCCGGCCGCCTTCGTCGAGATCGGATCCCTGACCAAGGTTCTCACCGGCACCGTACTGGTACGTATGGCCCGGGCGGGCCTGCTCGGCCTCGACGACCCGGTGGAGCAATGGCTCCCGACGTCGCCCGGATCGGGCATCACGCTGCGGCACCTGACAGACCACACCTCGGGCCTGCCACGGCTTCCACCGGGCCTGAGGTGGCCCGGCGCTCCCGTCTCGACCGCCTTCGTCCCCGGCGGAGCCGGGCAGTCACGGTCCGGGGCATCAAGTCCGTCCGTACGGAGGTGACTTGAGGAGGGAGGGTGCGGGTTCGCCCCCGGACGCCTCACGCATCCCGCCGAGAGGTTCCACTAGCCCTGAACCGGCAGGTCCGGATGCGTGAAGACGAAGATCATGTACGCGACCGCAGCCGATGTCCCCACGAACGAGAGCACCAGTCCGACCAGAGGCTGAGCACGCTCGTGTTCCGACGCGAGGCAGCGCGGTATTCGACGAAACCGCGGACAAGGCCTGTCAGGCCCAACGGCAAGGCCAGTAGCCAGACGAGCGCCCAGAACGGGCAGCAGAACCAGAACGCGACGGAAGCCCCACCGAATGCGATGGCGAGGCTCATCCTCTCCGGTCTGTCGCCGGGCGGGTCATCAGCACGAGTCACGCACCGATCAAAGCAGCATCGGAGTGACGTTCAGCGGCCGCCCCTGGGCAAGCCCCTCACATGACCGAGCGAGTGTGGAGTCCGGGAGCCATGAGGCGATCACGGTCCACGGACATGCGGACACCTCAGGCGGGGCACTTCTTGGTCAGCGTGCGCTCGGAGCATCGCTTCCTGAAGGCCACCTCGTACGAGAGAGGAGGCCTGGTGGCGCGCGCCGACCAGGCCTCCTCACGTGTCGTACGTTTCCCGTCAGTCCGGGCTCAGTGGTAGCTGAAGTCGCCCACGGTCCAGGCGCCGACGTCCTCGATCGAGACCCGGTACATCCCACCGGTCTCCGGGATTCCCACAGCCCCCTGCAGGATCCGTGCGACGTGGAAGTGGAGATGCGTCGGGGGTCCGTCCTTCCGAGTGGAGGCGGTGAAGGTACCGGCGAACTCGCCCAGGTGGGCCGAATCCGTCAGGACCTCCGACACCCGCTGTCGCCAGACGGCTTCGGGAGCCAGTCGACCGGTGATGACAGCGCCACCGGTGACCACGGTCAGGGACATCTGATTGCTTTGCCCGGACTCCACCAGGGCGGCGACGTCAACGAGCAATTCGTCAGGCTTCGACATGAGAGCCGATTCTATTCACCGGGACCCGTCCGGGGAGCTTCGGCGAGGGGGCCATCGGCTGAACGCCGAAGACCGCCGCGTCGCGGCAGACCCGGACGCGAGCTCCGACCGATCCCGTCAGCGCTCGGAGCCGGACCCGGCCTGCGGACCCGAGCGTGCACAGAGCCGGAGAGCGGGAGCGACAGCCACGCCTCCCCCGCCCACCGACCGCCGGCGACATGACTCCCGGGCCGGGAGCGCGAGTTCGATTCCCCTTCACCGCTCCACACAAAGGCCCCCGGTCCGGCGGCCCGAGGCAGGCGAGGCCCCGCCACTCATCCCGGCATTCGTGACGACATGTCCGGGAGCCGGACGCATCACCGCCTGCAGATCTTTGCAGCAGCGTCACAAGGGCTGCGCATCACCTTCGGCGCGTGCCAGTAGCGTTGCTGCCCGCTCGATCCCGCGTGCGAACTCGAGAACAGGTCGCCGGCGTCCCTGGCGGCGCAGCCATCACAGAAAGATCGCAGATGGACTACTGCTCCGCGTGCCGCCGAATTCTCAATGGGGCGCTCGTGTGTCCGGGGTGCGGCGCATACGCTCCCGACATCGCCCCGCCCGCCCGTCACTCCCACGGCACGGCCGCCTCCGCCCCAACGGCGAGTCAGGCATGGCTCGCGGAGGACTGGCCTGCTCCGAGGTCCGGCACCGGCACTCGTCACGCCGAGGCGGACCCGTTCGGCATCGGTGCGCCCGGAGACGCGATGGCGGACGCATCGGCCACCGGTTCGTCCAGCGGCCCCGAAGGCACTGCCGCCACCGGGCAGGGCCGGGCGGCTCGGCGTCGGCAGCTGGCGCGCTGGAAGAAGAACAAGCGTCGGGCCGTGGCCGCAACGGCCGTCGCCCTCGTCGGTGGCGGCCTGACCGTCGCCGCGCTGCCGGCCACCAGGTCTTCCAACAGCCATACACACGCAGCCTCACCGCCGGAGCCGGTGACCGCGGCCACACCCCGGACAGCGAACACCGACTCGGTGTCGGAGCAGCCGGACACCCAGGTCCCCGCGCGTCCCGGCACTCACCGCCCCGCGACGACGAGCCGGCACGGGAGCGCCACCGTCGCCGCGCCGCACACCGCGACGCCGAACCGGCAGCCGAAGGCCGCAGCCACGGCCCCCTCTCCCGCGACCTCGAGCACCACGCCGCGCACCACACCCGAGTCGGCCGACGGGACGCACACGGGCGACACCGGGACCCCGGTCCAGCCCCAGGCCCCGGCCCCGGCGACGACTCCGCCGGCGGCCACCGAACACTCCGGCGCAGGCCCGTCGGCTGTGCACCTGCTGCCGATCACGTCGGCGGGTGATCCGACATCTCCGACGCAGATCTGTCTGATCGCCGTGTGCATCGGCTGATCGCTTCGTCGCCCTCGCACACAGACGTCCATCGTCCGGACAGGTCGCGGCGCCGCCGCACCGTAGGGCGTGACGAGTGAGCAGCAGAACGGCAGCGAGCTGGGCGCTTCCGGTGCCTCCCGCCCGCCTCGGGTTCCTGCGAGCAGGCCGGTCCCGCAGCAGGCCGCGGCCTGCGCCACGCGCCCGGGCTGCGCACCGCGGGCTGCGGCCGATGATGGGAGTACGGCCGAGCACTCGGAGCTGATCATGACGGGTTGGTTTGTCAGGGACTACTCCCAGGACGATCTCGAGGCGGTGATCCGCCTCGACACGGAGAGCGGCACGACTGGAGAACCACCCCTCTTCCAGCTCTCCGACACCGTGGCGGCCCTCCAAGCGCTTCATCCGGCCGTGGTTGCCATGGCGGACGATGTGATGATCGGGGCCGCGGTGAGCAGGGTGGAAGGCGACCGGGCGTGGATCCTGCGTATCTGCATGGCCCCGTCCTGGCGGCATCGAGGTCTGGGCAGTGCCCTGATCACAACCCTTGAGCACCAGCTCTTCGCCGGTGGTGTCCGGACGGTGCACGCGGTACTGCCCGAGGGCGAGACCGGTGCCGCCGCTCTGCACAACTGCGACTTCGACACCCGCTCCGGCCTGGTTTTCTTCGAGAAGCGCGGGCCCGTGACCCCTCAGGCGATCAGCATGCTGGCCGTGCTCGGTGCGGAGCTGCCGCCCGGAGGGCTGTGGCAGAAGGTCGCGGGCATGGAACGGGAGAAACAGCTCATCGAGCGGCGCCTGGTCCTGCCGCTGGCCCACCCCGAACTGGCGGCCCAGCACGGGGTGGAGCTGCCACGCGCCGTCATGCTGTTCGGTCCGCCCGGGACGGGCAAGAGCACGTTCGCGCACGCGATCGCCAGCCGCCTGGGATGGCCGTTCGTCGAACTCTTCCCCGCGCGTCTCGCCGCCGAATACGGGCTGGCGGCCGGGCTCAACCGACGGTTCGACGAGATCGCCCAGCTCGACCACGCACTGGTCTTCATCGACGAGGTCGAGGAGATCGCCGTCGAACGCACCGGCGCGGACCCGACCGCGGTCGGCATCGTCAACGAGCTGCTCAAGGCGATCGTCCGGTTCCGCAGCCAGGACGGCCGGCTGCTCGTCTGCGCCACCAACAACGTGACCACGCTGGACCCGGCCTTCCTGCGGCACGGTCGCTTCGACTACGTACTGCCCATCGGTCCTCCCGACCACACGGCCCGGGCCGCGCTGTGGGAGAGCTACCTGGCGCGAGCGGGCGCGGAGGCCGACAACGCGGCACTCGCGGCCGCCAGTGAGGGATTCACGCCCGCCGACATCGCCCACGTCGCGCGTACGGTCTCCCAGGCCCAGTTCGAGCGCACCGTCGACACCGGAACCCGGGCCCGTCCCACCACGGACGACTACCTGGAGACGATCGGCGCGACCAAGCCCACGGTCAGCAGCACCATGGCCCAGGAGTTCTCCGACCAGAACGACAGGTTCGCCCGCATCTGAGGACTGCCCCGTAACCCCTGGCGGGCGCACGACGACAGCTACGGCACCCTCGCCGCGTTGTCGCGCCATCCCACGCCCACCGCGGCCGCCGTGAGAACTCGGTCACCTCCGCGCAATGAAATGTGCCGGAAACGCATGGGTGTTCGTTACGAAACGCGACCCCGCCACCCTCTCTGTCGCCGGACCCCCACGCCGCCCCGAGGAGGGACTCCCTCTTGACCCCCGTGACCCTGGCCGCGGCAGGCCTCGACACAGGCGACACCGCCTGGCTGCTAGCCGCCACCGCCCTCGTCCTGCTGATGACTCCCGGGCTGGCTCTGTTCTACGGCGGCATGGTCCGCTCGAAGAGCGTCCTCAACATGCTGATGATGAGCTTCGTCTCCATCGCGCTGGTCACCGTCGTCTGGCTGGTCGCGGGCTATTCGCTGGCCTTCGGCGACGACGTCTTCGCCGGCCTCATCGGCAACCTCGACCACATGGGCATGGCGGGCATCGGTCCCGGCACCCTCACCGGCAGCGTCCCCACCCTGCTGTTCACGACGTTCCAGCTCACCTTCGCGATCGTCACGGCGGCACTGATCAGCGGCGCGATCGCGGACCGCATGAAGTTCGCGGCCTGGCTGGTCCTCGTGCCGGTGTGGACCCTGCTCGTATACGTTCCCGTCGCACACTGGGTGTGGGGACCCGGCGGCTGGATCGCGCACTCCCTGGGCGCCCTGGACTTCGCCGGGGGCCTCGTGGTGGAGATCACGTGCGGAGCATCGGGCCTGGCACTCGCCTTGGTGGTGGGCCCGCGCATCGGCTTCAAGAAGGACGCCATGCGCCAGCACAACCTGCCGATGGTGATGCTCGGGGCCGGCCTGCTCTGGTTCGGCTGGCTCGGCTTCAACGGCGGCTCGGCCCTCGGCGCCAACGGTCTTGCCGCGGCCTCGCTCCTCAACACCCTCGTCGCCGGATCCACCGGCCTGCTCGGCTGGCTCTTCGTCGAGCAGAAGCGCGACGGCCACCCGACCACCTTCGGCGCGGCGTCGGGCGCGGTCGCCGGACTGGTGGCGATCACGCCCGCCTGCGGCACGGTCAGCATCCTGGGCGGCGCCGTGGTCGGACTCGCGGCCGGCGTCGTCTGCTCGTACGCGGTCGCGTGGAAGTTCCGGTTCGGCTACGACGACTCGCTGGACGTGGTCGGCGTGCACTTCGTCGGAGGTGTCGTCGGCACGTTGCTCATCGGACTGTTCGCAACGGCCACGATGACCGGCGGCAAGGAAGGTCTCCTGTACGGGGGCGGCCCGGGCCAGCTCGCCCGGCAGGCCGTCGCCGTCCTTGCCGTGGCCGCGTACACGTTCCTGGTGACCTACGGGATCGGTAAGGCGATCGACAAGCTGATGGGGGTGCGGGCCTCCACGGAGGAGGAGCTCACGGGCCTGGACCAGACGGTGCACGCGGAGAGCGCCTACGATCACGGCGTCCTGGGTCATGCCGCCCCGCAGGCCCTGGCCCTCTCGACTCATTCCAAGGACAGGAGCCCTGCCACATGAAGCTCATCACCGCGATCGTCAAGCCGTACCGCCTTGACGAGGTGAAGACCGCACTGCGGGAGCTCGGCGTGCAAGGACTGACCGTCACGGAGGCCAGCGGATACGGGCGTCAGCGCGGCCACACCGAGGTGTACCGGGGCGCCGAGTACCGGGTCGACCTGGTGCCGAAGGCCCGCATCGAGGTCGTCGTCGAGGACGCGGACGCGGACCTGGTGATCGACGCGGTGGTCCGCGCCGCCCGGACCGGCAAGATCGGCGACGGCAAGGTGTGGGCGGTGCCGGTGGACACGGTGGTCCGGGTCCGCACGGGCGAGCGGGGCCCGGACGCGCTGTAGGCGGTGCCGGTCGCGGTCACCACCGAGGGCGGCCGACGGTGCTCGTACCGGACCGCTCCCGCCACATCGGCTTCCGTCTCTGCGGCACCGGACAGGGACTGACCTGCGGCTTCGGGGATCGAGAACACCCGCTTCCGCCGGCCGCTACTCGCCGATGCGTACCACCGCCAGGGTGATGTTGTCGGGGCCGCCCACTTCGATGGCGGCCTTCCACAGCTCGAAGGCGGCCCTTCCGTCGTTGTGCACCCGCAGCAGGCTGTCGAGTTCGTCCTCCGTCACCGGGTCGGTCAACCCGTCGGTGCAGACCAGGTAACGATCGCCTGCGGACAGCGGCAACGTCGTCACGTGGGGCGTGACGGCACTGAACCGGGAGGCGCCACCGAGCGCCTGCGTGATGAGCGACGTGGTGCGCATGCCCGGCGGCAACGGCGGGCTGTCGTCGACGCTCACCCGGCGAAGTCCGTCCTGAGTCGCGTCGAGCACCCTGCTGTCGCCGACGTTGAAGGCGAGCAACGACTCCGCCAGCACGACGGCACCCGCGACCGTGGTACCCATGGCGGCCAGCTCGGGATGGCCGACGGCGGCCGCGTACACCGCATGATTGCAGGACTTCAGAGCGTCACGAACGGCTGCCTCGCTGTTCAGCGAAGGGCCGATCGCAGCGAGTCGGTGGACGACCAAAGCACTGGCCACCTCGCCGGCCGGCTGCCCGCCGATACCGTCGGCGACCGCGACGACGAGCGGTGTGCCGAGAGGGAACAGCAGCGTCTGCGGGTTCTCGGTCACGGTGCCGCACAGCGTCCACGGTCCGACAACGAGGCTGTCCTCATTGTGATCGCGGATCAGCCCGGTGTGGCTCAGTGCAGTGACAGCTACGTACGGCATCAGAGGGTCCCGCCTCTCCGCGACGGCAGGCGCGTCCCGCACCTCCATTGTGGCGCTGCGAGCCGGCGGATGCCCTCGTCGCAGCTCAGTTCTCGTCGACCGGCGGACAGGGCTCCACGTGGGTCGCTCGCAGGGTGAGGTGTTACGGCCTTCGGCCCCACGGGCAGGCATCGGATCATGCCCATGCTCGTCGGAACGTCAGGGTGGCAGTACAAGGACTGGCGCGGCGTTCTCTATCCATCCGGGCAACCGCAGCGGCTGTGGCTGGAGGAGTACGCCCGGCAATTCGGCACGGTGGAGAACAACAACGCCTTCTACCGGCTTCCCACTGCGGAGATCTTCGCCTCCTGGCGGGAGCGGACCCCGGAGGGGTTCGTCATGGCGGTCAAGGCCAGCCGCTACCTGACGCATCTGAAGCGGCTGCGCGACCCCGAGGAACCGGTGCATCGGCTGATGGATCACGCCCAGGGTCTCGGCGACCGCCTGGGACCCGTGCTGCTGCAACTGCCGTCGCACTTCCGGGAGGACACCGAGGCTCTGGACGCCTGCCTGACCTGCTTCCCCGACACGGTTCGGGTGGCCGTCGAACTCCGGCACACCTCGTGGTGGGAGGCGGAGCGAAAGCTCCGGGCGGTGCTGGAACGGCATGGCAGCGCGCTGTGCTGGGCCGATCGGGGGTCCCGCCCGGTGACGCCGCTGTGGCGTACGGCGTCGTGGGGGTACGTACGGTTTCACGGCGGCATCGCAGAGCCGCCGCCGCGCTACGGCCGCCAGGCGTTGAAGTCCTGGGCCCGCCGCATCGTCGACACCTGGCCCGACAAGAGCGATGTGTATGTGTACTTCAACAACGACCTGGGCGGCGCGGCCGTCGTGGACGCCGCGAAGTTCGCGCGGGTGGCAGCCGCGCTGGGCCGGACGGTGGGCCGGACGCCTCCGGCCCCGCCGGCCCGGACCACCTCCTGAGGGAAGCGGAGGACCGCACGCGGCGCCTGCGTCACCAGCGGCACGGCGAGGCCGGTGCACCCGTCGTTCCGTGACATCGGCCACACAGACTTTTGGCACTCAGGTCGTCGAGTAGTAGGTCGAGGCTTGACGGCATGGTGCGTTTTATCCGTCTTGATGCATAAATGCTCCGAGCAAGATCGAGTGGTATTCGACCCGCTCGACATTTTCGCCCGTTCGTGCGCCGAACAACGGCTTCTGACGGACCGACGGAATTCTTCGCCGCCCCGAAAGACGGACCAGCACGCCTGCGCGCCCGTTTCAAGAGCCGTCCCTGGCTACGGGCCGGGGTAGTACTGGCGCCTGTTGCCGCACCCCGACACCAGTTCCAAGAATGTCGGCCGCAAGGCGTCTCCGCGGCCCTGGTGCAGGAACTGGGCAGAGCCGGACCCCCCTGGAGGCGCTCCGCGATCACCGAGCGAGGTCACGCATGAGGAAGCACCGCAGGAAGTCGTACTACCGGCCGATAACCATCGCTGTCATCGCCGTGGGAGCCGTGGGTGTGCCCTCCGCCGCCATGGCCTGCCTGGGTACTCAGGGTGATGCGGGCGGTCGCCCCTCCGGTCACTGGGAGAACGTGAGCTCCCACCAGCGGTGGACGGGCTCGTCCTGGGGTCACCAGCCGACTGCGGGAGCGACGAAGAGTCCCACTGCGACTCCCGGCGCACCGCAGACCACCGCGTCTCCCGGCGCGCCTGCGACGACCGCACCGGCGTCCGGGGACACGGCCCGCGTGCTGACGCTCGTCAACAACGAGCGCAGCAAGGCCGGATGCTCCCCGCTGACGACGAACGCGAAGCTGACCAAGGCCGCTCAGGACCACAGCAAGGACATGGCATCCCACGGGAACATGTCCCACACGGGCTCCGACGGGTCGTCGCCCGGCGACCGGATCACGCGTGCCGGTTACAGCTGGAGCTCCTACGGCGAGAACGTCGCCTACGGCTACTCCACGCCCGAGAAGGTCATGGCGGCCTGGATGTCCAGCCCGGGCCACAAGCGCAACATCCTCGACTGCTCGTTCAAGGAGATCGGCATCGGCCTCGCGCAGCCCGACAGTTACTGGACGCAGGACTTCGGCACTGCCCGATAGGGACACTGCGGGGACGGTGCGCGTCCTCCCTCGGACGAAGGCCCCGACCGATTCGCCGGCCGGGGCCTTCACCATCGGTGCGTTTCCGTCCGGGCGACCGTCGGCCCGGGTCCCGGCGCGGACGGAACGGCCCCGGCGGCCCGGCGTCAGGCTTCCCCCGGCCGGCGTCAGGAGGCGCCGCTCGGGCCCTCCTGGAGATATGCGGCGATGTCGGCCATGTCGTTCCCGATCGCCAGCACGCCCTTGATGTCGGGCGCCGACGCACCGTTCACCCCGGCGAAGAACACGTCGTAATGCCCCTTGCCGGTCTCCAGATACCCGGCGATGGTCTCCGCGCCCACGCCCAGCCGGTCGTTGACGAGGTCGCCACCCGCGACGGTGCCCGTCTTGGCGGAGACCAGGCCGCGGGCGGGGCAGCTCCGGCACGACGACGCAAGAGACCCGTCGACGCCCAGCGTGGGCAGCGCCTCCCGGAAACGGGTCGCGTCAGAGGTGCCCTGCCAGTGGGTGAGGATCTGGGCGACGGCGCGGGGTGTGGTGCGGTCGCTCGGGTCGCCGCCGCGGCCGTCGGCGAGCTGAACCGTCTTGCGGTCCACCTTGGCGACGTCCAGGAACTTCGCGAGCACGGGGAAACCGTCCGCGCACCGTGAACCGCCCGCGCTCACAGCCATGAGGCAGATCCCGAGATTCGCCCCGAGGTTGTGGCTCACCTTGAGGATGAGCCGGGCGTATTCGCCGTAGGCCGGAGAAGTGAACCGGGCGACCTCCGGCGCGTCCCCGTACGACCGGGGCAGCCGGCCGGCCGGATTGGGCCCCGCGGGTTCGGCAGTGACCTCGACCCCGGCCCGCTTCAGCGCCTCGATCAGGGCCGTACGGCCGAAGGCGTTCGGATCGCGGATGTCCGACACCCGCAGGACGGGGTCGGCATCGGCGGCGATGGTGCCGGAGAGCTTGATGCGGGTGCCGTCGGCCGAGGGTTTGACCGTGATGTCGGTGGGCTTGCCGGCCGCGACGGTACGGACGGTGGACGACACGGTGTACGACGCCACGTGCGGACGCCAGTCGAGCCGGGCCGGCGAGCCCGGACCGCCGCCGGGGGTGGTGAGCAGATCGATCACGTTGTCATTGATGATCAGCGGCGTCGGAGCCGGATCGAGCTCCCGGTCGGGACGGAACAGCCGCGCGTCCACGATCACGTCGCCGTCCACCTTGGTGATCCCCGAGGCGCGCACCTGCCGGGCCAATTGGTCGATGCCGGCCAGCGGGTTCTGCGGTGTGAGGGTCGCTCCGGGGACGTCGTCGGCGTAGGTGTGGTCGATGGCGGTGAAGGCGACGGTGCCGTCCGCACGCGTACGGCCACCGAGGGTCAGATCACCCTGGGCGACGAGGGCCAGGTCCCCGGTGAGGGTCGCACCCTGGCGCTTTCCGACCGCGTGCACCGGTGTGACGAAGCGGTGATCACTGCCGAGGGTGTGCCAGGTGCCGCTGACGCTGAACAGTTTGGCCACGGACCCGGGGATGAAGAACTCGTCGGCGGAGCGCGTCTGCACGATCTCGCCGGTCGCCGGGTTCTGCTGGAACAGCGCCCACTGGGCATGCGGGTAGTAGGGCTTGTGCATGATCGAAGCGATGCGCGGGTCGAGGCCGGAAAGCTCCTTCGGCGGCGTCACCCAGGCAAGGCCGAACGCGGCCACACTGCCGGCGAGCAGGAGGCCGAGGACGGTGACGACACGCTGACTGTTCCGGCTGCTGCTCCGGCCTGGCGTGATGGCTGATGACATGCGGACTCCACGTGGTGTGTGGTTCGCGGTGCTCACTGGGACCGAAAAAGGGTGCTTCGAGGTTATGGGCCGCGAGGGGCGGAACGATTCGGCGCGGCGGGCGGGTCCCCCGGACGGTCGCGGGACGGGGCGGCCTGATGCGCCCGTATGGTCGCGAGGCGCCGCCGGCTCACCCCTCCGGCGGCGCCTCCGGGCAGCTCACCGGCCCAGCAGTGCGGGCAGATCCGCAAAGGAGTCCAGGACGTGGTCCGGGCTGCCGGTGGCGGACCTGTGTGTCTCCGGCAGGTACTTGCCGGTCCTGACCAGTACCCCGGTGATACCGAAGCGCTGCGCCGCCAGTACGTCGGTCTCGATGTCGTCGCCCACCATCAGCGTCTCGGACGCAACGGCGCCGAGGTGGGCCAGCGCGGTGGCGTAGAACGCCTCGGCGGGCTTGCCGGTGACTTCCGCCTCGACCCGGGCGGCCCGTTCCAGCCCGGGGAGGAAGGCCCCGGTGTCGAGGTCGAGCCCTTCCGACGTGCGCCAGTACAGGTTCCGGTGCATCGCGATCAGCCTGGCGCCGCGCTGGAGGTGGCGGAAGGCCGCGTTGAGGGCCGCGTAGCCGAACGCGTCGCCCGCGCCTCCCACGACGACCACGTCCACGTTCCCCGGGCCGCCCTCCGCCACGTCGACGAGTGTCACGCCCGCCAGGTCTTCGCGGACATCGCCGGTGTTGAGCAGCGCGCACCGGGCACCGGGGTAGTGCTCGCGCAGATACGCGGCGGTGACCGAGGGTGCGGTGAGGATGTCGTCCTCGCCGATGGGGAAGCCCGCCCCGGCCAGTTTCGCGGCGATGCGGGCGCGGGTGCGGGACGTGGTGTTGGTGACCAGGGCGAGCGGGAGTCCGGCGGCACGCAGCCGCTCCATGGCCGCCACAGCGCCGGGCAGCGGCTGCCAGTCCACGGTGAGTACGCCGTCGATGTCGATCAGGGCCGCTCCGCACACTCCGATTCGTTCCATGAGGTCGAATGTCGCCGACTTGCGCGACCGCCGCACATGGGGTTGCTTCGAAGTAGGTACATACGTGGTCACTGTCTCCCCTGGGTCGGGGGTGAACCACTGTGTTGTTCACCGATCGCACGGATGCGGGGCAGCGCCTCGCCGAAGCGCTCAGGCATCTGGCGGGGGAGAAACCCGTGGTGCTGGGTCTGCCGCGCGGCGGGGTTCCCGTGGCCGCGGCGGTCGCCACGGCGCTCGGCGCCCCCCTCGACGTGATCGTGGTCCGCAAGCTCGGTGTCCCGTACCACCGTGAGCTGGCCTTCGGTGCCATCGGCGAGGGTGGTGTGCGGGTGATCAACGACGACGTCGTCCGCCGCGGAGGACTGAATCCCGCGGACATCGCCACCGTCGAGCGCGCCGAGCAGGAGGCACTCGTACGGCAGGCCGGACAGTTCCGTGACGACCGGCCCCGGCTGGCGCTCGACGGCCGTACCGCGATCGTGATCGACGACGGGGTCGCGACCGGTGCCACGGCCTCGGCGGCCTGCCAGGTCGTACGGGCACAGGGCGCGGCCCGCGTGGTACTGGCCGTCCCGGTGGCTCCCGCGGACACGGTGGACTGGCTGCGTACGCAGGTGGACGAGGTCGTCTGCCTCTCCACGCCGGTTCTGTTCTCGGCCGTCGGCGAGTGGTACCGCGACTTCTCCCAGACCTCCGACGAGGAAGTCATCTCCCTGCTGAAGGCATAGAACCGCCCGGATCCCTCATCCCGTACGGGACCCGGTGGGGCCGCCCGGAGCCGCCCCACCGGTTTTCGCGTGCCGACGGACAGACCCGTATACAGTGCGAAAAACATGCAACTTCAAGTACATGGGGGGCCGACATGGCACTGTTCGGGAACGCGCACACCATCGATACGGCTACGGCGCAGCAGGACTTCGCGCGACTGCTGGGCCAGGGTGAGCAGGTGCACGCCGCGTACCTGCTGATACGCGACACCATCCTCTTCACCGACCGGCGTCTCCTCCTCGTCGACAAGCAGGGGATCACCGGCAAGAAGGTGGAGTACCACTCCGTGCCGTACCGGAGCATCACGCATTTCGCCGTGGAGACCGCCGGCACGTTCGACCTCGACGCGGAGCTCAAGATCTGGGTCTCGGGCACCTCGTTGCCGATCCAGAAGACTTTCACCAAGGGCGTCGACATCTACGAGGTGCAGGCGATCCTCACCCAGTTCGTGGCGAAGTAGGGTCCCGCCGGCTGCGCGGGCGGGACCCTGCTCGGCCCCTTCAGTCCGCGCAGTACGCGTCCACCGCCGGGCGCGCCCCCGTCGTGAGGAACTCGGTGACCCTGCCCGTGCCGCACACGTTGCCGTTGCCCAGGTAGACGCCGTGTCCTCCGTGGTCGACCGTGACGAGCCGCGCACGGTCGCCCAGGGCCTCACGCATCTTCAGCGCGCCGAAGTACGGGGTCGCAGGGTCCCGGCGGTTCTGGATCATCAGGATGTTGGACGGGCCCTCCGAGGTGATCGTGGTCGGCTTCTCGGCGGGTGCGTCCTTCCAGAACGCGCAGGGCGTGATGTTGGCCGGCATCCCGGCCAACAGCGGGTGACGCATCCGGTCGGCGGCCACCGCGCTCCGGTACGAGGAGACGGATGCCGGCCAGCGCACGTCGTTGCAGATGACGGCCACCATGACCGCGGCGTCCCGGTCCGGCAGCGGGTTCGCGAGATCGGCAGCGCGGATCGAGGCCGACCAGGTCGTACGTGCCCGCCATTTCCTTCTGCAGTGCCGCCCCCTTCTGCGTCAGCCGCTGCACCCCGGCGCTGCCCGGGCCACCGGGGTTCACGATCAGCGTGCCGCGCCGCGCCTCGGGACGGTCACTGCGCAGACGGGAAACGGCGAGGGTGAGCTGCGGACCGGCCGGGTCGGCGTAGTCGAGCGGTACGGGCAGGTCGGCGCACTCCTGCCCGGCCGGTCCGCCGGGCTGGGCGCAGGGCCGCCAGGTGAGTGCGGGGACGGACGTGCCGGACTTCGCCGGCGCGGCCTGGGCCGCCGGGGCGGTGGCGGCCGTCAGGGACGTGGCGACGGCCGTCGCCGAGAGCACGAGAAGCAGGGCCCGATTGCTGTAAGTGGTCATGGGACAAGGCTGGTTGAGCGGAATCGTCTTTCCCATCCGGCAGGCGTCACGGCTCCGCTGGGGGTAGCCCCCGAGGTTTCGGGGGCGGTCACCCGAATGCCGGGCCGGGCCACGGGGCGGGAGGTCCGGTGCCCACCGGCGTTCAGGGCGGAGGGAGTTCCACCACGATGCGGCCCCCGGAGAGCGACCCGAAGTCAGCTGTTCTTCCTGCCGAACAGCAGCTTCCACGGTGCGATCGCCGACTCGATCTGCACGCGCAGCCCGAGCTTCGACTCGCCGCTGACCCGCTCCTCGAATCTGATCGGCACCTCGACGATTCGCAGTCCGCGCCTGACCGTCCGGTAGTTCATCTCCACCTGGAAGGAATACCCGTTGCTGCGGACGGAGGGCAGATCGATCGCCTTCAGGGCGTCCGCACGCCATGCCTTGAAACCGGCCGTGGCATCCTTCACGCGCAGCCGAAGAATCGCGTTGACATAGAAATTCGCCCAGGCGGAGAGCGCCTTGCGGTGCCAAGGCCACTCGGTCGCGAGCGAACCGCCCTCCACATAGCGGGAGCCGATCACCACGGCGGCATCGTCGGCGACGAGTTTCTCGACCATGAGCGGGACCACCGAGGCCGGGTGGGAGAGATCGGCGTCCATCTGAATGACGACGTCCGCTTCTTCTTCGAGCGCGCGTGTCATACCGGCGACATACGCGCGGCCCAGCCCGTTCTTCTCCGTCCGGTGCAGAACGCCGACCAGGCCCGAGGTCTCGGTCGCGAGCCGGTCCGCGACCTCACCCGTGCCGTCGGGCGAATTGTCGTCCACCACGAGAACGTGCAGGTTCGGTACGTGCAGATCCGTGAGCAGATCGACGAGGATGGGCAGGTTCGTCCGCTCGTTGTAGGTCGGGACGACCACCACGACCTTCGGGGAAGTCTTCTCCACGACCATTCCCTTGCGTTCTCAGGCATTTGCCGGTGATTCACGCTCTTGATCCGCGCGAGCCTAGCAGTAGGGAACGGCACCTCCGCGAGTTCGTCCGGGCAGCTGCGCGCATCGCACCGGCCGCCCGATCGGCAAGGTCCCTGCCGATACGGGCCCGGCAGAAGTCGATACGCGAGCCCGCCCCTTGTTCCAAGGGCCTGAATCGATGAAAAGGCCATCCCGATTCCGCATGCGCCGTGCCGGAACAGGGCCGAATCTTCCCGGACTTCCCGGATTCTGGGTACGCTGACGGGCGCGCAGACCCGGAACCGTTGCACCCTTTCGCCGCCGAATCGGAGTGCGCCATCGACCTTCCGCAGACTCCGGCCGCATTGCGCACGACGCGCCGTCCCGAGAGACGCCACGAGCCGGGTCCTGAACGGAGTTCCGCGCCACTGTCCCGATACCGGGCAAGCCTATTACCCGCGCTGCTGGCACTGCTGATGGGCCTTTGGGGGATCCGTCGCGAAAACTCCATGTGGCGCGACGAGTCCGTGACGTACCAGGTCGCCCATCGAAGCCTCTCCGAGATCTGGCATCTGCTCGGCAATGCCGATGCGGTGCACGGCCTCTACTACTTCCTCATGCACGCGCTGTTCGCCGTGGGAGGCGACGGTCTCGTGACACTCCGGCTCCCGTCGGTGCTCGCGACTTCCGTCTCCGCCTTTCTGGTGGCGGCGACCGGCACACGCCTCGTGGGCCCCCGTGCCGGACTCATCGGCGGTCTTGTCTTCGCTCTCCTGCCCATGGTCCAGATGTACGCGCAGGAGGGGCGCTCCTACGCCATGGTGTGCGCGTTCATCGCCCTCTCCACCTATCTGTTCGTCGGCGCCGTCGACAATTCCTCCCGCCGGCGCTGGACCGCGTACGCACTCACCGTCGTCGTCGCCGGCTGGCTCCACGAATTCGCGGTCCTCGCCCTGCCCGCCCACGGCCTGACGCTGTACCTCTCGCGGCTGCCCCGTGCGCTGACGCGCTCCTGGGCGGTCGCCGCAGGGCTGTCCGTGATCGCGGTCGCCCCCCTCGCCCTGCGGTCCGCGGGCCAGTCCGGGCAGGTCTCCTGGATCGGGTGGCCGCATCCGGGCGAATGGCTCGTCATCACGGCCGTCACCCTCGTCGGCGTGCTCTGCGCCGGATACGCGACGAAGCCGCCGGAACCGGCCACGGGTACGAGGGCCCGGGCGGGCGTGCTCAGCCCGGCCGGGCTGGCCCTGCCGCTGCTGATCGTGCCCACGGCCACGCTCCTCCTCGGCTCCCTCTACGACCCGATGTACCTGGACCGCTACGTCCTCTACTCCCAGCTCGCCCTGGCCCTGCTCATCGGGGCGGCCGTGGACCGGCTGTGGGACGCCGCGGGACGGACCGCCCGGCCCGCGGTGCCCCGGTCACGGGCCATGGTGTTCGGTACCGCGGCGGCCGGAGTGGTCGTCGCGCTCCTCCCGGTGACGCTCCAGATGCGCACCCCGGACAGCCGCAAGGACGACGTCACCGCCATCGCCGCCCACGTGCGGACAATGGCGTCGCACGACACCGGTGTGCTCTTCATGCCGGCGCGACGGAGGGAATGGGCCCTCTCCTACCCGGACGACTTCCGGGGCCTGACCGATCTGGCCCTGCGGCGGGGCCCGAGGCCCGGCAACACGCTTGAAGGCACCGAGTTCTCCGCCGACCGGATCCGGGTCCGGCTGCACGCCTTCGACCGGATCGTGGCGCTCAGCGATCCGCCGGGACAGCCGGAGGACGCGTTTCCCGAGGAGGTGGTCAAGCGGGACGTGCTGCGGCAGGAATTCGTCGTCTGCCGCCGGGTGCGGGCCAAGGGGGGCCAGGTCACGCTGTACGCGCGGCCGGGCAGGTGCTGACCCGGCCAGGCCCCGGCCGCGCGCCGGTCATCCGTCGCCCCTGCGCCGGGCGGCGTGCACACGCGGGCGATAGTCTGGTGCGAGCAGGGACTGTGCTGGACTGACGGTTGCTGCGCGGCGGTGGGGCCCGCCGTACCCGAACCGCGGCAGCAGTGCCGCCAACGGTCCCTACTTGCGAAGCAGTGTGCCCGCGTACGGGCAACCAGCAGGTAGGAGACGTATGCCCATCGGAGCCCAGCAGCCCAGCATGTCCCCCGTACCCACAGGGTCCCGGGGATCCGCGGCGGATGAGCCCGACGACGCCGAGGCCGCCATGTCCGTACCCGAGCAGCGGGCCGAGCGGTCAGGCCGGCGGTGGGCCGGCACGCAGTGGCCCGTCGTCGCCGTCGTCGCCCTCGGTGGTGTGCTCGGGGCATGCGGCCGTTACGGGGCTTCGCTGATCTGGACGACTCCGCCGGGTGGCTTCCCCTGGACGACGCTGCTGGTGAATGTCATCGGGTGTGCGGTGATCGGCGTGTTCATGGCGGTCATCAGCGATATCCGGTCGGTGCACCGGCTGGTGCGGCCCTTCTTCGGTACGGGGGTACTGGGCGGGTTCACCACGTTCTCCACGTACGCGGTGGACATCGAGCGGCTCGTGGACGCCGGCCGGACCCGTGCAGGTATCGCGTATCTCGGGCTGACCCCGCTGGCGGCGCTGACCGCGGTGTGGAGTGCGGTGTGGCTGACACGCCGCGTGCTGGCGTGGAGGCAGCCATGACGAGGAAGTCCAGGGAGACGCATGAGGCCGAGGGGAGCAGGGTGACCGAACGGGGTCTGCGTCTGACCGTCCTCATCGGGGAGTCCGACGGCTGGCACCACCGGCCCCTCTACTCGGAGATCGTGCACCGCGCACACCGCGCGGGGCTGGCGGGCGCGAGTGTGTTCCGGGGCATCGAGGGGTTCGGCGCCTCGTCGATGATCCACACCCAGCGGCTGCTGTCGCTGAGCGAGGACCTGCCGGTGACCGTCGTGATCGTGGACACGGAGGAGCGGATCCGCGCGTTCCTTCCGCTCGTCGACGAGGTGATCGGGGAAGGCGTGGTCGTCCTGGACGCCTGCGAGGTCATGCACCGCCCCGGCCGGGAGGAGAGCCGGTGAACTGGCTGCTGGTGATCGTCGGCGCGGCGATCGGCGCACCGCTGCGCTATCTGACCGACCGGGCGGTCCAGTCCCGGCACGACACGGTCTTCCCCTGGGGGACGTTCACGGTCAACGTGTCCGGATCCCTGGTGCTGGGCCTGCTCACCGGAGCGGTGGCGGCCGGCGCGGCGTCGTCGCAGGTGCAGCTCTTCGTGGGCACGGGACTGTGCGGGGCGCTGACGACGTACTCGACGTTCAGCTACGAGACGCTGCGACTGGCGGAGGACGGGGCGAAGTTCTACGCGGCGGCCAACGTCGTGGTGAGCGTGGTGGCGGGGCTGGGCGCGGTGTTCGCGGGGGTCGCGGTCGCCGACGCACTGTGGGCGTAGGCCCGTTCGGTACGCACGTGCGAAGGGGCCGGGGGCCGGGACGTGCGTCCCGGCCCCCGGCCCTCGTGTCTCTCACCCGCCAGGCGTCAGACGGTCGTCGCCGATCCGAGCATCGCCGACGCCGCCTCGAACGGTGTCGGCGCGGTCGCCCGGACGGGCACGTCCGCGGTACGGCAGGTGAAGCCGAGACGGGTCAGCGCGCGGGTCACCTCGCCGGAGGTGAAGTCGCGGCGGTCCTGGCGGGTGATCACCTCGCCGACCTGCTTGACGGGATAGACCCGGCGGCCGATGACCACCGAATCACCTGTGACGGGCTCCGGCTTGATGCCCTTCATCGATTCCATGACGTCGCTCTTGAACAGGTCGAAGGGGAAGCGGGCGATGACGCAGCGCATAGTGCCTCAACGGGGTTGAAGAGAAGGAACGGGATCAGTGGGCCGGGTCCTGCTCAGGCCGCGCGGTTGCCCGAGGACCTGCGCGGCGAACCGCCGCTCCCCGCGCGGGCCGAGGAGGGCGACTGCGACGAGGACGTGCCGGCCGACGTGCGGCGCGCCTGTGACGGGCGGCCGCGGCGGCCGCGGGACGACGACGCGCCGCTCCTGGCACGCTCCGTCACCGGTGCCGTAATGGTGACCGGTACACCGGACGGGGCCTGCGCCCCGGTGATCCGGTTCAGTTCGGCCTCACCGGAGCGGACCTGGGCGATCTTCGGGGTGATCCCCGCGTCGGCCATCAGGCGGGTCATCTCACGGCGCTGATTGGGCAGCACCAGCGTGACGACACTGCCGGACTCGCCGGCGCGGGCGGTGCGGCCGCCGCGGTGCAGGTAGTCCTTGTGGTCGCTCGGCGGATCGACGTTGACGACCAGGTCGAGGTTGTCGACGTGGATGCCTCGCGCCGCGACGTTCGTGGCGACCAGCACCGTGACGTGCCCGGTCTTGAACCGGGTCAGGGTGCGGGTGCGCTGCGGCTGCGACTTGCCGCCGTGCAGCGCGGCAGCCCGTACACCGCTGTTGAGGAGGTGGTCGGTGAGCTTGTCCACGGCGTGCTTGGTGTCCAGGAACATGATCACCCGGCCGTCGCGCGCCGCGATCTCCGTCGTGGTGGCGTACTTGTCGGCGCCGTGGACGTACAGCACGTGGTGCTCCATCGTCGTGACCGCACCGGCCGCCGGGTCGACGGAGTGGACCACCGGGTCGTGCAGGTAACGGCGGACCAGCAGGTCGACGTTACGGTCCAGGGTCGCCGAGAACAGCATCCGCTGGCCTTCGGGCGCCACCTGGTCGAGCAGCTCGGTGACCTGCGGCATGAAGCCCATGTCGGCCATCTGGTCGGCCTCGTCGAGGACGGTGATGGTGACCCGGTCGAGGCGGGCGTCGCCGCGCTCGATGAGGTCCTTGAGCCGGCCGGGCGTGGCGACGACGACTTCGGCGCCGCCGCGCAGCGCGCCGGCCTGCCGGCCGATCGACATCCCGCCGACGACGGTCGCCAGGCGCAGCTTCAGCGACTTGGCGTACGGCGTGAGCGCGTCGGTGACCTGCTGGGCCAGCTCCCGGGTGGGGACGAGGACCAGGGCGAGCGGGGAGCGGGGCTCGGCGCGCCGGCCTGCGGTACGGGCCAGCAGGGCGAGGCCGAAGGCGAGCGTCTTGCCCGAGCCGGTGCGGCCACGGCCGAGGACGTCGCGTCCGGCGAGCGAGTTGGGCAGCGTGGCCGCCTGGATCGGGAACGGCGTGGTCACGCCCTCGGCGGCGAGCGCCGCCAGCAGGGGCGCGGGCAGATCCAGATCGGCGAACGCCTCGGCGGCGGGCAGCGCGGGGGTGATGGTCTTCGGCAGGGCGAACTCGCCCTGCTTGGCGGCGGGCCGACGGCCGTAGCCACCGGAACCGGAACGCGAACCGGCGCCGGAGCGGCCGGGGGCGCCGTAGCGGCTCTGGCCACCCTGGCCGCTGCCGGCCTGGGAGCGGAAGCCGCCGCTGCGGGAGTAGCGGTCGTTCGTGCGAGCTGTGCGGTTCATGCAGAACCTTTCCTCGATATGGCGCGTATCGAGGAATTCACTGCGGCGGAGCGGCACAGGAATCGCAAGAACGGGCCGATGAAATGCGTGGACGAAGCCCGGCTGCGAAGAATGAGCCGTGTCCGACACGGATGAACCGTGTCCGTCACAGGGACTGGGGGGCGGCGCACGGTGGCGGGCCCGGAAAAAGCAACGAGCTGGGGCCCGCACCCCAAGGTGCGGGCCCCAGCTGCGCAAGTGCGTGTCAGCGCGTCAGCGCCGGAGCATTCGCAGGATCACGCGGGGGTGATGTTCTCCGCCTGCGGGCCCTTCTGGCCCTGCGTGACGTCGAAGTTCACCTTCTGGCCCTCCTGCAGCTCACGGAAGCCGCTCGCGGCGATGTTCGAGTAGTGGGCGAAGACGTCAGCGCCGCCACCATCCTGCTCGATGAAGCCGAAGCCCTTTTCCGCGTTGAACCACTTAACGGTGCCAGTAGCCATGTTTTATCTCCTTCTGGGGCAGTGCCCGGGGATCCGCACTGTGCGGAACCCGCGTCGCCGCGATGATTACCCCGTCCGGAACAAGAATGCCGGAAATACAAAAGCGCGCCCACCGGCACATTACGTCGGCGAGAGCACTTGGAGTTTTGGGAACCACAACTGCAACTGGCATCCACACTAGCACGGTGAAGGCGCCCGGGCGCGGCGAGTAATTACACTCCGCCCGGTGTGTCATAAACCCTCATCGCGCATTGGATAAAATTCTGCGCTTGTGACAGCAGATATTCTGCCCCGCGGACCCGGTCTCAGGGCCCCGCACCCGCCCCACCGGCCGAACCCGCCGTGGGCCGGCGCAGCTCCGCGTTGAGGCGCAGCGCCTCCTCCAGCTGATCCTCCAGGATGACGATGCGGCAGGCCGCCTCGATCGGCGTGCCGCCGTCGACGAGCTCACGAGCACGGGCCGCGATACGCAACTGGTAGCGGGAGTAGCGGCGGTGGCCGCCCTCGGACCGCAGGGGCGTGATCAGGCGCGCGTCACCGATCGCCCGGAGGAAGCCCGGCGTGGCGCCGATCATCTCCGCAGCACGCCCCATGGTGTAGGCGGGGTAGTCGTCGTCATCGAGTCGATCGGCGGCATGCGGAGGGGTATCTGCGGGCATTTGCACCTCTTCCGGGCCCGCGGCGAGAGACATCGGAAGTGTCTCTGATTTCGTTGACCGAAAAAGAAACTCTCATGGTGCGAGCCATCATCTCTAGCATAGCCGCGACAGATTTCCCGGGCCTGCCAGGTGAAATTATCTGCCTGCCGGACAGGGGCGGCGCCCCGGAGCACGACGGACCGCCGTACGCCTCTCCGTACGCATCCCGGTACGCCCTTCCGCGTCCCGGAACGCCTGTCCGCACACCCGGTCGGACACACTGACCGGACGGTCAGTTGATGACGGCCCGGCCGGCGGCCATAATGAGCGCGTAGCCCTTCACGCATCCCCCGTCGTGAAGGGCTACGACTCGTTGCGGGCCCGCTCGGACGCGCGACGAATTCACGGGCAAGGGACTCCCCTCGTGGTCCCTTGCCCATGTTTTTTCGAGTTAACAGTGACGTAGAGTGTTTACGCAAGCCCGCTCCTGGCACCGGAGCAGGATGTTCCGCTCGGACGGACGCGCGTGCGGCGGACGTGGACGTGGGGGCCCCGATGGACAACGGCGAAGAACACGCGCCGGAGCTGCGGACGCTGCAGCAGAAGGTCGAGTACATGGTGGAGGAGACCTTCCCCGGCCAGAAGATCTCCGGGCGGGTCTTCGCGGACCTGGTCAAGGAGCGCGGCGGCTCGCTGTCGCACAGCTACTTCTCGAACATCCTCGCCGGGAAGGTCACCCAGCCGTCCGAGGAGATCCTCAAGGCCCTCGGGCTGGGCTTCGGTGTCGACTGGCGCTTCTTCAAGGAGGAGTCCGAGGTCGTCGACGATGTCGTCGCGGGTCTGCGGTTCCTCGCTAAGCGGCGTACCGGGGAGATCAGCGGGCTGGCCGGCCGTGGCCTCGACGACGACGGTCTTCCGCCGGAGCTCCTGCAGTTCGCGCTCTCGCTCCTGGAGGACGCCAAGGACCGCCCGGGTGACGCAGCCGACGGCCGGGCGGAGCAGTAGACCTCATGTCCCTGCGTGCGCTGCGGAAGGAGTGCGAGGCCGGACTGGCCGACCTGCCCATCCCCGCCCCGTTCTCCGTCGCCGGCCTGGTGGCGAACATGGAGGCGGCCCGCGGGCGCACCATCACGCTGCACGAGATGCCCGACCGGCTGGCGCGGGTCAACGCCGCCTGCGGGCTGCGCCTGGCCTCCGGCCGGACCAGTTTCGTCCTCTACCGGCGGCGCCCGACCGCGTACCAGACGCAGCACGTCATCCTGCACGAGCTGTGCCACGAGTGGTTCGACCACGGCACCTCGCTCGACGCGGAGCAGCTCCGGCGGCTGCTGCCCGTCTTCGACACGTCCCTGATCTCCCGGGTACTCGACTCCGATGTCGCGGGCGCACTGCGGGCGGGCGACGGTACGGTGCAGGCGCGCGCCCAGTACGACACCCACGACGAGCGGGTCGCCGAGTTCGGCGCCTCACTCATCCCCCGTATGGCCAGGGACGTGACCAGCGACGACATGATGGGCCGCCTCGCCAACTCGCTCTCCCGCCCGGTCGCGCACCGCCGTCGCAGCCTGTTCCGCCGGACCTGACCACCCGGCCCTCCCTTCTCCAGCTGTCCCCCACCCAGAGGAATTCGCCGTGACCCCGCTCGACCTCGCCGGCTATCTCATAGCCGGCCTGATGACGGCCGTCGCCGTGTGGCGCATGCCGGCCGCCCTGTGGGGCGACGAGGAGGACAAGCGTCGCCGGGCCCTGTGGGGCTGCTACGCCGGATTCGCCGCCGCCCTGTGGACCAAGACCCGGGTGGTCCGGATCAGCCTCAACGACAGCCCGGTCACCGACCTTTCGGTCCTCATCAAGCACTACACCGCGACCGTCGCGATCCTGGCGATCCTCAGCTACATCGTCGCCATCTACGGTGAGTACCCCGACGCCGGTGACATCCCGCGGCACGTACGGTTCGCCCGGACGATCCAGCGGGTGGCGGCCAAGGCGTCCGTCGCCACGCTGGTCCTGCTGACGGTGCTCTTCTTCACCGTCGTCGACCGTTCCGTACCGTCGGACCGCTTCGTCTCCGACCACGCGGGCCAGTGGGGCGCCACGCTGTACATGAGCGTGTTCTACCTCTACCTGGGGGCCGCGTCGGCGGTCTGCGCGTACCAGTGGGCACTGGCCACCGCCGGCGCCCGGCTGCGCCATCTGCGGGTGGGGCTCGGCATGATGACGTTCGCGATGTTCATCGGGGTCGGCTACACCGTCAGCCGCACGCTGTTCCTGTGGGTCAGCGTCATCGACCGGCCGAGCCCGGCCTTCGCCCTGGAGTTCGACGAGGTCACCGAGGCCGCGCAGCTCGTGCTGTTCGCGTTCTTCGCGGTGGGCGCGTCCGTCCCCGCCTTCAGCAAGGGCGGGCGCCGGGCGAAACTGTGGCGGGCCCAGAGCCGGCTGCACGCCCTCTGGTACGAGCTGATGACCGCGTTTCCCGACCAGCCGTTCGAGCCGCCGCGGTCGCTGCGCCGCGAACTGACCCGGCTCGACACCCCCGCCGATCTGCGGATCGACCGGTGGGCCGCCGACATCGCGGACGCGGTCGAGAAACTGCGCCACTACGTACCGGACGGCCTGCTGCCGGCCGCCGAGGCCGCGGCCACCACTCATACGCCGGACCCCGCGAAGTCCGGACCGCTCGCCGACGCCTACTGGATCAAGGCCGCCCTGACGGCCAGGAACGCCGGCACCCCGGCGGGGCCGGCCGGGGCGGTCGGCACACAGCACGCCACCGATCAGGACGGCGAAGTGGCGTGGCTGGTGCAGGTGGCGGCCGCGTACCGAACGATCACCGACGAACGGGCCCGGCACGTCCTGGCATCCGTCACCGACCTGGAGAAGACAGCGTGACGTCCACCATCGACCCCACCCTCGACTCCACCGCCGGCGCCCGGGTGCCGGCCGCCCGCAGGGTCACGGACGTGCTCCAGCCCCGCAACGTCCTGCTGGTCGGCATGCTCGCCATCGGCCTGGCCGCCGCGGGCCACTGGACCGGTCTGCTGTGGGGCCTGCTCGGCGCCCTGTGCGCGGGTCTCGTCCCGGCCGGCTACATCGAGTGGGAGCGGGGGCGCGGCACCTGGGGCGACCGGCACGTCGTCGACCGTACGAAGCGTGCGCCGATCTTCTTCGTCATCCTGGGCTCGATCGGTGCCGGCTCGGTCGTCATGGTCCTCGGGCACGCGCCGACCGGCATCCTGGTGGCGATGCTGGCGCTGTGGGCGATGACCGTCGTCCTGCTCGCCGTCAACACCGTCTGGAAGATCTCGGTGGACGCGTCGGTCGCCTCGGCTGTCGTCGCGCTGCTCGCCGCCGTCCATTCCCCGTGGTGGCTCCTGGCGTACGCGATGACGGCCGCCGTGTGCTGGTCACGGGTGGCGCTCGGCTACCACACCGCCGCACAGGTGGTGGCGGGAGCGTCGCTGGGCGCGGCGACGGCGGGCGCGTTCCTGCTCGTGTGACGGCCGTCCGGTCAGTGCTGCTTCTCCCGGCGCATCCCCGGTTGCGTAACGTCAGGCATGCCCAAATAGTCGTGTACCGACGGACTTATACGGACTGAAGCGTCCTGCGGTACGGGGCCGGGACGGCGCTTCACGTGCCCCGGGAGGGATTCGTGGGCGACGCCAACGGCCAGATGCCCAGCTCGGCGGCTGGTATCGCCATCGGCCCCAGGAGATCAGCATGACCACAGCCGCCGCATCGGGCACACCTGCCTCTCCGGTCACGCCGGACTTTGCGGACCGCACCGACTTCGAGAACGCCGAACGGGGGTTCGTGGCCGGCCCGTCGTCCACGACCGTCACCACCGACGACGGACGCGTGGTGTGGGACTTCGCCGCCACCGCCTTCCTGGAAGGGGACTGCCCGGACACCGTCGACCCGAGCCTGTGGCGGCAGTCCCAGCTCTGCGCCCGTGCCGGTCTCTACCGGGTGACCGACGGGATCTACCAGATCCGCGGCTTCGACCTGTCGAACATGACCCTCGTCGAGAGCGACACCGGCGTCGTCGTCGTCGATCCGCTCGTCTCCGCGGAGACCGCGGCGGCCGGCCTCGCGCTCTACCGCGAGCAGCGCGGTGACCGGCCCGTCACCGGTGTGCTCTTCACCCATTCGCACCTCGACCACTTCGGCGGCGTCCACGGCGTCGTCGGCCCGGGCGACGACGTACCGGTCCTCGCCCCGCAGGGCTTCATGGAGCACTCGGTCACCGAGAACGTGTACGCAGGCACGGCGATGCTGAGGCGCGGCGCCTACTACTCGGGCATGAACCTCGGCCGCGGCCCCACCGGCCTGGTCGGGACGGGCCTCGGCTTCACCACCTCCACCGGAACCACCGGCATCCTCCCGCCCACCATCGAGATCACCGAGACCGGGCAGGTCGAGACGGTCGACGGCGTGGTGTTCCACTTCCAGCTGACGCCCGGCACCGAGGCACCCGCGGAGATGAACTTCCATCTGCCCGAGCACCGCGCCCTGTGCATGGCCGAGAACGCCACCCACACCTTGCACAACATCCTGACGCTGCGCGGCGCCGTGGTCCGCGACGCCCGGGTCTGGTCCCGCTATCTGAACGAGGCCGTCGAGCTCTTCGGCACCGAGAGCGACGTCCTGTTCGCATCCCACCACTGGCCCACCTGGGGGACGGAGCGACTGACCACGTTCCTGTCGGAGCAGTGCGACCTGTACGCCTACCTCCACGACCAGACCCTGCGCCTGGCCAACCGGGGTCACACCGCCAACGAGATCGCCGAACTGATCGAGCTGCCGCCCGGCCTCGCCCGCTCCTGGCACGCCCGCGGCTACTACGGTTCCGTCACCCACAACGTGAAGGCGATCTACCAGCGCTATCTGGGCTGGTACGACGGCCACCCGTCCTCGCTCTGGGAGCACCCGCCGACCGAGTCCGCGCGCCGCTACGTCGACTGCATGGGCGGCGTCGACGCGGTGGTCGCCCGGGCCGGGCAGTACGTCGGCGAGGGGGATCTGCGGTTCGCGGCCCAGCTGCTCAAGCACGCGGTCTTCGCGGACCCCGGCCACACCGCGGCCAAGGAGCTGCTCGCCGAGACCTTCGAACGGCTCGCCCACGGCGCCGAGAACGCGACCTGGCGCAACTGCTATCTCACGGGCGCCCTCGAACTGCGCCAGGGCGTCACCACGACGCCCCTGTCCGCCGGAGGCATGACCGCCGCGCTGAGCGTGGAGCAGATCTTCGACTCGCTCGCCATCCGCATCGACGGCCCCGAGGCATGGGGTCACCGGGCCACTCTGGACTGGCGCTTCACCGATCTGGACGAGCAGTACCGCACCAGCCTGCGCAACGGCGTCCTCGTACCGACGAGAACGGACCCGGCGAAGGCAGCCGTCGGCTTCGAAGGCGCCCCCGGATTCGAAGGCATCCCCGCCGACGTGACGTTCACCCTGACCCGGCCGCAGCTGCTGGACCTGCTGGCCGGAAAGGGGCTCGACACCATCGAGCACACCGGGGACATCGGCGCGCTCCGGACCCTGGTGTCGGTCCTGGACTCCACCGACCCGGACTTCCCCATCGTCACGCGCTGACCGTGCGCGACCCGGTGTTCCCGGTTCTTACGCTCCGGTGACGCGCCCGTACGGCGGCGGAGCGCAGCGCCCCGGGCGATCTAACGTGGCGTCATGCGCGTACTGCTCACCGGCGGAGCCGGGTTCATCGGGGGACACATCGCCGAAGCGCTGGTCGCGCGCGGCCATGAAGTGGTCGTGTTCGACGCACTGCTGGAGTCGGCGCACGGTGGGGGTGCCCGCAGCGACCGGGAGGGAATGATCGTCGCCGATGTACGGGACCGGGACGCCGTGGCCGATGCGCTCCGGGGCGTCGACGCGGTGTGCCACCAGGCCGCGATGGTCGGCCTCGGCAAGGACTTCGCGGACGCCCCTGAGTACGTCGGCTGCAACGACCTGGGGACGGCTGTCCTGCTGGCGGAGACGGCCCGCGCCGGGGTGCGCGATCTGGTGCTCGCCGGGTCGATGGTCGTGTACGGCGAGGGGCGGTACGACTGTCCCCGGCACGGGCAGGTCCGGCCCGGCCCGCGAGCCGTGGACGATCTGGCGGCGGGCCGGTTCGAACCGCGCTGTCCGCGCTGCGGGGACGAGTTGACCCCGGGCCTGGTCACCGAGGACGCGCCGGCCGACCCGCGCAACGTGTACGCGGCGACGAAGCTCGCCCAGGAACATCTCGCCGCCGCGTGGGCACGGGCGACGGGCGGCCGGGCGACGGCCCTGCGGTACCACAACGTGTACGGGCCGGGGATGCCGCGCGACACCCCGTACGCGGGTGTCGCGTCCTTCTTCCGCTCGTCGCTGGCCCGGGGCGAGGCACCGCAGGTCTTCGAGGACGGCTGCCAGCGGCGGGACTTCGTCCACGTACGCGACGTGGCGGCCGCCAACGCGGTGGCGCTGGAGGCCGTGCGGGAACGGCCGGCCGGCAGCTTCACCGCGTACAACACGGGCAGCGGCGAACCGCACACGATCGGCGAGATGGCCACAGCACTGGCCTGCGCGCACGGCGGCCCGGCACCGGAGATCACCGGTGCGTACCGGCTCGGGGACGTACGCCATGTGACGGCGGACTCGCACCGGCTGCGCGAGGAGCTGGGCTGGCGGCCGGAGGTGGGGTTCGCGGAGGGGATGAAGGAGTTCGCGGAGGCGGAACTGAGGTCGGCCCCGGCGGGCTGTCGGGGACGGCACGCTCACGCCTGAGCGGCCGCAGGGAGGGTGACCTCGAAGCAGCAGCCACCCGTGACGTTACGGACCTCCGCCCGGCCTTCGTGCGCCTCCACGATGCCGCGGACGATCGCCAGCCCGAGTCCCGCACCGGCGGGTGGGGTACGGGCGTGGCTGCCGCGCCAGCCGGTGTCGAAGACCCTCGGCAGGTCCTCCTCGGGGATGCCACCGCAGCCGTCCGTCACCGACAGCACCACCCCGCCGTCGGCGCGGCGAGCGGCCACCGCGACCGTGCCGTCGGCCGGGGTACGGCGGATGGCGTTGATCAGGAGGTTGCCCAGGACCCGGCTCATCTCCTTGCTGTCGACCTCCACCGGCACGGCGTCGATACGGTCGCCGACGAGCCGCACCCCGTGCTCGCGCGCCAGCGGGTCCGCGCCCGCGAGGGCGTCGCCGACCAGGTCGTACGCGGAGATGCGGGTGGGGGTCAGGGTGAGCGACCCGGCGTGGATCCGGGAGAGTTCGAAGAGGTCCCCGACCATGTCGTTCATGCGTTCCACCTCGGTCCGTATCTGCCGCAGGTAGCGGCCGGAGTCGGCGGCCATGCCGTCTTCCAGCGCCTCGGACATGGCCCGCAGCCCGGCGAGCGGGGTCCGCAGATCGTGCGAGATCCATGCGACGAGCTCACGGCGCGACGTCTCCAGTGCGCGTTCGCGCTCCCGGGAGCTGTCGAGCTTGGCGCTGGTCGCCGCCAGTTCCTCTGCCAGGTAGGAGAGTTCGGCGGTCGCCTGCTCCTCGGGGGCGGCGAACGTACCGCCGTCGCCGAACGAACGGGCCGCGAGCGCCAGGTCCCTGCTCCTGGCCGCGACCCAGCGGCCCAGCAGCATCGCGGTGGCGAGGGACACCACGGCGGCCATGGCGACGACGGTCGTGACGACGGTCAGATCGTGTGCCGACAGGAACATGGCCCAGGCGACCGCGAGGGTCCCGGCGAGCATCGCGGTCACGGCGACGGCGGCGACGACGGCCAGCGACACGACGAGCGAACGGTGCCGGAAGACGCGCAGGACCAGCGCGCCGAGAAGCCCGGCCGCCGCGGCGCCCAGGAACGCGAAGAGCGCGATGAGGAGGAGGTCGGTCATGAGGGGTCCGCATCGGTGGTCGGGGCGCCCGGCGGGGCGGTGCTCGTGCCGTCCGGGCCGGCCGGGACCAGGGCCGGGTCCAGGCGGTAGCCCACGCCCCACACCGTCTGGATCAGCTGCGGACGGGCCGGATCCGTCTCGACCTTGCCGCGCAGCCGCCGCACGTGGACCGTCACCGTCGACAGGTCCCCGAAGTCCCACCCCCAGACCTCCCGCATCAGTTCCTCCCGGGTGAACACCCGGCCGGGATGGCGCAGGAAGAAGGTCAGGAGGTCGAACTCCCGGAGGGTGAGGGCGAGCTCGCGGCCGTCGCGCACCGCGCGGCGGGCCGCGGGATCGAGACGGAGTCCGGCGCACTCCAGCGGGGCCCGGGCGGCGTCCGCTCCGGGCGCCGCCCCCCGGCCCCGGCGCAGCACCGCATCGACGCGCAGCACGAGCTCGCGCGGGCTGAACGGCTTGGTGACGTAGTCGTCCGCGCCCGTCTCCAGGCCGAGGATGCGGTCGTCCTCGTCGCCGCGCGCCGTCAGCATGATGACCGGCACACGGCCGTGCGCCCGCATCCTGCGACAGACCTCGAAGCCGTCCATGCCGGGCAGCATCAGATCGAGGACGACCAGGTCCGGGCGGCGCGCCGAGAAGCACTCCAGCGCCGCCGGCCCGTCGCCTGCCCGCCGGACGTCGTAACCCGCCCGGTCCAGATAGCCGACGACCACCTCGGCGACCGTCGGATCGTCGTCCACGACGAGGACGTGGCCACGCGGAACGCCGGGGGCGGTGCCACCGGAACCCGGGGCGTCCGGGATGTTCTCCATACAGCCACTTTGGCATCCCGGTTGCCGGGAGAGCCGGTCGGCCGTCCGCCGAAGGGCCGACGTCCGGCTTTCGTAAGAACCTGAAGCCCGAAATGCCGGATTTCGCTCCGTAGGGTGAGCGAGGTGACCGACTCCTTCCGCACTCAGTCCCCGCGCGCCGATGTGGTCCTGCCCTGTCTGAACGAGGCCGCGGCGCTGCCCCGGGTGCTGGCCGGCATCCCGTACGGCTGGCGTGCCATCGTCGTCGACAACGGCTCCACCGACGGGTCGGCGGACCTCGCCCGCTCCCTCGGGGCGACCGTCGTGCACGAGCCACGGCGCGGCTTCGGCGCCGCGTGCCATGCCGGTCTGCTCGCCGCCGGGGCGGAGTTCGTCTGCTTCTGCGACTGCGACGGTTCCCTCGACCCCGGGCTGCTGCCCGGCTTCGTACGCCGGATCGCCGACGGGGACACGGATCTGCTGCTGGGCCGCAGGCGCCCCGAGGGCCGTGGCGCCTGGCCCTTGCACGCCCGCGCGGGAAACCTGGCGCTCGCCCGCATGCTGCGCCGCCGGACGGGCCTGCGCCTGCACGACCTGGGGCCGATGCGGGCCGGGCGCCGGGCGGACCTGCTGGCACTGGGCCTCACCGACCGGCGCAGCGGCTACCCGCTGCAGATGGTGGTACGCGCGTCGGACGCCGGGCTGCGGGTCGCGGAGACGGACGTCCCCTATCTCCCGCGCACCGGCAGATCCAAGGTGACCGGCACCTGGCGGGGAACGTGGCAGGCGGTTCGCGACATGCGCGCCGTCCTGCGCGAGCCGCCGGAACGGACCTCGGCGCGGGCGGTACGCCCGGGGGCGTCCCGATGAGCGTGGCGGACGCCCGCCGCGACGTCGCGCCGGGCCCCACGACGCTCCTCGTGATCGCCAAGGAACCGCTGCCCGGCCTCGTCAAGACGCGGCTGACCCCGCCCTTCACCCCCGCCGAAGCCGCGCAGCTCGCCGAGGCCGCGCTCAGTGACACGTTGCGCACGGCGCTCTCGCTGCCGGCCCGGCGGCGCGTCCTCGTGCTCGACGGACGGCCCGGTCCCTGGCTGCCGCCCGGCATCGAAGTCGTCGCGCAGTGCACCGGCCGCCTCGACGAGCGGCTCGCGGCGGCGTTCGGCGGCTGCGCCGGACCGGCGTTGCTGATCGGCATGGACACTCCTCAGATCACCGCCGCCGATCTGGCACCCGCGTTCTCCCCGGACGCCTGGGACGGGTGCGACGCCTGGTTCGGGCCCGCCGACGACGGTGGCTTCTGGGCGCTGGGCCTGGCCGCGCCCGCACCGGACCTGGTGCGCGGCGTGCCCATGTCCACCCCGGAGACCGGCGCCGTCCAGCGGCGCCGACTCGTCGACGCGGGGCTGACGGTGCGCGATCTGCCGCCGCTGCGGGACGTGGACACCGCGGCGGACGCCGCGCACGTCGCGGCTGCCGCACCGCACGGGCTGTTCGCCTCGACCCTCGCCCGGCTGACCGGGGCGGCGTGCCGATGAGCGGGACGGTTCCGAACCGCTCGGTGCTGACTCCCGTGTCCCCGGACACCCGGCGCCCGGACTCCGAGCACCCCGGCACCGCGCATCCGGACGTCGCGCATCCGGACACCGCCCCGTGGAGCACCGACCCGTACGCCGACGCACTGCGCAACGGCCACGGTCCGCTCTTCCTCCGCCGCCCGGACGGCTGGCTGCTCCCACTGGACGTCGAGCGCTGGTGCGGGGGAGCCGACGCCGCCGACCTGTCCGCGCTGCGCCGCTGCGAAGGGCCGGTCCTCGACATCGGCTGCGGTCCCGGCCGCCTCGTCGCGGAGCTGGCCGCCCGCGGCCACCGTGCGCTCGGCATCGACGTCAGCGAGACGGCCGTCGCCCGCACGCTGCGGATCGGCGGATCGGCCCTGCGCCGTTCCGTCTTCGACCCGCTGCCCGGCGAGGGCCGTTGGGGCACGGTCCTGCTCATCGACGGCAACATCGGCATCGGCGGCGACCCGCACGGCCTCCTGCTGCGCACCGCGGAGCTGCTCGCCCCGGGCGGTCTGCTCATCGCGGAGACGGTGTCGCCGGACATCGACGAGCAAGTCCAGGTCCGGCTGTACGACGGCCGCCGCGCGCCGGACGGGACCGACGGGCCGGACCGTACCGATGCCGGGGACGGGCACTTCCCGTGGGCCCGGATCGGCACCCCCGCACTGCTCCGGTACGCGCAGCCGAACGGCTGGCACCCGGTCGATCAGTGGGTGGCGGACGGCCGCCCCTTCGTCGCCCTGCGCCGCGACCGGAGAGTCCGGACCGTGAGCCAGAGCGCCGACACCGCGAACAGCGCAGCCGTGATCAGCAGCCAGTTCCCGAGGAAGACGTCGGGGGACAGTCCGCTCGCCGGCTCGTAGCGCTTCGCCTGCCGGGTGATCAGCGGGAACCACATCAGCAGGAGCAGCCCGGACAGGAAGGCCGGTACGCGGACGAAGTTGACCAGGCCGGAGCGCGGACCGAGCGCCACGCGTACGACCCGGTCCGCCGTCGCGTACACCGGCAGCAGCACCAGATCGTGCAGCAACGCCGACCCGACGAACCACACCACCACGGCGAACGTGTCCCCCTCCAGCAGCCGCACCCCCGCATAGCCCGCGAGCGCGAACGTGGCGGTCAGCAGGACGAGTTGCAGCGGCCCTTCCCCGTACCGACGCCTGAGGACCGCCCCCGGTCCGGTCGCCTTCGTCCGCTCACCGGCGCGCTCACCGCTCCGTCTCATCACAGCTCCCCGAACGTCAGGCGGGTCACCCATTTGGTGTTCAGCACACCGGGCGCGGCCGGCACGATGATCCGTGCCGGAAACCCGTGATCCGGCGACAGCGTCTCGCCGTTGACCTCCAGCGCCAGCAGCGAGCGCGGGTCGCGCACCTGGTTGTCCCGCAGTGCCGCCTTGCGGAACGGCCCGCTGCGCTGCACCGACTCGACCAGCACTCCCGGCGGCCGGTCCGGACAGCCCGCGAGCGCCGCCAGGTCCCGCAGCCGCACCCCGCGCCACCACTGGTCCGAGGTCGACCAGCCCTCCACGCAGGCGATCGGCAGCGCCGCGCTGTACTGGCCCATGGCCAGCAGCTGTTCCCGGGTGAACGTGAGTTCCCCGGCGGGTCCTTGGACGGTCAGCCGCCACCGTTCCCCCGTGTCGGCCGGGGTGACCCGGACGGACGCGGCCGTCTTGTTGATCTGGAACCCGTTGGGTCCCGATCCGGGATCGGCGACCCCGCGCGGGGTGAGGAGTGCGGTGCTCCGCAGCGCGTCGAAACTCCGTCCCACCGAGGTGACCAGCAGGAGCAGCGATCCGGCGCCCACCATGGCGAACGCGCCGCGCCGGGAGATGGTGGGCGCATCGGGGGCGGGGGCGGTCAGCTCATCCACTTCACCGCGCGGTTCCCCGCTGCGCAGCACCCGTACGGCCCGGGGGAGTTTCAGCCCGACATGGGCGACGAACCCGGCGAAGAACACCCAGGCGCCGTAGAAGTGCAAGGGATAGAACGACCCCGGAAACACGTACTCCAGCTGGATGTTGAGCAGCCCCGTGACGAACTCGAACAGTGCCCCGCCGACGAGCAGCAGCAACGAGACCCGTTCCAGCGCATGCCCCGCCGACCGGGCCGGCGGCAGCGCGAAGAGTTTCGGGATCACCGACCACAGCTTCGCCAGCAGCACCGGTACGAGCACGATGCCGCCCGTGACATGCACTCCCTGGTCCAGCCGGTACAGCCAGTGCGGCCCGGTCGGCCAGTCGAAGAGGTAGAACCCCAGCAGCCCCTTGCCCGGCGTCTTGTCGTTGACCGCGGCGAGATCCGGGTTGTACGCGGCGTACGACAGCAGACCCGTCACGAACACCAGCGTCAGCCCGACGAGGAGGACGAGACCGAGCACCGCCGTGAACCGGACACCGCGCACCGGACTGCGCCAGAACCCGGGCGCGGAAGGCAGCCGTTCCCGGACCCGGGACCGGTCCGGGAACGTCGGGAACGGGAAGCGGATTGCTCTGCCGTGACGCGTGTCGCCCATGGCCCGAAGCTATGCCCGGGCTGCCGGGCCCGGGCCCGCACGACTCCTGACGAAACGCTGACGTCACTCCCCGCGACGGCCAACCGGGCCAAGATCTCCGGGCCGGATCTGACGGTTCGGTGACGTGGCCCGGTCGCACCGCCCGCAGCCGCCCCACCCTGCATAGCGTGCCTGCGTGAAGACCGAGGAACGCACCACCGGCCACCACCCCCCGCAGCAGCGCACCACCGGCCGCCGCGGCGATCTGATCGCCGCCGCCGCGGGTGTCCTGCTCGTCACCGCGGCCGTCCTGATCGGGCGCGCGATCCAGGACGCCCACGGAACCCTGGTCGCCCACTGGCCGCCCCTGCTGGCGTCCTGGTACCCGCACACCGGCCCCGGCACCCCGGCCGCCGTCGTCGTCGCCGCGGCCGTCGTCGCGTACGGGCCGGGCCTCGCCTACCGGCTGCCCTGGCGGGGCCTGCTCGCCACCGCGTGGGCCGCCTCCCTGGCCTGGATCCTCTCGCTGGCGATGATCGACGGCTGGGGCCGGGGCATCGCCGACCGGCTCACCACGAAGCACGAGTATCTCCAGGTCATCGACCGATTCGGCGACATCGGCGCGGCCCTGCACGGCTTCACCGGACACATCCTGATCGGCCGTCCGGACAACTGGCCCGCACATGTCGCCGGTCATCCGCCGGGCGCCACGCTCACCTTCGTCCTGCTCGACCGGATCGGACTCGGCGGCGGCGGATGGGCCGGTGTCTGGTGCGTCGTGCTCGGCGGCTCCGCGGTGGTCGCGGCGCTGATCGCGGTGCGCGCCCTGGCCGGCGAACGCCTGGCCCGGGGTGCCACGCCGTTCCTCGTCCTCGCGCCGATGGCGGTCTGGACGGGGGCCTCGGCGGACGGCTACTTCGCCGCGGTCGCCGCATGGTCGGTCGCGCTCCTCGCCCTGGCGGCGACGCGCAGGTCCCACAGCCGCCGCCCGGCTGCTGCGGCCGCCGCCCTCGGTTCCGGTCTGCTCTATGGCCTGACCTGCTACCTCTCGTACGGTCTGACGCTCATCGCGCTCCTGCTCCTCACCGTTCTCCTCCTGACCCGCACGGCCCGCCCCGTGCCCCTCTTCCTTCTCGGGGCGCTCGTCGTCCCCGTCGCGTTCACCCTGGTGGGCTTCAACTGGTGGGAGGGGTACCGGCTGCTGGTCGAGCGGTACTACCAGGGGGCAGGCGGGATCCGTCCGTACTCCTACTGGGTCTGGGCGAACCTCGCGGCCACCACGGTCTCCGCCGGTCTCGCCACGGTCGCCGGCCTCCGCCGGGCCGCGGCCGGCGCCCCGGGTTCCGTACGTGCCCTGCGCACCGGCACCACCTCCTCCCGACAGCGGCTGATCCTTCTCACCCTGGCCGCGCTCCTCGCTCTCCTCGTCGCGGATCTGTCCGGGATGAGCAAGGCGGAGACGGAACGCATCTGGCAGCCGTTCGTCCTCTGGCTCCTGCCCGCCTCCGCGCTGCTTCCCCCGGACACCCGACGCGGCTGGTTGATCGCGCAGGCCGTCGTCGCCCTGCTGGTCAACCACCTGCTGTGGACGGGGTGGTAACGGAGTGCCACGTGGCCGAACAGGGTCCTTGAACCGATCGCGCACCGGGTACAGGTGACCCGTGCCGACATTCGAGATCACCACAGCAAGCGCCGACGACATCGAGATGCTGGGAGAGTGGGCCCACGCCGAGGGGTGGAACCCGGGCCGGACCGACGGCCACGCCTTCTTCGCCACCGACCCGCGCGGCTTCCTCATCGGCCGCCTCGACGGTGCGCCCGTGTCCTCCGTCTCCGTCGTCCGGTACGGCTCCGGCTTCGGGTTCCTGGGCTTCTATCTCACCCGCCCGGAACTTCGCGGCCAGGGTTACGGCATCCAGGTCTGGCGCGCCGGAATGGACCGGCTCGCCGGGCGCAACGTCGGGCTCGACGGCGTCGTCGCCCAGCAGGCCAATTACCGGAAGTCTGGATTCCGCTCTGCCTGGACGAACATGCGGTGGGCCGGCCGGCCGGCCGCGGACATCGGCGTACCGCCCGGCCTCACGCTCGTCGACGCCCGCTCGCTCCCCTTCGACCGGCTGGCCGTCTACGACCGGCGCTTCTTCCCCGCCGAGCGCGACAGCTTCCTCGCCCCATGGATCGCCGCACCCGGGCGCACCGCCCTCGCCGCCGTCGGTGACGACGGTGAGTTGCGGGGGTTCGCCGTGATGCGCCCCTGCCGTACGTCGTCGCGCATCGGCCCCCTCCACGCTTCGTCGCCCGAAGTGGCCGCCGCACTGATGAGCGCACTGTCGGCCACCGCACCGGACACCGGGATCGCCGTCGACGTACCCGACATCAACCCGGCGGCGGTCACGCTCGCCGAACAGCTGGGCCTCGCTCCGTCGTTCGAGACGGCCCGCATGTACACGGGCCCGATGCCGGACGTCGATCACACCGGGCTGTTCGGCATCACCAGCCTGGAGCTCGGCTGACCGCGGGGCCAAGGGCTGTCCCGTGATCGGGACGACCCTTGGCGCCGGAGCTTCTCCAGCACCCGGTCGCGGAGCAGTTCGTACTCCTCACGCAGCCGTACGATCTGCGTCGGCCGGGTATCACCGTGCCGCCCGAGACGATCTCCTCCGGCCCGAACTGCTCCCGCGTGAGGTCGATCTCCACACCCATGCCCAGCCGGTTCCACCAGTGGAAGTCCGTGCGCTCGCCGTGGACCCGGACCTCCCCGCGGATCAGCTCGCCGCCCAGCAGGTCGTTGAGCACCATGGCGGTGACCCCGCACTGGTCGCGGCCCGGATTGTCGGCCGTCCGGTGCGGCCGGTGGTCAGGTGTGGCCGTGTCGGCGCCCCAACCGGCGCGGACGACGGCTTCGATGTCGGCGAGAAGCAGCGGCTTCGAGGACTCCATGACACCGATCCTCGCAGCGACCACTGACTAGAGAACGTCCCGCTCCGGGGCCGGGAGCCGGGACCGTGAAGCCAGCACCGCGATGTCGTCCTCCGCTCCCGGACCGAACTTCTCCAGCACCTCGTCCAGCAGATCGTCGAGACTCCCGCCGGCCGGCAGGGAGAGCTCCGTGAGCCGGCACACCGATACGTCGATGTCCTCGCCCCGCCGCTCCACCAGACCGTCGGTGTACATGAACAGCACGGTCCCCGGAGCGCACTCCACCGACGTCGTCGTATACCCGCCCAGCCCGGTGCCGAGCGGCGGTCCCGCAACCACGTCGCCCAGCCGGGTCCCCCCGGCGCCCGGGTCGATGAACACCGGCGGGGGATGCCCCGCGCTCGACACCTCGCACACCCTGCTGTACCGGTCGACGACCACCAGCAGGCAGGTCGCCGCCCGGTCCGGACCCGACCGCTCCACCATCCGGTCGAGCCGTTCCAGAATGCGGTGCGGCGGCAGCAGTTCGTCGGCGAGCAGCCGCAGCAGGGACCGGTAGTGGCTCATCGCGACCGCCGCCTCCACCCCGTGCCCCATCACATCGCCCATCGCCTTGAGATGGCGCCCGTCCGGGAGCGGGATGACGTCGAACCAGTCGCCGCCGACCATCACGCCGCGGGCCGGCAGATAGCGGGTTGCCACCTCGATGTGCGGGTGCGGCAGGCGAGGTTCGGACAGCAGGGAACGCTGCAGCTCCAGGGCGATGGTGTGCTCGTGGGCGTAACGCCGGGCGTGGTCCAGATCGACGGCGGCCCGCCCGGCGAGTTCCCGGGCGACCACCACGTCCTCGTCCGAGAACACCGGCGAGTCCCCCGCCCGGACCAGGCCGAGGACGCCGAGCGCCCCGTCGCGCACCGAGAGCGGCACGACGACGGTCGAATGCATGCCGAGAGCGCGATAGCCGGCGACCCGTTGGGGGTTGGCGGCGGACCAGCTGAGCCGTACGTCGTCGCTGAGGTTCTCGACGACGGGCTGATCGGCCGCCAGGCACCGCTGCACGGCGGAGTCCTCCTGGTAGTCGATGTACTCGCCGGTCAGCCCGAACTCCTCCACACCGTCCCGCAGTCCCGCGGTCGCCGAGATCGCCGCCCGGCGCAGCCGCAGCATCCCGGGGGGCGCGGGGCGTACCGGACGTGCCACGTCCGGCGGGAGGACCTCGACCGTCGCAAGGTCCGCCAGCGCCGGTACGACGAGGTCGACGAGTTCCGCGCAGGTGGTGTCCATGTCGAGCGTGGTGCCGACGCGGTCGACCGCGGTGTCGAGAAGGGTCAGATTCCGCTTGGCCTGTTCCAGCTCCCGCCGCTCCTCGTCCGAGGCCTTCACCTCCAGCACGATCCCCGCGACGCCCACCACCTGCCCGCCCACCTCCAGCCGGTGGTACACGCCGTGCCAGTACCGCCGGGCCGTACCGGACGCCGCGGGCGTGTATCCGCTGGAGGTGATCTCGCGGGGCTTCCCGTCGGCGAGGACCGCCCGCATCATGTCCTCCCGGGCATCGATGTGGGGCAGGACCTCGGAGACGGTACGGCCGAGGTGTTCCGCTGCCGGGATGCCGTTGAGCCGTTCGAGGGCCGGGTTGACGTACAGGAAGCGCAGCTCGGTGTCGAGGACGCCCACCCCGGCCGTGGTCCCGTCGATCAGCGTCGCCAGGGCCGCGAGGTCGAACGGCGGCCGGCTCTCGGCGTACGCATCGGCCTGCACGAGCACCTCCAGGATCGGGGCGCGGGCCGCCCGCCGGCCCGGCCTTTCATGGTCGGCCGCCACGCCTCACCCCGCATCCGCACGGATCCGCGGATCGGTGCACGGCCGATCACCTTCCGGATCACCGCGAGTCTCCGCACAGCCGCGTTCCCCGTCGCCGGCCTGATGAAGGCCGACCGGCCACGCGGTGCGTCACGGGCGGCGCACGGCCGTGCCGTCGCCCCTGGAGCGCAGCCGGTCGTAGTCCAGCGTGCCGTCCGACGCCGGTGCGTCCAGCGGCAGCCGGAGGGCGGCGTCGACGGCCGCCGGGAGCACGGACAGTCCCAGCAGGCCCCTCACCAGGCCGGTCGTCATCGTGTGCCACACCCGGGCCCGGCGGAGCATCGCGTGATCGCTGGCCCGGATCGTCACCAGACAGGAGCGGGCACCCGCCCTGCGGGCCCGGGTGGCGAGGGACTGGGAGGCCTGGGGGCTCGTCACACGGTCACGGTTTCCGTGCAGCAGAACGACGTCCCGGTCAGCGAGTTGGGTGACCGGATCACCTGGCGGACACCACGGCGCCAGGCCGACCACTCCTCGCACCAGGGGATGCCCGGCCGCGCGCAGGGCGGCCCGGGCACCCATCGAGTGCCCGACGAGCACGACCGGGACCTCGCCGAACTCGCGCCGCACCCCGTCCAGCGCACGTACGGCATCGTGCAGGGCATCCTCCCGGGACCCGTTCCACCCCCGGTGTCCGTACCGGACCTCCTGTACCGCCACCTCCACCGGTTCGTGCCGGGTCCCACGGACCACGCCCTGCGCGAACGGCCGCATGCGCAGGGCCGGAAGGTTCAACGGCCCGGGCGGGGGCGGCCCCAGACCCGTCTCGCGCCCGCCGTGCAGAAGGAGTACCACCGCCGACGGTGGTCGCCGATCCGCCATGCGTACCTCCTGGTCGCGGAAGCCACCACCGTACCGAGCATGCTGTACCCAGACATCGCCGAACGCCGTACACCCGTCGCACACAAGGGGACCCGCCATGGGATCGTCACCACAAGTCGGCCAGCCCGTCCAGGACTTCACACTGCCGGGCGGAACGCTCACCGGAGACACGTTCGAACGCAGCGACTACACACTGTCGGCCGCCCGCGGCCGTACCGTCGTGCTCGCCTTCTACCCCGGCGACAACACGACCGTCTGCACCAAGCAGCTCTGCTCGTACTCCTCCGGCATGGAGACCTTCACCGGTCTCGACGCGGAGGTCTGGGGAATCAGTCCACAGGGTGTGGACAGCCATGAGTCGTTCGCCCGCACATACGGTCTGCGGATGCCGCTGCTCGCGGACACCGGGCGCGAGATCGCGCGGGCGTACGGGATCACGGCGCCCGGGATCGGGGTGCGACGGGCCGTGTTCCTGATCGGGCCGGACGGAGTGCTGCGGTGGAAGCATGTCGCGGTCCTCGGGGCCACCTTCCAGTCCCTGGACACGCTCGCCGAGCACATCGCCGGCATCAGGAGCCCGACGGGCGGATCCGCTTCAACCGCTCCCGAGCAGCCGGCCGACGACGGCAGGACCGGGACCACCGGCTGACGGCTTCACCCACTCCACGTGCCCGGCGGTGAGCAGGAGACCGCCGGGCACGGCTGTGCCCGGGCCCCGGCCGCCCCCCTGCGGCCGCGCGCCGATCGGCGCGTCGCGAGAAGGCGCTGCGGGCGGTCCGTGACACGTCCCCCACAAGCGGCGGAAGTCTCCGGTTAAGGTAATGAGACGTTAAAGAGATCACCAAGTGCGTCGCTGTGCCGTCGTGCGCCTCGGGAGGAAGCCATGGGAACCCACCGGACCACGCTGCCCGGAGTCGGTGTGCAGTACGACTACACCACCGAGTCGGGACAACACATTTCGGTCGTCGTCCACCACGACGGGCGGCGGTTCATCGGCTTCTACGAGCGCGACGATCCCGATTCGTGCCAGCTCTCCGTGCCGCTGACTCCACAGGAGGCCACCGCACTCGCGCATCTCATCGACGCCGCGCCCATCGACGCCGTACGGACCGAGGGAATCGATCTCGTCACCGAGCACATACCGCTCGGCTCGCGCTCCCCTTACGGGGGGCGGCTGCTCGGGGACACCCGGGCGCGCACGCGGACCGGGGCGTCGATCGTGGCCGTGCTGCGGACGCACAGTGCGCACCCGTCGCCGGGGCCGGACTTCCGGCTGGCCATCGGGGACACGCTTGTCGTCGTCGGTACACGTGAGGGCGTCGACGCGCTCTCCGAGATCATTGCGGAGGGCTGACCGTGCACGACACGACCGCACTGCTGGTGGAGCTCGGCTCCGTCATTCTGGGGCTCGGGATCATCGGGCGGTTCGCCGGGCGGATAGGCCTCTCGCCGATTCCGCTCTATCTGCTGGCCGGCCTGGCGTTCGGGGACGGGGGGCTGCTGCCCCTCGGGGCCAGTGAGGAGTTCACCGCCGTCGGCGCCGAGATCGGCGTCATTCTGCTGCTGCTCCTGCTGGGACTGGAGTACAGCGCGTCCGAGCTGGTGACCAGCCTGAAGACGCAATATCCGTCCGGGGCCGTCGACTTCGTACTCAATGCGACGCCCGGCGCGGTGGCTGCGCTGCTGCTCGGGTGGGGGCCCGTCGGCGCCGTCGCGCTGGCCGGGGTCACCTGGATCTCGTCGTCCGGCGTCATCGCGAAGGTGCTCACCGACCTGGGACGGCTGGGAAACCGGGAGACGCCCGTCATTCTCGGGGTTCTCGTCATCGAGGACCTGTCGATGGCCGTCTACCTGCCACTGCTCACCGCGATGCTCGCCGGCGTCGGCCTGGCCGGCGGCAGCATCGCGCTGCTGGTCGCGCTCGGCACCGTCGGGTTCGTGCTGTATCTGGCGCTGCGGCACGGCCGGCTCATCAGCCGGGCCGTGTCCTCCGACAATTCGGAGATGCTGCTCCTCGTCGTCCTCGGGCTGACCGTCCTGGTGGCCGGGGTCGCCCAGCAGCTGCAGGTCTCCGCGGCGGTCGGGGCGTTCCTCGTCGGGATTGCGCTCTCGGGAGAGGTGGCGGAGGGCGCCCGCAAGCTGCTGACACCGCTGCGCGATCTGTTCGCCGCCGTCTTCTTCGTGTTCTTCGGGCTCTCCACCGATCCGGCTCAGATCCCTCCCGTACTGCTGCCGGCGCTGCTGCTGGCCGTCGTCACCGTCTTCACCAAGATCGGCACCGGGTGGTACGCGGCCCGGCGCGCCGGGATCGGGTCGCCCGGGCGGTGGCGGGCCGGTGGCACGCTGGTGGCGCGCGGTGAGTTCTCCATCGTCATCGCCGGTCTGGCGGTGGCGACCGAGCCCCGGATCGGGCCCATCGCCACCGCGTACGTCCTGATCCTGGTCATCGTCGGTCCGCTCACTGCCCGCTGGACCCAGCCCGTCGTGGCCCGGATCCGGAAGCGACGGCACCGTGGGGGCGGTGTGTCCGGGGGCGGTGTGCCGGTCACTCACGAGGAGCTTCCGGTCGCGGAGCCGGCCTCGGCCGTCGACTGAGCGGTCGTCAGAGCGGGGTGGCCGCGTGCAGGATCCGCACCAGGGCCACCGTCGCGTTCAGCGACGACAGCGCCGACACCGTGGTCCCGGCGGTGGCCACCAGTCCCGCGAAGGCGACGTGGGTGGACGACGGCGGCCAGAGCCGGGTCGGCGGGACGGGGTCCAGGAGTGCGGCGACCCGGCGCGGTATCGGGCCGACCGCCGCGAGCGCGGGCAGGGCGTCCGTTGACCGGTGGGCGAAGAGCGCCGCCTTGCCGACCGCGCCCGCCACCGCCCGCCGGTCGCCCGTCGCCTGCGCCGCCGCCTCGTCCGCCCATCGTTCCGTGCTGTACGCGACCGCCGTACGCAGCGGCAGCAGGAACGGGTTGGCCCGCGCGGCGAGCTGGGTGGCGAGCAGGTAGCGGTGGTGGCGGGCGGTCAGATGGGCCCGCTCATGGGCGACGAGCGCCCGGCGTTCACGCGCGGTCAGGCACTCCATCATCGCCGTCGACACCACCACCCGGCCGGGGGAACCGGGGAGTGCATACGCGTACGGCTCCGGGTCCGGCAGCACGGTGACCGCGGACGGCTGCTCCGGGAGGGACCGCAGGGCCCGTGCGGCGCGGACGCGTTGGCGTATGTGGTGGTGGACCGCCGACCCGCATGCCACGACCACCGCCGCCAGCACCCCGATCGCGACGATGCCCGCCTTCTCCTCGTACGGCACCGCCGCGCGCACCTCGGGGTCCGACCAGCCGTCCGGCAGCGGGTTGCCGGGGAGCTGGGCCGTGCCCACCACCATCAGCAGCGCCAGGCACACCGTGCTGCACAGGGCGAGCGTCGTGCCGACCGCCGCCAGCAGGCGGGTGGCGCTGCGCGGGTGCAGATGCTGTTCGGCCAGGCGCGCGATCGGCAGCGCGGTCAGCGGCAGCACGAGGGGCAGGTAGACGAAGACGCCCATCGGTCAGTCCTCGTCCTTCTCCGTCGTCTGCGCCAGCAGCGCGCGCAGGCGTTCCTCGTCGCCCGGGGACAACGCCGAGACGAACCGGGCGAGTACGGCTTCGCGGTCCCGTTCGCCGTCCAGGACCCGGCGCATCCGCAGCGCGGCGAGACCGGCCTCGTCGGAGGCGGACGTCCAGGTGTAGGAGCGGCCCTGGCGGGAGCGGGTCACGCACTTCTTCTCGTACAGACGGGACAGGATCGTGATGACGGTGGTGTACGCGAGGCCGCCGTCGAGGTGTTCCTGCACCCAGCCCGCCGTCGCGGGGCCGTTCGCCGAGCGCAGTACGGCGAGGACCTGGGCCTCCAGTTCGCCCTGCCCGCGCTTGCGGGGGCGCCGGCCGTCGGAAAGCGAGCCCGCCGGGGGCACGTTGTCGTGGGGCGGTTCGTTGTGCGGGTGGTGGCTGGCCCCGGCCGTGTCCATCGTGGTGACCGCCCTTCGTGCGATACCGCGTCCTCCACGGCGTCGCAGCATCGTACTGAAGGCCGGTTCCCGGACACAGTGGGCGATCATCCTGCTAACTTCTACACGTCTGTAGAGTTGGATCTCGTTCCGGCAACGCAACGCAACGTATGGAGACGTCATGGCACTGTGGGATCGGATCAAGGAATCCGCGACGACGATGCAGTCGCAGCTCGAGGCGAAGAAGAACGACCTGAAGAGCGGTGCGTTCCGGGACGCGAGCATGGCCATGTGCGCCCTGGTCGCCGCCGCCGACGGTTCCATCGATCCGTCCGAGCGCCAGCGCGTCGCCTCACTGATCGCCTCCAACGAGGTGCTGCAGAACTTCCCGGCGGACGACCTGCAGCGGCGCTTCAACGAGTACGTCAACAAGCTCACCGCCGACTTCGCCTTCGGCAAGGTCAGCGTGCTCCAGGAGATCGGCAAGGCGAAGAAGAAGCCGGCCGAGGCGCGCGCCGTCATCCAGATCGGCATCGTCATCGGCGGCGCCGACGGCGACTTCGACAAGTCCGAGCAGGCCGTCGTGCGGGAGGCGTGCTTCGCGCTCGACCTTCCGCCCCACGAGTTCGACCTCTAGACACCTTCGTCGGGCATCCTCTCCGGGTCGGCCGAACAGCCCTCCGTACCGCCGGGATCACACCGTGGTCCGACTGACCATCGGACCGTGCCCGGCCCGGCCGGGGACTCGCGACTCCCCCGAGCGAGTTCCCGGCCGACCTCCGCCCGCACCGCGCCCGGCGTCGATGTCACCCTCGGCGAAGCCTCGCTCGCCGAGGCCGCCGACGGTTCGGTACGTCCGGCCGTCAGGCGCGGACGGGCGCCGCGTCCTCGACCACCCGCGGGCGGGGCGCGCCCCTGCGGTACAGGACCAGGGTGACCAGCAGCCCGAGAGCGAAGTAGCCCGCCGACCACCAGTACGCGGTGGAGTAGCTGTGCAGCTGGGCCTGGGCGATGTTGGCGGGGGTCGGCGGGCGTCCGACGAGGTAGCTCGTGGCGGCGTCGGTGGCGAGCGTGTTCAGCAGCGCCGTACCGATGGAACCGCCCACCTGCTGGCTGGTGCTGACCATTGCCGAGGCCACACCCGCGTCGCGGACCGCCACCCCGTACGTGGCCAGATTCATCACGGTCGCGAAGACCATACCGAGGCCCAGACCGAGGAAGAGCAGGTTGGGCAGCACATGGGTGACGTAGCCGCTGGTCAGGTCCAGGCCGGTCATCCACACCATGGCGGCCGCGGCGATGCCCATGCCGAGCGGCACGATCGGTTTCGCGCCGAACCGCGGCACCAGCACATTGGTCGTCGTCATCGACGTCGCGATCATCAGGGCGACCATCGGGATGAACGCGAGACCGGTGGCGACCGGCGAGTAGAGCAGAGTTCTCTGCAGGTAGTACGTGAGGAACAGGAACACGCCGAACATGCCGCCGCCGGCGATGAACATCGCCAGATACGACGCCCCTCGGTTCCGGTTCAGCACCACCCGCAACGGCAGCAACGGATGCGCGGCCCGCGTCAGCCACCAGGCGAACGCCGCCACGAGCACACCGCCCGCCGCGAGGAACCCCCAGGTGTGCGGTGAACTCCACTGGTGGGACTCCGCGTTCGAGAAGCCGAACACGATGCAGAAGAGGCCCGAGGAGACCAGGACCGTGCCCGGGACATCGAGCTTCGGACGGTGGGCGGGGGCGCCGGCGGTCAGCAGCCGGGCGCCGCCGACGAAGGCGACCAGGGCGAACAGCAGGTTGACGTACAGGCACCAGCGCCAGTTCAGGTACTCGGTGAGCACCCCGCCGAGCAGCAGCCCCACCGCGCCGCCCGTGCCCGCGATGGCACCGTAGATCCCGAACGCCTTCGCCCGCTCGTTCGGGACGTCGAACGTCGTGGTGAGGAGAGAGAGCGCGGCCGGCGCCAGCAGCGCGGCGAACATGCCCTGGAGGGCGCGGGCGACGACCAGGACCTCGAAGCCCGGGGCGGCTCCGCCGATCGCCGACACCACCGCGAAGCCGACCAGGCCGGTCAGGAACACGATCTTGCGGCCCACCAGGTCGGCTATCCGGCCGCCGAGCAGCAGCAGCGAGCCGAAGGCCAGGGCGTACGCCGTCACGATCCACTGGCGGTTGCCGTCGGAGAAGCCGAGGTCCTGCTGGGCGGAGGGCAGGGCGATGTTCACGATGGTGGCGTCCAGGACCACCATCAGCTGCGCCAGACCGATCACCCCGAGCACCGACCACCGATGTGCCTGTCCACGCTCACGCCCGGCCGCCGCGGGGTGAGCGGGCGACGGGGTCGCGGTCCTTCGCACGCCACCCGCGGAGCGTTCCCCCTCGAACGGCTCTCGCGCATGACGTGCATGACGGGCCATGGTCCTGGGTCTCCCTCGGTGCGCACCCCGAAATCCCCCGCACCTCACGCTAAGCGCGGGTCAGGATCCCCGCATGCGGTGAGCAGCGCCCGGGTCCGGGCCTGCCGGGATCCGGCAGCACGGCGGGCGGAACCGGGATCCGGCAGCGGGGCGGACCCACCGGTCAGAGCGCCTTGGCGGGCCAGTCCAGCAGCCGGGCGCCGATCACCGCCGTCTGCAGCGTGTACCGGTGCACCGGGTCCGACGGGTCCGAACCGGTCAGCTGATGGACCCGCTCCAGCCGGTACGTGAGCGCCCGCACGCTCAGCGCCAGCCGCCGGGCCGTCTCGGCGGCGACACAGCCCGCGTCGAAGTACGCGGAGAGCGTCTTCAGCAGTGGTTCGGCGCCGCCACGGGCCTGCTGGAGCGGGCCCAGCTGGTTGCGCACCAGATCGGCCATCGCCTGCCGGTCCCGGGTCAGCACCGGGTAGACCAGCAGGTCGGCGGCGTACAGCACCGGATCGTCAAGGCTCATCCGGTCCGCCAGGTCGAGTGCGACGAGCGCCTCGTCGTACGACTGGACGACACCGCCCGGGCCCCGGTGCGGGCGGCCGACCGCGACCCGGCCGCCGTCCGTCGCCGCATGCGCCTGCTTGGCGAAGTAGCGCAGGACGTCCGGCTGGGAGCCCGGCGCTATACAGACCAGACGCCCGTCCTTCGTCGTCAGCAGGAACTCCCGGCCGTCGAAGCGGGTCAGCAGCGCCGACTCCACCTGCCGCGGCACGGTGTCCGTCTCGGTGTACGCCTGGGGGCCCGTCGCCACCGCGACCGCGTGAGCACGTGACAGCCGCATCCCGAACCTGGTGGCCCGCTCGGCGAGCCGGCCCAGGTCGCTGCGCCCGTACAGAAGGTCGTCGATGAACTCGCGGCGCGCCGCCTCCTCCCGCCGTACGGTGAGCCGCTGGGCCCGCTCGAACCCCTCGGCGAACGCGTCGACGGACTGCTCGACCGCGGCCAGTACGCAGTCGGTGGACGCCGGGCCGGTGGCGTCGGCGCCCGGCCAGCCGGTACGGGTCGCCGCCAGGTGGAGACCGACCAGGGCGCGCAGCTGGAATCCGGCCTCGGCAGCCTTCCGGCCCAGGACCCGGCGGCTCTCCAGCTCTTCGCGGGTCAGCCGGCGGCCGGTCGCGGCGACCTCGCCCAGGATGCGGGCGTAGTCCCCCAGATACTCGTCGGGGATCTCCGGCTCCGGCACGACCTACCTCCAGTCTTGACGCGTCACTGACACTTGCTCAACGCATCCGGGCAGGTGCTGGTGCCCGGCATCAAGGACGCACAAAGATTGCCGGACTCCGGCAATGCGGAGCGGCGGCATCGGCTGTCACTATCAGGCCCAGCACCACCGGGGGAAACACGGGGGAGCACGGGGGATACGGGGACGGGGGAAGACCCGGCTGCTGCGGCGCCGCTTGTCGGCGACGTCGCGGCACCGGGGTCACCGCCGGACGGCGCATCCGCCGCACCCCCCGCTCACACGCAGGGGGAGTGGACCGATGCAGGAGTTCCTGGACGCGGCGCTCTCGTTCCCGACCGCCCTCTTCGGCGCGGCCCTGGCCGTCGTCATCTGCTTCTGGCTGCTGGTCCTGGCCGGTGCGGCCGACCACCACTCCTTCGACGCCGACCTCGACCCCGACCTGGCCGGGATCGGCGGTGTGCCGGTCGCCGTCTCGGTGTCCGTGATGATCGTCGTCGCCTGGTTCGCCGGCCTGACCGGCACCGTCCTGCTGCACCGCAGTTCGGTCAACGGCACCCCGCGTGCCGCGCTCGCCTGTGCCGTGCTCGCCGGGGCACTGCTGATCTCCTGGGCCGTGGTCCGACTGCTCGTCGGCCTCTACCGGCGCCGCTTCCCGTCCGAACCCCCGCCGTCCCGTCAGGACTTCCTCGGCCGGGTCTGCACCATCCGCACCGGCTCCGTCAGCACCGACTTCGGCCAGGCCGAGGTCGCGGCGGCCGACGGGTCCACCGCGATCGTGCAGGTCAGGCAGTTGCGGCAGACAGACGAAGCGGTGTTCACGGCGGGCAGTGCGGGGCTTCTCTACGCGTACGACGACGAGGGCGAGTTCTTCTGGGTCTCGCCCTACGACGTGACACTCGACCCGGGACCACCGACGCCACCGCGGCAGCTGCCGCGCACCCGCCCCCGCCGCACCGGCTGAGCCGCCCGGCCCGCCACCGCCGTACGCCGCGATCCGGCGCACGCAAGGCTGCCCGCCGCCGCTCCGGCGCTCCGTCTCCTCCCACCTTCCTCGCCTTCCTCACCAGCCGCCAAGGACTGTCATGGATGCCATCTCCCTGGGCTTCGGTGTGCTCATCGCCGTGGTCCTGCTCATCGCGATCGCTCTGCTCCTCGTCGTCAGCCGGCTCTTCCGCAAGGTCGAACAGGGCAAGGCCCTGATCATCTCCAAGACCAAGAAGGTCGACGTGACCTTCACCGGCGCCGTCGTCCTGCCGGTGCTGCACAAGGCCGAGTACATGGACATCTCGGTGAAGACGATCGAGATCCGGCGCACTGGCCGCGAGGGCCTCATCTGCCAGGACAACATCCGCGCCGACATCCACATCAACTTCTTCGTACGGGTCAACAAGACCGTCGAGGACGTCATCAAGGTCGCCCAGGCCATCGGCACCGAGCGGGCCAGCGACAAGACCGCCATCCAGGAGTTCTTCGCCGCGAAATTCGCCGAGGCCCTCAAGACGGTCGGCAAGCAGCTGGATTTCGTCGATCTGTACACCAAACGCGAAGAGTTCCGGGACCGCATCATCCGGGTGATCGGGACCGACCTGAACGGCTACCACCTCGACGACGCGGCGATCGACCACCTGGAACAGACGCCGATGGCGCAGCTCGACAATGCCAACATCCTCGACGCACAGGGCATCCGCAAGATCACCGAACTGACGACGATCGAGCACGTACGCACCAACGAGTTCCAGCGCACCGAGCAGAAGGAGATCACCCGGCAGAACGTCGATGCCCGCGAGACCATTCTGGAGCTGGAGCGCCGGCAGGCCGAGGCCGAGATCAAGCAGCGGCGCGAGGTCGAGACACTGCGGGCCCGCGAGGAGGCGGCCACCGCCCGGGTCCAGGAGGAGGAACGGCTGGGCGCGCAGGCGGCGTTCATCCGTACCGAGGAACAGCTCGGCATCCAGCGCGAGAACCAGGCGCGGGAGATCGCCGTCGCGCAGAAGAACCGTGAACGGGTCATCGCGGTCGAGAACGAGCGCATCGAGAAGGACCGGCTGATCGAGGTCATCGGGCGCGAACGGCAGACCGAGCTGAATCGGATCGCCGCGACGAAGGAGGTCGAGGCAGAGCGCCGCGAGGTCGCCGATGTGATCCGGGAGCGGATCGCCGTGGACCGTACGGTCGCCGAGCAGGAAGAGTCGATCAAGACGCTGCGGGCAGTCGAGGAGTCGGAGCGGACCCGCAAGTCGGTGATCATCGCCGCCGAGGCCGAGGCCCAGGAGAAGCTGGTCAAGGACATCAAGGCGGCGGAAGCGGCCGAGGTGGCGGCCACCCACCGGGCGGCGGAGCAGCTGACGCTCGCCGAGGCCGGGCTCAAGAGCGCGGATCTCGACGCCCGGGCCAAGCTGCGGCTCGCCGAAGGCGTCCAGGCGGAGTCCGCGGCGGCCGGCCTGGCCGAGGTGCAGGTGCGGGAGGCGGCGGCCGACGTCATCGAGAAGACCGGTCTGGCCGAGGCGGAGGCCACGTCCGCCCGGCTCAGGGCCGAGGCGGAGGGCGCACGGCTGAAGGCCCTGGCGACCGCCGAGGGCACCCAGGCGCAGGCCACCGCGGACGCGGCGATGATCGGCGAGAAGCTGAAGGCCGAGGCGGCCGGGCTCACGGAGAAGGCGGCGGCCATGGCCGCACTGGACGACGCGTCGCGCGGGCACGAGGAGTACCGGCTGCGGCTCGCCGCCGAGAAGGAGATCCGGCTGGCCGGACTCGATGTGCAGCGGCAGGTCGCGGAGGCGCAGGCGACGATCGTGGCCGCCGGCCTGGAGAACGCCGACATCGACATCGTCGGCGGGGAGTCGGTCTTCTTCGACCGGCTGGTCTCGTCGATCTCGCTCGGCAGGAGCGTGGACGGGTTCATGGAGAACTCGGACACCGCGAAGGCCCTCGCAGGGCCGTGGCTGAACGGGTCGTCGTCGTTCACGGAGGACCTGACCCGGGTGCTCGGGTCGGTGTCCACCGGCGATGTGCAGAACCTGACGGTGTCGGCGCTGCTGATGCGGATGATGGCGGCGCCGGACGTGGGAGCGGATGCCGGCCAGGTCCGGCAGTTGCTGGACTCGGCGCGGAAGCTCGGGCTGGCGGATGTGCGGGTCGGGGCGGCGGTGGAGGCGCACGACGGGGCGGCGGCACGCAACGGGGCGCCGGTGGCGTAGCGAGGCGGGGCGGGCCGGTCCGGCGGCCGGTCCGTCCTCGAACGCCCGACGGGCTCGGGTCGACCGGCCCGTGCCCGCCCACCACGCAGTTCAGGACCGACCGGGCCGCGGTTCCGTCCTCGATCACCGGACAGGCTCGACCTGCGGCGATCGAGGACGACGTGCGGCCGCCGGACGCGCGGTCCGCAACCCGCACCCGTAGGGAGCCCCGTACGCATGGAAACCGACCCCACCCGCACCGTGGACGCGGCCACCTACGACGTGCTGCGACGCCGCCTGGCCGCGCACGCCGCCGAACTCGCCCGCCGCGCCGAAACCCTCAACGCCCGCCGCACCGAGGCGTTCGGCTCGACGGAACTGCGGTTGCTGGCCACCGAGCAGATCCGGACGGAGCAGCCGTCGCTGCCGCGCGATCTGGTCGCCGTGGGCGGACAGTTGCTGTTCGGCTTCGAGCGCGGGCCGGGCGCGGGCGGCGAGGCCGCCGTCGCCGACGTACTCGCGCTGTACGGACCGGACCTGGCCGGGAGTGGCGACACGCTCCTCACCGACGAGGCGTTCGTACGCGAATTCACCGCCCTGCACCGCTACTACCGGGACGCCCGCCTGCTCCGCCTGCGCCGTGTCGACGGCCGGCTGCTCGCCGTGTTCCGTACCGGCGAGACCGCCGACGACATCCGTGTCCTGCGCTGGGCGCTCGCCCCGGACGGCTCCCCCGGACCGTTCCTCGACGCGCGCGGCGACCGCGACCACGTCTTCCCGGCGTCGCACGACTTCACCTGGACCCCGGCGGGACGCGAGTCGCACATCCCCGGCCGGCACCCGCACATCGCGATCGGGGACAGCGGCGCCCTCTTCGTCGACACGCTCGGCGGCACCCTGACCGTGAAGACGGCCGACGACACCGACACACCCGACGGCATCTACGAGGAGCCGGTCACCGAACCGCTTCAGTCCCTCGCCGACGCCGACGTCGAGTACGCCGAGGTCGGGCCGTTGATCCTGCTGCGCATCCGCCCGTACAACGAGGACTCCTGGCGCCACCTGGTCTTCAACAGCCTGCTGTCCACCGTGCAGCGCCTCGACGCCATCGGTCCGGCCTGCCACCGGCTCCCCGAGGACCAGGGGATCATCTTCCCCGGCGGCACCTATCTCACCACCGGCACCGCGAAGACCTTCGACCTCGCCGAGCCGCTCGCCGACCCGGTCTTCGAGGGGGCCGTCCGGTCCCCCAACGGCGAGGACGTCCTCTACCTCTTCCGTTCCCGGGACGGCGGCCGCGGCCTGCTTCTCCCCTACAACCTGATCCGTCAGGAAGTCGCCGCCCCGCTGCTCGGCCGCGGTCACGCCCTGCTCGACGACGGCACGCTCGTCCTCCTCAAGGACACGGCGACGTCCGAGCCCGCCCGTGTGCACGCGGTGCAGCGCTGGCGGACCCCGTACGTCTCCGACACCTACGCCGCCTCCCGCCCCGCCGGGACGGGTCCGCTCGCCCGGGTCGGCAACGCCGATCTGGTCCGTGGCATCTCCGACTGTCTCGCCCTCGCACACAGTGCCGCCGAGACTTCGCCGACCGCCGCCGTGTACCGACAGCTGGTCACCGACTGCACCCGCGCCGCCGACCGCTACCACTGGCTGTCCGACCCCGAACTCGGTTTTCTCGCCGACCCGTTGACCGATCTCCGGGACACCGCGGGGCAGGTCCTCACCGAGTTCGAGACGGTTCGGGAACTGACCCGGCAGGCCGCCGACGCGCTCGCGGAGTCGGCGGACCGGATCACCGCGCTCGTCCGCCGCATCCGCGGCGAAGCCCCGCGCTCGGCCGCGGCCTGGGTCTCTCAGCTCACCGAACTGCGCCGTGCGCACGGCCGCTTGGCGACGCTCGCCGAGATGCGGTACGCGGACACCGACCGGATCGCCGCACTCACCGCCACCACCGCCGACGACATCGGCTCGGCCGCTCAGCGCGCGGTCGCGTTCCTGAGCCGGGACGACGCGTTCACCGGCTACCACCGGGACATCGAGCAGCTCACCGCCGACGCGTCCGCGCTCACCACCGTCGCCGACGCCACCGCACTCGGCGACCGGCTGACGGAGATGACGGACGGGCTGGCGACGGTCACAGATGTCGTGGCCGGGCTGGAGATCGGCGACGGAGCCGTCCGTACGTCGATCCTGGAGCGGATCGCCGAGGTCCTCGGCGGTGTGAACCGGGCCCGCGCCACGCTCGACGCCCGCCGCCGGGAGCTCCTCGACCACGAGGGGCGGGCGGAGTTCGCCGCCGAGTTCGCCCTGCTCGGGCAGGCGGTCACCGGCGCGCTGGCCGCCGCGGACTCCCCCGACGCATGCGACGAACAACTGGCCCGACTTCTCCTGCAGTTGGAGAACCTGGAGTCCAGGTTCGCCGAGTTCGACGACTTTCTCGCCCAGCTGTCCGAGCGGCGGACAGAGGTGTACGAGGCGTTCTCGGCCCGCAAGCAGACCTTGCAGGACGCCCGCGCGCGGCGCGCGGAACGGCTGGCCGAGTCGGCGGCCCGGGTGCTCGAAACGATCTCCCGGCGCCTGTCCGCCCTCCCCGACCTGGACGCGGTCCACACATATTTCGCCTCCGACCCGATGGTCGCCAAGGTCCGCCGCACGGCGGACGAGCTGCGTGGGCTCGGCGACCCGGTGCGGGCCGAGGAGCTCGACGGGCGGCTGAAGGCGGCCCGCCAGGAGGCGGGGCGGGCGCTGCGCGACCGCAGCGAGCTGTACGCGGACGACGGTGCGACGATCCGGCTCGGCCGGCACCGGTTCGCCGTGAACACCCAGCCGTTCGACCTGACGCTCGTGCCGTCCGGGGACGGACTCGCGTTCGCCGTCACCGGAACCGACTACCGGGCCACCGTCACCGACCCGGCGTTCGACTCGGCCCGCCCGTACCGCCGGCAGCAGCTGCCGTCGGAGTCCCCGTCGGTCTACCGCGCCGAACACCTCGCCGCCCGCCTCCTCGACGAGCACGGCACCGAAGCGCTGGCAGCCCGTGTCCCGGCCGACCTTGCCATGCTGGTACGGGAGTCGGCGGCTTCCGCGTACGACGAGGGATATCAGCGCGGTGTCCATGACGAGGACGCCACCACCATTCTGGCCGCCCTGCTGCGACTGCAGGCCGGGGCAGGTCTGCTGCGCGTCCCGCCGACGGTGCGCGCGGCGGCACAGCTCTTCTGGACATGGGAGGCGGACGACGCCCTGCGCACCTCCTGGACGCGCCGGGCCGTCTCCCTGGCCCGGGCCCGCGAGACGTTCGGCCCGGCGCCCGCGATCACCACGCTCCAGGAGGAGTGGGCGGCCAGGATCGGGGCGGATGACGCGCACACCGTCGCCGCATATCTCTTCGAGGAGCTGACCTCCGGCCCGGCCGGGTTCGTGACGAGCGCCGCCGTCCGCACCTTCCTGGACAAGTTCCGCCGCACTACCGGAACTTCGGCATACGACGAGGATCTGTTCGCCCTCCGCGACGACCTCCCCGCGCGCCGCCAGCTCGTCGAGGGCTGGCTGACCTCGTACGCCCGCGCGGGCGGCGCGGACATCACGGGCGGCGACCTCGCCGAGGCGGTCGCCGTGGAGCTCTGCCCGGAGCCGGGAACCGAGCGATACGAATGCGAGTCGCCGATCGTCGCGACCGTGGACGGCCTGCTCGGCACCCACCCCCGCATCGACGGGGGCCGCCTGACCGTGCGCCTGGACGAACTCCTCGCCCGTACGGCGGAGTTCCGCACGACCGCCGTCCCTGGCTTCCGCGCCTACCAGCGGCAGCGCACCGCCCTCGTCGCAGCCGAACGCGCCCGGCTTCGGCTCGACGACCACCGGCCGCGGGTGATGTCCACGTTCGTCCGCAACCAGCTCATCGACGAGGTCTACCTGCCACTGATCGGCGACAGCCTCGCCAAACAGCTCGGCACGGCCGATGCCGACCGGCGCACCGACTCACAGGGCCTCCTGCTGCTGGTCTCGCCACCCGGCTACGGCAAGACGACCCTCATGGAATACGTGGCCGACCGGCTCGGCCTGGTCCTCGTCAAGATCAGCGGCCCCTCGCTCGGCCGTGAGGTCACCTCCCTCGACCCGGCACAGGCACGCGGCGCGACCGCCCGGCGCGAGATCGAGAAGATCAACTTTGCGCTGGAGGCGGGCAACAACACACTCCTCCACCTCGACGACATCCAGCACACCTCGCCCGAACTGCTCCAGAAGTTCATTCCCCTCTGTGACGCCACCCGCCGCGTCGAGGGCGTACGGGACGGCGAGCCGCGCAGCTACGACCTGCGGGGCAAGCGGTTCGCGGTGTGTATGACGGGCAATCCGTACACCGAGTCCGGCGAGCGGTTCCGGATCCCGGACATGCTGGCCAACCGGGCCGACGTGTGGAACCTGGGCGAGGTGCTGAGCGGCCGCGAGGAGGTCTTCGCCCTCAGCTTCGTCGAGAACGCACTGACCGCCAACCCGGTGCTGGCACCCCTCGCCGGCCGCTCCCGGGAAGATCTCGCGCTGCTCGTGCGCCTGGCCTCCGGCGCGGGCCCTTCCCCGATGGCGCGCGCGGACCGTCTCGACCACCCGTACACACCCGCCGAACTGGACCGGATCGTCTCGGTCCTGCGTCACCTGCTGACCGCCCGCTCCACCGTTCTCGCGGTGAACGCCGCATACATCGCCTCGGCTGCACAGACCGACGCGACGCGCACCGAACCACCGTTCCGGCTGCAGGGCTCGTACCGCAACATGAACAAGATCGCCGAACGGATCGTGCCCGTGATGAACGAAGCGGAACTCGCAGCGGTCATCGACGACCACTACGCGGGCGAGGCCCAGACGCTCACCACCGCCGCCGAGTCCAACCTGCTGAAACTGGCGGCCCTGCGGGGAACGCTCACCGCCGGACAGACCGACAGGTGGGCGGCGATCACCGCCTCGTACGTGCGCACCCAGGCACTGGGCGGCCCGGACAGCGGTCCCATGACCCGGGCGGTCGCCGCCCTCGGTCTGCTGGCGGACCGGATCGCGGCAGTCGAGTCGGCGATCCGTCGATCCGGCGGCCAGATCACCGGGTCGAAGATCACCGACCGGTCCGAATGAGTCGAACACCGGAGGCGGGCAAGGCATGCTGGGTTCCGTGTCGACACTTCCCCAGCAGCCTCAACGCTCCCCGTTCAGCGGTCACATGGTCGTCTGCGGCGACGACGCACTCGCCCAGCGGCTGGCGGTGGAGCTGCGTTACGTCTACGGGGAGCGGGTGACGCTGCTGCTCCCGCCGGGGCGCGATCCGCGCCGCCCGGAGCTGCCGCTGACCCAACGCGGGCGCGCGGCCACACTGTTCGGCCGGATGTCGGCGGCGATGAACCGCAACCTGGGCAACGGCGGCGCCGTCGACGGCGGCTCCGGCAGCGACACCGGCGCCGGCGTGGAGGCGGTCCGCATCCTCGAGGCCGCGGAGCCGTCCGACGAGGCGCTCGAGGACGCGGGTGTCGACACGGCCGCCGCACTGGCTCTCGTCTACGACGACGACGAACGCAACATCCGCGCCGCACTCACCGCCCGCCGCCTCAACCCCCGTGTCCGGCTGGTCATCCGGCTCTACAACCGCAAGCTCGGCCAGTATCTGGAGACCCTCCTCGACCAGGCGGCCGCCGTCGCCGTGCCCGGACTCGACCCGACGGCACTGGACACGTCCACCACCGTCCTCTCCGACGCCGACACCGCCGCGCCCGCACTCGCCGCGACGGCGCTGACCGGCTCCAGCAAGGTCGTCCAGGCGGAGGGCCTGCTCCTGCGGGCCGTCGAACGCACTCCGCCCCGTCAGGGCGAGGTCGCCGACCCCGGCCTGTGCACACTCGCCCTGCTCTCCTCCACCACCCATGACCCGGCGGGCGCCGAGGGTTCCGACAGCAGCGGCGCCGAGGGCCCCCAACTTCTGCCCGACCAGCAGTCGGTGGCCGCCGCGACCGGCCGGGGCACAGTGGTCCTCGAAGCCATCCGGGAGGCCGCACCGGACGGGCCGGCCCCGCGGATGGGCGGCAGAAGCGCCCCCCTGAGCCAGATCTTCTCGCGCCGGCTGCGCCGGTCGGTACTGGGCGTCGCGGCGGCGGTGCTGGGCCTCACCGTCGCCTCCACGATCACGACGGGCGAACACCCGCTGCACGCGGTCTACTTGACGCTGCTCGATCTGTTCGCGATGGGCGACCCGGCGATCGAGGACTCGGCCGCCCGGCAGGTCATCCAGCTGCTCTCCGGCGTCGCCGGGCTGATGCTGCTGCCGCTGCTGGTGGCGGGAGTCCTCGAAGCCTTCGGTTCCCTGCGTACGGCATCGTCGCTGCGGCGGCCGCCGCGCGGGCTCTCCGGCCATGTGGTGCTGCTCGGACTCGGCAAGATCGGTACCAGGGTGCTGGTCCGGCTCCGCGAGCTCAACATTCCTGTGGTGTGCGTGGAGGACGACCCGGCCGCGCGCGGCATCCCCGTGGCCCGGCGGCTACAGGTACCGGTCGTCCTCGGGGACGTCACCCAGGAGGGCGTCCTGGAAGCGGCGAAGATCCAGCGCTCCCGCGCCCTGCTCGCCCTGACCAGCTCCGACACCACCAATCTGGAGGCCACCCTCTACGCCCGTTCGGTCAAACCGGACCTGCAGGTGGCCCTGCGCCTCTTCGACGACGAGTTCGCCACCGCCGTCTACCGCACCCTGCGCACCGCCCACCCGCAGGCCCTGACCCGCTCCCGGTCCGTCTCCCACCTGGCTGCCCCGTCCTTCGCCGTCGCGATGATGGGGCGGCAGATCCTGGGCGCGATCCCGGTCGAGCGGAAGGTGATGCTCTTCGCGGCGATCAAGGTGGCGGGCCACCCGCAGCTGGAGGGCCGGACGGTCGAGCAGGCATTCCGGGCGGGGGCCTGGCGGGTACTGGCGCTGGACGCCACGCCCCCGGAGGACCGGCACCCGGACCTGACAACGGCCGGTCCCGCGTCCTCGGACCGGCCGTCGGGCCTGATCTGGGATCTGCACCCCGGTTACGTACTCCGCGCCGAGGACCGCGTGGTGATCGCCGCGACCCGGCGCGGACTCGCGGAACTGCTGCGCAGGCGGAGCTCGTTGACGCACCGCTGAGGCTGCACCTGGCGGGACGGAGATCGGGTGCCCCACCGTGCCACGGCTCACCCGCTGGAAGGCCGTCACCACGGCGGCGCGGACGACGCCTGGAACATCGCGGCGCTGATCCTGGACGTGTCGGCGAGGGGCGCCTGGCCGGTGGCAGACCCGGCCAGACCCTGCCCTGATCTGGTCTGGCCGCTGACCGCGGCTGCTACAGCACTCCTCCCATCACCTGTCGCACCTGCGCCAGCGTCGCCTCGGCCACGGCGTTGGCCCGCTCGTTGCCGTCCCGCAGCACCGACCGTACGTACGCCATGTCCTGCGCGTACTCCGCCCGCCGCGCCCGCACCGGTGCCAGCCGCTCGTTGACGGCGTCCGTCACGGTCCGCTTGAGCGCGGCGCCGCCGCCGTCACCGATCTCATCTGCGACCTCGTGCGGGTCGCGGTCGAGGCAGAGCGCGGCGAGCAGCACGAGCCCCGACACCTCGGGCCGGGTCTGCGGTGCGTACGTGATGTGCCGGTCGGTGTCCGTCCTCGCCCCGCGGATCAGCCGCGCCGTCTCGTCGGCGGTGGCACCGAGCGCGATGGAGTTGGCCCGGCTCTTGCTCATCTTCGTGCCGTCGGTGCCGAGCAGCAGGGGTGCGGCGGAGAGCAGGGCGTCCGGTTCCGGGAAGACCGGCCCGTACCGCTCGTTGAAGCGGCGGGCGACGCTTCTGGTCACTTCGAGGTGCGGCAGCTGGTCCTGTCCTACGGGGACGAGGTTGCCCTTGCAGAACAGGATGTCGGCGGCCTGATGCACGGGATACGTGAACATCAGCCCACTGACGGCGGACTGCCGGGAGTGCGCGATCTCGTCCTTGACCGTGGGATTGCGGCTCAGCTCGGCGACGGAGACGAGGCTGAGGAACGGCAGCATCAGCTGGTTCAGCGCGGGCACGGCGCTGTGGTTGAAGACCGTGGTGCGGGCGGGGTCGATGCCGATGGCCAGATAGTCCAGCAGCATCCCCTCCATGTGCTCGCCGAGCCGCTCGGCGACGTCCCGGTCGGTGAGCACCTGGTAGTCGGCGATGATCACGAAGACGTCCACGCCGAGATCCTGGAGCCGGACGCGATTGTGCAGGGTCCCGAAGTAGTGCCCGAGGTGCAGCGCCCCGGTGGGCCGGTCCCCGGTCATCACACGGAATCGACCCGGATCCTGCTGAATCTGCTGCTCCAGCTCGGCACTGCGACGCCGGGCGGGGGTGGCGGTGGTGGTGACGGGTGCGGCGACGGTGGTCATGGGTCTCTCCTCGCGGGTGCTGGTTGCGTGGAGGACGGCCCACCGGGATCGGCATCCGTACCCGTACGAGGGCAGAGAAGAAGGGCCGTCCATATCGAACGGCCCTGGTTCCGTGCTGATGAGGCGGCCGCTCCTAAGTGGAGCGCCACCAGTTTCGGCACGGTACGGAGGTCATGGGCACGAGTGTAACGCGGGCCGGCCGGATCGGGCGGGGCGTTCGTACGGCGTCGCGAAGGCCCTCGACGGCGTTCGCGTCGCGCCCGTCCGGCTCACTTGTGGGCGTGCTCGCCCACGTAGAACAGCAGGTAGACGAAGCCCGCGAAGAGATGCGTGGCGAAGACGTACACGAAGACGCGCAGCGCGACGCCCCGCTCCTTCCAGCTCTCGCTCTCGCTCACTGGCCCTGCCTCTCCCGGTCCCGCATGCCCGGCGCGCACCGGGAAGTCCTGCTCCAGGGTACGTATCACCGGTGCCTGTCCCGGGCGCCGGAATAGCGAGGGCCGGTGCCCCGTTGTACGGCGTGAAAGAATTGGTTTAAGGTTCAACCATCGCTACTCACGCTTACGGAGGCGGGCGCCATGCAGTTCGGGATCTTCACCGTCGGAGATGTCACCACCGACCCCACGACGGGCAGGACACCGACCGAGCACGAGCGGATCAAGGCCACCCTCGCGATCGCGCTGAAGGCCGAGGAGGTGGGCCTGGACGTCTTCGCGACCGGCGAGCACCACAACCCGCCGTTCGTCCCGTCCTCGCCGACGACCACGCTCGGCTACATCGCCGCCCGCACCGAGAACCTGATCCTGTCCACGTCCACGACCCTGATCACCACCAACGACCCGGTGAAGATCGCCGAGGACTACGCGACGCTCCAGCACCTCGCGGACGGCCGTGTCGACCTGATGATGGGCCGCGGCAACACCGGCCCGGTCTACCCGTGGTTCGGCAAGGACATCCGCCAGGGCATCCCGCTCGCCGTCGAGAACTACGCGCTGCTGCACAAGCTGTGGCGCGAGGACGTCGTCGACTGGGCGGGCAAGTTCCGCACGCCGCTGCAGTCGTTCACCGCGACCCCACGCCCTCTGGACGGCGTCCCGCCGTTCGTCTGGCACGGCTCGATCCGCTCGCCGGAGATCGCCGAGCAGGCCGCGTACTACGGCGACGGCTTCTTCCACAACAACATCTTCTGGCCCATAGAGCACACCAAGAAGATGGTGAACCTCTACCGCCAGCGGTACGCGCACTACGGCCACGGCACCGCGGAGCAGGCCATCGTGGGCCTCGGCGGCCAGGTGTTCATGCGGAAGAACTCGCAGGACGCCGTACGGGAGTTCCGCCCGTACTTCGACAACGCGCCGGTCTACGGACACGGCCCGTCCCTGGAGGACTTCTCGCAGCAGACCCCGCTGACCGTCGGCTCCCCGCAGGAGGTCATCGAGCGGACCCTGTCGTTCCGTGACGCCGTGGGCGACTACCAGCGCCAACTGTTCCTGATGGACCACGCGGGCCTGCCGCTGAAGACGGTCCTGGAGCAGCTCGACATCCTCGGCGAGGAGGTCGTCCCGGTACTGCGCAAGGAGTTCGCCAACCTGCGGCCGGCCGGAGTGCCGGACTCCGCACCGGTCCACCCCGCCGTCGCCGCCCGCACGAAGGAGATCTGACCCCCATGCCGACCGAGGCTCTGAAGATCGTCGCCGTCTCCGCCGGGCTGAGTCAGCCGTCGTCGACCCGGCTGCTGGCCGACCGGCTGGCGGCGGCCGCCCGGGAGCGGCTGGCCACCGATCAGGACAGGCCGGTCGAGATCCGGGTGATCGAGCTGCGCGATCTGGCCGTCGACATCGCGAACCACCTGGTGACGGGCTTCCCGCCGCAGGCGCTGGACGAGGCGATCGACGCGGTGGCGACGGCGGACGGCCTGATAGCCGTGTCGCCGGTCTTCACCGCCTCGTACAGCGGCCTGTTCAAGTCGTTCTTCGACCTGATCGACCACACGGCACTGACCGGCAAGCCCGTCCTGATCGCGGCGACCGGCGGCACCGCCCGGCACTCGCTCGTCCTGGAGCACGCGATGCGACCGCTCTTCGCGTACCTGCGGGCCACCGTCGCACCGACCTCCGTGTACGCGGCGTCGGAGGACTGGGGATCGTCCGGCGACGAGTACACCGAGGGGCTGCCGTCCCGGATCCGGCGCGCGGGTGGCGAGCTCGCACGGATGATCTCCGGCGGCCGGGCGGCCTCCGGGGCGTCGAGGGCTCTCGGGCTCGACGACGAGGTGGTCCCGTTCGAGCAGCAGCTCGCCGATCTGCGGCTGGACTGAGCGCCGGGGCACACGGGCACCCGGACGCCCGAATGACGGCGGTCGGACCGCCAGCCGGGCCCATGTCCGGTTTGATTACAGTTATCCGCAAAAAAATGCGCTGTGGTGTATCGGCAGATGCGTGCCGAACCGAGGTGGAGGCAGAGATGGGCAGGATCGTGGTGGGCGTGGACGGCTCCGAGTCGTCGATCAAGGCGCTGCACTGGGCCGTACGCCAGGCCGAATTGACCGGTGACTCGGTGGAGGCCGTGAACAGCTGGGAGTACCCCGCGACCAGCTGGGCGTCCATGATGCCGGGCATGCCGGAGGACTTCGATCCGCAGGCCGTGGCGATCGTGTCGCTCACCGAGGCGCTGGAGGAGGCCCTCGGCGCGGAGGGCGCGGCCGCGGTCAGCAAGATCGTGGTGATCGGCAACCCGGCGCAGGCTCTGCTCGACCGCGCCAAGGGCGCGAACCTGCTGGTCGTCGGGGCGCGCGGGTACAGCGGTTTCAAGGCGACCCTGCTCGGCTCGGTCAGCCTCCATGTCACCCAGCACGCACCGTGCCCGGTGACGGTCGTCCGCGACTGAGAGACCTGAGCGGTCCGGTGGACGGACGGCCCCGCGTGCTGGTGCGCCCGGGGCCTTCCGCGGCTACAGCGCCACCACGTCGGCGACGACGCAGGCCACGTTGTCCGGGCCACCCGCCGCGTGCGCCAGGGCGACCCGTCCCCGTACGGCTGTGTCAGGGCCGTCCGCCGCACCCAGCGCGACCACCTCCTTGATCCCGGCCAGCGGCATCCCGATCCGGCGCAGCCGGGCCACCAGCCTGGCCCTCCCCACCTGCGTCCCGTCGTAGTACCGGTTGCCGTTCACCGGAGCGACCAGGGCGGGCCGGAGCAGTCCCAGCTCGTCGTAGCGGCGCAGGGCCTTCGCGGACAGCCGTGACGACCGGGAGAACTCCCCGATCGTCACGAGCGCCGCCGTGCCCTTCGCACGCGCCTCGCGTTCCACCACAGACCTCCTCGTACCGGGCGGTCCGCCCGGCCCCATTGATGCTGGGGCTTCCCCCGCGGAGAAGGTCAAGGATGACGGAGAAGCGCGGGGCTCATTCCTTTGTCACGTAGAACGCATAGAACGCGCACACCAGCATCGCGGCGCCGGTGACCAGGCCCAGGACGGTGGCCGCGAGCACGCTCGTCTTGTCGGACAGGCTGTAGAGGAAGCCGACCGAACCGCCGAACAGCGTTCCGTACGCGATGGCCTTGGCCTCCACCGGCAGACGCTTCTGCGCCCGGCCGAGGGCGTAGCACAGCGCCGCCAGCACGGCGCCGGAGATCAGACCGAGCGCGAGCTGCGTGCCGGTGAGCACACCACCGCCGCGCACGATGGACGTCGCCCACCAGCCCGCGATCACGCCCAGCGTGACGGGCATGGCCCAGCTGAGTGTGCTGGGGTGCCTGGAGCGCGCCGACGCGGCGCGGCGTGGCATCGAAGCGTGTGTGGCCATGGCCGAGAACTCCTTCCGTGGCCCCCTGTTCACTCAAGGGCACACCCGGTTGCGCCGCCCGGCAACTCGAATGGCTCACCGCCCCGGGCGCGGCGTCGCCGTCCGGGATTCCCTTGAGGGGTGCGGACCTATATCTCAGCGGCTCTGTCGGCGGTAATGCTGGTGCTGCTCACTGTCCTCGTCCCGCTGAGCGCGCTGTCCGCCTGGATCGATCTGGAGATCGACGACACGGACCGGTACGTCGCAGCGATGGAGCCGCTCGCCTCCGACCCCGGCGTGCAGGCCACCATGTCCACTCTGATCACCGACGAAGCGACGAAGCAGATCGACCCAGGGCTGCTCCAGGGCGCCTCGCGGGACTTCCTGCACGAGGCGGTGCAGTCGTTCACCACCACGGACGCCTTCCGTTCCGCCTGGGTGGCCGCCAACCGCACCGCCCACGAGGCCGTCACCGACGCGTTGAACGGTGGGAGCGGCGAGGCCGTGCGCATGGACCTGGCGCCGGTGATGCAGCAGGCCAAACAGAACCTGGTGGACAACGGCGTGCCGTTCGCCGACGGTTTCCCGGTCCGGCGGACCGACATCACCCTGCTCTCCGCCGACCGCGCGGACCAGTTGCGCCAGACGTTCCGCGTGCTGCGAGCCGGCAGCATCTGGCCCGCTGTCGGCACGCTGGTGTTCGCCGTCGCCGCCGTGCTGGCGGCGGCGATGCGCGGCGGGCCGGGACGACGGGGTTCCGCCCTGGCCGCGCTGGCCGCCACGGCGGTCGCCGGGCTGGGCTTCGCGATCGGTGCGCTGGTGCTGCGCGGGGCGATCGCGGTCGCCCGGAACCGGGTGGTGGCCGGGGTGCCCGGCAGTGATCGGGACGGGGCGGCGGCGGTGTACGACGCGCTGACGAGTCCGCTCCGTACGGCGGTGTGGATCGTTCTCGCCGCCGGGCTGGCGGTGGCGCTGTGCGCAGTGGTCGCGCGGATGTGGGCGGCGCGCGGGTCCGCACGGCCCGAGCCGGCCGCACCCTGGAGCGGATCCGGGCCTTCGACACCGCTCACCGTGGAAGGACCCGTCCCCGGGAACAGCTCCGGGCACGACCGCTGACGCCGGGTTCGACGTGCGGCGACGCGCGGGCCGGGGAAGAGTGGAGCCCGAGACTGCGTCACTGTCTGGGCGACTGAGAGGTCATCCGTATGCGAGCCGTAGCCGTCAGCGTGTTCCGGGCCGAACCGACCCTGGTCGAGGTGCCCAAGCCGATTCCCGCAGCAGGCGACGTACGGGTGCGGATCGAGTACGCCGCGCTCAACCCGTCCGACTGGCAGACCGCGGACGGCGCCCTGGAAGGACAGGCACCGCATGTCTTCCCCCTGGTCATCGGCGTGGACTACGCGGGCCGGGTGGACATGATCGGCACCGGCGACAACCGCTTCCGGGTCGGTGACGCGGTCTTCGGGCGGGTCACCGGATCGCCGGTCGGCACGGGCACGTACTGCGAATACGTGTCCGTCCCGCAGGACTCCGCGATCGCCCTGGTCCCGGACGGCCTCCCCCTGCGGATCGCCGCCGCGCTGCCGACCGCCGGGATGACCGCCGCCCAGATCCTGGAGACGGCGGTGCTCCGCGGCCACGAGAGCCTGCTGGTCATCGGGGCGGCGGGCGGCGTCGGCAGCTGTCTGACCCAGCTCGCGGCCGCCCGGGATCTGCGCGTCCTCGCGGCGGTACGGGGCGACGAGGGGTGGCGAATGGGGGCGCTCGGCGCCGCCGTCACCATCGACACGACGGCTGGTCCGCTCGAAGCGTCGGTACGGGAGTTGTCTCCGGGCGGCGTCGATGCGCTCGTCGACCTGGTCTCCACCACGCCGGAGGCGTTCGCGGCCATGGCGGCGCTGGTGCGGAGCGGCGGTGTCGCCGTCACCACGCGGGGCGTCGCCGGCGGGGCCGCAGTTCCCGAGGGCGTCGGGTCCATCGACTTCCGGCTCGAACCGACACCCGTTCTGCTCGACGTCCTGGCGGCAGGCGCCGCGGAGGGTGTGCTGAACGTGCTCATCGACATCGAACTCCCGCTGGAGAAGGCCCCGCAGGCCCTCGACCGGAACCGCACGGGCGGCGCCCGCGGCAAGACCTTGTTCGCGCTCTGACCCGCGCCCCGGAAGAACCGCTCGCAGAGGGAGTCCGAGTAGATCCGAACGAGGCCGAAGGAGGCGTCATGGACGACCGGGAGATCCTCGACAACATCGGCGGTCTGGTCTCCGAGGAGCGGAACCTGCGCGACCGCTCCACCCGGGAGAAGACGGGCCTCTCCGCGGACGACAAGTCACGCCTGCGCACGGTGGAGGCCCAACTCGAACAGTACTGGGACCTGTTGCGGCAGCGGCGCGCGCTCAGCGAGTTCGGCGAGGACCCGTCCGGAGCGAAGGTGCGCCCGGCCGGCGAGGTGGAGGGCTACCAGAACTGACGCACGGCACCGGAGGCTGAGCGCATTGGCAGATGCCGAGGCGGATCGGAAACGGTATGCACCACCGGCCTGGCTGCTGACCGGGCTGCGCCCACAGCCGGCCCCCGTCCCGTGGGCCGCAGTCGTCCGCGCCTCCATCGCCCTGGCCGCCCCGCTCGCCGTCGGCTTTGCGCTGGACCGGCCCGCCTACGGCGCGCTCGTCTCCATGGGCGCGCTCTCCGGTGTCCTCGGCGACACCGCCGACGCGTACCGGATGCGGATCCTCAACATCGCTGTTCCGCAGCTGTTCGGCGCGCTCGGCATCATGCTCGGCTCGTTCGTGTACGGGACGGACTGGACGGCCGTCGGTGTGCTGACCGCCGTCGCCCTGGTGTCCGGCATGATGTCGACGATCGGCGCCGTGGCCTCCCTGTCCGGGCTGCTGCTCCTGCTCAACTCGGTTGTCGCCAGCGGGCTGCCGCTGCCGAAACCTTGGTGGGTGGCGCCGCTGCTGCTGGTGATCGGCGGCCTGTTCGTGCTCGCCCTGACGCTGCTGGCGTGGCCGCTGCGGCGGAAACTGCCGGAGCGGGTCTCCATCGCGGACACGTACCTCACGGTCGCCGACCTGCTGGCCGCGGCGGGCACCGACGCCTACGAGGAGCGACGACAGGCGGTCACCCGGTCGCTGAACACCTCGTACGACCTGATCCTCGCCCGCCGGGCCCGGTACCACGGCCGCAGCGGCGCGATGGTGCGGCTGCTCGCCCAGCTCAACGTGGTCATCCCGCTCGTCGAGGCGGCGCCCGCGGTGCATGTACGGCGGTGTCCCCTGCCCGACACCATCCCGGCGGCGGTACGGGAACTGGCGGAGGACGTCGAGGAGAGCCGCACCGGCGGCACCGAACCGGAACTGCCCGCACCCGACTCACCCGCCACCCGGGCGGTGGACAGCGCGCTGCGCCACGCGGCGGCCGTCGTGCACAACCCCGATGCCTACAACGTCGACGACCGGCTCGGACGCCCCGCCGCGCTCGCGGTGCGGATCAGGCGGGCGACCCGCTCCGTACTGCTCTCCGGGACCTCCTGGCGGTACGGGCTGCGGCTGGCCCTCTGCATCGGCCTGGCCCAGGCACTGACCTCACTGGTCACCATGGACCGCTCCTACTGGGTGGCGCTGACCGTCACGTTCGTGCTCAAGCCGGACTTCGGCTCGGTCTTCTCCCGCGCGGTACTGCGTTCGGTGGGCACGGCGGCCGGACTCGTCATCGCCGCGCCCGTTCTCGCGGAGGTGCCGATCGGGTGGTGGGACGTACCGGTGATGGCGCTGCTGGCCCCGCTGATCCCGGCGCTCACGGTCAAGGGGTACGCCTTCCAGACCGCGGCCATCACACCGGTCATCCTGCTGCTGTCCGATCTGCTGAACCACCGGGGCGTCGCTCTGGTGCAGCCCCGCCTGGTGGACAGCCTGATCGGCTGCGTGATCGTGCTGGTGGCGGGCTATCTGCTGTGGCCGGAGAGCTGGCACACCCGGATCGGCCACCGGCTCGCGGACACGGTGACGGACCTCGCCGACTATGTGGGGTCGGCTTTCGACACGGGGGGCGACAGCGGCGGGGTCACCCGCCCCGACCAGGCGGAACGTGCGCGGGCCCGGCGACTCATCTTCCGCGATCTGTCCTCCATACGTTCCGAGTTCCAGCGCGCCCTGACGGAACCACCCCCGGTCGGCACCCGGGCCGCCGCCTGGTTGCCGCTGGTCGTCGCGATCGAGCGGATCGTGGACGCGACCACGGCGGCCCGGGTCCGGGTGAGCCACGGGGCGCCGGAACCGGCGCCCGCCGAGGTGGCCGAGATCCGGCAGCAGCTGCGGGAACTGTCGGAACGGCTGCGGGCGACCGAGGTGCTGGTGGGAGTGCGCGCCGAACTGCCGGGCGACGAGGAAGGGGTGCTGGCGCCGCTGCGCCAGGAGGTGGCGGCGGCACGCGCGATCGCCTCACCTCAGCCGTAGGCGCCGCGGGGACGTGACGGGTCAGGGTGCATGTGTCGCGTTCCCCTAATGCGTGTTCCATAAGGGTGTGCAGCCCGCGACGGGCCGCGACCGCACTCCGGTGCCCGGCTCAGGCCGGGTGGTCCCCGGGGCCACGGCCCTGCAGGCGCTCCATCTCACGGCGGTCGCGTTTGGTCGGGCGGCCCGTGCCCCGGTCACGGACCGGCACCTGGATCACCGCTTCCCGCGGCGGCGGGGGCGGACTGTTGTCGACGAAACACTCCGCGGCCACCGGAGGGCCGACCCGCTTCTTCACGATGCGCGACACCACGACGATCCGGTCCCGGCCGCCGTGCCGGAGCCGTACCTCGTCCCCCACATGCAGGGTCTGCGCGGGCTTGGCCCGGTCGCCGTTGACCCTGACGTGTCCGGCGCGGCAGGCGGCAGCGGCCTGCGAGCGGGTCTTGGTCAGCCGTACCGACCAGATCCAACTGTCGACGCGGACGCTTCCCTCCGCCTGCGGTGCCTCACCGGAAACCATGTCTCCGACTCTAGACGCCGTGCAGAGGTCGCGTAACGCTCGTGGCGTCCAGGTCCACCCAGCTGTAATCACGGGACTACGATGCGGACAGTCTTCCCGAACGGACCAACCAGTTCCGTTCGGATTTTCGAAGATCTGTTTCTGACATGCCGCCACATGTCGTGCCGCTGAAGGATGTACGGGACTCCGGCCGGGGCACGCCACACTTCCGGAAGCAGTTGAGAACAGCGATGCGCAGCATGCCCGACCGGCCCGGCCGTGGGCTCCAGCCCAATGTCCTCGGCACGTTCCACACGATCGTGATGGCCGTGGCGGGGAGCGCCCCCGCCTACTCGCTGGCCGCGACCAGTGCCGTGCTCGTCGGCACGGTCGGTCTCGGTGGTCCCGCCGCCCTGCTGTACTGCGCGATACCGATGCTCGGCATCGCCCTCGCCTACCGGCAGCTCGGCCGGATCGACGTCAATGCGGGCGCAGGCTACTCCTGGGTGGGCAGGACCCTGCACCCGTTCCTCGGCTTCCTCAGCGGCTGGGCGCTGGTCGTCGCGGCGACCCTGTTCATGGTCGCCGGATCACTGCCCGCCGGGACGATGACGCTGACCGTGGTCGACTCCCGGTTCGCCGACGACACGACACTCGCCACCGTCATCGGGGCCGGCTGGTTCCTGGTGATGCTGCTCGTCGTGCTCGGCGGAGCCCGGCTCAGCGCCCGCACCCAGCTGGTGATCTCCGGGATCGAGCTGGTGATCCTGCTGGTCTTCGCGGTCGTCGCACTCGTCCGCGGGACCGGCCCGGGTGAAGGCACGGGAGCCGGACCCGGCGTCGCGCACTCCTTCGACTGGTCCTGGCTCGGCTTCGCGCACTTCGACGGCGTCTCCGGCTTCGCCTCCGGTGCGCTGATCGCCGCCTTCTACTACTGGGGCTGGGACGTCACCGGCAACCTCAGCGAGGAGACCCGCAACAGCCGCCGCACCACGGGCCTGGCCGGGGTGGTGGGCGTGCTCACCGTCTTCGCGCTCGTCGAGGTGTTCACCATCGCGGTGAACGTGATCCTCTCGGCCGACGACATCGAGCGGCACAGCGCCAACGTGCTGACCGTGCTCGGCGAACGGGTGTGGCCCGGCGTCGGCGGAAAGCTGCTGGTGGTGGCCGTGATGCTGTCGACCGTCGCCACGCTGCAGACCACACTCATCCAGGTCACGCGCTCGCTGTTCGCGATGGGCCGCGACCGCACGATGCCCGCCGCGTTCGGCCGGGTGCACCGCAGCTGGAACACCCCGTGGGTCTCGGTCGCCGCCGTCGGAGGCGTCGCCCTCGCCCTGATCCTCGCGTCCCTCGCCCTCGGCCCGGTCCACCACATCCTGGGCGTGGCCGTCGAGGCCATCGGGCTGCAGATCGCCGTGTACTACGGCCTCGCGGGCCTGGCCGCGGTCGTCGCGTACCGCAAACTGCTGTGCCGCTCGGTCGCCGATCTCGTCCTCGGCGGACTGTGGCCGCTGGCCGGCTCGCTCTTCATGTTCTGGATCTTCTTCGAGGCGCTCGGCGACTTCAGCGCGACGGCGCTCGCGCTCGGCCTCGGCAGTCTCGCCGTGGGAGCCGTCCCGATGCTCTGGTACTGGCGGCGCGGCAGCTCGTACTACCGGCCGGCGAAGCTCGACGCCTCGCAGACCGTACGGGCCGAGGAACCGTCCGACTACGCCCACTCCACCACGATCGTCACCGATTACTGATGGCCGTACGCCGCCGTACACCCCCACCGGTGCACTTCGACCCGGATCTCGGCGACCGGCCGCTCACCGCGGCCCGCCAGGACATCGTCATCGGCCGCTGGCAGGGCGTACGCGATCTGCTGCACGCCACCGGCAACCGGTGGGCCCTGCGGACCCACCGGATCCGGATCCTCGCCCACGCCGTCGCGGGCAGCACCACCGTGGAGACCTGGCTGGCCGCCGAGCCGAAGAGCGCCGACGCGCAGGTCCTTAAGGCGGCGACCGAAGTGGTCCGGCTGTTCGGCCGGGCCGTCGCGGCGGGGCGGGGCACCGGACTCGACCAGAACCGGGTGGACCGGGTCGTCGACTGCTGTCTGCGGGCCGCCGACGTCTGCCCGCCCGATCCGATGCCCTGGGCGTCGCTGCTGACAGCGGCCCGGCTGTACGAGGACGGGGCCAGGCGACGCGTCACACAGTGGTGGGACGAACTGCTCCGCCGCGATCCGCACCACATGGAGGGGCACACCCAGCTGCTGCGGTACTACTCGGCGCGCTGGCACGGCACCCACGGCACCATGTACGACTTCGCGCGCGACGCGGCGGGTGCGGCGCCCCCCGGTTCGCCGCTGCCGGTGCTGGTGCAGATCGCCAGGGTCGAGGAACACCGCTACGTCTCCGACGCCACGCACGGGCGGCCCGTCGTCGCGCCGCTCACCGGGCAACAGCACTGGAACCACGAACTGGCCGTCACGGACGTGCGCCGCACCTGGGACCGGTGGCTCGGGATGCGCGCGGCGGGACCGGTGGAGGCGGAGGCGGTCGGCGAGCTGAACTACCTGGCGCACGCCGCGTGTTACGCGGGGCGGCCGACGGAGGCCGCGGACGTGTTCCGGTTGCTGGACGGCCGGGCGGTGCGGGTGCCGTGGTCGTACACCGGGGATGCGGCGGCCCAGTTCGCGCGGTGGCGCCGCCAGGTCGCCACCGCGTGAACCGCCGTGCGCGGATCGACCCCGGCTCCGGTGCCGCGACCGGTCCTGCGCCGGACGGACGAGCGCCAGCCGGTCCTGGGCCGGCGGGCCGCGGGCCCAGGCGCCGTTCGACACGGTCGGCAACCGCCCCGACTCGCCGTGTCCGACGTGACGCTAGGTGCGCGATCACCCGGTACGAGAGACTCCAAAAGAATGCAGAGTGAAGTCCGGGCCACCGCCGTCCGATTGACACGGAGGCGGGCCGCGCCACCGAACGGCCGGATCCGGCCGCTAACCTTACGTATCCGCCCTGGCCAGGGATCAATTCCCGCAGTACGGACATTCATCGCACTCAACTCATGCGAAAGGCCTCGCCCATGGGCATTCGGAGCTTGCTGCGCAAGGTGTTCGGCCGCGACCGTACGGAGCAGGACGAGCCGACGACGGCCACGGTCCCGCCCCAGACGGAGCGCACCCGGCCCACGGAGTCGGAGTCGGTCGCGGTGGACGAGCCGGTGGTCGAGACCGCACCGGCAGTCGAACCCGCGTCGGCCGCAAAGGTCTCGGTACCCGCCCCTGCCTCGCCCCGGACCCTCTCGGGCGACAGCGGCCTGGCGACGGACCTGGTGGCGGAGGCCTTCGACAAGGCTTCCGCACCCAGCCCGAAGCCCACCCACACGGTGCCGCCCCAGGGTTCGGCCTCGAAGCGCGCCGCCGCCGCGGCGAAGGCGGAACCGGCCGCGGCCGAGGTGGAGCCGGTGTCGGCTGCCGCCGAAGCCGAGGTGGAGGCAGCGCCGACCACCGCCACGGCCGAGGTCGAGGCCGAGATCGCACCGGCCGCCGAGGCCGAGGTCGAGGCAGCACCCGTCATCGCCGAGCCCGAGGCCG
>NZ_JBIAKK010000005.1:75073-439370 GCF_042872425.1 Streptomyces sp. NPDC005262
CCGCACCGGCCGAGATCAAGGCCGAGGCAGAACCGGTCACCATCACCGAGCCGAAGGCCGAAACCGCACCGGCCGCCGAGGCCGAGCCCGAGGCCGCACCCGTCATCGCCGAGCCCGAGCCCGCACCGGCCGAGATCAAGGCCGAGGCAGAACCGGTCACCATCACCGAGCCGAAGGCCGAAACCGCACCGGCCGCCGAGGCCGAGCCCGAGGCCGCCCAGGTCCTGGAGCCGGCCCCCGCCGCCGAGGTCGCCACCGAGCCCGAGCCGGTCATCGTCCTCGCCACCGTCGAGCCCGTGGCGGCCGACGCCGCACCGGTCGCAGACGCCCTGCCGGCCGAGCCGGACGCCGCGCCCGCCCCCGAGGCTTCCGCATCCGCAGAGGCCACCGGGGCCTCCGCCGTCGCCCTCGCCCGGGTCGAGGCCGGCGCCCCCGCGCTCGTCGACGCCTACAAGGCGGCCCAGGCCGGGCTGAAGACGCACGGTCTGACCGGGCTTCGGGCCACCGTGTACCTGGTGCTCGACCGCTCCGGCTCGATGCGGCCGTTCTACAAGGACGGCAGCGCCCAGCACCTGGGCGACCGCACACTCGCCCTCGCCGCGCACCTCGACGAGAACGCCACCGTGCCCGTCGTCTTCTTCTCGACCGACATCGACGGCACCGGCACGGTCGGCCTCGCCGACCACGAGGGCCGGATCGACGAACTGCACGCGGGCCTCGGCCGCCTGGGCCGTACGAGCTACCACCGTGCCGTCGAGGAGGTCGTCGCGCACTACGAGAAGTCGGAGGCCACCGGACCCGCCCTGGTGATCTTCCAGACCGACGGACCGCCGGACGCCAAGCAGCCCGCCAAGCAGGCGCTCGCCGAGGCGGCACGGCTGCCGCTGTTCTTCCAGTTCGTCGCGTTCGGCGACGAGGACGCGAAGGGCTTCGACTTCCTGCGGAAGCTGGACGCCCCGAACGCCGCGTTCTTCCACGCCGGCCCCGCCCCGAGCGAGGTGCCCGACGCCACGCTCTACCAGGAGATCCTCGCCGCGCTCCCGGCCTGGCTCGCGGCCCGCGAGACCGCCGCCGACAACGGCTGACCAGGCAGGCCGACCGGCAGACGCACGGTCACGGCGAGCCCGTCCTCGAGCAGGGCTCCGCCGTGACCGTGCCGCCGGGCACCACCGCTGTCGAACGTTCGATCGAAAGACCAGCCCCGCCCCTGACCCTTCCGGCAGCGGGCGTCCCGGGACACGACGTCCCCGGACCGTCTCGAGCCGGACGCCGTGCCTCTTCCGGCGGGTGTTTCCCGCCCGGCGCAGCCCCCGTGGCGACGAGCTCCGCGAGAATCTCCGCTCCCTCCCAGGACGGCTCATGGCCGTCGGAGGGGGCGGCGGCGTTCATCGGTGTGAGTGGATCACCCACGGGCCGTTAGGATTTCGACCATGGCGGCCACTGGATCCGAGAAGCAGGGGGCGACGGCGTACTACGTCTCGACCCCCATTTACTACGTCAACGACGCTCCTCACCTGGGCCACGCCTACACGACCGTCGCAGGCGACGTGCTCACCCGCTGGCACCGCCAGCGTGGCGAGAAGGTGTGGTACCTCACCGGCACGGACGAGCACGGTCAGAAGATCATGCGCACTGCCGAGGCGAACGACGTCACTCCGCAGGAATGGTGCGACAAGCTCGTCGAGGAGGCCTGGAAGCCCCTCTGGGAGCACCTGAACATCGCGAACGACGACTTCATCCGTACCACGGAGAAGCGGCACACGGACCGTGTGCAGGAGTTCGTGCAGGACCTGTACGACAAGGGCGAGATCTACAAGGGCGGGTACGAAGGCCCGTACTGCGTGGGCTGCGAGGAGTACAAGCTCCCCGGGGACCTCATCGAGGCGGAGGACGGCACGAAGCTGTGCCCGATCCACAAGAAGCCGGTGGAGATCCTCAAGGAGGAGAACTACTTCTTCAAGCTGAGCGAGTACGGACCGAAGCTGCTGGAGTTCTACGCGAACAACCCCGGCTTCATCCAGCCCGAGTCGGCCCGCAACGAGGTCGTGAACTTCGTCAGGCAGGGCCTGCAGGACCTGTCGATCTCACGCTCGACCTTCGACTGGGGCGTCCCGGTGCCGTGGGACGAGAAGCACGTCATCTACGTGTGGGTCGACGCGCTCCTCAATTACGCGACGGCGGTCGGCTACGGAGCGAACCAGGAGAAGTTCGACGGGACGTTCCCGGCCGATGTGCACCTGGTCGGCAAGGACATCCTCCGCTTCCACGCGGTCATCTGGCCCGCGATGCTGATGGCGCAGGGCCTGCCGCTGCCCGGCAAGGTCGCGGCCAACGGCTGGCTGATGGTCGGCGGCGAGAAGATGTCGAAGTCGAACCTGACCGGCATCAAGCCGCAGGACCTGACCTCGCACTTCGGTGTGGACGCGTACCGCTGGTACTTCCTGCGCGCGATCGCGTTCGGCAGTGACGGCTCGTTCTCCTGGGAGGACTTCACCGCCCGCTACACCTCCGAGCTCGCCAACGACTACGGCAACCTCGCCTCGCGCGTCGCCGCCATGGTCGGCAAGTACTTCGGCGGGGCGCTCCCGGAGGCCACCGCCCCCGGCGAGGCCGAGAAGGCGGTCCAGGAGGGTCTCGCGAAGGCGGTCGCCACGGCCGACCGGAAGATCGGCGAGGAGCTGGACTTCCAGGCCGGCATCCTGGCGATCTTCGAGTTCGTGAAGCAGGTCAACGGCTACATCACGGAGCAGGAGCCCTGGAAGGTCGCCAAGGACGAGTCGCCCGAGGGCCGTGCCCGGCTCGCGACGATCCTGTACACGGCCGCCGAGGCGCTGCGCGGTGTCGCGGTCCTGCTGAACGCGGTGATGCCGGAGACCTCGCAGAAGCTGTGGGAGTCGCTGGGCGCCGAGGAGTCCCTGGGCGCGCTGCCCGACCAGCGTGTGCAGGACGCGGGCGGCTGGGGGCAGCTGCCCGCGGGCGCGACGGTGACGAAGGGTGCGGTGCTGTTCCCGCGCCTGGAGGAGAAGCCCGCGTAGGGCCACAGCTCGGTGCACGGAAGCCCGAACAGGGCTCGGTACGCAGATGAGGGGTCCGGACCGGTGACGGTCCGGACCCCTCTCGCGTGCGTGCATAACGGCAACTCGGATGCGTGACGTCCGGTCAGCGGGCCAGCGCCGCCCCGTCACCCATCACGATCACCGGAACCTTTGCCGGGTCGAGGATGCGCAGCAGCTCCTCCATCCGGTCCTCGGGAAGCGAGATGCAGCCCTGGGTCGGCCCGCCGTGGTCGACATGGAGCCAGATGCCGCCGCCCCGCTCCGCGCCGAGCGGACGGGTCGGGTCCAGCGGGGAAGCACCGGGGACACGGTTGTAGTCGATGGCGATGACGTAGTCGAACGACCCTGCCAGGGACTCCCCGTCGAATCCTTCGCCGCTCGCCGTGAACGCCGGGCTCTGCACGTAGGGCAGCTCGGTGCCCGGCGGTTCGAGCAGACCGCCCGCGGCCGTCAGTCCGTAGACGCCGATGGGGGTCCGGAGGTCGTTCACCCAGTGCTCGTCGGTCCAGCCGTACAGGGCGTTGTGGGCGGGCCACGGGCCGGCGGCCGGCTGCCAGCCCACCGTGGGGTCGTCGCGGGTGTAGAGGACGGCTGTGGCCTCGCTGGAGTCGGGCGCGTTTCCGGTGACGACGAGCGCTTGCCGGGACTCGGCCGGGATCGCGGACCTGGCCGTCTGCCCCAGCATCCGGATCTCGCGGGGTGCGGTCGGGGCGGCCGGCCCGCGCGCCGCAGCGGCCCCTGGGCCCGCCGCGCCGACACTGCCGGTGGGCGCATGGGCGACGGCGCTCCCAGTGGGCGCGTGAGCGCCGGCGCGCACGGTGGGCACCTGAGCGCCGGGGGTGGGTCCGGGTGCCGTACCTGCCGCAGCGCACCCGGTCAGCAGCAGCAGGAGCCCCGCACAGACCGTGTACGGGGGACGTCTGGACGCGCGAGGGCCGGGGCGGGGCACGGGTTCGGGAACAGGCACGGGGGGCTCCTAGCGGTCGACGTCGAGGACGACGGGGACAGAGATCCCCGCACCAAAGTCCCCGAGCCAGTCATTGCCGAGCCGACCGACGATTAATCAGACAAAGCGGCCATACGGCCGCATCCGATCCGGTGTGACCCGTCGTCTCGTCTCGGGCGTGTCCTGCGACGAATCCGGCCGCGCACGCATGGGAAAGGGCCCGGAACCGCGCCCTGGTGGCGATTCCGGGCCCATCCCCTCGGCGGGGGAACGGAGTCTCAGAGGTCCGTGCCGTCGTGCGTCTCGTCCGGGTCCACGCCCATCGTGATCGAACCGACGACGCCGCGCGCCATGTGGTTCTTGCGGTACGAGAGCTTCATCAGCCCGCCCGTGACACCGCTCTGGTCGTAGATGCTGTCCTCGGTGAGAGTCGTACGCGTGGTGGTGCTGGTCGAGTACGGTGCTATCTTCGCCGAGTCGAGCACCGCGGACTCCGCGAAGAAGAACTGACCGGTGTGACAGGTGCGTCCGCCCTCGTACCCGGCGTCGGTCATCTTCCCGCCGACGTGCACCTTGGTGTGGATGTGCACACAACGGCCCTGGTACCAGCCCGGGAAGATCGTCTTGAACTCCACATAGCCGTGCTTGTCGGTGAGCTGGGTGCCGCGCAGATAGCGCTCGTCGTCGGTGGGCTCCGAGTGTCCGCCACCGCCGCCACCGGGCCCGCCGGACGGGGGTGTACCCGTCGGGGCGTCGGTGGGGGTACCGGTCGGGGCGTCCGTTGGGGCCCCGCTCGGCGGAGTCCCTCCACCGCCGGGGCCACCCGAGCTCATCGACTCGTAACCGGAGTAGATGCCCAGCGCGTCGCAGTGCCAGATGTCGACGGCCGCCCGGCTCACGGGCTTGCAGGTGTCCGAGTCGATCACCTTGAGGCGGAGGGTCATCGGGATGCCCTCCTTGTCCTCGGTGATGTCCTTCCGGATCTTGTCGGCGTCGATGTAGTACGGGCCCTCGGTGGTCTCCGAGGTCAGCCGGTAGCACGCCTCGGCCTGCCCGGCGGCGGACTTCTTCCCACTGCCGCTGCTCGTGACCTCGTCGGCCGAGGCACCGGCGACCACACCCGCCCCGATCCCGGCGGCCACGATCGCCGCACCGCCGGCAAACACCATCCGGCGACGCGTCATGTCTTTCTTGTGTGCGGGTCCTTGAGTCTCTGTCATGCGAAGTGAGGCTAGGCAGGGGAGCTGGCAGGGGCGTGTGTGTCAGCTGTGCGTTGCTGTGGAGGGCGGCCACGACGCGGAACAGCCCCTGGCCGGACGGCCAGGGGCTGTTTCACGTGGAACAGAAGCGGAACGGCTGACGCTTACTTCGCGCCCGTGTCCCTCGCTACCGAGTCCTTGGCCTCGGCCTTCTCCTTCGCCGTCGCGGCGGGCTTGCGGAGCTGGATGTTCAGCTCGCGCAGCCGCGCCTCGTCCAGCACGGTCGGCGCGCCCATCATCAGGTCCTGCGCGTTGCCGTTGAGCGGGAAGGCGATCGTCTCGCGGATGTTCGGCTCGTCGGCCAGCAGCATCACGATGCGGTCGACACCGGGGGCGATGCCACCGTGCGGCGGGGCGCCGAGACGGAACGCGCGGAGCATGCCCGCGAACTCGTGCTCGACGGTCTCACGGTCGTAACCGGCGATCTCGAACGCCTTGAGCATCAGCTCGGGCTCGTGGTTACGGATGGCGCCGGAGGACAGCTCGATGCCGTTGCAGACGATGTCGTACTGCCAGGCAAGGATGTCCAGCGGGTCCTTCGTCTCCAGGTCCTCCAGGCCGCCCTGAGGCATGGAGAACGGGTTGTGCGAGAAGTCGATCTTGCCGGTCTCCTCGTCCTTCTCGTACATCGGGAAGTCGACGACCCAGCAGAACCGGAAGACGCCCTCCTCGAAGTGACCGGAGCGCTTGGCGGCCTCGACCCGGACGGCCGACATGATCTTGGAGACCTCGTCGAACTCGCCGGCGCCGAAGAAGACGGCGTGGCCCGGGACGAGCGACAGGCGCTCGGTGAGGGTCTTGATGTCCGTCTCGGTGAGGAACTTGGCGATCGGACCGGCGAGGGTGCCGTCCTCGCCGACGCGGACCCAGGCGAGGCCCTTGGCGCCGTGCTCGACGGCGTACTCACCGAGGCCGTCGAAGAACTTACGGGACTGGCCCGCGGTGTCCGGCACCGGAAGGGCGCGGACGTGCTTGCCGGCGAACGCCTTGAACTCCGAGCCGGCGAAGACGTCGGAGATGTCGACGAGCTCCAGCTTGGCGCGCAGGTCGGGCTTGTCGTTGCCGTACTTCAGCATCGACTCGCGGAACGGGATCCGCGGGAACGGCGACGTGACGTGGCGGCCGTTGCCGAACTCCTCGAAGAGCTCGGTCATCAGCTTCTCGATCGGCTGGAAGACGTCCTCCTGCTCGACGAACGACATCTCGACGTCGAGCTGGTAGAACTCGCCGGGCGAGCGGTCGGCGCGGGCGTCCTCGTCGCGGAAGCACGGCGCGATCTGGAAATAGCGGTCGAAGCCCGAGATCATCAGCAGCTGCTTGAACTGCTGCGGGGCCTGCGGCAGCGCGTAGAACTTGCCGGGGTTCAGCCGGGACGGGACCACGAAGTCACGGGCGCCCTCAGGGGAGGTCGCGGTGAGGATCGGCGTCGCCATCTCGTTGAAGCCGAGAGCCACCATCTTCGAGCGGATCGAGGCGATGACGGCGGAGCGCAGCATGATGTTGCGGTGCATGCGCTCACGGCGCAGGTCGAGGAAGCGGTACTCCAGACGCCGCTCCTCGTTGACCCCGTCGTCGGTGTTGATCGTGAAGGGCAGCGGGGCGGCCTCGCCCAGCACCTCGACCTCGGTGACCTCGATCTCGATCTCGCCGGTCGGGAGGTCCGGGTTCACGTTGTCGGCGCCACGTGCGGAGACCTTGCCGTCGATCCGGACGACGGTCTCCTTGGTGAGCTTCGACAGGGCTTCGTTGCCGGGTGTGCCGGGGCGGGCGACGAGCTGCACGAGACCGTAGTGGTCGCGCAGATCGATGAAGAGGATGCCGCCCAGGTCTCGACGATTGTGCAGCCAGCCGCTCAGCCGGACGTCGGTGCCGACGTCAGAGGCGCGGAGCTCGCCGCAGGTGTGGGACCTGTACCGATGCATCGTCGTTCATCCAGTCTTCGCGGTTGGGGTGGATTCAGCCTCACCAGGCTACCGCCCGAGCCCCCACGACTTCATTGTCATCGTCATCTCAAGATCATCCGGCGAGGTCAGGACCACCCGCCGACGGCCGCTTTCGGTGGCGTCGGCCGAGCACATCTTCATAAAGTGGGGCAATGCGCACCGAGGATGTCCTGGCCGCGACGGCGACCGGCCTGTGGCGCTGGGACCACGGAGCCGGTTCAGTCACGCTCGATGCGGAGGCGGCCCGGCTGCTCGAGCTCCCGGCCGAGGCCGGCGTCTTCCGCGAGGCCGCGGTGCGCGCGCGTTTCCACCCGGTCGACTGGAACGAGATCTACGGGGTGGTGAACCTGGCACTCGCCGAGGGCACCCTGGCCGAGGCGCGGCTGCGGATCGTGGACGGGGACGGCCGGGTGCTGCGTACCGTACGCAGCCGCTCCAAACCGCTGCCGGTCGCATCGGCCGGCAGCGAGAGCTACGTACTGGTCGGCACCCTCCAGGAGGTCGCCGAACCGCAGCCGGGCACCACCGGGGCGCACACCCCCATCACCGGGGACTGGCGCCGGTCCCGCGAGGCGTTCCTGCTGGACGCGGGGCGGGCACTGGCCGAGGCCCGCTCCACGGCGGAGGTGCTGCGGGTCGCGGCCTCACTCTCCATGCCCGGGTTCTCACCCGACGGGCTCGCCGTCTTCGGTGTCGCGGGCGAACGGCTGACCATCATCGGCCACCACGGGCACAACGCGGGCGACGAGGACCCGTTCAACGACATGCCTCTGGAGACCGACTACCCGGCCGCCCAGGTCGTGCGGACCGGGCGGGCGATCTATCTCCCCTCGCCCGAGGAGTACCACCGCCGCTTCCCGGCCACCTGGCCGCTGGCCAGCCGTTTCGGGCGCCGCTCCTGGGCCTTCCTGCCGCTGATCGTGTCGGGCCGCACGATGGGTGCCTGGATGGCCGGGTTCCGGCACCCGGTGTCGTTCTCGCCGGACGAGCGTTCGGTACTGACGACGGTGGCCCGGATGCTCGCCCAGGCCCTGGCGCGGGCCGGGGAGGCCGAGACCGAGCGGGAGCTGTCGCAGGGGCTCCAGCGGTCGATGATGCCGACGCTGGGCCCCGAGATCCCCGGCATGACGGTCGCCGCCCGGTATGTACCGACCGGTGGCGGGCTCCAGGTGGGCGGCGACTGGTACGACATGATCCCGCTCCCCAACGGCCGTATCGCCCTCGTCATCGGCGACGTCCAGGGCCATGACGTGCGGGCGGCCGGGCTGATGGGCCAGTTGCGGATCGCCCTGCGCGCGTACGCCTCCGAGGGGCACCGCCCGGACGCGGTGCTCTCCCGTGCCTCCCGGTTCCTCTCCGGGCTCACGGACGCGTACGACGACGGGGAGGAGACCGGTCCGCGGTTCGCGACGTGTCTGTACGCGGAGGTGGACCCGGAGACCGGCACGCTCGACATCGCCCGGGCCGGCCACCCCGACCCGGTGGTGATCAGCAGCGACGGGACCGCGGTGATCCGGCAGACCGGCGGCGGGCTGCCGCTCGGTGTCGAGACCGACGCCGACTACCCGACGACCCAGCTCGTTCTGGAGACCGGCGAAACCATCATGTTGTGCACGGACGGACTGATCGAGACCGGCGGCCACGACATGGCCACCGGCTGGGACCGGCTCCGACCGGTCCTGGAGCAGCAGATCGGTGACCTGGAGAAGCTCGCCGACGAGCTGGTGCAGGCCGTGCACGGGCCGACGTCGCACTACACGACGGGCCCGCTGGCCGACCGCCGCGAGGACGACGTCGCGGTGCTCGTGCTGCGTCGCGAGGCGGGCACCGTGCCGCGGACCGCGCCGCGCCGCACCGCGTTGACCATCGCCCAGGCCGAACCCGAGCGGATCTCGGCCGCCCGGCAGCAGCTGCGCGAGCTGCTGCACGACTGGGAGGACCCGGAACGGATCGACGCGGCCGTGCTGATGGTCTCCGAGATGACCACGAACGTCCTCGTCCACACGGACGGCGACGCGCTGATGGTCGCCGAGGCCACCGGGGAGCGGGGCGAACGGCGGCTGCGGGTGGAGGTGGCGGACAGCAGCGACGAACTGCCGCACAGGCGCCGGCCGGGGGAGATGGCTTCCAGCGGGCGGGGCCTGGTGCTGATGGAGGTGCTGGCCGATGCGTGGGGGGTGGATCCGCGGGGGGCGGGGAAGTCGATCTGGTTCGAGCTGCACGAGTCGTAGGGGCTGGCCCGGGCGCGTCCGGTGGCCGCTGCGCCCTCAGTCGCCGGGCGGGTTCGTTGGGCCGGGCGTGTTCGTTGGGCCGGGCGGTGGTGTGTCCGGCGGTGTCGGCGGGTCGGGCGTGGCGGAGGGGGGCGGTGCGTCCGGGTCGGGGTTGTAGCCCTTGCGGAGTTCGCCGAGGACACCGAAGGCGGCCGCGCACGCCGGTACCGCCAGCAGCATCCCCAGCAGGCCCGCCACACTCGCCCCCGCGGTCAGCGCGATCATGATCATGGCCGGGTGCATCTGGACCGTACGGCTCTGGATCACCGGCTGCAGCACGTGCCCCTCCAGCACCTGGACCGCGAGCACCACTCCGAGCACCCAGAGCGCGATCACCACGCCCCGGTCCGCGAGCGCGACCAGGACGGCGACAGCGCCGGAGAGGAACGCGCCGAGGTACGGGATGTACGCGCCGACGAAGACCAGCGCCCCGAGTCCCACCGCGCCCGGCACCCGCAGGATCAGCAGGCCGACCGTGATGCAGACGGCATCGATCAGCGCGATGAACGTGGTGCCGCGCATGAAGCCCTCGACGGCCTCGAAGGCCCGTCGCCCCATCGCCTCGACCAGCTCACCGGTGCCACGCGGGGCGATGGCGTGGGCGAGGTCCACGGCCCGGTGGGAGTCGCGCAGGAAGAAGAAGGTCAGCAGCAGGGCGAGGACGCCGGTCGCGACCAGTGAGACGACCAGGCTGATGCCGGTGAGCAGCCCGCCCGCGGCGCTTGCGCCGAACTTCTCGACGAGCTTCTGCGCGTTGGCGGCGAGGTCGTCCACATTGATGTCGCGCGCGAACCCGAAGTGGTCGATGACCCACTGCCCGGCGTCCTTCAGCGACCGGACGATCTGGCTGCCGGTGTCGATGAGCGCGGTGACGACGATGTACCCGGCGCCGCCGCCCACCGCGACGAGCAGCGCGCAGGTGAGCCCGGCGGCCACCGACCGGTTCACCCGATGGTCGGCCAGCCACCGGTGGACCGGACCGAGCAACGCCGTACCGAGCAGGGCGAGCAGGACGGGTGTGACCGCGGTCTTGAGGACGACGCACAACCAGATCGCGACCGCGGCGACACCGGTGACCAGCAGAAGTACGGCGCACCAGGCCGCTGTCCGCCGCGCCGCGTCGGGCAGGAGGGGCTTTTGGGTATGCACCCTCCCACCCGATCACGGTGCGGCGGTCATGTCCCGCCTGCACGGCCGTACGGGTGACGGACCGTCAGCGACGTCCCTGTCGCAGGGTCACTCACCCATGCCGTGGACCGCGGGCACGGTGCCGAGACGGCCGGCCTGGAAGTCCTCGAACGCCTGCTTCAGTTCGGCCTGGCTGTTCATGACGAACGGCCCGTAGTGCGCCATCGGCTCCCGGATCGGACGGCCGCCGAGCAGCACGACCTCCAGGTCCGGGGTGTTGCCGTCCTGCTTCTCGTCCGCGCGGACGGTCAGCGAGGATCCGGCGCCGAAGACCGCGGTCTGCCCCATGTGGACGGGGCGGCGCTCCTCGCCGACCGTGCCGCGGCCGGCCATCACGTACGCGAGTCCGTTGAAGTCCTCACGCCACGGCAGGGTCACCTCGGCGCCGGGGCGCACGGTGGCGTGGACCATGGTGATCGGGGTGTGGGTGACGCCCGGGCCCTCGTGACCGTCGAGCTCACCGGCGATGACGCGGAGCAGCGCGCCGCCGTCCGGGGAGGCGAGGAGCTGGACCTGACCGCCGCGGATGTCCTGGTAGCGGGGGGCCATCATCTTGTCGGCCTTGGGCAGGTTCACCCAGAGCTGGAGGCCGTGGAAGAGGCCGCCCGACATGACGAGGGACTCCGGCGGGGCCTCGATGTGGAGGAGGCCGGATCCGGCCGTCATCCACTGGGTGTCACCGTTGCGGATGGTGCCGCCGCCACCGTTGCTGTCCTGGTGGATGAAGGTGCCGTCGATGATGTACGTGACGGTCTCGAAGCCGCGGTGGGGGTGCCAGGGAGTGCCCTTGGGCTCGCCCGGCGCGTACTCCACCTCGCCCATCTGGTCCATCATGATGAACGGGTCGAGGTGCTTGTAGTTGATCCCGGCGAACGCGCGGCGAACGGGGAAGCCTTCGCCCTCGAATCCGCTCGGCGCCGTGGTGACGGCGAGCACGGGACGGGCCGTGGCGTCGCCTGAGGCGGCGACCTTGGGCAGGGTCAGTGGGTTTTCGACGGTCACTGCGGGCATGGGAGCCACCTCCGGGATTGTTCTGGCTTCAATTTAGTTGAACAGTGAACATCTTGCAAGGGGCATCGCATTCCCGGCCCGTCGCACGCAGCAGGAGGGGCCCGTACCTGAGTGGTACGGGCCCCTCCTGGCGTCCGGAAGACCGGCGGTCAGCCGCCTGCGGGCGACGACGTCCAGGGTCTTTCGTCTGGATCGGGCTGGATCAGGGAGCCGCCCGCCGCGGAGCGGCTGACGTCACGGTGGCGCGTGCAGCCGCAAGGCGGAGGAAGGAGCCCACGCGAAGCGAATGGGGTCTCCCCCGAGCGGAGCCGAGAGCTCGGGGAAGACCGACAACGCGGCAGATGCGCATGCCGGGCCCCGCGAGCCCAGCATGATCCACACGAGGCCCTAGCCGTACATGCGGCGCATCGCGAAGTCGACCATCTGCTCCACGGCCTTGGCGTCGAAGACCATGCGGTGCTCGCCCTCCATGTCGAGGACGAAGCCGTAGCCGGTGGGCAGCAGATCGATCACCTCGGCGCCGGTGATCACGAAGTACTTGGACTCCTTGCCTGCGTACAGCCGCAGTTCCTTGAGCGTGGTGAACATGGGGATCACCGGCTGCTGGGTGTTGTGCAGGGCGAGGAAGCCGGGGTTGTCGCCGCGCGGGCAGTAGACCTTCGAGGTCGCGAAGATCTGCTGGAAGTCCTCGGCGGACAGGGATCCGGTGGTGAAGGCCCGTACCGCGTCGCCGAGGGACGGCGGCGAGGGCTCGGGATACAGCGGCTGCTCGCCGTAGCCGCCACCCATCTGCTGCTGTGCGCCCTGGTTCTGGTCGTAGCCGTACATACCCCAAAGAGTAATGGGACACATCCACCCCTCGAGGGGTTGCGTCTTATTACTGACGGGTAGCATCATCGGGGAGGTCAGCTGATATGCCTACCGCCAGCTCGTCGCCCGCCCGGCCCTCACCCCTTGACCGGGGCGCTGTGCGCCACTGCTATTGATTACGGAGCCTTCCCATGGGGCACTACAAGTCGAATCTCCGCGACATCGAGTTCAACCTCTTCGAGGTCCTCGGGCGCGACAAGCTGTACGGCACCGGCCCGTTCGCCGAGATGGACGTCGAGACGGCGAAGAGCATCCTCGACGAGGTCGCCCGCCTCGCGGAGAACGAGCTGGCCGACTCCTTCGCCGACGCCGACCGCAACCCGCCGGTCTTCGACCCGGAGACCAACACGGCGCCGGTCCCGGAGACCTTCAAGAAGTCGTACCAGGCGTTCATGGACTCCGAGTACTGGCGCCTGGGCCTGCCCGAGGAGATCGGCGGCACGACCTCCCCGCGCTCCCTGATCTGGTCCTACGCGGAGCTGCTGCTCGGCTCGAACCCGGCCATCTGGATGTACTCCTCGGGCCCGGCGTTCGCCGGCATCCTCTTCGACGAGGGCAACGAGGCGCAGAAGAAGATCGCCGAGATCGCCGTCGAGAAGCAGTGGGGCTCGACGATGGTGCTGACCGAGCCGGACGCCGGCTCGGACGTCGGCGCGGGCCGCACGAAGGCCGTCGAGCAGGAGGACGGCTCCTGGCACATCGAGGGTGTGAAGCGCTTCATCACCTCGGGCGAGCACGACATGTCCGAGAACATCATTCACTACGTGCTGGCCCGCCCCGAGGGCGCTGGTCCGGGCACGAAGGGTCTGTCGCTCTTCATGGTCCCGAAGTTCCACTTCGACTGGACCACCGGCGAACTGGGCGAGCGCAACGGCGTGTACGCGACGAACGTCGAGCACAAGATGGGCCTCAAGGCGTCCAACACGTGCGAGATGACGTTCGGCGACCAGCACCCCGCCAAGGGATGGCTGATCGGCGACAAGCACGACGGCATCCGCCAGATGTTCCGCATCATCGAGTTCGCCCGGATGATGGTCGGCACGAAGGCCATCGCCACCCTCTCGACGGGGTACCTGAACGCGCTGGAGTACGCCAAGGAGCGGGTCCAGGGCACCGACCTGGCGAACTTCATGGACAAGACCGCGCCCAAGGTCACCATCACGCACCACCCCGACGTGCGCCGCTCGCTGATGACGCAGAAGGCGTACGCGGAGGGCATGCGCTCCCTCGTGCTGTACACCGCCTCCGTCCAGGACGCGATCCAGGAGAAGGAGGCCGCCGGCGAGGACGCGAAGGCGCTGCACGGCCTCAACGACCTGCTGCTCCCGATCGTCAAGGGCTACGGCTCCGAGAAGTCGTACGAGCAGCTGGCGCAGTCGCTCCAGACGTTCGGCGGCTCCGGGTACCTCCAGGAGTACCCGATCGAGCAGTACATCCGGGACGCCAAGATCGACACCCTCTACGAGGGCACCACGGCCATCCAGGGCCAGGACTTCTTCTTCCGGAAGATCGTCCGCGACCAGGGTGCCTCGCTGAACGCGCTGTCCGAGGAGATCAAGAAGTTCCTCGCCGGCGCCCAGGGCAACGAGGAGCTGTCCGGTGCGCTGGACTCGCTCGCCAAGGCGGCCGTCGACCTGGAGGCGATCGTCGGCACGATGATCACCGACCTCACCGCGACCGGTGAGGACGTCAAGAACATCTACAAGGTCGGCCTGAACACCACCCGTCTGCTGCTGGCCTCCGGCGACGTCGTCGTCGGCTACCTGCTGCTGAAGGGCGCGGCCGTGGCGGCCGAGAAGCTGCCGACCGCCTCCGCGAAGGACGTCGCCTTCTACCAGGGCAAGATCGCCGCGGCGAAGTTCTTCGCGGCCAACGTCCTGCCGGGCGTCTCGGCCGAGCGCGCGCTGGCCGAGGCGGTCGACGGTTCGCTGATGGAGCTGGACGAGGCCGCGTTCTAGCCTTCGGCCCACAGCGTCGGCCAACGAGGCGCCGCCACCCGAATTCTTTCGGGTGGCGGCGCTGTCGTATCGGCTGGGGACGCTGAGTGCACGGCCGAGAATCCCGCCCATGGGAGGAACCATGACCGCCGAGGCACTGCCCGACTCGTCGCAGCCGCGGCGCGACGGTTCTCCGTGGCCGGTCCCGCCGGAGAACGGCTACACCGTGGACGACTACTTCACGCTCGACCTCCCGCCGCACACGGAGCTGATCGACGGGAGCCCGGTGTTCGTGAGTCGGCAGCGCAAGTTCCACACGCCGGCGATGTATCTGCTGGAGCAGGGGCTGCGTCAGCAGGACGTACATCTCCACCGGCGTCCACCACGACCGGCTCAAGCTCTCCGCCCCGTACGACATCGACATCGACCTGACAGCGATCGACGAGCTGTGGACCCCGGCCCACAGGCCGGGGTGGCGGTACGCGGATTCTTCCCGGCCCATCGTCGTTACAGTGAAGAACATGAGTTCTCCCCTCCGCTTCGACCGCGGTCACACCGACGACCTGATGGCCTTCCTGATGGCCAGCCCCTCCCCGTACCACGCCGTGGCCACCGCCGCGGCGCGGCTGGAGAAGGCCGGCTTCCGGCGGGTCGAGGAGACCGCGGCCTGGGACGCGTCCACCGGTGGGAAGTACGTGCTGCGCGGCGGGGCGATCGTCGCCTGGTACGTGCCGGAGGGCGCCGGGGCGCACACCCCGTTCCGGATCGCCGGGGCGCACACCGACTCGCCGAATCTGCGGGTGAAGCCGCTCCCCGACACCGGGTCGTACGGCTGGCGGCAGATCGCCGTCGAGGTGTACGGCGGCACCCTGCTCAACACCTGGCTGGACCGGGACCTCGGTCTGGCGGGCCGGATCAGCCTGCGCGACGGTACGCACCGGCTGGTCAACATCGACCGGCCGCTGCTTCGCGTGCCTCAGCTGGCCGTGCATCTGGACCGGTCGGCCAACACCGACGGTCTCAAGCTCGACCGGCAGAAGCACATGCAGCCGATCTGGGGGCTCGGTGACGTCGAGGAGGGCGACCTGATCCGGTTCGTCGCCGAGGAGGCGGGCGTCGACGCCGAGGACGTGACCGGCTGGGACCTGATGCCGCACGCCGTGGAGCCGCCGGCCTACCTGGGCCGGGACCGCGAACTGCTGGCCGGGCCGCGGATGGACAACCTGCTCTCCGTGCACGCCGCGACGGCCGCGCTCGCCGCCGTCGCCGGACAGCCGGACGACGAGATTCCGTACATCCCGGTGCTGGCCGCGTTCGACCACGAGGAGAACGGTTCGCAGTCGGACACCGGCGCGGACGGACCGCTGCTCGGCACGGTGCTGGAGCGCTCCGTCTTCGCCCGTGGCGGCACGTACGAGGACCGCGCCCGGGCCTTCGCGGGGACCGTCTGTCTCTCCTCCGACACCGGTCACGCGATCCACCCCAACTACGGCGAGCGCCACGACCCGACACACCACCCGGTGGCGAACGGCGGGCCGATCCTCAAGGTCAACGTCAACATGCGGTACGCGACGGACGGCAGCGGCCGGGCCGTGTTCGCGGCAGCGTGCGAGAAGGCGGGCGTGCCGTGGCAGACGTTCGTCTCCAACAACTCGATGCCCTGCGGCACGACGATCGGCCCGATCACCGCGGCCCGGCACGGCATCCAGACCGTGGACATCGGCGTCGCGATCCTGTCGATGCACAGTGCGCGTGAGCTGTGCGGCGCGGACGACCCGTATCTGCTGGCGAACGCGCTGGCGGCGTTCCTGGCGGGCTGATCCGCCTTCCGCACATGGTTGTTGCCGGGCCGGCCCTCCGCCGGGGCCGGCCCATGCACCGGCGGCCGGCCGGTCACCGCGCCGGGTGCGCCGGGCACCCTGGCCGGACCGGTCGGCACCGGTACGACCGCCGTGGTGACCGTGACGGTGGTCCGCGACTGGACGCCGGCGACGGTGCACACCGCGGCGGTCGCCGCGCCGGCGATCGGGCCGCTCACCGGGACCGGCCGGCGTCCACCCGGTCTGGCGGCCCGCCCGCATCCGGCCGGTGGAGGCCCTCCGGCGCTGAGGGCAGGTGGATGTGCCGATGGCGTTCGCGGGCCGATCCGCCTTCCAGACATGGTTGTTGCGGGGCCGGGTACGCGATCCGTACACGGTCCGGAACCTCCGGGCCGCCGAGGAGGCGTGACCCATGGGACTCGGAGGATTTATCATCCTCATCGCCGTCGGGGCGATACTCACCTTCGCCACCGACTGGCAGATGGACACCGTCAACGTCGACCTGGTCGGCTGGATCATGATGATCGTCGGCATCATCGGAGTCTTCGTCTACGCGAGCATCGCGCGGCGCCGCCGGATGGTCGTACCGCCCACCACCACGGTCGTGTCCGAGGACGAGCGTCACGGAATCTGAACCGACTTCCGGCCGCTTTGCTGCTGCGGCGCAGCTCACAGCGGTTCGGCGGGACCCCCGGGCAGTGGTCTCAGTTCTCTGTCCGGGGGAGGAGTGACAGTGGAGTTCCACCTGACCGGTGCGATGTCCGCAGCCACCGGATCCGAGGATCTGCCACTCGGTCCCGCCGAGCGCCGCGGTCTGCTCGCCGCACTCCTACTGCACCCCGACGCCCCGCCCCCAGGAGCCACTTGATGAACCCCTGGGGAAGGACGAAGCACCGGCCCGCGAAGTGGGCGACGGGCTACCGGACGCCCGAGCTCCGGGCCCGTCAGCCGGTCAGGCCTGCTCGTCCATGCCGGCGAGCACAAGCGGCAGCCGCTGCGTCCCCTGCGCACTCACACGGACGGGCACGCCCCAGTCCTGCTGGTGGACGTGGCAGGCCGGGTACTCGTTCGCCGGGTCGTCGTCACAGGACGCCGCCATCGCGGACACATGCAGAACGCCTTCGGTGACGCCGTCGGCCAGGACGAGGTCGCGGAAGAGATCGGTGCCGGGGCCGGCGCCCTTCGCCAGCAGCTCGGGCGGGGTCGACGAGACCAGCAGCCGGGTCGAGGGACCGTACCGGGTGTCCAGCTTCTGACCGGCGGGCGCCTGGAAGACCACGTCCAGCCGGAGCGTGCCGGGGGCGATCTCGGTGGCCGCGCGCTGGGTGCGGTGCGCCTGGTCGGCGACGCGTACGGCCTCCTCGGGCAGCCGCAGCCGGGTCAGCCGGTGCCGGGCGGACTCGACGACGACGAGATCGCCGTCGACCACCACGGCATCGCTCGGCTCGCGCAGATCCGTGGCCAGCGTGGTGACCTCGCGAGTGGCGGGGTCGTAACGGCGCAGAGCGTGGTTGTACGTGTCGCTGACGGCGACGGACCCGTCGGGCAGCGCCGTCACGCCCAGCGGGTGCTGAAATAGCGCCTGGTCGGCGGCGCCGTCGCGGTGACCGAAGTCGAAGAGGCCGGTGCCGACGGCCGTGTGCACGGTCCCGTCCCGGTCCACGTACCGCAGCGCGGACGTCTCCGAGTCGGCGACCCAGAGCCGTTCGCCGTCGGCCGAGGCGGCAAGCCCGGACGGCTGGGCGAACCAGGCCTCGTCGGCCGGACCGTCGACCAGTCCTTCGTTGGTCGTGCCAGCGGCGACCTGCACGGTTCCGGACTCGGGGTCGTACGACCACAGCTGGTGGACGCCTGCCATGGCGATCCACAGCCGGTCGGCGAACCAGGCGACGTCCCACGGGGAGGAGAGGTCGACCTCTTGGGCCGGACCGGACGTCGGGGAGCCCTGCCACCACTGGTGGCCGGTGCCCGCGAGGGTCGTCGTCACCCCGGTCGTGACGTCGAGGGCGCGGATGGCGTGGTTGACGGTGTCGGCGACGGCGATCCGGCCGTCGGGCAGCACGGCGAGCCCCTGCGGCTCACTGAACCGGACCTCGTCGGGCGCGCCGTCCGCGAGCCCCCGCTCCCCGGTGCCGAAGTGACGGCGGACCGTCTCACCGTCCCGTTCGATCTCGACGAGGCGGTGGCGGGTGGTGTCGGAGACGAGGAAGCCGCCGTCCGGCAGCAGCAGGGCCTTGCCGGGGAAGCGCAGATGCGTGGCGACGGGCTCGGGCGCCACGTACGGGCCGTCGCCACGGCGCAGCGTGCCCTTCGCGGCGTGCTCGGCCTCCAGCTCCTCGACGAGCTTCTCGATGGCGTGCGCATGGCCCTCGCCGGCGTGCTGGGCGACGACATAGCCCTCGGGGTCGATGACGACCAGTGTCGGCCAGGCGCGGACGGCGTACTGCTTCCAGGTGGCGAGTTCGGGGTCGTCGAGGACGGGGTGGTGGACCTCGTACCGCTCGACGGCGTCGACGACGGCCTGGTGCTCGGCCTCGTGGACGAACTTCGGCGAATGCACGCCGATGATCACCACGGTGTCGCGGTGCTTCTCCTCCAGCTCACGCAGCTCATCGAGGACATGCAGACAGTTCACACAGCAGAACGTCCAAAAATCCAGAATAACGATGCGTCCCCGCAGGTCAGCGAGGGTGTATTGCTGGTCGCCGGTATTGAGCCAGCCACCCTTGCCGACCAGCTCGGGGGCCCTGACGCGCGCACGTGTTGCCATGTGAACAGTCAACATCACCGGAGTGCGTGCGCATTCCGGAGGGTCTCGGGCATGGAGGTCTCACACGTCCCGGGGAGTCCCACCGGGGCGTTTCACGTGAAACCGGGCTCCGCCCGACGCCGGGGCGGGCCCGGTCCGACGGATGCATCAGCGGATACCCGACGGTGGTGCGAGTCCGGTCCGACCGATGCGTCAGCGGCTGCTCGACGGCGGGGCAAGACCCAGCCGTCGGTCCTTGAGCGCCGGGAACTGCTCACGCGTGGCGGCCACCCTGGCCGGGTCGAACTCCACGGTGAGCACCTCCTCGTCCGCGCCCGCCTCGGCGAGCACCTCGCCCCACGGGTCGACGGCGATGCTGTGCCCGGCCTGCTCGACCCCGGCGTGGGTGCCGGCGGTGCCGACGGCCAGGACGTACGCCTGGTTCTCGACGGCGCGCGCCTGGGCCAGCAGCGTCCAATGGGCGCGGCGCCGCTCCGGCCAGCCCGCCGGGATGACGAGCGTCTGCGCGCCCGCGTCGACGAGGCCGCGGAACAGTTCGGGGAAGCGCAGGTCGTAGCAGGTGGCGAGGCCGAGCGTGGTCTGCGGCAGGGCGACCGTCACGAGTTCCTCGCCGGCGCCCATCATCACCGCCTCGCCCTTGTCGAAGCCGAAGCGGTGGATCTTGCGGTAGGCGGCTGCCCGCTCGCCCTCCGGGGTGAAGACCAGCGAGGTGTTGTAGAGCGCGCCGTCGTCGGCACGCTCCACGAAGGAGCCGGCGTGCAGCCAGACCCCGGCGTCGGCCGCGGCCTTCGCCATCAGGTCGTGGGTGGGCCCGCGCAGCGGTTCGGCCTCGTCGGCGAAAGCGGTGTACGCGAACGCGCCGACCGGCCAGAGTTCGGGGAGGACCACCAGATCGGCGCCACGCTGGTCCGCGACCAGCGACGCCACGCGATCCCTGCGGGAATTGACGGATTCGTCCGGGTCTACTGCGATCTGGATGAGGGAGGCGCGCACACTACCACCGTCCTGGCATTCGAGCCGTCAACACGGGCCTACGATCGTCACACGAAAGCACTGCCGGGGTGCCTGCTCGCAGCGTAACTTAGCGACCGAACCTCCCACGCAGCCCGCAGCCGCCGCCCGCCGACCGCGCCCAGCAGCCCAGCCCATGCACCGCAGAACCGCACGAGGGGTCCCGTGACCGTCCATCCCAGCCTCCAGACCTACGCCGATGCCTGGACCCACTCCGTCGAGTCGATAGCCGAGCTGGTGAAGCCGCTCGCCGAGGGGGAGTGGAACCGCCGTACGCCGTGCCCCGGTTGGTCGGTGCGCGACATCGTCTCGCACGTCATCGGCATGGAGTGCGAGCAGCTAGGCGATCCGCGGCCGATCCACACGCTGCCGCGCGATCTCTACCACGTACAGAGCGACTTCACCCGCTACATGGAGATGCAGGTCGATGTGCGGCGTCACCACACCGCACCCGAGATGACCTCCGAGCTGGAGTACACGATCATCCGCCGCTCCCGTCAGCTGCGGAACGAGTCGCGTGACCCGGAGACCATGACCCGCGCGCCGCTCGGCGCCGAGCAGACGCTGGAACTGGCGCTGCGGATGCGGGCCTTCGACGTCTGGGTGCACGAGCAGGATCTGCGGACGACGCTGGGTGCGCCCGGCAACCTGGACTCCCCCGGAGCCGCCATCGCCAGGGACACGCTGCTCGCCGCGCTGCCGAAGGTGGTCGCCAAGGACGCGGGCGCGCCGCCCAATTCGGCAGTCGTGCTCGATGTGCACGGGCCGGTGGAGTTCCTGCGCACGGTCAGGGTCGACGCGGACGGCCGGGGTTCGGTGGACGGTTCGCCTTCGCTGGGGCCCGCGGTGACGCTGTCGATGGACTGGGAGACCTACGTCCGGCTGGCCTGCGGCCGTGTTCGCCCGGCGGCGGTCGCGGACCGGATCAAGGTCGAGGGCGACCAGGAGCTGGCGACGGCGATCCTGCAGAACTTCGCCGTGACGCCGTAACAGCACGGTCGGCGGCGCCCGTCTTTCGTGAAATGAAGAGACGGGCGCGCCGCCGAGCCGGCTGCCGCAGAGGTCACGCGGGCACGTGCACGGCCTCCACGCGGCTGATCACATGGTGGTTCCGCTCACGCAGCGTGGCGCGGGCGTGCAGCCGCAGGATCTGGACGACCCCGAGTGCCTCCAGCACGAAGACGGAGGCGAAGGCGATGCTGTAGTTGTCGCCCGTCGCGTCGAGCAGCACACCGACGGCGAACAGGGTGGTCATCGAGGCGGTGAAGCCGCCCATGTTGACGATCCCCGACGCGGTGCCCTGCCGCTCCGGCGGGTTGGCCGGGCGCGCGAAGTCGAAGCCGATCATCGAGGCGGGACCGCAGGCACCGAGCACCGCGCAGAGCGTGACCAGCAGCCACATCGGCGCGTGGTCGCCCGGGTACAGGATGGCCGACGCCCACAGGACGGCGGTCACCGCGACCGTGCCGAGGGCCAGCGGGGCGCGCGCCGCATGGTGGCGGGCGATGACCTGCCCGTAGACGAGACCGACGGCCATGTTGGAGAGCACCACCAGGGTGAGCAGCTCACCGGCGGTGGACCGGCTCAGCCCCTGCGCCTCCACCAGGAACGGCATCCCCCACAGCAGCAGGAACACCATGGCCGGGAACTGCGTGGTGAAGTGCACCCACATCCCGAGCCGGGTGCCGGGCTCCCGCCACGACGCGACGATCTGCTTGCGCACGTATGCGGCGCCGGCGTGCTCGACGGGCGGCGGCTCGTGCCCCTCCGGATGGTCCTTCAGGAAGAGGAGCAGCAGCACCAGCACCACGACCCCGGCGACCGCGCTGCCCGCGAACGTGGCGGTCCAGCCGAAGCCATGGAGGGCGCGGGCGATGAAGAGTGTCGAGACGAGGTTGCCCGCCATGCCGAAGAGCGCGGCGATCTGGCCGATCAGCGGCCCGCGCCGGGCCGGGAACCAGCGGGCGCCGAGCCGGAGCACACTGATGAACGTCATCGCGTCACCGCAGCCGAGCAGCGCACGGGAGGCCAGCGCCGTGGCGTACGACGGTGAGAGCGCGAAGCCGAGCTGCCCGACGGTGAACAGGACGGCCCCGACGGTGAGGACCTTCTTGGTGCCGAGCCGGTCGACCAACAGGCCGACAGGTATCTGCATGCCCGCGTAGACGAGCAGCTGAAGGATGGAGAACGTCGACAGGGCGGAGGCGTTGACGCCGTACCGGTCGGCGGCGTCCAGGCCGGCGACCCCGAGGCTCGTACGGAAGATGATCGCGACGAAGTAGACGGCGACACCGATGCCCCAGACCCGGGCGGCACGCCGGCCTCCGGGCGGATCACCGGGCAGGGACAGGGTGGGAGCGGCGGAAGAACTCACCGTTCGTCACCTCGGACCAGCACCTTGACCCGGCTGACGTGGCGCCGTACGACCTGAGCGGCACCGTCCGCGTCACCGGCCCTGATCGCGTCCAGCAGCTCGCCGTGCTCGGTGATGTTGGCGGCGATCCTGTCCGGGTGCGCCTCCATCACGGCGACGCCCATCCGCAGCTGCCGGTCGCGCAGCTGGTCGTAGAGACGCGACAGGATCTCGTTGCCCGCGTTGCGCACGATCTCGGCGTGGAAGCAGCGGTCCGCGACCGAGACGGCTGCGAGGTCGTCGGCCGCCACGTGCTGCCGCTGCTCGTCGAGCAGCTCCTCCAGCCGGGAGATCAGCTTCGCCGAGGCAGGCACGGCCTTGCGGGCGGCGAACTCCTCGACCAGCAGCCGGGTTTCGACCACGTCCGCGATCTCCTGTGCGGAGACGGCGAGCACCAGGGCCCCCTTCTTCGGGTAGAGCTTGATCAGCCCTTCGACCTCCAGCCGCAGCAGCGCCTCGCGCACCGGTGTACGGGAGACGCCGACGGCCTCCGCCAGGTCCCCTTCGGTGAGCAGCGTCCCGCCCTCGTAGCGGCGGTCGAGCACCGCCTGCTTGATGTGGGTGTAGACGCGCTCTGCGGCGGGCGGCTGTTTGGCGGGCGGGCGGGTCACGGCAGGGGGTGCGGCAGGCATGCACACAGCATAGATACAACATGCGTGCATGCCGGGACACCGTCCGGGATCCGGACGGTAAAGACCGGGAAATTACCTCGGGAATCGGCACATCCATCCGCCGGCCTCATGAGTCTCACCACCGAGCGGCACCTTCATGTAGCCGCATTCCAGGGGCATTTGGAGCGTTCAAGTTGAAAATCGGCATTAAGGGCATAAACCGCGCATCCGCCACTGTCACCGTGGCCCTGACCGCGGGTGCCGTCCTTGCAGGCAGCGTCTTCGCTGCCACGGCGCAGGCCGCCACGCCGCCCACACCCACGATCGCCGCCAAGGGCGGCTACGTGATGAACAACGGCACCGCGAAGACTCTCTTCACGAAGGCCGCGGACACCCGTCGCTCCACCGGCTCCACCACCAAGATCATGACGGCGAAGGTGGTGCTGGCGCAGAAGAACCTGAACCTGGATTCCAAGGTCACGATCCAGAAGGCGTACAGCGACTACATCGTCTCCAAGGGCGCCTCGTCGGCGCACCTGATCGTCGGGGACAAGGTCACCGTCCGCCAGCTTCTGTACGGTCTGATGCTGCCGTCCGGCTGCGACGCCGCTTACGCCCTCGCCGACAAGTTCGGCAGCGGCACCACCCGTGCGGCCCGTGTGAAGTCGTTCATCGGCAAGATGAACGCCTCCGCGAAGTCCCTCGGTCTGACGAACACGCACTTCGACTCGTTCGACGGCATAGGGAACGGCTCGAACTACTCGACGCCGCGCGACCTGACGAAGATCGCCAGCAGTGCCATGAAGAACTCCACGTTCCGCGCGGTCGTCAAGACCAAGTCGACCAAGCAGAAGGTCACCACGAAGAGCGGTGGCTACCGCTACATGTCGTGGTCCAACACCAACACGATGCTCAGCAGCTACAGCGGTGCGATCGGTGTGAAGACCGGCTCCGGCCCGACGGCCAAGTACTGCCTGGTCTTCGCCGCGACCCGGAACGGCAAGACGGTAATCGGTACCGTGCTCGCCTCCACGAGCGCGACCACCCGGACCGCCGACATGAAGAAGATCATGGACTACTCCTTCAAGAAGTAGTCCTCCATCCCGCACCCGGGACACCAGGAGGGGCCCGCCGCGCACTGCGGCGGGTCCCTTCCCGCACCCGGGCCCTCACAGACGCCTGCGCACCGTCGCCGCGCTGTCGGTCGCCGCGACCTCCTGCAGTCTGCTCACGGCTGTGAGTACCACGACCGCTTCGGCGGCGACGACGTGCGCCTCGCCCGTCTTCAAGCGCCAGTTCTTCGCCAACACCACGTTCTCCGGAACGCCGAAGAAGACCGACTGCGACTCGGTGATCGACCAGAACTGGGGCACCGGCGCCCCCGCCTCCGGTCTGCCGACGAACAACTTCGGTGTCCGCTGGTCCCTGACCCGGGACTTCGGCTCGGGCGGCCCGTTCACCTTCACCGCGTCGGCCCTGGACGGCATCCGGGTCTACGTCGACGGAGTGCGCAAGGTCGACATCTGGAAGAACGTCTCCACCACGCAGAAGAAGACGGTCAACGTCACCGTCCCCAAGGGCAAGCACTCCCTGCGCATCGACTTCGTCAACTGGACGGGCTCCGCCGACGTCAAGTTCGCCTACACACCGCGGACGTCGGCCACCGTCGACAAGGTCAAGCCGCTCGCCCCGGTCGGCGTGCAGGCCGTCCTCGACAACGCCACGGCCAACGCCAAGGCGACCTGGACGAAGAACAACGAGATGGACCTCGCGGGCTACCGGGTCTACCGCCGGCTCCAGGGCTCCAGCACCTTCACCCACGTCAAGAGGACCACCGCGATCTCGTATGCGGGTCTCCCGCCCGAGGCCGGGAAGACGTACTACTACGAGGTCCGCGCCTACGACAAGGCCGGAAAGTACGGCATCGAGCTGCACTGGAACGCCAACACCGAGCCCGACCTCAAGCGGTACGTCGTGTACGTCGGCGAGCTGATCGACAGCGAGGACGAGCGGGTCTGCTATGGCGTCTCGTCCGTGTACCTCGGCACGGGCACCACGTCCTACACGGATGAGCGGCTGCCCGACGGCGAGGAGCGGTGCTACTTCGTCGACGTCGAGGACACCTCCGGCAACTCCAGCTTCCGGATGACTCACGACGCCGAGATCGGCGTCGTGACCGAGCTGGATCTGACACCGTCCGTCGAGACGCCGGACAACGCGTCCCTCACGCTCACCGCGCTGAAGGGCGCCACCGGTACCTCGGTGGACCTGTCCTGGAACGCCGTCACGGCCGCCACGGGCTACCTGGTCGAACGCTGGAACCCGGCCACGGACGCCTACGAGCAGCTGACCACCGGGCCCGTCACGGAGGTGTCGTACACGGACGCCACCGCTCCGGCCGGCACCACCCACTTCTACCGGGTGACGCCTGTGCTCGGCGACGGAACCGAGGCGGCACCCGCCGCGGCCTGGGTCGCCTGGCACCCGCCAAGTGACCTGACCCGGCAGCAGAAGCGGGCCTGCGCGGAGGAAACTCCGCACAGGCCCGCTTTCTCATGTCTCACACAGCCGTCAGGCCCAGGTGATGAGCCTCTTGGGCTGTTCCAGGATCGCGGCGACGTCCGCCAGGACCTTGGAACCGAGCTCACCGTCGACCAGGCGGTGGTCGAACGACAGCGCCAGCGTGGTGACCTGGCGGGGCTTCACCTTGCCCTTGTGGACCCACGGCTGCAGCTTGATCGCACCGACCGCAAGGATCGCGGACTCGCCCGGGTTCAGGATCGGCGTCCCCGTGTCGACGCCGAAGACGCCGACGTTGGTGATCGTCACCGTGCCGCCGGCCATGGCGGCGGGGGAGGTCTTGCCCTCGCGCGCCGTGCTGACCAGCTCGCCCAGCGCCGAGGCGAGCTCGGGCAGGGTCTTGTCGTGCGCGTCCTTGATGTTCGGCACGATAAGACCGCGCGGGGTGGCGGCCGCGATACCCAGGTTCACATAGTGCTTCTGCACGATCTCCTGGTTGGCCTCGTCCCAGGCGGCGTTGACCTCCGGGTTCCGCTTGATCGCGACCAGCAGCGCCTTGGCGATGATCAGGAGCGGGTTGACCCGGACCCCCGCCATGTCCTTGTCTTCCTTGAGCTCCGCCACGAGCTTCATGGTGCGCGTGACGTCGACCGTCACGAACTCGGTGACATGCGGCGCCGTGAACGCGCTGCCGACCATCGCCTGCGCGATGGCCTTCCGTACGCCCTTGACCGGGATACGGGTCTCCCGGGCACCCGGGACGGGGGCTGCGGCAACGGGCACCGCGACAGCCTCGGGTGCCGCGGCCGGGGCGACGGGTGCGGATGCCGGCGCCGGTACGGGCGCGGCCGCCGCGTGCACGTCCTCGCGGGTGATGATCCCGCCCGGACCGGTCGGGGTGACCGTCGCCAGATCGATGCCCAGATCCTTCGCCAGCTTGCGCACCGGCGGCTTGGCGAGCGGGCGGCTCTCCGGGACAACGGTGGGGGCAGGGGCGGTGGCAACGGTGCTGTGGCCGTTCAGCTCGCCCTGGATCGCGGCAGCCGCGGCAGCCGGCGGCTCGGTGCCCTTGCGGGCGCGCCGCTTGGTGGAGGACTCGGCCACGCCGTAACCCACCAGCACGGGCTGGCGGCCCTTCGGTGCCTCCGGTTCCGCAGCCGGTTCCGGTTCGGCCACGGCCGGAGCCGCCGGCTCCGCCGCCGCTTCGCCGCCGCCCGGCACCACGTCCACCGCGATGATCACCTGACCGACGTCGACGGTCGTGCCCTCGGGGAAGCGCAACTCGTGCACCACCCCGTCGAACGGGATCGGCAGCTCCACGGCCGCCTTGGCGGTCTCGACCTCGCACACGACCTGGCCGTCGGTGACGGTGTCGCCCGGCTGGACATACCACTTGAGGATCTCGGCCTCGGTCAGTCCCTCGCCCACATCGGGCATCTTGAACTCACGGAAGCGAGCAGACGTTTCGGTCATCGTCGTCACGAACCTTCTCCTCAGTACGCCAGCGAGCGGTCGACGGCGTCGAGCACGCGGTCCAGGCCCGGCAGGTACTCGTCCTCGAGGCGCGCCGGCGGATACGGGGCGTGGTATCCACCGACCCGGAGCACCGGTGCTTCGAGATGGTAGAAGCAGCGCTCCGTGATGCGGGCGGCGATCTCGGCACCGGAGCCGTAGAACACCGGCGCCTCGTGGACCACGACCAGCCGGCCGGTCTTCTCGACCGACGCCTGGACGGCGTCGAAGTCGATCGGGGACATCGATCGCAGGTCCAGGACCTCGATCGACTTGCCCTCCTCCTGGGCGGCCGCGGCCGCTTCGAGGCAGACCTTCACCATCGGGCCGTACGCGACGAGGGTGAGGTCCGAGCCCTCCCGTACCGTCGCGGCCTTGTGCAGCGGGCCGGGGATGAGGTCCGTCTCGACGTCGCCCTTGTCCCAGTAGCGCCGCTTCGGCTCGAAGAAGATGATCGGGTCGTCACTCTGGACGGCCTGCTGCATCATCCAGTAGGCGTCCGAGGCATTGGACGGCGAGACCACCTTCAGCCCCGCGACATGTGCGAACAGGGCCTCGGGCGACTCGCTGTGGTGCTCGACGGCGCCGATGCCTCCGCCGTACGGGATCCGGACGACGACCGGCAGCTTGATCTTGCCGAGCGCGCGGGCGTGCATCTTCGCGAGCTGCGTGACGATCTGGTCGTACGCCGGGAAGACGAAGCCGTCGAACTGGATCTCCACGATCGGCCGGTAGCCGCGCAGGGCCAGGCCGATCGCCGTGCCGACGATGCCGGACTCCGCGAGCGGGGTGTCGATGACCCGGTCCTCGCCGAAGTCCTTCTGGAGCCCGTCGGTGATCCGGAAGACTCCGCCCAGCTTGCCGACGTCCTCACCCATGATGAGGACCTTGGGGTCGGTGTCGAGGGCCTTGCGCAGCGACTCGTTGAGCGCCTTGGCGAGGGACATCTTCTGGGTGGCCATGACTAGTTGCCCTCCTCGGCGAACGAAGCCTGGTAGGCGGCGAACTGGGCGCGCTCCTCGTCGACGAGCGGGTTCCCGTCGGCGTAGGCGTGGTCGAAGATCGCCATCCGGTCCGGGTCGGGCATGGCCCGTACCGCTTCGCGGACCCGCTTGCCGAGGGCTTCGCTCTCCTCGTCCAGCGCGGTGAAGAACGCCTCGTCGGCGAGTTCCTGCTGCTCCAGGTACGTACGCAGCCGCAGGATCGGGTCCTTGGCCTCCCAGGAGACGCGCTCCTCGTCCGCCCGGTACTTCGTCGGGTCGTCGGAGGTGGTGTGCGCGCCCATCCGGTAGGTGAACGCCTCGACGAGGGTGGGACCCTCGCCCCGGCGGGCCCGCTCCAGCGCCGACTTGGTGACGGCCAGGCAGGCCAGTACGTCGTTGCCGTCGACCCGGACGCCGGGGAAGCCGAAGCCCTGTGCGCGCTGGTAGAGCGGCACCCGGGTCTGCTTCTCGGTCGGCTCGGAGATCGCCCACTGGTTGTTCTGGCAGAAGAACACCACGGGCGCGTTGTAGACCGCGGAGAAGGTGAACGCCTCGGCGACGTCGCCCTGGCTGGAGGCGCCGTCACCGAAGTACGCGATCACGGCCGAGTCCGCGCCGTCCTTGGCGACGCCCATGGCGTAGCCGGTGGCGTGCAGCGTCTGCGAGCCGATGACGATCGTGTACAGGTGGAAGTTGTTGGTGTTCGGGTCCCAGCCGCCGTGGTTCACACCGCGGAACATCCCGAGCAGATTGGTCGGGTCGACCCCGCGGCACCAGGCGACGCCGTGCTCACGGTAGGTCGGGAAGACATAGTCGTCGTCGCGCAGCGCCCGGCCGGAGCCGATCTGGGCGGCCTCCTGGCCGAGCAGCGAGGCCCACAGGCCCAGCTCGCCCTGACGCTGAAGCGCGGTGGCCTCGGCGTCGAAGCGGCGGGTCAGGACCATGTCCCGGTACAGACCGCGCAGCTCGTCCGCGGTCAGGTCGATCTCGTAGTCCGGGTGCTCCACCCGCTCGCCCTCGGGCGTCAGCAGCTGTACGAGCTCGGGCTCGGAACTCTGTGGCGTCTTCGCGGCGCTGGTCCGCTTGCTGCTGCGTCGCGGTTTGCGCGCGGCAGTGCTCTCCACGGTCACGTGCGTGCTCCTCCGTCGGTCCGGCCCCCGGGGTCTGCCGGGAGACCAGTGCGGCTCGCCTGTGTCCGTACCCGTGCACGGGGTGGGTGCCGCTCGGCCGGGAACAGGCGTGACAGGTGCCCCGGCGAGCGTCCTGTCAAAGGCACGTTACCCAGTGCGTCGCACAACTGCGAAACCCTATCTGACCTGCGATTTTGCTTGGATTTCCAAGTAAATCGAAAAAGTCGGGAACTTTCGCTGGTCACAGCACTGGTAACAGCCTTGCAGGCTGCCGGAACAACGGCACGTTATCCCGCCGTTCAGCGGCAGGGAAGAGGGGAGTGTGTGAGACTGCATTTGTGCGCGAAGAAGGAAAAATCACCGTATTTCTGCTGGACGACCATGAGGTCGTCCGCCGCGGAGTGCACGAATTGCTCGCGGTCGAGGACGACATCGAGGTCGTCGGCGAGGCGGGCACGGCGGCGGACGCGCTGCTCCGCATCCCCGCCACCCGGCCCGATGTGGCGGTCCTCGACGTACGGCTGCCGGACGGCAGCGGGGTGGAGGTCTGCCGGGAGATCCGGTCCAAGGACGAGAGCATCAACTGCCTGATGCTGACCTCGTACGCCGACGACGAAGCCCTCTTCGACGCGATCATGGCGGGCGCGTCGGGATACGTGCTGAAGGCGATCCGCGGCAATGAGCTGCTGACCGCGGTGCGGGACGTGGCGGCCGGAAAGTCCCTGCTCGACCCTGTCGCGACCGCGCGCGTGCTGGAGCGGCTGCGCGAGGGCAAGGAGGCCCGGGGTGACGACAAGCTGTCCGCCCTCACCGACCAGGAACGCCGCATCCTCGATCTGATCGGCGAGGGCCTGACGAACCGGGTGATCGGCGAACGGCTGCATCTCGCCGAGAAGACGATCAAGAATTATGTCTCCAGCCTGCTGTCCAAGCTGGGTATGGAGCGTCGCTCGCAGGCCGCCGCCTATGTGGCGCGGCTGCAGGCGGAGCGGCGCTGAACCGCGCGGGCGGGGCTTCGCAGGGGGAATTTGCGGGTTTCGGGACCTTGGTCCCCGATCACCGGGGCCCGCGGCCTCTTTCTGCGCCCTTCGAGGTACCCGAAAGTGGACCCATGTCTTCTGCGGAACCCCGAGCGATGGAACCCCAAGTGACGGAAGTCCGAGCGATCGAGCTGATCCGCCGGGTGCGGTACGGCCGGCTGGCGACCACCCGTCGGGCTCTCCCGTTCCTGGCGGTGGCCCGCCATCTCGTGATCGACGGGCGCGTGGTCCTGCGGATGCACAGCGGTCCCGGTCACCACGAGTCGTGCGACGGCACCGTCGTCGCGTACGGGGTGGACAACTTCGACGCGGCGGCCACCGGCCAGGGCGGCGGCGAGGACAGCGGCGACCTGTGGTCGGTGCAGTTCACCGGACCCGCCGAGGTCGTGCACCCCACGGAGGAACAGCGCACGTACTTCGGTGCGGCGCCGCTGCAGGTCAACGGCGAACCCTTCGAGCCGGTCTATCTCCGCCTCGACCCGCACTTCGTCACCATGCACACTCTGGACTTCGACGCAAGTCAACCGAGCCACCACACAGCGTGATCTAACATTTGGTGAGTGCCGCGCTCATCTGTAACCCTCCCGCCTGTTCCCCCGGTCGGCGAGGTGCTGCGCCGCTATCCGAACGCCGGTGAGCCCCTCACCTGCAAGCCCATCACCCTGGGCCTCCTCAACCACGGCTACCGCGTCTCCACCACCCGCGGCTCGTACTTCCTCAAGCACCACCTCGACGACTCCACCGGCGACCGCGCGACGATCGTCCGCCAGCACCGCGCCACCCAGCGACTGCAGTCACTCGGGGTGCCCGTCGCCCCGCCCGTCGAGGACACCGAGGGCGACACGGTCACGGAGATCGGCGGCCGGTGCTACGCCCTGCACCCCTGGGTCGACGGACTGCACCGGGTCGGCGCCCAGCTGACCGCCACCCAGTCGCAACGGCTCGGGGCGCTCCTCGGAGCCGTACACACCGGGCTCGCGCAGGTGATGGAGAGGGGGGTGGCCCAGCCGCGTGGGCATGCCGGACCGGACGCCGCCGACACGTTCGCCCTGATCGACGATCTGCTGGCCGCGGCGCGCGGCCGGGGCCCGCGGGACGCCTTCGACGAACTGGCCGAACACCGCCTCGTCGAGCGGCGCGCCCTGCTGGAGCAGTACGCCGACCACCGGCCGCCCACCCCCGACATCCCGGCGACCGGCTGGGTGCACGGCGACTTCCACCCGCTGAACGTGCTGTACCGGGACGCGGACCCGGTGGCGATCATCGACTGGGACCGGCTGGGGGTGCAGCCGCGCGCCGAGGAGGCGGTGAGGGCCGCGGCGATCTTCTTCGTACAGCCGACCGGGAAGCTGGAGCTGGAGAAGGTACGGGCGTACGCGGGGGCCTACCGGCGGACAGCCGGGGCGAGCGCCGCCGAACTCGCCGCCGCGGTGCACCGGGTGTGGTGGGAGCGGCTCAACGACTTCTGGATGCTGCACTGGCGGTACCGCCTGCACGACCGAAGGGCCGACCCGCAGTTTCCTGCGGTGTCGGCCCTGGCGGTCTGGTGGACGCGGGAGTACGAGGCGGTGCGCGAGGCCTTCACCGGGTGACGGCCCGGCGCATCAGGGAGTGGCGCCCGCGGCGGTTCCGGCCGTTCCGTTGGCACCGGTGGTGGTCCCGCCGCCGTCGGCGGTCGTACCACCGTCGGTCGTCGTACCACCGTCGGTCGTCGTACCGCCGTCGGTCGTCGTACCACCGTCCGTGCCGGTGCCGCCGTCCGTGCTCGTACCACCGTCGGTCGTCGTGCCGCCACCGGTGGTGCCCCCGGTGTCCGGCGGGGAGGCGGTCTCGGACGGGGCCTCGGACGGCTTGCTGGGCGTCACGGACGGCGAGGTGGACGGCTGCCAGCTCGGCTGCTGCTCACCACCGGTGGTCTCGTCCTGCGGCGGGACCACCTTCGTCTCGTCGTCGCTGGGCGCCTCCGAGCTCTTCGTCGGCTCCGGGGAGCTGGAGGTCGTGGTCGGCGTCTTCCTGTGATTGTTGTCGCCGGTGTTCGCCGCGTTGACCGCGATGGCGACACCGGCGCCGATCGCGATCAGCGCGAGGACGACGAACAGCCAGAGCTTGCCGCGGCCGTCGCCGCCCCCGTGACCGCCGTCGTATCCGCCGTCGTCCGGGTTCATCGGCGGCAGTATCGGGCCCTGCGAGGTGTCGCCGTGCTGCGGGTGCCCCATCGCCATCGTGCCGCCCGCCATGCCCATGGCGGGCGTGTTGCCCCCCTCGTGCACGGCGACCGGGCCGGTGTTCCAGGTGCCCGTGTGACCGCCCTGCACCTGAAGCATCTGCAGGCTGTACTGGACCAGGCCGCGCATCTCCTCGGCGCTCTGGAACCGGTCGTCCGGGTCCTTCGCGAGCGAGCGCATGACGAGCCCGTCCAGCTCCGGCGGCACCGCGCCCGCGACCTCGGACGGCGGGACCGGGATGTCCTGGACGTGCTGGTAGACGACGGAGAGCGGCGTCTCACCCGTGAACGGGGGCCGCAGCGCGAGGAGTTCGTAGAGCAGACAGCCGGTGGCGTACAGATCGGAGCGGTGGTCGACGGCCTTGCCGAGTGCCTGCTCGGGGGAGAGGTACTGCGGCGTGCCCATGACCATGCCGGTCTGGGTCATGGTCGACTGCGCGCCGTGCAGCGCACGGGCGATGCCGAAGTCCATCACCTTGACCGCACCGGAGTGCGTGATGATCACGTTCGCCGGCTTGATGTCGCGGTGCACGATGCCGTGCTGATGCGAGTAGGCGAGGGCCTCCAGCACCCCCGAGACGATGATCAGCGCCTGCTCCGGCGGCGGGGCCTCGGCATTGAGCAGCAGATCACGGATGGTGCGGCCCTCGACGAGCTCCATCACGATGTACGGGACGGTCTGGCCGCCCACGACGTCCTCGCCGGAGTCGTACACCGCGACGATCGCGTGGTGGTTGAGGCCCGCGACCGACTGTGCCTCACGTGTGAACCGGGCCTTGGAGACCGGGTCCTCGGCGAGATCGGAACGGAGGAGCTTCACGGCGACCGTACGTCCGAGCCGGACGTCCTCGGCCGCGAACACCTCGGCCATGCCGCCCCGGCCGAGCCGGTGCGTCATCCGATAACGTCCGTCACCGACCACACCGCCGATGCCCCAGGAGTCGGCCGCATCCGAAACTCCGCCGCCGTTTGCTTCGGGTTCGGGTGCCATCAGTCCTCGCCGTCGTATCTGTCCGCGCGTCCGCGCGTTCTCACGGTGTCTTGCATGCCTTGCTGCATTGCCACGTCACGCTACAGCCTCTGTCCGAGACCCCGTTTCGAGAGGGACGGGCCATCCAACCGGCTGCCGCACCGCTCACGCAAATTCCATGCGGTTCCTGTAACGCTTCCGAGACGCTTCCTGCGCGTAGGGTCACGGAACGGGCACCCGGCTTGACGTGTCGTACCCCTCGGGCAGACTTGGCGCGTAATAGGGATCTTCGCGTGAGACGCGCGCCTAGGGGGAGCAAGTCATGAGCCAGGACGGCGCACACGGTGCCCAGGGTCGCTACGCGGGCGGTTCGGTCGCCGGCGGCCGTTACCAGCTCCGCGACCTGCTCGGCGAAGGCGGAATGGCGTCCGTATATCTGGCGTACGACTCCGCGCTCGACCGCCAGGTGGCGATCAAGACGCTGCACACGGAGCTGGGGCGCGAGCAGTCGTTCCGTGAGCGGTTCCGGCGCGAGGCGCAGGCTGTTGCCAAGCTGCAGCACACCAACATCGTCTCGGTCTTCGACACCGGCGAGGACGAGCTCGGTGGCGCGCTGATGCCGTACATCGTCATGGAGTACGTGGAAGGGGAGCCGCTCGGCTCCGTACTCCAGGCGGACATCCGTAACTACGGTGCGATGCCGGCCGAAAAGGCTCTCAAGGTCACCGGCGACGTGCTGGCCGCGCTGGACACCAGCCACGAAATGGGCCTGGTCCACCGCGACATCAAGCCCGGCAACGTCATGGTGACCAAGCGCGGTGTCGTGAAGGTCATGGACTTCGGCATCGCCCGCGCCATGCAGTCGGGCGTCACGTCGATGACGCAGACCGGCATGGTCGTCGGCACCCCCCAGTACCTCTCTCCCGAACAGGCCCTCGGCCGTGGCGTGGACGCGCGCTCCGACCTGTACTCGGTCGGCATCATGCTGTTCCAGCTGCTGACCGGCCGGATCCCGTTCGACGCGGACTCCCCGCTCGCCATCGCGTACGCGCACGTCCAGGAGGAGCCGGTCGCGCCGTCCTCCATCAACCGGTCGATCACCCCGGCGATGGACGCGCTGGTGGCCCGCGCGCTGAAGAAGAATCCGAACGAGCGCTTCCCCAGCGCGGCGGCCATGCAGGACGAGATCACGCGCGTGCTGAACGCGGGCGGCCGGACGGGCGCCCCGGTGATCGTCGGCGGAGGCGCACCGGCGAACAGTGGCTCGGGCGTCGGCTCGGCGGTCTTCCCGCCGGTCGACCAGTCCACACCGGCGCCGCAGAGCGTGCAGATGCCGTACCAGCCGCAGCAGTACCAGCAGCAGTCCGGAACGTACGGACCGCCGACACCGGCCCCTGCCCCTTCGCCGTCGTACGGCTACCCGCAGGCGAACCCGGCGTACGGGACCCCGGCTCCGATGCAGCACCAGTACCGGACACCGGCGCCGTACGACCTCACCCCGGCGGGTGGTGGCGGTTCCGGCAGCGGTGGTGGCAGCAAGCGGAACATGCCCGTGATCGTGGGCTCGATCGTGGTCGCGCTGATCGCGATCGGCGGGCTGATCACGGTGCTGTCGCTGAGGGACGACCCGGGCTCGGACTCGGGCAACGGCGGCGACCCGAGCAGCTCGGCGGTGGCCGGCGAGCACAAGGATCCGGAGCGGAACCGGACGATGAAGACCGAGGACTGCACGGACGCCATGGAGGACAGCGACGACCCGAACAAGGTCGACGCACCGAGCTTCCTGTACAAGGACATCGTCTCCGCGAAGGAATGCGCCCTGGCCGCGGGCTGGACGATCAAGACGATCGAGGTCGCCGGGAACACCTATGCCGAGGACCAGATCATCGACCAGTTCCCCTCCGCGGGTACCGCCGTCCCCGAGAAGGGCGCCCACTTCGAGCTGCGCATCTCCACGGGCGACCCGGCCTGAGCAAGCCGGTGACACTGTTCGGCGGTAGCCCCTTCAGCGGTACCGCTGCTCGGCGTCAGCTCTTGTTCGTACGGACGTGACGGCCCGGCACGCGTGAGGTGTGCCGGGCCGGTTCGTCTCCCGGTCCACCGGATGCCGGACATATCGGTACATGTGACGCTGACCTCATGGCTTCAGGACTCATCCCCCCATGGGCTTCGAGGTGCCTGGCCTGTCTGGTGATAGCGACGGGGGCGGCGCTAGGGCCGGTGCAGGGTCAGGCGCGCGCGGATCAGCGCGAAACCGGCTGGACGCCGGGGTCGGCACGCAGACCGACCGGCCCTTCGGCAGCCGCTCCGGCGGCCCCCGAGACCCCCACGACTCCCCCCTCCTCTCCGTCCACCGGGCCGTCCGCCGAATCCCCGGCCGCGCCGGCCGCCGCTCCCCCGGCCGCCGCTCCCCCGGCCGAGCCGCCCGCCGCCTCTTCGGCCGATACGCTCATAGCCACACCGGCCGAGCCGCCTATAGCCCCTTCGGCCAAGCGGCCCATCGCCCCTTCGGCCGAATCGCCGTCGAAATCTCGCGGCCCGGCGGCTGCGACCCCGTCCGCCGACACAGCGGCCACCCCCTCCGCCTCGGCATCACCGTCCACCTCGGCATCACCGTCCACCTCGGCATCACCGTCCACCTCGGCATCACCGTCCCCTTCCGACCCACCGTCACCCTCGGCCTCGTCCTCCGCTTCCGACTCCCCCTCGCCTTCGCCCTCGCCGTCCGCTTCGGACCGGCGCTCACCCTCACCGTCCGCCGGCCCTTCCACCCGACGGCCTGCGCGCCCCAAGGCGCAGCCCCCGCTCGCCGGGCGAGAGGCCGGGGAAGGGCGGCTGCGGCCCGGCCGGCCGTTCTCCCGGCGGGAGCTCGCGAAACGGGACGACTCCTTCGAACAGACCGACCAGCTGCCCGCCGCGACGGCACCGGCGGCACTGCCCTCGGTGACGATCAGGGCGACAACCACGGCCAGTGGCTCCCCGGTGCCAGGCCGGTTCGCACCACAGGGCCTCGAACAGCCCGCCGCACGGCAGGTGCAACTGGTGTCGCTGGGCGCCGGAATCGCCCTGATAGGGCTGGGTCTGGGCTTCCTCGGGCTCCGTTTGCGCCGCACGAACTGAAGGCATCAGGGGCTTGCACCGACCTACATACTCGGTATACATACTGAGTATGTCGATCCGCCACGGGCTCCTGGCCCTCCTGGAACGCGGGCCTCGCTACGGCTCCCAGCTCCGCACCGAATTCGAATCGCGCACCGGCTCCACCTGGCCCCTGAACGTCGGCCAGGTGTACACCACGCTCAGCAGGCTGGAACGCGACGGCCTGGTCGTCCAGGACGGCGAGGACGATCAGGGCCACGCCCTCTACTCGATCACCGACGACGGGCGCACCGAACTGCGGAACTGGTTCGAGACGCCCGTCGACCGGAGCAACCCGCCCCGCGACGAGCTGGCGATCAAGCTCGCCATGGCTGTCGGCGCGCCCGGAGTCGACATCCGGGCCGTCATCCAGTCCCAGCGCCACCACACCGTGAGAGCGATGCAGGACTACACCCGGCTGAAGGCACAGGCCCTCGCCGACGTCCCGGGCAACCGCGACGAGGTGGCCTGGCTGCTCGTACTGGAACAGCTGATCTTCCAGGCCGAGGCCGAGGCCCGCTGGCTCGACCACTGCGAGTCGCGGCTGGTCCGTCTCGCCGAGGCCGCCGCCACGGATCCGGAGCCAGAGGCGCGTACGGCCAACCACGCCCAGTCGCGCATGCCTGCCCGCCCGCGTACACGGCGCTGATCACCCGCGTACGCGGCATCGGGCTGTTTTCGACGACCGCGGCGCCGCCCGCCCGCATGCACGGCGTCGACCGCCTTCCGCCGCGTCGCAGGCCGCCCGCGTACGCGGATCCGGCCACAGACCATTCCCGAGGGGGAACCACTCACCATGTCCTCGCACGCCCCGTCCGCACCCCCGTCGCCCCGGCCGGCCGCCGCGCCCCTGCCTGTCGACGCTCCCGTGCTCGAACTCCGCGCCCTCACACGTACCCACGGCACCGGCATCGCCGAGGTGCACGCCCTGCGCGGCATCAATCTCTCGGTGCACACCGGTGAACTCGTCGCCGTGATGGGCCCGTCCGGCTCCGGCAAGTCCACCCTGCTCACCCTGGCCGGTGGTCTCGACACCGCGACCGGCGGCCAGGTGATCATCGAGGGCCAGGACATCGCCACCCTCGGCCGCAAGGGCGTCGCGGCCCTGCGCCGGCGCAGCGTCGGGTACGTCTTCCAGGACTACAACCTGATCCCGGCGCTGACCGCCGCCGAGAACATCTCCCTCCCGCGCGAGCTCGACGGGGTCTCCGTGCGCAAGGCGCGTAAGGAGGCGCGGGCCGCACTGGAGGAGATGAACCTCCTGCAGATCGCCGACCGGTTCCCCGACGAGATGTCCGGTGGTCAGCAGCAACGGGTCGCGATCGCCCGCGCGCTGGTGGGGGACCGGCGCCTGGTGCTCGCCGACGAACCGACCGGGGCGCTCGACTCCGAGACCGGCGAGGCCGTCCTCGCGCTGCTGCGCAACCGGTGCGACCAGGGTGCGGCCGGGGTGATGGTGACACATGAGCCGCGGTACGCCGCCTGGGCGGACCGGGTCGTCTTCCTCCGGGACGGCTCGATCGTCGACCAGACTCTGACCGCCGATGCCGAATCACTGCTGGCCGCCGAGGGCGCCAAGTGAGCGTGTTCACGAGCTGGCGTGCCGCCCTCAGGATCGCCCGGCGCGACGCGATGCGGGCCAAGGGCCGCAGTGCCCTGGTCGTCGCGATGATCGCGCTGCCGGTGCTCGGGGTGACGGCCGTCGATGTGACGTACCGCAGTGTGGAGCCGACCCGGGCCGAGAAGCTGACGGCCTCGATGGGCTCCGCGGACGCACTGTTCAGGGACCCGGGGATGGGGAAGCGTGCGATCCATCAGATGCCCGACGGGCAGTCGTACAGCCCGGCTTCGGAGGACAGTGCGGGGCCGGGCGACGAACCCGTTCCGCCGATCGACATAAGGACCGCACTCCCCGAAGGCGCGCACGCGATCAGCCTCCAGTCCGTCCCGGCCACCGTCACCACCGGGTACGGCATCACCACCGCCGACATCATCGAGTTCCGGACGTCGGACCCGATGGCCCGCGGCAAGGTCACCCTGGTGCGGGGCGCCTTCCCGCACGGCGACGGCGAGATGGCTGCCACCGAACCCTTCCTGACGAAGTCGGGGCTGCACGTCGGTTCGCGCACCACTCTGCACGGCGCCGAGCGCACCTACACCATCACCGGGGTCGTCGAACAACCCGACGACCTCAAGTCCGTGGCGCTGTACGCCGATCCGGGAGCGGTCATCGCCCCGTGGACGAACACGGCCGAGCACGACAAGACGGTGCTGCCGCCGAACGCCGACTCCAAGGAGTGGCTGGTCAAGGGAGCCGAGGGGGCCGGCGTGAGCTGGTCCGACGTGCTCGCCGCCAACGCGCGGGGCGTCCTCGTCGTGTCCCGGCAGGTGGTCATCGACCCGCCCCCGGACTCCGAGGTCCCGATGGCCCGGTCCATGAGCGGCAGCTCGTACGGCGGTTCCGAGGAGCTCAGCGCGGCGCTGATCACCGTGGTCGCCATGGCCGTCCTGGAGCTCGTGCTGCTCGCCGGACCGGCCTTCGCGGTCGGCGCCCGCCGCTCCCGCCGCCAGCTCGGCCTCGTCGGTACGTGCGGTGGCGACCGGCGCCATGTCCGGGCCGTGGTGCTCTCCGGTGGGCTGGTACTCGGCGGCGTCGGTGCCGTGGCCGGTGTCGCCGCCGGATTCGCGCTCACGGCGGTGTTCCGCCCGATGATCGAGGGCTGGGCCGGAAACCGCTTCGGTTCACTGGCCGTGCGCCCGTCGGAGCTGCTGATCATTGCCGTGATCGGCCTGGTCACCGGTCTGCTGGCAGCCCTCGTACCCGCGATCGTGGCGAGCCGGCAGTCCGTGCTGGAGTCGCTCAGCGGCCGCCGCGGCATCCGCCGCAGCTCCCGGGTACTGCCGGTGCTCGGCTCCATCACCCTGCTGATCGGCATCGCGGTCTCGGTCTACGGCGGCACCAGCGGCAACTCGACACTGGTCGCCGGTGGGTCGGTCGTCGCCGAACTCGGCCTGCTCGGCTGCATCCCGGTGATCGTCGGCTTCCTCGGACGACTCGGCCGCAGGCTGCCGCTCTCCCCGCGGATGGCGTTGCGCGACGCGGCCCGCAACCGAGGACGTACGGCCCCCGCGGTCGCGGCCGTGATGGCAGCCGTCGCGGGTTCGGTGGCCATCGCCACCTACATGTCCAGCGGCCAGGCCGAGTCGGAGTTCGAGTACACGGCGAACCTCACCCCGGGCACGGTCGCGCTCGTCGCCACCGACGGCAAGGCGGTCGACCGGCTCCCGCTCGCCCGCGCCGCCGTCGAACGCAACCTCGCCGTCACCGGTGGACACGCCGATGTCGGGCGGGTCTGGGCGGGCAGTGACTGCAACGTCTACTACCAGGAGGAGAACGGCTGCGGCTCGGTCGAGCTGATCAAGCCCGCCGGCAAGGGCCACTCCTGCCCGCTCGTCGGCAAGGGCGCCAAGAAGCTCGCCGCGAGTCTCTCCGCCGAAGAGCACAGGAAACTGATGCGGTCGCCCGCCTGCCTGGACGAGTTGATGTACATGAGCCCGTTCATCGGCATGGCGGACGGCGTCGTCCTGGGCGACGCCAAGTTCCTCTCCACCTATGTGAAGCTCAAGGACCCCGCGGCCGCCAAGGCCCTGGCCGCCGGCACCCCCGTACTGCTCAACCCGGCGTACGCGAAGAACGGCGAGGTTACCCTCAAGGCCGTCCACAGGTACAGCGACCACGACAAGAAGAACCGCAAGCTGCACCCGGGCAAGGCCGAAACCCGTACCGACCGGCTGAAGGTGTATCAGGCACCCGAGCAGTACGCCACCACACCCGGGGTCCGCATGATCCTGCCCCTGAAGACAGCGAAACAGCTCGGTCTGCACACCGAGATGTACGGCAGTGTCTACGCGGTCGCCCATGAGCCGACGGACAGCGAGGACCAGCGGGTCTCGGCAGCGGTCGAAGTGGCCGGCGGTGGGATCTATCTCCAGTCGGAGACGGGTCCGTCCGGGCGGCAGGACACGATCCTGCTGTTCCTCTCCCTGTTCGCCGGTGTGGTGACGCTGGGCGCGGCCGCCATCGCGACCGGTCTGGCCAAGGCCGACGCGGAGGCGGACCTCACCACACTCAGCGCGGTGGGCGCACCCCCACGCGTACGGCGCACCCTCTCCGGTTTCCAGTGCCTGGTCGTCGCGCTCACCGGCGTCCTGCTCGGCACGGCGGCCGGTCTCGTGCCTGCGGTGGCGCTCCGGCTCATCGACCTGCGTGAGGCCGTGAAGAACATGCGGGTGCAGCCGATGGAATCCGCCTACACGCCGATCGTGCTGCCCTGGGCGACCATCGGGTTGCTGGCCGTGGTGGTGCCGCTGCTGGCCGGGTTGGGTGCGGCGGCGTTCACCCGCTCACGGCAGACCGTGGCGCGCCGGGCCGGGTGACGCACGGCCGGACACCGCGGTCGAGGGCTGATTGCGGGGCTGACCGGGCGGTTTAGTTGCCCCCGAGAATGGTGGATCAACCGTAATCGGGGGCACCACCCTGTTGAACAGCACGTGTGCGAGACAATGGCGGCATGGAGATGCCGAGGAATGAACGGTCGCACGAGCACCCCCAAGTCCTCGTAGTGGGACAGGACGGCATGGCGATCGGCGGCGGCGGTGGCACAGACGACGAATCGCGTGAGGTCCCGGTGACAGAAATGGTCGAACAGCCCGCGAAGGTCATGCGCATCGGCAGCATGATCAAGCAGCTCCTGGAAGAAGTCAGGGCGGCTCCTCTCGACGAGGCGAGCCGGGTCCGGCTCAAGGAGATCCACGCAAGCTCCGTCAAGGAGCTGGAGGACGGCCTCGCGCCGGAGCTGGTGGAGGAGCTCGAACGGCTCTCCCTGCCGTTCACGGAGGAGTCGGTCCCCTCCGAAGCGGAACTCCGGATCGCGCAGGCCCAGCTGGTGGGCTGGCTGGAGGGTCTCTTCCACGGCATCCAGACCGCACTGTTCGCCCAGCAGATGGCGGCGCGCGCGCAGTTGGAACAAATGCGCCGCGCACTTCCGCCGGGCAGCGGTCACGAGGACGACGACGGCTCGGACCCGCACGGAGCGATCCGATCGGGCCCGTACCTGTAAGGGCCGTACGCCGGTCCTTTCCGCACCCCGATCTCATCATCCACGTACATACGAACAGCGGGCCCGGCACACCGGAGCGTGTGCCGGGCCCGCTGTGTCTCCGGCTGCGTTCAGGACGCCGCCGGTGTGAGCAGGAGCACCTTGCCGACGTGGGTGCTGGACTCCAGCACCCGGTGGGCCTCCGCGGCGTCCGACATCGGCAGCGTACGGTCCACGATCGGCCGGACCACGCCACTGCCGATCAGCGGCCACACATGCTCGCGCACGGCGGCGACGATGGCGGCCTTCTCGGCGAGCGGACGGCCGCGCAGGGACGTTGCGGTGATCGCGGCGCGCTTGTTCAGCAGAGCGCCCAGATTGAGATCGCCCTTGACGCCACCCTGCAGGCCGATGATGGCGAGCCTGCCGTTGACGGCGAGCGCCTTCACATTCCGGTCCAGGTACTTCGCACCGACGATGTCGAGGATGACGTCAGCGCCCGCCCCGTCCGTCGCCTTGCTCAGCTCCTCGACGAAGTCCTGCTCCCGGTAGTCGATCAGGATGTCGGCTCCGAGCTCCGCGCACCGCGCCAGCTTCTCGGGACCGCCCGCGGTCACCGCGACCCGTGCGCCCACGGCCTTGGCGAGCTGGATCGCCATCGTGCCGATACCGCTGGAGCCTCCGTGCACCAACAGCGTCTCGCCGGGGCGCAGATGCGCCACCATGAACACGTTCGACCAGACCGTGGCCGTCACCTCGGGCAGCGCCGCGGCCATCGCCGGATCGACGCCGTCCGGCACGGGCAACAGCTGCCCGGCGGGTACGGCGACTTTCTCCGCGTAACCGCCGCCCGCAAGCAGCGCACAAACCTCGTCGCCGACCGACCAGCCGGTGACACCGGGGCCGACCTCCGCGATCCGGCCGGCGCACTCCAGACCGGGATACGGGGAAGCGCCGGGCGGTGGGTTGTAGAAGCCCTGCCGCTGCAGAACATCGGCGCGGTTGACCGCGCTGGACACGACCTCGACGAGGACCTCGCCCTCGCCGGGTACGGGATCGGGGACCTCGGCCCATACGAGCGCCTCGGGGCCACCGGGTGCGGGAATTGTGATCGCATGCATGGCGGCGAGGCTACTCCGTGGCGGCGGCGCGACGGGTCGGTGGCGGGGTTACGACGCGTCGCGGTCGCCTGCCGTCCGATGCGGACGGCACGTTGCCCGCCTTCCGTCCGAAGCACGCGCGACTCACCGCGGGTGGGTCATCGCAGGGCGTCACACCCCTTGCTGGCGCGGCGTATTCAGAGGCTGGGCGCCGCCCGACACACGCACGATCGTGATCAGACGGTCGGTCAACTGCAGCGGACTGGCCGCCGGATCGTCGTAACCGATCAGCCGATGGCCGCGCAGCACGCTCACGACGAGATCGTCGGTCTCCCGGACGCTCTTGCCGACCTCGGCCTTTATCACCGGCCGTTCGACCAGATCGAGGCCGGTGCCCTGCTGGATGAGATCCTCCATCACCGTGCCCGCACTGGGGCTGAGGACGGAGAGGCCGAGCAGCCGGCCTGCCGCACTGGCGCTGGTGATCACGGCGTCGGCGCCGGACTGCCGCAGCAGCGGAGCGTTCTCCTCCTCGCGGACCGCAGCGACGATCTTCGCGCCGCGATTGAGCTGCCGCGCGGTCAGTGTGACCAGCACCGCCGTGTCGTCGCGCTGGGTGGCGATGATGACCTGTCGCGCCTTCTGGATCTCGGCCCGCAACAGCACATCGCTGCGCGTCGCATCGCCGACGACACCCACGAACCCTTCGCCGTTGGCGGACTCGATCACCTTGGTCGCCGGGTCGACGATCACGATCTGTTCCTTCTTCAGACCGGTGGCACAGAGCGTCTGGATCGCCGACCGGCCCTTGGTGCCGAAGCCGACGACAACTGTGTGGTCACGCAAGTTGGTTCTCCAACGGTTCAGCCGGAAGTCCTCCCGGGTCCGCTCCGTCAGGACCTCCAGGGTGGTGCCGACCAGAATGATCAGGAAGAGCACGCGCAGCGGTGTCACGAGCAGCACATTGGTCAGCCGTGCGCTGTCGCTGTACGGGGTGATGTCGCCGTATCCCGTGGTGGAGAGGGTGACCGTCGAGTAGTAGACGGCGTCGAGCAGATCCACCGAGCCATCGGCGGCGTCGTGATAGCCGGAACGGTCGAGCCAGACGATCAGCACCGTGGCGGCCAGGACCAGTATCGCCATCAACAGCCGCTTGGCGACCTGCCGGAGAGGCCGGTCGACGACCCGGCGCGGAAGCAGGATCCGGGTGGGCACGAGGTGCTCGTCGACCCGCCGGGCCATCGCGTCGTGGCCGGGAAGTTTCACGTGAAACACCCTTCCGTCCACGGCGTCGCCGAGGCCCACGGCAGATCGAGGATCTCCACCTCGGTGCCGGACCGTACCCCGCCCGGTGGCACGACGGCCAACCCGTCGGCGGCGGCGATCCCGCGGAGCATGGCCGGGCCGTTGTAGTGCAGAGGCACGACGTGCTCGACGCCGGCCCCGGCCCCGCCACTTGCCGGTCTGCCGGCACCCTTTGCCGATCCGACGCCATGGACGACGGGGACCAAGCGGGTGTCATGCGGGTGGCCGTGCACCTCGTCGCGTACGACGACCCGGTACGGCGCTTCCGGTGCGCGGCCGGCCAGCCCGCGCAGGAGAGGCTCGGCGAGTGTGAGGAGACCGGAGACGGCGGCGAGCGGATTGCCGGGCAGCCCGACGAGATGCGGGCCGCCGGAGGGCAGCCGGGCCAGCAGCATCGGGTGGCCGGGGCGTACGGCGACGCCGTCGACCAGCAGCCCGGCACCGATCTTGGCGAGGACCGGGTGGACATGGTCGACCGGACCCGCCGCAGTGCCTCCGGTGGTGATGACAAGGTCCGCTTCGGAGGTGGTGAGGGCGTGCTGGAGAGCCTCCGCGTCGTCGCCGAGACGGCGCGGGGCGGAGACCTCGGCGCCCAGGGCGCGCAGCCAGGGTCCGATCATGGGGCCCAGAGCGTCCCGGATCAGCCCGCCGTGCGGCAGGCCGGCGGTGAGCAGTTCGTCCCCGAGGACGAGGACGTCGACGCGCGGGCGGAGGACCGTCACCAACTCGTCGTATCCGGCGGCGGCGGACAGACCGAGGACAGCGGGTGTCACCAGGGTTCCGGCGGGCAGCAGTTGATCGCCGGAACGGCACTCCTGGCCGCGCGGCCGGATGTCCTGCCCGGGGATCACCTGCCGTTGTGCGTACAACAGCCCCTTCTCCGCGTCCACATGAGCGTGTTCGCTCCGGATCACGGCAGTGGCATTCGCCGGGATGCGGGCGCCCGTGGCAATCCGTACGCCCTCACCGTCGGGGAGCGGGACCGGGGCGCTGTGCCCGGCGAGGATGCCCAGTTCTCCGCTCCCGCCTACGCTCTTGCCGAGAGCCCAGGGACCGGGGCCCGCGACGACCCAGCCGTCCATGGCGGACGTGTCGAACGACGGCAGATCGGTGAGCGCGGCCAGGGGTTCAGCCAGCACGTGTCCGAGGGTCCGCTCCAGGGAGAGCCGCTGGGTTCGGGGGGCGGCGCCGCGCCCGGCCCGCGCGGCAAGAGCACGGGCCTCACTCCAGGCGGTGGCCTGTCCGCGTCGGTCTCGAGCCGGGCCCTGACCGGAACTCCCGCCGGAATCGTGACCGGAATCGTTACCAGAACCGTTGCCGGAATTCCGGGCGGGGCTGTGACCGGGGCTCCGGTCATCGCTGTGCCCGGAACTGCGGTCGGAACTCTGGCGAGGGCTGCCCCCGGAACTTCCGGCGGCGAGGCTGGGGGCGGGTCCGCGTCCGGTGCTCTGACCGGAACTCTGTTCAGCGCCTTGTCGGGGGCTCTGCACCGATGCCCTGGCCTGGGGCCGCGACTGAGCCACGAATCGAGGCTCACGCGAGGACTGCCCCGCAACCAGCGCAAGCGCCTGATCGACAGCTCGGTCCTCCTCTGCGGCACGGGCCCGCTCGGCGGCACGGTCCGCCTGGGCAGCACGGTCCGCCTCGGCGTCATGGGCCTGCTCGGCAGCGCGGGTCACGTCGGCCGCCCGGAGCACATCGGCAGCACTAGTCACCTCCGCTACCGGGGCTTGCTCATCGCCGTCGGCCACCCCTGCTACCCGGCCTGCCTCCGTCGAACGGGTCTGCTCGACAGCACCGGCTTCCTTCTCGGCCCCGACCGCCCCGACCGCCCCGACGGCAGCGTCTTCCGGCGGAGCAACCGCGGCGGCATGCTCAGCCGTCGGAGGCCTGCTCCCCGGAGCAGGCGGAGACCCCGGTGCCCGCTCCGCCGCCGGGCCACCTTCGGCCCCACGCTGGTACGCCGTCACGGCGTCTCGGCCTCGTCCGCCCAGCGGAGGGCGAGCGCGGCCGCCTTGCGAGCAGCCTCGGCCACCGCCTCGGGTCCGCCCCCGCCGTTGCTCGCCTTCGCCGCCGCGTACCCGACCAGAAACGTCGTCAGGGGCGCGGCGGGCCGGGCGACACCGTGTGCGGCATCGCGGGCGAGGTCGAGCAGGACGCCGGTGTCGACGTCGAGTTCGATGCCCAGTTCGTTCTTGACTGCGGTGATCCATTCGTCCAGCACGTTCCCATGCTCTCTGATACGGGCCCGGGCTGCGGCAATGTCTTCCCAGGTGTCGCAGTCGAACGAGGCGAGCGGACCCGCCTCGACGCGGGCGAGGTCCAATTCGTGTGTCAGCAACCGCAGCGGCAGTCCGGCCAGACCACCGTGCTCCGTGGCGAGCAGAGCCAGCTCGCGGCGGAGCGGTTCGGCGCGGTAGACCGCGACCAGGGGCTGGTCCCGGCCGTTCTGGTCGACGCACAGGGCCCCGTCGCGGTCCTCCTGCCCGGCGGCGGCCAGAAGCGCCTCGACCGTGCTCTCCTCCAGGAAGGGGAGGTCGGCGGAGAGTACGAGCACGCGTTCCGCGCTCGTATGTCGTACCCCGGCGTCGAGCGCCGCCAGCGGGCCCCCGCCCTGTGGTTCCTCGCGTGTCCAGGTCACAGCGCGCGTGGTGGGCCGCCGCCCGCCCACCACGACACTGGTGGCGGCATCGGTGCAGGTCGCGAGGACCCGGTCGAGCAGTGCCCGGCCACCGACCCGAACGGCCGGCTTGTCGGCACCCCCGAGGCGCTTGGCGGCCCCTCCGGCAAGAACGATGGCGTCATACGCGGTCATGCCCCGAGTATGCGTGCCATACGTCCCCGTTGAACCTCCCCGCCCTCTCCCTCCTCGTCTTCCTCCTACAACGTGCGCAGCAGCAGCGCCGGTTGTTCCACGCAGTCGGCCACATATCGCAGGAAACCGCCCGCCGTGCCGCCGTCGCAGACCCGGTGGTCGAAGGTCAGCGAGAGCTGGACGACCTGCCGCACGGCCAGCTCACCCTGGTGCACCCACGGCTTGGGCACGATCCGGCCGACACCCAGCATCGCCGCCTCGGGGTGGTTGATGATCGGGGTCGACCCGTCCACCCCGAACACTCCGTAGTTGTTCAGCGTGAACGTGCCGCCGGTCAGCTCAGCCGGCGTCAGCGTGCCCGTCCGGGCCGCCTCGGTCAGCCGACCGATCTCGGCGCCGATCGACTCCGCGTTACGGGACTGCGCATCCCGTACGACAGGGACGACCAGCCCTCGCTCCGTCTGGGCCGCGAAGCCGAGATGGACGGCGGACAGCCGCACGATTTCCCGGGCCTCCAGGTCCACCGTGGAGTTGAGCTCGGGGAACCGGGCCAGGGCCGCGGTGCAGATACGGGCCAGCAGGGCGAGCACCGAGACCTTGGGCCCCGCGGACGGACCACCGGCGCCGTTCATTGCGGCTCTGGCAGCCATCAGCTCGGTGGCATCCGCGTCGACCCAGCACGTGGCATCGGGAATTTCGCGCCGACTGCGCGCCAGCTTGTCGGCGACCGCGCCCCGTACACCGCGCAACGGAATCCGCTGCCCGGCAGCCGGGGCCGACACCGGCGCCGGCCCCGAGGAGGTGGGTGGCAACGGAACCGGCACCGACGGCGCCACCGCCGTCCCGTTCGCCGCGGCCCTGATCGCGGATTCGACGTCGGACCGCAGAATCAGCCCATCGCGCCCCGACCCCGTCAACTGCCGTAGATCGAGATCGTGTTGCCGTGCCAGCCTCCGTACCAACGGAGAGACGACCGCCACGGGCCCCGACGCCTCACCGGGAACCGGCGCAGGGACCGGTCCCGGGGCCGGAGCATGATCCATCACAGGCACCGGGGCCGGCTGCGCCGCCGGCCCTGCGGCAGCGGAAATCGCCTCGGGCCGCACCCGTCGGCGTCGCGCTGCCGGCGCCCCCGTCCCGTACCCCACCAGGACGTTTCCGGACGACTCGGCCCCGTCGGCGCCCTTGCCGGAGAGATCTCCCGGGAGGTCACCCTCCGTGGACCCCACGGCCACCGTCAACAACGGTGCACCGACCGGAAGTTCCGTACCCTCCTCGCCGAAGCGGGCGGTCACCACACCCCCGTACGGACACGGCACCTCCACCATCGCCTTGGCCGTCTCGACCTCGACGACCGGCTGGTCGATGGCGACCACGTCGCCGACCTCCACCAGCCAGCGGACGATCTCCGCCTCGGTCAGCCCCTCGCCGAGGTCGGGCAGCTTGAATTCGAGCACCTGCGGCATCAGCTCTCCGCCTCCCACTGCAGCCGCGCGACCGCATCGAGCACCCGGTCCACGCCCGGCAGATGGTGCCGCTCCAGCATCGGCGGCGGATACGGGATGTCGAACCCGGCGACCCGCAGCACCGGCGCCTCCAGGTGGTGGAAGCAACGCTCGGTGATGCGAGCTGCGATCTCCCCACCGGGGCCACCGAACCCGGTCGACTCATGAACGACGACCGCTCGACCGGTGCGCCGCACGGAAGCGGCGACCGTCTCGTCGTCGAACGGCACCAGCGAACGCAGGTCCACCACTTCGAGGTCCCAGCCCTCCTCGACCGCCGCCTCCGCGGCTTCCAGGCAGACCGGCAGGGACGGCCCGTACGTGATCAGCGTCGCGCTGCGCCCGGGACGGCGGACAACGGCCCGCCCGATCGGCTCGACCTCCACCGGCGCGTCCGGCGACCATGCCGCCTTCGACCAGTACAGCCGCTTGGGCTCCAGGAAGACCACCGGATCATCCGAGGCGATCGAGGCCCGCAGCAGCCCGTATGCGTCGTCGACCGTGGCCGGTGTGACGACGTGCAGCCCCGGCGTCGCCATGTAGTAGGCCTCCGAGGAGTCGCTGTGGTGCTCGACCCCGCCGATCCCTCCGCCGTACGGCACCCGGACCGTGATCGGCAGCGGCATGGCGCCCCCGGTCCGGTTCCGCATCTTGGCGACATGGCTGATGAGCTGTTCGAACGCCGGATAGGCGAATGCGTCGAACTGCATCTCCACCACGGGCCGCAGCCCGTACATCGCCATGCCCACGGCCGCACCGAGGATGCCCGCCTCGGCCAGCGGCGTGTCCGTACAGCGGTCCTCGCCGAACTCCTTCGCCAGCCCGTCGGTGATCCGGAAGACCCCGCCGAGCGTGCCGACGTCCTCACCGAGGACGTGCACCGTCGGGTCCTCGGCCATCGAGTCATGCAGTGCACGCCCGAGGGCCTGCGCCATGGTGGCCGGCTTCGCCTTGTCCGTCTTTTCGCCGGCCATCGCCGCCGTGGTCATCGACCGTCCCCCGCACCACTCGTACCGTCCTGGCCCTGCTCCGCGTCCAGCTCCACCCGCAGCCGGGCCGCCTGCTCCCGCAGCTGCGCGGTCTGCTCCTCATAGACATGGGCGAAGAGGTCCATCGGGTCGAGCACCGGATCGGCGTTCATCCGCTCACGCAGCCCGGCCGCCATCCGCTCCGCAGCCGCGCGCGCCTCCTCGATACCGTCCTCGCCGAGCAGTCCGCGCGCGGTCAGTTCCCGCTCCAGAAGCTGGATGGGGTCGTGCGCCCGCCACGCCTCCACCTCGCTCTCGCCGCGGTAGCGCGTGGCGTCGTCGGCGTTCGTATGCGCGTCCATCCGGTACGTCACGGCCTCGACCAGGGTCGGGCCACCACCTGCCCGGGCCCGCGCCACCGCTTCGCCGAGCACCTGGTGCACGGCGGCCGCATCGTTGCCGTCGACCAGCCGGCCCGGCATGCCGTACCCCACCGCCTTGTGCGCCAGCGACGGCGCCGCCGTCTGCTTGGCCAGGGGAACGGAGATCGCAAATCCGTTGTTCTGCACCAGAAATACCACCGGGGCGCGCCAGACGGCCGCGAAGTTCAGGGCCTCGTGGAAGTCGCCCTCGCTGGTCCCGCCGTCACCGACCATGGCGAGCGCCACCACGTCGTCCCCCTTGAGTCGCGCCGCGTGGGCCAGGCCCACGGCGTGCGGCAGCTGGGTGGCGAGCGGGGTGCAGAGCGGGGCGATGCGGTGCTCGCGCGGGTCGTAACCGGTGTGCCGGTCACCGCGCAGCAGGGTCAGTGCCTCGACCGGGTCGAGGCCGCGCGCCACCGCCGCAAGCGTGTCGCGGTAGCTGGGGAAGAGCCAGTCGCGCTCCTCCAGCACCAGCGCCGCAGCTATCTCGCAGGCCTCCTGTCCGGTGCTGGACGGGTAGACGGCGAGCCGGCCCTGCTTCGTGAGGGCGGTGGCCTGGGCGTTGTACCGCCGACCGCGCACCAGCTCGGCATAGAGCCGCAGAAGCAGCTCGGGGTCTGCGTCGGCCACGGCGTCCGTACCGAGCACGCGGTACGGCTCGGGGTCCGGGAGCAGCGGCGCGGGGTCGGTGAGCGGCTTCCAGGCCGGGGGCGGCGTGGGCCGGTAGGCGGCCGCGCCGGGCAGCTCTTGGACCGTCATGACAAGCACCTCCTGGCATCGAGGGATATCGAGCAGCGTCTGGCGACATCGAGGGGTCGCCCGATATCGAGGGGTGGCTGAATACGTCGAAATGTCGAGCACTGGCCGAGGCGCGGGTGTGGTGCGCCTCACCTACCGATTGTTCGGTCGCGGGCGCATTTTGGCTACAGGCGCCGTCAGCCTGTGGACAAACGGTTCTCCACAGCCTGGGATAGGGACAGGTCGTCCAAGGCAGGGAGGCACGGGGACATGGCAGCTGAACAAATGGCCGACGGGGTCGAGGACCCTGGCCAGGTGCCGCCCGCGCGCCCGCTCGACGCCATCGACCGCGACATCCTCCGACTGCTTCAGACGGACGGCCGAGCCTCGATACGGTCGGTGGCCGACCGCGTCCATGTGTCGCGCGCCAACGCCTACGCCCGGATCAACCGGCTGATCGACGACGGAGTGATCCGCGGCTTCAGCGCGCGCGTGAACCATGAGCGGGCGGGGCAGGGCGCCTCCGCATACATCACGCTCAAGATCGTCCAGAACTCCTGGCGGACGGTGCGCGAGCAGCTCCAGGCACTGCCAGGCGCGACACACATCGCGCTGGTCAGCGGCGACTTCGACGTACTGCTGCTGGTGCACACCCCGGACAACCGGTCGCTGCGCGAGCTGGTCCTGACCAGGATCCAGTCGATCCCGGAGGTGCTCTCCACCCGCACGCTCCTGGTGTTCGAGGAGACCGACCTGGCCCCGGGCCCGGACCGCCCCACCGAACTCAGCTGAGGGCTTTCCCGCAATCCCTGGTGATCAGCGCGCGGCGTCAGCTGCGGTGCATCGCGGGCGGAGGACGTCCGCAGGCTGAATGTATTCGGGCGTTCCGACAACGCGGCGAGGTGCCGTAGCTGTCGTCATGCGCCGCGCCCGCGAGAGATTACGGGGCCGCCCTCGGCGCGGATCACGCGCCGCCGCGCCCGTGCCTCCGCCGGTCGGCGCCACGGCGGCGAGTATCACTGCAGCGCCCAGGAAGGCTGGCACCCACGGAACGTCGGCCAGGAGCAGGGTGGTGGTCGTCCCTGTCCGGCCGTGAGCGGTTCAGCGGCTGGAACGCATCCCCTCGAACGCCAGCTGAACCACCGTGTCCGCCAGCTGCTCCCCCTCGGAGCCGCCGCCCGGCTGCGGCCGGTACCACTCCACCAGGGAGTTGACCATCCCGAACAGCAGCCTCGTCGCCAGCCGTATGTCCACGTCCGAGCGGAGATCACCGTCCGCGACCGCCGCCTTCAGCAGATCGGCCACCCGCTGGTCGAACTCACGCCTTCGCTCCATGGCCCAGCGCTCGGCCGTCGTATTGCCCCGCACGCGCAGCAGCAGCGTGACATAGGGCAGTTCGGCTATCAGCACCTCGACGGTACGGCGAGTGACGTATTCGACCCGCTCGATCGCGCGCCCCCGACTCGCCCCCGACTCGTCGAGGATCCCGAAGAGCCCGTCCAGCGCCCGGCTGACCGCACGTCGCAGGAGCTCTTCCTTGCCCGCGACATGGTGATAGATGGACGACTTGGAGATGCCCGCCGCCTTGGACAGGTGCTCCATCGACGTGCCGTCGTAACCGCGCTCGTTGAAGACACGGACGGCGACGGTGAGGAGAGTCTCCGGGGTGTACGTGTCCCGCTTGGCCGTGGTCATGTCCGCGATCCTCCCCTACGAGTTGTCCACAGGTTCCGTGGGCCCCCTTGTCCCGACCGATCGTTCGGTTACTCTAACTCTGTCCGCCCGTCCCTGCCCAGCTCGATGAGGAGTTGGTCCGTCATGGCCGCCGAGCTTTCCCCGCAACTGCTGTCCGAGAAGCACCGCCCCACGCTCGACCAGGCCCTCGACGCGGTCCGTACGCGCGCCTACTGGTCCCCGCATCCCGAGCATCCGAAGGCGTACGGCGACGGAGGCGCCCCGGGCAGCCTGAGCGCTGCCGAGGGCAAGGCCGCGTTCGACGCCGTGCTGCACACCCGGCTCGACCTCGGCCAGCCGGGCACCGACGGCTGGACGGGCGGAGAGGTCTCTCCCTACGGTCCGGAGCTCGACGTCGAATATCCGCATGCCGACCTGGACGTGCTGCTTCCGGCGATGCGTGCGGGGATGGCCGCCTGGCGCGAGGCGGGCCCCGAGACCAGGGCCCTGGTCTGTCTGGAGATCCTGTCGCGGATCAGCGCCCGCACCCATGAGTTCGGCCACGCCGTGATGCACACGAGCGGGCAGGCCTTCATGATGGCGTTCCAGGCGGGCGGCCCGCACGCCCAGGACCGCGGCCTGGAAGCGGTGACGTACGCGTACGAGGAGCAGATCCGCACCCCGCGGACCGCGGACTGGTCCAAGCCCCAGGGCAAGCGCGACCCGCTCCAGCTGCACAAGTCGTTCATCTCGGCGGGCCGCGGCATCGCGCTGCTGATCGGCTGCAACACCTTCCCCACGTGGAACGGCTATCCGGGCCTCTTCGCCTCCCTCGCCACCGGTAACCCCGTCCTGGTGAAGCCGCATCCGCGCGCCGTGCTTCCCCTGGCGCTCACGGTGCAGGTGGCCCGCGACATGCTGAGTGAGGCCGGCTTCGACCCCAACCTGGTCTGTCTGGCCGCCGAGCGGCCGGGCGAAGGCATCGCCAAGACCCTGGCGGTCCGGCCCGAGATCAGGATCATCGACTACACCGGATCCACCGCCTTCGGCGACTGGCTGGAGGCCAACGCCCGCCAGGCCCAGGTCTACACGGAGAAGGCCGGGGTCAACACGATCGTCGTCGACTCCACGGATGACTACCGGGGCATGCTGTCCAATCTGGCCTTCTCCCTCTCCCTGTACAGCGGCCAGATGTGCACCACCCCGCAGAACCTGCTGATCCCCCGCGACGGCATCACGACGGACGCCGGCGACAAGACGTACGACGAGGTGGTCGGCGACATCGCCGCCTCGGTCACCGCCCTGCTGGGGGACGATGCCCGGGCCAACGCACTGCTCGGTGCACTGGTCAACCCTGAGGTGAAGGCCCGGCTGGAGGCGGCGGCCGGACTGGGCGAAATCGCCCTGGCGTCGCGCGAGGTGGCAAACCCGGAGTTCCCGGACGCCGTGGTCCGCACCCCGCTCGTCGTCAAGCTCGACGGCACCAAGCCGGACGACGAGGCGGCCTATCTCTCGGAGTGCTTCGGACCGGTCGCTTTCGCGGTCGCGGTCGACTCGACGGCGGACGCGGTGGAACTGCTGCGCCGCACGATCCGCGACAAGGGCGCGATGACGGTCGGTGCGTACACGACCTCGCCGGAGGTGGAGCGCGCGGTGGAGGACGTCTGCCTGGAGGAGTCGGCCCAGCTCTCGCTGAACCTGACGGGTGGGGTGTACGTCAACCAGACCGCGGCGTTCTCCGACTTCCACGGCTCGGGCGGCAACCCTGCGGCGAACTCCGCCCTGTGCGACGGAGCGTTCGTATCGAACCGCTTCCGCATGGTGGAGGTCCGCCGCCAGGCCTAGCAAGGGGCCGCATTCAGTCCTTCCGGCGCCGGGGGCGCAGGAGCAGGAGCCAGGGGGCAGGCAGAACCCCCTGGCTCCGGTGTCCCCGTCCCCTCAGACCCCGGCTTCCGGAATATCGGCGTACCGCTGCACCCACGCATGCATGGCGATGGCCGCCGCAGCCCCCGCGTTGATCGACCGCGTCGAGCCGAACTGCGCGATCGAGCAGACCATCGCGGCGTGCTTGCGGGCTTCTTCCGTAAGACCCGGCCCTTCCTGCCCGAAGAGCAGCACACATCGGCGCGGCAGCTCGGTCCGCTCCAGCGGCACCGCCCCGGGCAGATTGTCGATTCCGATGATCGGCAGCCCCTCGGCCGCCGCCCAGGCGGTCAGATCCGCCGTGTCGGAATGGTGCCGCACATGCTGGTACCGGTCGGTGACCATCGCGCCGCGCCGGTTCCAGCGCCGCCGCCCGACGATGTGGATCTCCTTGGCGAGGAAAGCGTTCGCGGTGCGCACCACCGACCCGATGTTGAAGTCGTGGCCCCAGTTCTCCACCGCCACGTGGAAGTCGTGCCGACGCAGATCCAGATCGGCGACGATCGCCTCCCGCGTCCAGTAGCGGTACTCGTCGCCGACATTGCGCCGGTCGCCGTGGGCGAGCAGCTCCGGGTCATAACGCTCGCCCTCGGGCCAGGGCAGCGCATGCGGCCCGACACCGATCTCCGCCCCGAACCCGTCGTCGTACTGCATCGGCTCCACGGGCGGCTCACCCGCGGCAAGGCCTGCGCTCGACGGATCCTCGCTGCTGACACTGCTGGGACTGCTGGTAGGGCCGGTGCTGCCGGTATCACTGCTCACCCGACGAGCGTATGGCCACCGCTTCCGCTGTGCTGCGGGGCCTCCTCCTCGCCGCTGCGCCGCTGCCCCGGCACCTGGACCGCGCGCGAGAACAGCAGCTGCCGCCCGAGCGTCACCCGGCCGCCCAGCCAGACCAGGAAGACCGTCGGCAGGAAGACGGAATCTGCGGCGATCATCGCCATCGAGAAGAAGGGCAGACCCAGCAGCAGGGCGATGCCGGCGTGCTCACACATCATTGCGACGAGCAGGACGTTCTTGACGCGCCGGTTGAAGAGGGTGAAGGGGAAGGCAACCTGCACGATGACCGTGCCGTACGTCAGGATCATGACCATCACGCTGCTGGACGCGAGGATGCCGGACAGTTCGGGCCAGGGCGTGAAGTAGTCGAGCTTGAGCGGGTAGTAGAGCGCCGTGCCGTCCTGCCACCGCGACCCCTGGATCTTGTACCAGCCCGCTGTCGCGTAGATCAGACAGACCTCGGCCATGATCACGACGAGCGTGGCGTTGTGTACGAGGTTGGCGATCACATCGAGCAGGGCCCGCGGCTCGCTCCGCGGTGCGTAGCGGTTCACGGCCCACCAGACCCCGTGGCCGATCCACAGCACCCAGAACAGGGCCGGCAGCCACCAGGTACCGCCGAAGCCGTCGGCCACCGAGCCCGCCACGAGAACCAGGCCGAGCCCCACCCAGAGGACGGCACCGGCCACATTCCGCCCCGGCCGACCGGAGCGCGCCCCTTCAGCAGCCGCTTCCCGCGCCGCTCGCCGCGCGTCGAGCGACCAGACCTGCCCGCAGCGCGTCAGCACCAGATAGATCGCCATCAGGTGGATGACGTTGTCACCACCGTCGCCCAAGAAGATGCTGCGGTTCTGCAGCGAGAGCACACCGACCATGAAGAGGACGGACATCGCGCGGGTGTGCCAGCCGACCATCAGCAGCGCGGCGGACAGCAGGGCGACCGCATAGACGAGCTCGAACCAGACCGTGCTGTCCGACCACAGGAGCGCGGAGAAGGCTTCGTTGCCGGATATGAGCTGCTTCGCCATACCCCAGCTCCACGGGGAGTCGGGGCCGTACATCTCGTGGCGGTGCGGCAGCTCGCGCAGCAGGAACAGCAGAAAAGTGACAGCGAAACCGATCCGGATGACAGCGCTCTGGTACGGCCCGAGGGCCGAGGACGTGATGCGCTGGACACCGCGGGCGAGCCTGCGGTCGTGGGAGGGCGTGCTCACTTGTCCGCCTCCTTGGCACTCTCGGGAAGGTCGGCGGGGGTGACGGTCCACCACGGCAGCACCCGATAGTTCGGCCTGGTGCTGATCTTCTCCGTACTCCACGGCGGCGCCGCGACGGAGCGCACTTCGGAGCGCACCTGGATGCGCTCGACGGTACCGCCGTAGTCGTGCTCACTCAGGCGGAGCATCACGATGCGGCGGATGTAGCGCTCGGCGAGTTCGCCCCGCAGGCCGTTCGGACGATTCTCGGTGTCGTGGGAGTTGAGGTAGAAGTCCCAGCCACGACGGAGCTCGTTCTGATCGACGTGGCTCGGGAGGAGATTGCCGCGTATCGCCTTGCCGTCCTCGCCGGAGAGGCTCATCCAGGGAGTCGTGCGGCGTCCGTCGGCGCCGGCTATCTCGGCCCGGACGTGCACACCGACGTTCTGCTGCAGCGGATTCGGCGCGAAGAGCTTCCAGTTCTGTTCGAACTCGGGATAGACCCAGTCGTCGACCACTTTGCCGTGCTGCTTGGTCAGGGTGTTGGAGGGGGCGACATGCAGAAACACCATGGCCAGGTGAGTACAGGCGATCAGACCGATGATCGACAGCGCGACCACGGCACCGATCTGGTACGGAAGAGACAGACCGGAGATGCCGGCACGGAGCGGCGCGGGCGCTGCGGCGGAACCGGCGTCCTGGCCGGTGTCGAACAGCGCGTCCTCGCGCTGCTCCGCCTCCGGCCCGACGCTTCCGTTCCCGCCTCCGACACCCCTGTCGTCGTACGAATCCATCCTGCCCCGATCCCCGTCGAACCCCGGTCAGTTATCCACAGGGTTGACACCCTACGGGCCGCCGACCCACCATTGAAGTCATTGAACCGAACGATCGGTCGGTAGGGAGCCCGGGATGGCGGCAATGACTGCGGACCAGACAGCGCAGGCGAAGGCTCAAGGGACGGTGCAGGCGGCAGCGGGCGGCCCCGACGGGGCTGACGGCGCCCAGCTGGCCGCGTTCGACGCCGCGGTGGCAGCCGACGAGCGCATTGAGCCGCGCGACTGGATGCCGGACGCCTACCGGGCCTCGCTGGTCAGGCAAATGGCCCAGCATGCCCACTCCGAAATCATCGGCATGCAGCCCGAGGCCAACTGGATCAGCCGCGCCCCCTCGCTCCGCCGCAAGGCGATCCTGATGGCCAAGGTGCAGGACGAGGCAGGACACGGGCTGTATCTCTACAGTGCGGCGGAGACCCTCGGGACGAGTCGCGAAGAGCTGCTCGACAAGCTCCACGCGGGCCGCCAGAGGTATTCGTCGATCTTCAATTACCCCACGCTGACCTGGGCGGATGTCGGCGCGATCGGCTGGCTGGTGGACGGCGCCGCAATCACCAACCAGGTGCCGCTGTGCCGCTGCTCGTACGGTCCGTACGCCCGTGCCATGGTCCGCATCTGCAAGGAGGAGTCCTTCCACCAGCGCCAGGGGTACGAGCTGCTGCTCACCCTCGGCCGCGGCACCCCGGCGCAGCGTGAGATGGCCCAGGACGCGGTGAACCGCTGGTGGTGGCCGTCCCTGATGATGTTCGGCCCGCCGGACGACGCGTCGGCACACTCGGAACAGTCGATGACCTGGAAGATCAAGCGGCACTCGAACGACGAGCTGCGGCAGCGGTTCGTCGACATCTGTGTCCCGCAGGCCGAGGCGCTGGGGCTCACCCTCCCGGACCCGGACCTCCGGTGGAACGAGGAGCGTGGACACCACGACTTCGGGTCGATCGACTGGACAGAGTTCCAGGAGGTCCTGAAGGGCAACGGCCCGTGCAACGAACAGCGCCTCACACAGCGGCGGCAGGCACACGAAGAGGGCGCCTGGGTACGGGACGCGGCGGCTGCGTACGCCGTGAAGCACCACGCAGAAAAGCACACCACACCGACCGCGGAGGCGACGGCATGAGCAGCTCGACGGACTGGCCGCTGTGGGAGGTGTTCGTGCGGTCGCGGCGCGGCCTCTCCCACACCCACGCCGGCAGCCTGCACGCCCCGGACGCCGAGATGGCCCTGCGCAACGCCCGCGATCTGTACACGCGCCGTTCCGAAGGCGTCTCCCTCTGGGTGGTGCCGTCCACGGAGATCACGGCCTCCTCGCCGGACGAGAAGGACTCGTTCTTCGAGCCGGCCGGCGACAAGCCCTACCGGCACCCGACGTTCTACGAGATCCCGGACGGGGTGAAGCACCTGTGACCGCGGCCCTCGCTCTGGGCGACGACGCGCTGGTGCTGTCGCACCGGCTGGGGGAGTGGGCGGGCCATGCACCCGTGCTGGAGGAGGAGGTGGCCCTCGCCAACATCGCCCTGGACCTGCTGGGGCAGGCCCGGGTGCTGCTCTCGCTCGCCGGGGACGAGGACGAGCTGGCGTTCCTGCGCGAGGAACGAGCGTTCCTCAACGTCCAGCTGGTCGAGCAGCCCAACGGCGACTTCGCCCACACCATCGCCCGTCAGCTCTACTTCTCCGTCCATCAGCGGGGACTGTACGAGCAGTTGGCAGCCGGCGAGGGAGAATTCGCCGGACTGGCGGCGAAGGCCGTCAAGGAGGTCGCCTACCACCAGGACCACGCCGAGCAGTGGACGCTGCGACTCGGCGACGGTACGGCGGACAGTCGCCGGCGGATGCAGCACGGGGTGGACGCCCTGTGGCGGTTCACCGGTGAGCTGTTCCAGCCGGTCGAGGGCGTGGAGATCGACTGGCAGACGCTGCAGGACAGCTGGCTGGCGACCGTCACCGGCGTGCTGGAGCAGGCAACGCTGACCGTGCCGGCCGGCCCGCAGTCCGGGGCCTGGACAGCCGGAGCGGGGCGGCAGGGCATCCACACGGAACCCTTCGGCCGGATGCTCGCCGAGATGCAGCATCTGCACCGCAGCCACCCAGGAGCGTCATGGTGACCGGGACGCTGCTCGAGGAGGAGGTGCGCAGGCTCGCCGGGTCCGTGCCCGACCCCGAGCTGCCCGTCCTGACCCTGGAGGAGCTGGGCGTGCTCCGCGGGGTGGAGGTGCTCGCCCCCGGCAAGGTCACGGTCCGCCTCACCCCGACGTACACCGGCTGCCCGGCGATCGAGGCCATGTCCGCCGATATCGAGCAGGTGCTCCACGACCACGGGATACCGGAGGTCTCCGTGGTCACCGTCCTCGCACCGGCCTGGTCGACGGACGACATCAGCGTGGAAGGGCGGCGCAAGCTCGCCGAGTTCGGCATAGCGCCGCCGCGCGACACCGGCCCGTCCGGCGGTCCGGTGCCGCTCGCCCTGTCCGTGCGGTGCCCGCACTGCGGCTCCACGGACACGGAGTTGCTGAGCCGATTCTCCTCCACTGCCTGCAAGGCGCTGCGCCGCTGCGTGAGCTGCCGCGAGCCGTTCGACCACTTCAAGGAGTTGTAGATGTTCCATCCGCTCCGGGTCCGCGCGATCGAGCGGCTGACCGACGACTCGGTGGCCGTCACCTTCACGGTACCGGCCGAGTTGCGCGAGACCTTCCGCCACAAGCCCGGTCAGCATCTCAACGTGCGTTACACGGTCGACGGCGAGGAGATCCGGCGTTCGTACTCGATCTGCGCCCCGGCCACCGAGGCACCGGCCGATCCGGCTCTGCGGGTGGGCATCCGGCTGGTCGACGGCGGTGCGTTCTCCACGTACGCCCTCAAGGAGCTCGCCGTCGGCGACCAGGTCGAAGCGATGCCCCCGATGGGACGCTTCGTGCTCACGCCGCGCGCCGGGTGTTACGCGGCGATCGTCGGCGGCAGCGGCATCACCCCGGTGCTGTCGATCGCGTCGACACTGCTGGCGCGGGAGCCGGCGGCCCGGTTCTGTCTGATCCGGAGCGACCGGACCGCGGCCTCGACAATGTTCCTGGACGAGGTGGCCGACCTCAAGGACCGCTACCCGGATCGCTTTCAGCTGGTGACGGTGCTCTCCCGCGAGGAGCAGCAGGCCGGTCTGCCGTCCGGCCGGCTCGACCGGGAGCGACTGACCGGGCTGCTGCCCGCGCTGCTCTCGGTGGGAGAGGTGGACGGCTGGTACCTGTGCGGGCCGTTCGGTCTGGTCCTGGCGGCCGAAGGCGCACTGCACGGCCTCGGTGTCGACCGGGCCCGTATCCACCAGGAGATCTTCCACGTCGACGACGGGCCGGCCATGACCGCCCCCACCCACGTCGAGGCACCCGCACACAGCACACTGACCGCGAGGCTGGACGGCCGCTCAGGCAGCTGGCCGGTCCAGGACGGCGAATCACTGCTGGAGACGGTGTTGCGCGGCCGTGCCGACGCGCCGTACGCCTGCAAGGGTGGGGTGTGCGGGACATGCAGAGCCTTTCTGGTCTCCGGTGAGGTCCGGATGGACCGCAACTTCGCGCTGGAGCCGGAAGAGACGGGGGCGGGTTATGTGCTGGCCTGCCAGTCGCATCCGGTCACACCGGAGGTGGAGCTCGACTTCGACCGCTGACATCAGCGGATCCCGCAGGACGCTGCCCTCCCCGTCTGCCCTCCTCCTCTCTACTGTTCCCTTCTTGTAGAACCTGTTCTATCTTGACGACCCGTCAGGTCCGAGTACGAGCGCAGCGGTTCGCAGGAGGTCAGGGCAGTGGACTTCACCTTCACCGAGGAGCAGCAGGCGGCCGTCGAGGCAGCGAGGGCGGTCTTCTCGGGCGTCGAGCCCGACGGAGTGCCGAGCCCCGCTCTCACCCCGGGCGCGGTGGCCGAGGACATCGACCGCCGCCTCTGGGCCCAGCTGGCTGCGGGCGACCTGCTGGGCCTGACGCTGGCGCCGGAGCACGGCGGGGCCGGGCTCGATCCGGTCGCGCTCTGCCTGGTCCTGCGGGAGTCGGCCAAGGTGCTCGCCCGGGTGCCGCTGCTGGAGACCAGCGCGGTCGCGATGTCGCTCCAACGCGACGGCGATCCCGCTCTGGCCGCCGAACTGCTGCCCCGTGTCGGCCGGGGCGAGCTGGTGCTCACCGCCGGGGCCAACGGCCTCACCGGCCACGACCCGGCCGAACTCGCCGTCACCGCCGTCCGGAGCAGCAGCGGGAAGAGCGACCGGTCCAGCGGTGACGACAGCAGCGACTCCGGCCATGACAGCGACAGTTCGGCCTGGGTACTCGACGGGGTGCAGTCAGGCGTGCCGTGGGCCCACTCCGCGGACTGGATCGCCGTGCCCGCCCACACAGCCGACGGCCGCGCCGTACTGGCACTGGTAGGCCGCACCGCCGAAGGCGTCACGCTGGTCGAACAGGTCTCCACCAACGGCGAGTTGCTCGCCGAGATGCGGCTCGAGGGGGTACGGATCGAGGACCGCGCGCTGATCGGCAACCCGGGGGCCTGGGAGTGGCTACGCGCCCTGCTCACCACCGGAACCTGCGCGCTCGCGCTGGGACTTGGCGAGACGGTGCTGTCCATGACGAGCGAATACACGGGAAAACGCGAGCAGTTCGGGTTCCCCATCGCGACGTTCCAGTCCGTCGCTGTCCAGGCGGCCGACCGGTACATCGATCTGCGGGCCATGGAAGTCACCCTCTGGCAGGCGGCCTGGCGGATCTCCACGGGCACAGCCGGCGCGCTGCCCGTCGCGGGCGATGTCGCGGTGGCGAAGATCTGGGCCTCGGACGGCGTCCGCCGGATCGTGCAGACGGCACAGCATCTGCATGGCGGCTTCGGTGCGGACACCGACTACCCGCTGCACCGCTTCCACGCCTGGGCGAAGCAGATCGAGCTCTCGCTCGGCCCCGCGGCGGCGCATGAGGAAGCACTGGGCGACCTGCTGGCCGCTCATCCCCTCAGCTGAGGACAACGGGCCCGACCCGGAACCACCCGGGGCGGACCCGACGGGACCCCGGCCGGCTCAGAGGACGAAGGCCGGAGTGCCGTTGTCGGTGACCATCGGACGTCCGGCACCGTCCCAGGCGAGCATTCCGCCGTCGATGTTCACGGCGTCGATGCCCTGCTGCACCAGGTACTGGGTGACCTGGGCCGAGCGGCCGCCGACCCGGCACATCACATGCACGCGCCGACCGTCCTCGGCCGCCTCGGTCAGCTCACCGAAGCGGCCGACGAAGTCACTCATCGGAATGTGCAGGGCACCTTCGACGTGCCCGGCGGCCCATTCGTCGTTCTCCCGGACGTCCAGCACCAGACCGTCCGACGGCACCGCCGCGACATCCACCGAGGGCAGCGGAGCGAAATTCATGGGTCATGCCTTCTCTCGTGCGTACGCTCCGGAGTCACGCTCCAGAGTCACCGGAAACGCTACTGCACCAGCCCCGCAAGCTCCGCCTCGCGCTGCGAGACCTCGCCCAGCAGCTGCTCGGCGATCTCGTCGAGCAGCCGGTCCGGATCGTCGGGCGCCATCCGGAGCATGGCCCCGATCGCGCTCTCCTCCAGCTCCTGGGCAAGGACCGTCAGCAGCTCTTTGCGCTGGGTCAGCCAGTCCAGCCGGGCGTAGAGCTCCTCGCTCTCGCTGAGCTCCGCCCGCTCCGTGGCCGGTCCGGCAGCCCACTCCTGCGCCAGTTCCTTCAGCAGCGCTTCGTCCCCGCGCCCGTAAGCGGCATTGACGCGCGTGATGAACTCGTCCCGGCGCGCCCGCTCCGTCTCGTCCTGGGCCAGATCCGGGTGAGCCTTGCGCGCCAGCTCGCGGTAGAGCTTGCGCGCCTCCTCGTTCGGCCGGACCCGCTTGGGCGGCCGGACCGGCTGCTCGGTCAGCATGGCCGCCGCCTCGGGGGACAGCCCATCGGAGTCGATCCAGTCGTGGAAGAGCTCCTCGACACCCGGCATCGGCATCACGAGCGCCCGCGCGTCCTGCGCCTTGCGCAGGTCCTCGGGGTCACCGGTCCTGGCGGCCCGGGCCTCGGCGATCTGCGCATCGAGCTCGTCGAGGCGGGCGTACATCGGGCCGAGCTTCTGGTGGTGCAGCCGGGAGAAGTTCTCGACCTCGACCCGGAAGGTCTCCACGGCGATCTCGAACTCGATCAGCGCCTGCTCCGCCACCCGCACAGCCTTCGCCAGCCGCTCCTCGGGGCGCGCCCCGTCGGCAGCACGGCCCGCATCGGCATCCGCGCCGGTGTCCGCCCCCTCGTCGGCCCTGCGGCCAGGCTGCGCGTCCGCCACAGGCTGCTCGTACGGCACCTGCTGCTCGTGCTGCCGGTCGTTGTCCTGCCGGTCATCGTCGTTCCGGGTGGTCGGCACCCCGGCGGCTTCGTGGGTCACCCGTCCAGCGTATGGCCCCGCCCCGCGCCCCGAAGACGCGCGGTCGGCGAACCGCGCCTCACACCCCCAGCTCTGCCGCTATTCGCCCGGAACCGACGGCCCGCACCAACTCCGCGTGGTCCGCTTCCGTACGGTCCGCGTACGTCACCGCGAAGTCCGCAATCGCCTCGTCCAGCTCGTCGTTCTTCCCGCAGTACCCCGCGATCAGCCGCGGGTCGGCGCTGTGTGCATGGGCCCGCGCCAGCAGCGCACCCGTCATCCGTCCGTAGTCGTCGACCTGGTCGGCCGTCAGGGCCACCGGGTCCACGCTGCCCTTGCGGTTCCGGAACTGCCGCACCTGGAACTGCCGACCGTCCACGGTCGCCCACCCCAGCAGAATGTCGCTGACGACCTGCATCCGCTTCTGCCCGAGGACCACCCGACGTCCCTCGTGCGCCACCTCCGGCACGTCGAACCCGGCGGCCGGCAGATAAGGCGCCAGCGCGGACGGCCGCGCCTCCTTCACCTGCAGCACCAGCGGCTCGCCCCGGTGGTCGAGCAGCAGCACGACGTACGACCGGGTGCCGACGCTCCCCGTGCCGACCACCCGGAACGCCACATCGTGGATCGAGTACCGGGCGAGCAGCGGCACCCGGTCCTCCGAGATCGTGCTCACATAGTCGCCGAGACCCGCCGCCACCGCGGCGGCCTCCGCATCCGGCACCCGCCGCAGCACCGGCGGTGCGTCGACGAACCGGCGTCCGCCGTCCTCGGACTCCTCCGTGGACTTGGCCGCGAAGCGCGCGCTGGTGTTGTTACGGGCCTTCTGCGAGACCCGTTCCAGTGTGCCGAGCAGATCCCGCGCATCCGTGTGCGAGACGAGTTCCTCATCGGCGATGGCATTCCAGGCATCGAGAGCGGGAAGTCTGGCCAGCAGTCGCATCGTCCGCCGGTACGCGCCCACCGTGTCGTACGCGCCCTGGCGGCAGGTGGCTTCGTCCGCCCCGGCTTCGCGCCCCGCGAGCACCAGCGAGGTGGCGAGCCGCTTCAGGTCCCACTCCCACGGGCCGAACACGGTCTCGTCGAAGTCGTTCAGATCGATGACCAGGCTGCCCCGCGCATCGCCGTACAGCCCGAAGTTGGCCGCATGCGCATCGCCGCAGAGCTGAGCGCCCACCCCCGTCACGGGTGTGCCCATCAGGTCATGAGCCATCAGCCCGGCCGAACCCCGCAAGAACGCGAAAGGCGTGGCAGCCATTCGCCCCACCCGGATCGGCGCGAGGCCGGGAACGCGGCCCCGGTTCGACTCCTCGACCGCCTGCACCGCGTCGGGCCGGCCGGAAGGAAGGACAAGGGAATCGTGCGAGACCCTGGGTACCCGGTCACGCAACGCCTTGCCCGCCGCTCGGGGCGACTGCGGTGCACTCCGCTCCGCCACGCCCGCGCGCCGCGCGAACCCGGGCACGACCGGAATGCGCGGCCCGTCCGTCACAGCCCGCTGCACCGGCACCGTCGCCTCGAACTGATCCATGGCACGCAGCCTCCCCCGCCCTCGACCGGCGTCCTTGTCCAACATCAACTGGCGACGACGGTACCGTCGTCCGCCGACAGGCGTCTGCCCCTGTGGAAAACCGAGGCAGACACCTGTGGACAACGCTCTGTCCTGGTCAGACGCCGACGGTCTCCTCGAGCTCTTCCTCCAGCTCCTCGCTCGCCTCGGCCTCGGACCGACGCTCGACCTCGGACAGGTTCTCCACCCCGGAACGGCTCGCTGCCGCCGACCGGCTCTCCGCCCCGGCCCGGTGCGCGGTCCCGGCCGCGCCCTGAGCCTGTGCGGCGACGCTCCGCCGCTTCGCTTCGGCCAGCCCGGCCACGCCCATCACGGCCAGCCCCGCCACGAACCACAGCGTGAGCACCAGCGCATGTCCGCCGAGCGCGTACCCGCCGAAGTACACATGACTGCGTACGCCCTCGACAAAGCCCGCACCGTTCCAGAAGGCATGCAGCGAACCGAAGAAGCCGGGCTGCAGTTCGGGCCGGAAGATGCCGCCGGAGCTGGTGAAGTTGAGCATCACGAACAGCACCATCACGCCGAGCGTCGTCCACCGCTTCAGGAACGTGTGCAGCCCGACCCCGACCATCAGGATGCCCGCCGAGTAGAGCCACGCCATCGCCCAGACACCGCCGAGCCCGTGGTCCACCAGTCCGAACAGCGGCCCCGCGAACGCCGCACCGATCGCGCTCACCATCAGCGACGCGCCGACGACCAGCGCCGCCCTGATCCGCAGCGCCAGTGCCGCGCCCGCGCCACCGATCACCGCGACCGATGCGTACGACCCGATGCTCACCGCGACGAGCAGGAAGAAGATTCCCTGGCCGGTCGGATCGCCGTCGGCGGTCGGCGCCGTGTCCGTCACCTTCAGCGGGTCGCCCTGCGCGGCCGCCACCTTCGTGAAGACCTTCTCGACCACCGTGGCGCTGGTGTCCGAGGAGGCGGTGGCCACCAGCAGCTCGGGGTGCTTCCCCGGCAGGTAGGCGCCGTAACTCTTCTGTGTCTTGAGGTGGTTCACCGCAGTGGCCCGATCGGTGACGGTACGCACGCTGAGTGCCCCGTCGCCCTTGTCCTGCAGCGTCTGAGCGAGCACCTGGGCCCTCGGCCCCGACCCCACCACGTCCACCCGCAGGTCGTGCGGTTCCGGAGCATGGAACGCCCCCAGGTAGGCGAGCCCCATGCCGATACACATCAGCAGTGGAGTGACGAGATGGCTCAGCACGTGACGCAGGGCGCCCGCGGTGGAGCCGACGGCGGCACTCTGGCCTGTGGACATCGGAACTCCAATGGTTGGCTTTTACAACTCTCAATCTGTTGTACTATACAACTGAAATTTTAGAAAGGTGAACTCCGTGACAGGCACCCCCCGGGAACGCGACGAGTCACTGGATGTCATTCAGCGGGAACTGACCGCGTTCGCACGCCGAGCGCGCGCCGCCGCAGCCCGGCTCCATCCCGAGCTGCCCCTGGTCTCGTACACGCTGCTGGCACACATCGACGACCAGCACGGCTGCCGCGCCACAGACCTGGCGGCGCACTACATGCTGGACAAGTCGACGGTCAGCCGGCAGATCGGCACCCTGGAGAAGCTCGGCCTGGTCGAGCGCCACCCGGACCCCGTGGACCATCGCATCCAGGTGCTGCATCCCACCGAGGCCGGGACCCGGGCACTCGCCTCCACGCAGGCCAGCCGCCGCACGGCCTATCAGGAGCGCCTCGCGGAGTGGACGGCGGACGACCTGGCCCGGTTCGCCGAGTACCTGCTGCGCTACAACTCGTCGGGCGGGACGACCGCCCAGGAGACACCCCAGCAGCCATAGCCCCAGCCCTGGCCACAGAAGCCGCAGCCGCAGGAGCCTGAGCCGCTAGCAGCCACCGTCATCCGCGAGGTACGTCTTCGACCAGAGCGCCAGCTCCTTGAGCGCGGGCTCCATCGCGGCGCCCGCCTGCGTCAGGCGGTACGAGACCCGCAGCGGCGGCCCCTCGTCGACCTCGCGGACCACCAGCCCGGCAGCGCCGAGCTCGGACAGCCGGTCCGAGAGCATGCGCTCACTGATGCCCGGAATCGCCCGCCGCAGATCGGCGAAGTGCACCGGATGCTGCATGAGTACGGAGACGATCGGGCCTGTCCAGCGCTTCCCGAACAGCTCGAAAACGCGCGTGATGCCCACGTCGACCCGCCGACACGCCTGTTCGCTGTGCTCCGCCATACACCAAGAGTACTGCGTCGCCGTGCGGGACTTACGAATAGTAAGGGCCTATGCTATTACTAGGTACGTACGAAAAAGACGCCCTCCCGTCAGGCCGGGCACCATCCCTAGATATCCGTGGAGACCCCCATGGCCACGCTTCTGCACCTCGACTCCGCCGTCTTCCCCCAGGGATCCGCGTCGCGCGAGGTCACCGCCACCTTCGTCCAGACGTGGCTCGAGCAGCACCCCGACGGTCAGGTCGTCTACCGCGACCTCGCCGCGAACCCGTTGCCTCACCTGGACGCCGCCGCGGCCGCCGCCGGCGCCGGAGACCCGCTGCGCAGCGAGCTCGCCGCCGAACTGGCAGCGGCGGACGCCGTCCTGATCGGTGCGCCGATGTACAACTTCAGCATTCCGTCGACCTTGAAGGCCTGGCTCGACCAGGTGATCATCGTCGGCCACAACGCGGGCCCCGAAAGCCCGGTGGCCGGCACCCCGGTCACCGTCGTCGCCAGCCGCGGCGGCTCGTACGCCCCCGGCACGCCGCGCGCTGACTCCGAGTTCGTCCAGAACTACCTGGAGAAGCTGCTGACGAGCATGTTCGGCGCCGAGGTCGACTTCATCGTTCCGGAGCTGACGCTGGCCCACTCCCAGCCGGCGATGGCCGAGCTCATCCCCCTCGCCGAGGCCTCCCGCGCCAAGGCGTTCACCGATGCCGCGGAGAAGGCCAAGGCCCTCGCCGCCCGCCTCGCGGCCTGAGCCGTGCAATGACGAAGGGCCGGGGCCCGCGGAGTGGTCGACCTCCGCGGGCCCCGGCCCTTCGTCACACCCGCACCCATCGGAACACACACCCGGACCACCCCGAATCGGGCGTTTCACGTGAAACAACGCACCGAATCCACCGAGGAACGAAGAAGCCCCACAGACCGTTGGCCTGTGGGGCTTCTCTCTTGTGCGCGAGGGGGGATTTGAACCCCCACGTCCCTAAGGACACTGGCACCTGAAGCCAGCGCGTCTGCCGTTCCGCCACTCGCGCATGAGTGGTGTTTTCAGACTCTCTCACCTGTTGGTGCGAGCGCCTGGCGACATCCGGAAGATTAGCACGCTGGACAGGGTGGATTCACATCCGTTGTTTCGCAGCCGGATGCAGAACGAATGAGGACAGCGGGAACGCGCGACGACCGCCCCCACTCCTCCTCAGTGCACCCCGGGTGCGGGACACTGTCAGGACACCGCCTCTACGATCCATGTGAGAGGTGACACTCATCCACAGGGCAGACAAGGGGAACCAGCCGATTTCCCGACGCGTGGATACGATCAGTAAGCAGTACAGGGACGAGAACACCGGAGGAGGTGCCCCATGGGAGTCATGAAGCGTTTCGAGCAGCGTCTCGAAGGTCTGGTCAACGGCACCTTCGCCAAGGTGTTCAAGTCCGAGGTCCAGCCGGTCGAGATCGCGGGCGCCCTCCAGCGCGAGTGCGACAACAACGCAACGATCTGGAACCGCGAACGAACCGTCGTCCCCAATGACTTCATCGTCGAGCTCAGCGCCCCGGACTACGAGCGCCTCAGTCCGTACTCCGGCCAACTCGGCGACGAGCTCTCCGGTCTGGTCCGGGACTACGCCAAGCAGCAGCGCTACACCTTCATGGGATCCATCAAGGTCCACCTGGAGAAGGCCGACGACCTCGACACCGGGCTCTACCGCGTGCGGAGCCGCACCCTGGCGTCAAGTTCGTCACAGCAGGGCCAGCAAGCCCCGCAGGGCCACCTGGGACAGTCCGGCCACCCGGGCCAGGGGCGGCAAGCCGCCGCCCAGCCCGGCGGCGGCTACGGCTACCCGCCCAGCTCCGTCCCACCCATGCCCGCGGCCCCGCCGCCGGGCGGCGGCCGTCCCGGAGCACCCAGCACCGACCGGCGACCGCCGGCCGCGCCCGGCGCCATGCCGAGCGCGCAGGTGCGACGCTGGATCGAGATCAACGGCACCCGCCATCAGATCTCCCGCCCGACGCTGGTGCTGGGACGCAGCACCGACGCCGACGTGCGGATCGACGACCCCGGCGTATCCCGCCGGCACTGTGAGATCCGGACCGGAACGCCCTCGACGATCCAGGATCTCGGGTCTACCAACGGCATCGTGGTAGACGGGCAGCACACAACCCGCGCTACGCTCCGCGACGGCTCGCGGATCGTCGTGGGCAGCACCACCATCGTTTACCGGCAAGCCGAAGGGTGAAGCGGGGGCAATGTCAGAGCTGACCCTGACGGTCATGCGGCTAGGTTTCCTAGCCGTTCTGTGGCTGTTCGTGATCGTGGCCGTGCAGGTCATCCGCAGCGACCTGTTCGGAACGCGCGTCACGCAACGCGGCTCACGCCGCAGTGCGAGCGACTCACGTCCGCAACAGGCACGCCAATCTGCCGCGGCACCGCCGCAGCAACGCCAGCAACCCGGCCGCCAGCGCCGGGGGGCACCGACAAAGCTGGTCGTCTCCGAGGGCACCCTCACCGGCACCACGGTGGCGCTCCAAGGGCAGACCATCACCCTGGGACGGGCCCACGATTCAACGATCGTGCTGGACGACGACTACGCGTCCAGCAGGCATGCCAGGATCTACCCCGACCGTGACGGCCAGTGGATCGTCGAGGATCTCGGGTCCACCAACGGCACGTATCTCGACCGGACCCGTCTCACCACCCCGACACCTGTTCCGCTGGGCGCGCCGATCCGGATCGGCAAGACCGTCATCGAGCTGCGGAAGTAGTACGACAATGAGCGAGCGGAGCGAGCGAGCCGCGGCCGTCCGGGCAACGGACCCGGCCCGGCTCCCGACCGGAGGGTGGGCAGTGTGGCTCGAGACCGGCTGTACCCCGAGCCGACGGGCGAGGTGCGCATGAGTCTGTCCCTGCGCTTCGCCGCCGGATCGCACAAGGGCATGATCCGGGAGGGCAACGAGGACTCCGGCTATGCCGGTCCACGCCTTCTCGCCATCGCCGACGGCATGGGCGGTCAGGCGGCCGGTGAGGTCGCCAGCTCCGAGGTGATCTCCACGCTCGTCCAGCTCGACGACGACGTGCCCGGTTCGGACATCCTCACCTCGCTCGGTACGGCGGTCCAGCGGGCCAACGACCAACTGCGCATGATGGTCGAGGAGGACCCCCAGCTGGAGGGCATGGGCACCACGCTCACCGCCCTGCTCTGGACCGGTCAGCGCCTGGGCCTGGTCCACGTCGGCGACTCCCGCGCGTACCTGCTGCGCGACGGCGTACTCACCCAGATCACCCAGGACCACACCTGGGTGCAGCGGCTGGTCGACGAGGGCCGGATCACCGAGGAAGAGGCCACCACCCACCCGCAGCGCTCCCTGCTGATGCGCGCGCTGGGCAGCGGCGACCACGTCGAACCCGACCTCTCCATCCGTGAAGTCCGGGCCGGCGACCGCTATTTGATCTGCTCCGACGGGCTCTCCGGCGTCGTCTCGCACCAGACGATGGAAGAGACCCTCGCCAGCTACCAGGGCCCGCAGGAGACGATCCAGGAACTCATCCAGCTCGCCCTGCGCGGCGGTGGCCCGGACAACATCACCTGCATCGTCGCCGACGTCCTCGACGTCGACAGCAACGACACCCTGGCCGGGCGGCTCAACGACACCCCGGTCATCGTCGGCGCGGTCGCCGAGAACCAGGCCGCCCAGCTCAACGACGGCGGCGCGATGGAGACCCCCGCCGGACGCGCGGCCGGCCTCGGCCGTCCCGTCCCACCGCCCGCAGGCGGCTTCGGCCCACCCGGAAGCGGTGACGGCCTGGGCTACGGCGGAATGCCGAACGGCTCCTTCGACGCGTACACCGACGACGACTTCATCAAGCCCGGCGGCGGCCGCAAGTGGCTGAAGAGGTCCCTGTACATCGTGCTCGCGCTGGCCGTCATCGGCGGCGGTGTGTACGGCGGTTACCGCTGGACCCAGAACCAGTTCTACGTGGGCGCCAAGAACGAACACGTCGCGCTGTTCCGCGGCATCAGCCAGGACCTCGCGTGGGTCTCGCTCTCGAAGGTCGAGAAGGACCACCCCGAGATCGAACTCAAGTACCTCCCGCCCTACCAGCGCAAGCAGGTCGAGGCGACCATCGCCGAGGGCAACCTGGCGGACGCCCGGGAGAAGATCAGCGAGCTCTCGACCCAGGCATCCGCCTGCAAGAAGGACGCGCAGCGCCGCGCGGCCGAGGCGGAGAGCAGCGCCCGCACCGGCGAAGGCGAAGCCGGCGGCACGGGCTCGGAGGTCACCAAGACGTCCGCCCGGTCCGACGCCACCAAGACCAAGCCGACCACAGCGACTCCCACTCCCGGCCCCAGCCTCTCGGAGGAAGAGCAGAGGCTGGTTCCGCAGTGCGGTAAGCAGTAAGCCGTAGGGGAGCCTTCAGCACCATGAGCGTTGTCACCAACACGACCACGATCGGCGCGATCGACGCGCCGAGCCGTCGCAACACCGAGCTGGGCCTGATGGCTTTCGCCATCGGCATCTCGGTGTTCGCGTACGCCAATGTGGGCCTTGCCATCGACGGCGAGCTGCCCTCGGGCATGCTCGGATACGGGCTCGGACTGATCCTGCTCGGCGGCGTCGCCCACCTCGTGGTGCGCAAGTTCGCTCCGTACGCGGATCCGCTGCTGCTGCCACTGGCGACCCTGCTCAACGGGCTGGGGCTGGTGCTGATCTGGCGACTGGACCAGTCGCCTCGCCTGATCCAGCGGGCCAAGACGCTGTTCGGCGCCTTCAGCCCGGACGCGCCCAAGCAGCTGATGTACTCCGCGATCGGCGTCGCCCTGTTCGTCGCCGTACTGATGGTGCTCAAGGATCACCGCATCCTGCAGCGCTACACGTACATCTCCATGGCCGTGGCACTGGTACTGCTGATCCTGCCGATGTTCTTCCCGGCGGTGAACGGCGCGAAGATCTGGATCAGCCTCGGCCCGTTCTCCATCCAGCCCGGCGAGTTCGCCAAGATCATCATCGCGGTGTTCTTCTCCGGCTATCTGATGGTGAAGCGCGACGCCCTGGCCCTCGCCAGCCGACGCTTCATGGGCATGTACCTGCCCCGCGGCCGCGACCTCGGACCGATCCTCGTGATCTGGGGCCTGTCGATCCTGATCCTGGTCTTCGAGACCGACCTCGGCACGTCTCTGCTCTTCTTCGGCCTGTTCGTGATCATGCTGTACGTCGCCACGGAACGGACCAGCTGGATCGTTTTCGGCCTGCTGATGTCCGCAGCCGGCGCGGTCGGCGTTGCCACCTTCGAGCCGCACGTCCAGTCCCGTGTGAACGCCTGGATGGACCCGTTCGCGTGCTACACGACCGACACGAGCGGCGCCTGCGAGCAAATCGCCAACGCCATAATGTCCTTCGGTTCCGGCGGCACCCTCGGCACCGGCTGGGGCCAGGGCAACTCCGACCTGATCGGCTTCGCGGCCAACGCCGACTTCGTCCTCTCCACCGTCGGCGAAGAGCTCGGCCTCGCCGGGATGATGGCCGTCCTGCTGATCTACGGTCTGATCGTCGAGCGCGGTGTGCGCACCGCGCTCGCCGCCCGCGACCCGTTCGGCAAGCTCCTCGCGATCGGCCTCTCCGGCGCCTTCGCGATCCAGGTCTTCGTCGTCGCCGGCGGTGTCATGGGTCTCATCCCGCTGACCGGTATGACGATGCCGTTCCTCGCCGCCGGTGGTTCTTCCGTGATCGCCAACTGGGCTCTGATCGGCATCCTGATCCGGATCAGCGACACCGCACGCCGCCCCGCACCGGCCCCCGCTCCCTCCTCCGACGCCGAGATGACCCAGGTGGTCCGACCGTGAACAAGCCCCTGCGCCGGATCGCGATCTTCTGCGGCGTCCTCATCCTCGCCCTGCTCGTGCGGACCAACTACCTGCAGTACGTCCGCGCCGACGAGTTGAACACCCGCGACGAGAACCGCCGCGTCCGCATCGAGCGGTACGCCCATGAACGCGGCAACATCATCGTCGACGGCAACCCCGTGACCGGCTCGGTCGAGACCAAGGGCAGCGACTTCAAGTACAAGCGGGCCTGGAAGAACGGCCCCATGTGGGCACCCGTCACCGGGTACTCCTCGCAGGCCTTCGACGCCTCGCAGCTCGAAAGCATCGAGGACGGCATCCTCACCGGCAACGACGACCAGCTCTTCTTCGACCGCACCCTGTCGATGTTCACGGGCGAGAAGAAGCAGGGCGGCAACGTCGTCACCACCCTCAACGCAGCCGCCCAGAAGGCCGCCTTCCAGGGGCTGGGCGACAAGAAGGGTGCCGTCGCCGCGCTCGACCCGCAGACCGGCGCCATCCTGGCCCTCGCCAGCACCCCCTCGTACGACCCCTCGACCTTCGCGGGCAACTCCGACAAGGACACCAAGGCCTGGCAGACGCTCCTGAAGGACAAGGACAAGCCGATGCTCAACCGGGCATTGCGCGAGACCTACCCGCCCGGCTCCACCTTCAAGGTCGTCACCGCCGCCGCGGCCCTGGAGAACGGCCTCTACACCGACATAGACGGCAAGACGGACTCCCCGCTGCCCTACCGGCTCCCGCAGGTGAGCACCGTCCTGCAGAACGAGGGCAACATCCCGTGCGAGAACGCCTCGCTCCGGGAAGCGCTGCGAATGTCCTGCAACACCGTCTTCGGCAAGATCAGCGATGACCTGGGCAACCAGAAGATGATGGACGAGGCCGGCAAGTTCGGCTTCAACAAGGAGATCTTCACCCCGGTCCGCGCCGACGCGAGCATCTACCCGAAGGACAACCGGCCGCAGAACGCCATGGCAGGCATCGGCCAGGCGTCCAACCGCGCCACTCCGCTGCAGATGGCCATGGTCGCCGCCGCGGTCGCCAACGACGGCAAGCTCATGCAGCCTTACATGGTCGCCGAGCGGCAGGCTCCCAACCTCGACGTCATCTACACCCACGAGAAGGAGCAGCTCAGCCAGCCCCTCTCGGGTGAGAACGCGCAGAAGCTCCAGCAGATGATGGAGACCGTCGTCAAGAGCGGCACGGGAAAGAACGCCCTCATCGACGGCGTCACTGTCGGCGGCAAGACCGGTACCGCCCAGCACGGTCTGAACAACAGCGAGAAGCCGTACGCCTGGTTCATCTCGTACGCGAAGACCGCCAATGGCTCCCCGGTCGCAGTGGCCGTAGTGGTCGAGGACAGCCAGGCCAACAGGGACGACGTCTCCGGTGGCGGCCTCGCAGCTCCGATCGCCCGGGATGTGATGAAGGCGGTCCTCGACAACAAGTAGTGACGCCCATCACATGGGGCGCCATATCTGCACATTGGGATACCGGTCAGATATCAGGTGACGGCTCTGGGCCGATCAGGTAGTGCGTGGCCGGTAGCGTATGCGCGAGCAGCACACCGCCGGACTACACACCGGTGTGGTCGGGACTGACGGAGAGGGCTGGAACAGTTATGGAAGAGCCGCGTCGCCTCGGCGGCCGGTACGAGCTGGGCTCGGTGCTCGGCCGTGGTGGCATGGCCGAGGTCTACCTCGCTCACGACACCCGGCTCGGCCGCACCGTCGCTGTGAAGACGCTGCGGACCGATCTCGCCCGCGACCCGTCCTTCCAGGCCCGGTTCCGCCGTGAGGCCCAGTCCGCCGCCTCGCTCAACCACCCGGCGATCGTTGCCGTCTACGACACCGGCGAGGACTACGTCGACGGCGTCTCCATCCCGTACATCGTGATGGAGTACGTCGACGGGTCGACACTCAGGGAACTTCTGCACTCCGGCCGCAAACTGCTGCCCGAGCGCACCCTCGAAATGACGGTCGGGATCCTCCAGGCACTGGAGTACTCGCACCGGGCAGGCATCGTCCACCGCGACATCAAACCGGCGAACGTCATGCTGACGCGCACCGGCCAGGTCAAGGTCATGGACTTCGGCATCGCCCGTGCCATGGGTGACTCCGGCATGACGATGACCCAGACGTCGGCCGTCATCGGCACCGCCCAGTACCTCTCCCCGGAGCAGGCCAAGGGTGAGCAGGTCGACGCGCGTTCCGACCTGTACTCGACGGGCTGCCTGCTCTACGAGCTGCTGACGGTCCGGCCGCCGTTCATCGGTGACTCGCCCGTCGCGGTCGCCTACCAGCACGTACGGGAAGAGCCGCAGGCCCCCAGCAACTTCGACCCCGAGATCACGCCCGAAATGGACGCGATCGTGTTGAAGGCCCTGGTCAAGGACCCGGACTACCGCTATCAGTCGGCCGATGAGATGCGCGCCGACATCGAGGCCTGCCTCGACGGCCGCCCGGTCGCCGCCACTGCGGCGATGGGCGCGGCCGGCTACGGCGCTTACGACGGGTACGGGCAGGACCAGCCGACCACGGCACTGCGCGCCGCCGACCAGCACGGCGCCCAGACCTCCATGCTGCCCCCGGTCAACCCGGACGACGGCGGCTACGGATACGACGACCGCCCGGACCGCCGGCGCCAGAAGAAGAGCAACACCTCGACGATCCTGCTGATCGCCGCAGGCATCCTGGTGCTGATCGGCGCGATCCTGATCGGCAGATCAGTCTTCGGCGGCGACAACAGCGACAGCGGCAAGGTCGACGTGCCGAACATGGTCGGGTCGACCGTGCCCGAGGCGAAGGATCTCGCGAAGAACGCGGGTGTCCTCCTCAAGGTCGGCTCGAAGGAACCCTGCGAGGACCAGGCCAAGGGGAAGATCTGCAGCCAGAACCCCAAGGACGGCCAGATGCAGGAGAACGAGACCGTCACGGTCGTCGTCTCCACCGGTGCACCGAAGGTCGAGGTTCCGGACGTCACGGAGAAGTCCGAGGAGAACGCCCGCAAGTACCTGGAGGAGAAGGGCTTCACGGTGACGGTCGTCGCGTCCGAGTCCTCCGACGCGCAGCCCGGCACCGTACTCGACCAGGACCCCAAGGGCGGCACGAAGGCCGAGCCGGAGTCCGAAGTCAAGATCACAGTCGCCAGGCAGGCCACCCAGAACGTCCCCGATGTCACCGGCCAGCAGTACGACGCCGCGGTGGCCCAGCTCAACGGTGTCGGCTTCAAGAATGTCTCGCGAAGCGATGTCGATTCGGACAAGCCCGCGGGTGAGGTCATCGACATGACCCCGGCGCCGGACGGCAAGAAGCCGCTGGACACCCAGATCGTCCTGAAGGTCTCCAAGGGCCCGACGCAGCCAGCAACGGTCCCGGTGCCCGAAGTCAGGTTCAAGACGGTGGGCGAAGCCAAGCAGCTCCTGGCCGCACAGGGCTTCACCCAGATCCAGTTCGCGCCCGGCAGCGCTACGGACGACAACGCTCGGGTCATCAGCACCGATCCGGCACCTGGCACCCAGGCAGACCCTGCAACCACCGTCGTCACCCTCACCACTGGGGGCGGCAACGGAAACGGGAACGGCAATATCTTCGGCGGCCCTTCCGGCTCACAGGCCTGACCCCGAACCGCACCACTCATCGGGCCCCGGCACCTCAACGGTGACCGGGGCCCTTTGCTGTGCCTGCCACGACGCCTCCTGACCGGCATACCGCACATGCAGTCGCAAACCGATTGTGTCTTCATATGTGCTGATTCGTTGAATCGATGGGGCGGGGTATCGAGCTCTTGCCTCACTTCTGCACACATAGGAGGTCAGGAGCATGATCAACGAAGCGGCTCTGCTGGAGTCGAGGTCACTGCGTGATGGCGTGGTGGGCCGGACTCATGCCATCGACAAGGTCAAGACCTTGTCTCTTCTTCCGGACGGCATGCACGTGACGACGGCGATGGTCGCCACGTACTTCGAAGTGACCGAAACCGTCATTCGGGCCATGGTGTTCGACCATCGTGAAGAGCTCGAAAGCAACGGCTATCGCGTCCTCACTGGATCGGAACTGAGTTACTTCAAGCAACTCAGTGGCATCCAGTCACGCACGGCGTCGCTTGCTCTCTTCCCTCGGCGAGCCGTCCTCAACGTCGCCATGCTTCTCCGGGACAGCGAAGTCGCACGTCAGGTGCGTACGTACCTCCTCGACACGGAGTACGCCGCACGGACTCAACCTGTGGACAACTCTGTGCACAGCTCCTCCGCCGACCTCGACGACCGCATCGACAACCGCATCACCCACATCCTCGGCAAGACCGTCGTCCCCATGCTCAACGCCCTCATCGAGGCTTCGGGCGAGCAGCGTCGGGATCTCATCTCGGCGCGCGCGGACATCCACCGTGTACAGCGCAAGCTGGCCCAGCACGAACAGTGGCCGCACCGACTGGAGCGCACCCGGGAGCAACGCCCCCTTGCCGGAGTCATGGCCTCCATCGACGCCATGAACTGGCGGGAGTTCGAGCAGCACATCGCAAGCCTGCTGCGTCGGGACGGCTGCACCGGTGTCGAGATCCACGGCGGCAGCGGCGACCGCGGTGCCGACATCACGGCGTACACGGGCGGCGTCTCGTCGTCCAGTGCAAGAACTTCGCGCCCTATCGCTCGGTGTGGAGCGGCGAGATGCAGAAGTTCGTCGGTACCAAGACGCTGCACCAGGCAGACGTGGCCGTGTACGTGGCGACCTGTCCGTTCTCTCGCGAGGCGCTCGACATCGCGCTGCAGGTCGGCGTCACCGCCGTGCCTCGCGGCCTGCTGGAGGCCTGGAGCGCGGGCGCGACACTTCAGGTTCTCAGGTAGTAGCCCACACCGCAGAAGGCCCGAAGTCGCAAAGGATAGTTGCGACTTCGGGCCCGATTTATCGTAACGGCTAACGCAGCTCCGCCGGTTTCGTACGGTCCTTGTCGACCTTCTCCGTGCGCACCAGCTCGCCCCACACGATGTACCGGTACCTCGACGTGTAGACCGGTGTGCACGTCGTCAGCGTGATGTAGCGGCCGGGCTTCTTCACGCCCGCTTCCTTCGGGACCGGCTGGAGCACCTTGACGTTGTACTTCGAGGTCTCGGGAAGCTCCTTGAAGACCTTGTAGACGTACCAGGTGTCCTTGGTCTCGAAGACGACCGCGTCGCCCGTCTTCACCTTGTCGATGTTGTGGAACTTCGCCCCGTGCCCGTCACGGTGCGCCGCCAGTGTGAAGTTGCCCCGCTTGTCCCAGGGGAGAGCCGATTTCACCGGGTCCGTGTAATAGCCGGCGATGCCGTCGTTGAGGTTCTTGGTGTCGGTGCCCTTCTTGACCAGCACCTCGCCGTTCTTCATCGCGGGTACGTGGAGGAAGCCGATGCCGTCCTTGGTGTCGAGGGCGCCGGGGCCGTCGGCCCAGTGGTTGCGGACGGTGTGGCCCTGCTTCTCGGCCTCCCGGTCGGCGAGCACATTGGTCCACCACAGGGAGTAGACGACGAACAGGCCCAGCACCAGGCCCGCAGTGATCAACAGCTCACCGAACACACTGACCGCGGTCGCCACGGGGTGGCGGTCCCTGCTCCGCACCGGGGGCGCGGACGCGTCGGTGTGCTCTTCCTGCTGCTGGGTCCTCGCTGCCACCGCACCCGTCCCTGTTGTGATGATGTTCAGCCGACGAGCGCGTCGGGCTTGCCCTTGCTGCGCGGCCGTTCGTCGACCATCTTGCCCCACACGATCAACCGGTACGTACTTGTGAATTCGGGCGTACAGGTCGTCAGAGTGATGTACCGGCCGGGCTTCGTGAACCCCGATCCGGGTGGCACCGGCCCGATCACCGAGACGTTGGACGGCGACGTCTGCGGAAGGACGCTGGTCATCTCGTACGTGTAGTACGCGTCCTGCGTCTCGACCACGATCGGGTCACCCTTGCGCAGCCTGTTGATGTAGCGGAACGGTTCGCCATGCGTGTTGCGATGACCGGCCAGCGCGAAGTTGCCCTGCGCGGCCGACGGCATCGCCGTACGGAGCGCGCCGTCCCCGTAGTGACCGACCATTCCGCGGTCGAGGACCTTCTCCTTGCTGGTGCCCTCGGCGATCGGCGCGACCACATCGAGTTTCGGGATGTGGATGATGGCGAAGCCCTGCCCCGGCTCGAACGCTCCGGGCTTGCGGTCGCCCTTTGCCCAGTCGTCCTGGATCTTGTGCGTCTCGTTGCCGGCGATCTGGTCCGCGCGCACATTCGTCCACCACAGCTGGTACGTGACGAACAGCAGCATCAGCACACCGAGCGAGATGAACAGCTCGCCCACGACTCGGCTGGCGACGACGGCGGGGCTGTCCTTGGCCGCGCGGGCGGCGCGCCTCGCCTCGACGCGCGTCAGCGGTCTCCCGTCCGGCGCCGTCGATTCCGGCCGGCCTTCCGGCTGCGGGTCGGCGCGTCGACGGCCGCGCCCCTTGGCGGCGCGCCGACGCTCGGCGCGGCCGCCGGCGGGTGGGTCCGCCCGCGGTCCGGGTTCGGCCGGCTCCGGGCGGGAGTCGGCAGCCGACGTGCTGTCCGCGTCGGGCTCCGGTGCGTACTCGGACACGTACTGCGGCTCCGCCTCCGGTCGCACCGAAGGTGCGGGTGGAGTCACCGCACGATCGGCCATGCGCCTGGCGTCCGCCGTCCGCAGACCGACCGTCTCGTCGTGGAGGGGGAGCGGCTGAGGCGAGGACGCCGTGACGGGCTCCTGCTGCCCGTACCAGTCCCGTTCGTACCCCTCGGGGTCGTACCACTCGCGCGGCGCCCCCTGGGGCTCTTGAGCCCCTTGTGACGCCTGCGCCTGTCCGCCCTGCGCCACCCCTGTGGCCGCCGCCTCCGCCGGAGGGTTCTCCGCCGGGAACCACGGCGGGGTGTGCTGTCCCGGCAGCGGATCGTTCAGCGGATCCGCCAACTGGTCGACTGCCGCCTCGAACGCGCCCGTGGCCTCGTACGCACGTTGCTCGTACGGGCCGTCCTGTCCGGGGTCGTGCTCGGGACGGAGTGCGGTCACGCGACTGCCTTGCCCACCACCGGCGCGAGCCCCACCGACCTCGCGACAGCGCCGGCATCACCGCACTGCGTCAGCCAGTTGGCCAGCATCAGATGGCCGTACTCCGTCAGCACCGACTCGGGATGGAACTGCACGCCCTCCACCGCCAGGTTCCGGTGGCGCAGACCCATGATGATGCCGTCGGCCGTGCGCGCCGTGACCTCCAACTCCTGTGGGATCGTGTCCGGTTCGGCGGCGAGCGAGTGGTAGCGGGTCGCGGTGAACGGGGACGGCAGTCCGGCGAAGACTCCCTTGCCCTCGTGGGTCACCGGTGACGTCTTGCCGTGCAGCAGCTCCGGGGCCCGGTCCACCACACCGCCGTACGCCACGGCCATCGACTGCATGCCGAGGCAGACACCGAAGACCGGAACGCCGGTCGCAGCACAGTGGCGCACCATGTCGACGCAGACGCCGGCCTGCTCCGGAGTACCGGGGCCGGGCGAGAGCAGGACGCCGTCGAAGCCGTCCTGAGCATGGGCCGTGGTCACCTCGTCGTTGCGCAGCACTTCGCACTGGGCGCCGAGCTGGTAGAGGTACTGAACGAGGTTGAAGACAAAACTGTCGTAGTTGTCGACGACAAGGATGCGGGCGCTCACTGGCCGGCCCCCGTTCCGCTCGTGCCGTCGACCGTCACGTCCCCGAACGGAAGCAGCGGCTCGGCCCACGGGAAGACGTACTGGAAAAGCACATAGACGACGGCGAGCGCCAGGACGAGCGAGATGAGCCCGCGCACCCACACATTGCCCGGCAGATGCTTCCAGATCCAGCCGTACATGCTGTCCCCTCCATTCGGTACGGGACCAGACTAAAGGGCCGGGGCCGGGGCGTGGGTCAGCTGTGGAAAGCTGCGGGTCTGCCGTCGGCCACAGGCTGGGTCGCGTCGAGATGCGCCCAGGCGATCAGCCGGTGGCTGCTGCCCCATTCTGGGTCGCAGGTCGTCAGCGTCAGATAGCGTCCGGGGCCGTCGAAGCCGGACTTGCGGGGAACGGGATCGATCACACCCGTGTCGCTCGGCACCGTCCGGTAGGGCTTCTCGTCGATGCGGTACGTGAACCAAGTCGTCCCGTCCGTCACGATCACCGCGTCGCCGGGGCGCAGTTCCGGGAAATCCTTGAAGGGATCCCCGTACGTGCGTCGGTGTCCGGCCACGGCAAAGTTGCCCGTCGCGCCGAGGGAGGCGGTGCCCCGGTAGTGGCCGAGGCCCTTCTGCAACGTCCTGACCTCGGTGTTCTCCAGGATGGGCCACTCCCAGCCCTTGCCGAGGCGGGGGATGTACAGCATCGCGAACGCCTTCCCGTCCGGGTACGCGGCGGGCGTGGGCGGCGCGGGCGCGGTGGAGGCGGGCTCATCGGTGGTCGACGAGGCCGGCGCGGGCGCGGGCGCGGACACGGTCCCGCGGGCCCACCGGTCCTGAAGGCCGTCGATCTGCCCCTCGGTCGCGCCGGCGGCCTTCACTCCGGTCCAGAACAGCACGTAGACCACAAAGAGCACGATCAAGGCGCCAACAGTGATGCACAGTTCGCTGAACGTCCTGACGATCAGTCGCACCGACACCGGTCGGCCTCCCCGGAACTGCTCGCTACTTCACCGGCTTCGCATAGTGGAGATCCACTGTGCCCGAGTAGCCGGGAAGAGTCACCGCCTCGCGCTCGTCGACTTTCCAGCCCAGCCCGTACGCCTTCACGTACAGCAGGTAGTTCTGGATCGCCGGGGAGTTGTCGAGGGCCTTCTTGAGGGTGTCCGGGTTGCCGACCGCGGTGATCTTGTACGGAGGTGAGTAGACCCGGCCCTGCAGGATCAGGGTGTTGCCGACGCAGCGCACCGCACTGGTGGAGATCAGCCGCTGGTCCATGACCCGGATACCGCGGGCGCCGCCCTGCCAGAGAGCGTTGACGACCGCCTGCAGATCCTGCTGGTGAATGACCAGGTCATTGGGTTGCGGGTCAGGGTAGCCGGGCTTCGCGGTGGCGTCCGGCGGGGCGTCGTCGAGGGTGACGGCGACCGCCCGGCCGGAGAGCTTGATGGTGCCTGCCTCCCGCTCCAGCGCCTTGAGCCTGGCGTCCTCCGCCTTCGTGCTGCCGTCGTCGCGCTGGGCCAGGGAGTCGATGTCGTCACGCAGGGATGCGTTGGAGTCGTCGAGCTCCGCGTTCTTCCCGCTGCGCTGCTGGATCAGGTCGGAGAGCTTCAGCAGCGAGGAGTCGGTGCGGATGTTGGTGCCCTTGGCCGTGTTGGCGCTGGTGACGAAGATCAGTCCGGCGAGGGCGAAGACGGCAGCGGTGAGCACCCGGACCGGGTGCCTGAAGGGGCGCCGGACCGGCCCTTGGGGAGAGTCGGCAGAATTGCTCAACGTACCCTTATCTCCTTCGGCGCCACGGAAGCACTACGCTAACGGACGCCCGGGGGAGGCAGCATTCCCCCTCGCGCCCCGGCGCCAGCCATAGTTCCCTGCGCGGTCACGCAGCGCATCGACAGGAGAGTTCCTCGTGCCGAAGTCACGTATCCGCAAGAAGGCCGACTTCACGCCGCCTCCGGCGAAGCAGGCAACCAACATAAAGCTGACCAATCGCAGTTGGGTGGCGCCGGTGATGCTGGCGTTCTTCCTGATCGGTCTGGCCTGGATCGTCGTTTTCTACGTGACCGACGGCGATCTGCCGGTCGACGCGCTCGGGAACTGGAACATCGTCGTCGGCTTCGGCTTCATCGCCGGCGGATTCGGCGTCTCCACACAGTGGAAGTAGCTCCACCTCGTACCTGGCACCACAGCTGACCCCGGTAGTGCAACCCTTGCCCTGAGTTACCCACAGCGTTATCCACAGGCGGGGGAAAAGGTCAGACGATCTGTGGATAACTCCCTGGATGTTGACGCCGGTGTGACTGCAGCCTCCCCCGTCGAGGGGTGGCACGCCCCTTGTCCGGACTGGAAAAACCCAGCTCAGCGGCAAGGGGCACAGTTGTACCCACAGCAATACACAAGATCACACCCCCTCTGTGGACAACTGCGCGAAGGGCGACGTCGGCCGATCTGCGGTCACCCCTGTGATCAGGTCAGTGCGGCCGTTCTGGCGACCACGATGAGGATCACCGCCGCCAGGACCAGCGCACAGGTGCCGTACTGCACCAGCGCACGCCGCCCGCGCGGTGCATGCACCATGGCGATGGCGATCACCGTGCCCGCGATCAGACCACCGACATGCGCCTGCCAGGCGATTCCGCCCCAGGTGAAGGTGAACAGCAGGTTCAGCGCGAGGAGCACGAGGACCGGCCGCATGTCGTAGTTCAGGCGGCGCATGAGCACCGCGGTGGCGCCCAGCAGGCCGAAGATGGCGCCGGAGGCACCGAGTGAGGGCTGATTCGGTGCGGCGAGCCAGTAGGTGAGAGCGCTGCCCGCCAGGCCGGAGAGCAGATAGAGCGCGAGGTAGCGGGCGCGCCCGAGCGCTGCCTCCAGGGGGCCGCCGAGCCACCACAGTCCCAGCATGTTGAACGCGATGTGCCACACCTCCTGGTGCAGGAACATCGACGTGACCAGCCGGTACCACTGGCCCTCAGCGACACCCTCCGGCGGGCCGCCGTAGTAGAGGTTGGCCCGGCCGAAGAGCGTCAGGTCCTGGAGCAGTGCCCCCTTCACGTGCACCACGATGAACAGGGCGACATTGAGAGCGAGCAGGATCTTGGTGACCAGCCGGGGGTCGGCCGCGATGGTGCCGCCGGCAAGGGTGCGCGGCTGATTGGCCGCCGGTCCGTGCCCCGTGCCGGATCCCTGGCGGACGCAGTCCGGGCACTGGAAGCCGACGGAGGCGCTGACCATGCATTCGGTGCAGATCGGGCGGTCGCAGCGGGTGCAGCGGATCCCTGTCTCACGGCCCGGGTGGCGGTAGCAGCGGAGCGGGCCGTCGGTGGCGCCGGACTGGTCCCGGGTGCCGGGCGGCTGCTCGTCCATCGGTCCCATCACTTCCTGGTCCCCTTGGTCTCTCGTGAGCGGCGGCGCACGCAAAGCCGCCCTGCTCATCCGCTATGTAAGCAGTACGGACAAGCAGGGCGGTTCGTTCCCGACGGGGGAATCAGAGAGTGATCATCCGGTGACCACCGGAGATCATCGGGTCTCGACGACGACCGACTCGATCACCACGTCCTGCACCGGACGGTCGGTTCGGGCGTTGGTCTGGGTGCCCGCGATGGCGTCCACGACCTTCTTGCTGGCTTCGTCCGTGACCTCACCGAAGATGGTGTGCTTGCCGGTCAGCCACGCGGTGGGCGAGACGGTCACGAAGAACTGCGAGCCGTTGGTGCCCGGGCCGGCGTTGGCCATGGCCAGCAGGTACGGCTTGTTGAAGCTGAGGTCCGGGTGGAACTCGTCACCGAACTCGTAGCCCGGGCCACCGGTGCCGTTGCCCAGCGGGTCGCCGCCCTGGATCATGAAGCCGCTGATGACACGGTGGAAGACGGTGCCGTCGTACAGCCGGTCCTTGGACTTCTTGCCGGTCGCGGGGTGGGTCCACTCGCGCTCGCCCGTGGCGAGCTCGACGAAGTTCTTGACCGTCTTGGGCGCGTGGTTCGGCAGAAGCCGGATCTCGATGTCGCCTTGGTTGGTCTTCAAGGTGGCGTAAAGCTGCTCGGCCACGATCTGCCTTCCTTAAGTCTTCGCTGACGTCCACCGATCCTCGCACGGACCATCCCTCAGGTCGCCCGACCGCCACCCGCGAACGGACATCCTCACCTTCTTGCCTGATTCCACGCAGCTCGCCTGCCGCTTCCCGCAGGAAGAAAAGAGGCCAAGCGCGTGACGAACCGGCGCGTACTGAGCTGAACCGTGGCATTGTCGTCGGCAAGCTCCCCTTGCACCGCATTGCCCGAGGACGTCTCTCACGACCGTCCCTCACGACCGTCCCTCATGACCCGGATGCCCGCCCCACATGCCAGTTGGGCCACCGGCAGGCATGATCTCGAAATGGGTGGAAAGGCGGAGTACCTACCCGCCACCAAGGAGGAGGATCCCGTGACCCGCATCGACAGCGTGCGCGCCGCAACCGACTCGGCGAAGGAGAGCGTGCAGCACGCCGCGGAAGTGGTGGCGCCCTACGCCGAGACGGCCAAGGACCAGGCCGCACGCTATGCGCACGAGGCCCGTACGCGGCTCGCGCCGAAGGCGTCGAAAGCAGCCCAACAGGCCCGCGTCCAGTACGACGCATATCTCGCACCGCACATCGAACTGGCCCGTTCTCATGTGCCGCCCAGGGTCGACGAGGCCGCGCAGCGTGCCGCGCTCCGCACCCGCCAGGCCACGAAGTACGCCGCGGATTACACCGTGCCCCGCGTCGGGTCCGCGGTGGCCGCCGCCCAGCCCGTCGCCGAGGAGGCCACGTCCCGCAGCATCGCGGCCCTGGCCGCCCTGCGCGGGCAGGTCACGCCTAAGGAGATCCAGCAGCTGGCCAGAAGGAACCGAAGGCGGGCCAAGGCCGGTCGTGCGCTGAAGGGCCTCGCCGTGGTCTCCCTGGTGACGGCCGGTGCCTATGCCGCCTGGCGGTGGTGGGACAAGCAGGCCAACCCGGACTGGCTGGTCGAACCCCCCGCCCCCACGGAGGTCTCCGACCGCGCACCGCTGAGCTCGGTCGACGGAAGCGGCCCGACGGTCCTCGACCCGGAAGTCGCTGCCAAGCAGGACGACACCGGCCCCGACGGGACGGACGAGGTGGACGGAACCGACCTCGACGACCGCCGCTGAGCCACCGGCCCGACAGAGCGGGCGCCGGAAAACCCTGAGGTTTTCCGGCGCCCGTTGCGTTGTTCATGGAGAGCCGTCGGCGGAGGAGAAGAGTGGACTTTCCGCTTCCGCGGTGGGACTTCTCTGCCGCGTTCCGTCTGCATATCGGGTAGGCCGCCAAGGTGTCCGCCGAGATCATGCCGACCGCGTCCGACGCCGGCACGGCCCGGGAGAGGGTGCCAGCGGCGCGCCCTTGTCGGTCGACACGGACCAGGACATTGCTCATGGAGTCACCGCGGAGGACCTGGCCAAGGCACTCGCCGAGCACCCGGACGCCGACCGCTTCATCGAAGCCCTCCACTGCCTTCCCCCCTGGTCGGCGTCGGCGAGGGCGAGCGGCCCCGCCTGCGGCTGCCGTATCCCGGCCCGGCCCGGCCCGGCCCGGCTCACGGCCCGTGACGCCCTTCTCAGCCGGGAGATCAGCGTCGCCGTGCTCCGTACCACCGCCGCGCGCAGTATTCGCGAGCTGGTGGAGGCCCTCACGGAACAGGCGAGGCTGATCCAACGGCGCTGGAGCGACGCGGACGCCGAACTCGCGTAGCCGGCCTCGCGCGGTCCTCGTCAGCCGCCGGCTCGGACTCACTCGGCGGCGCTGCGGCAGAACCGCACTGACGCGGCGCTGACGTCAGAGACACAGAGACTCCCCTGGCCTGCGTTTCCACAGGCCAGGGGAGTCTCTACAGATGTGGAGCCTAGGAGATTCGAACTCCTGACATCTGCCTTGCAAAGGCAGCGCTCTACCAACTGAGCTAAGGCCCCGAAAAGTGGACAGCACCAGACGCATCAGCGTCTCGGTCACCGCCGCAGACCAGAGTACCGGGTGACCCCCCGAATCTTCCAAAAAGATTGGGGCTGCCGGTCAGCAACCACTCTCCGTAAGATGCTCGTCGAGGTTCGCAGCAGCGAAGCCGCAGCGATGGGGAGACGCAATGGACGCAGCTCAGCAAGAGGCAACGGCAAGAGCCAGGGAGCTTCAGCGCAGTTGGTACGGAGAGCCACTGGGGGCGCTCTTCCGTCGGCTGATCGATGATCTGGGCCTGAATCAGGCCCGGCTCGCCGCCGTACTCGGGCTGTCCGCCCCCATGCTCTCCCAGCTGATGAGCGGCCAGCGGGCGAAGATCGGCAACCCGGCGGTCGTCCAGCGTGTCCAGGCCCTGCAGGAACTGGCCGGCCATGTGGCGGACGGCAGCGTCAGCGCGGGGGAGGCCACCGACCGCATGGAAGAGATCAAGAAGTCCCAGGGCGGCTCCGTCCTCACCGGCACCGGTCAGACCTCGACCACCGGCGGGGCTCCCACCGTCCGGCGCGTGGTCCGCGAGATCCAGTCGCTGCTGCGGTCGGTCGCGGCCGCCGGGGACATCATCGATGCCGCCGACTCCCTCGCCCCGACCCACCCGGAACTGGCAGAGTTCCTCAAGGTGTACGGGGCAGGGCGCACCGCGGACGCGGTCGCGCACTACGAGGCGCACCAGGGCTAGGACCTGTCCGACAAGGGCACTACCCCGAGAGCCGGGCACGAGCCGGAACAGGAACTGGGAGCGGGCGCAGCGCAATGGGTGAGGTCTTCGCGGGTCGGTACGAGCTGATCGATCCGATCGGACGTGGTGGGGTCGGCGCCGTCTGGCGTGCCTGGGACCACCGGCGTCGCCGGTACGTGGCGGCCAAGGTGCTCCAGCAGAGCGACGCGCACACGCTGCTGCGCTTCGTCCGCGAGCAGGCGCTGCGGATCGAGCATCCGCATGTGCTCGCCCCGGCCAGTTGGGCCGCGGACGACGACAAGGTCCTGTTCACCATGGATCTGGTCAGCGGCGGCTCGCTGGCGCATGTCATAGGCGACTACGGCCCGCTGCCCCCGCGTTTCGTCTGCACGCTGCTGGACCAGCTGTTGTCCGGGCTGTCGACGGTGCACGCCGAGGGGGTCGTGCACCGCGACATCAAGCCCGCCAACATCCTGATGGAGGCCACCGGCACCGGCCGGCCGCATCTGCGGCTCTCCGACTTCGGTATCTCCATGCGCAAGGGCGAGCCGCGCCTCACCGAGACCAACTATGTGGTGGGAACGCCGGGTTACTTCGCGCCCGAGCAGATGATGGGTGCGGAGCCCGACTTCCCCGCGGACCTCTTCGCCGTCGGTCTCGTCGCGCTGTATCTGCTGCAGGGTCAGAAGCCCGACTCCAGGGCTCTCGTCGAGCATTTCGCGTCGCACGGCACCCCCAGCGCCCCGCAAGGCATCCCGGAACCGCTGTGGCAGGTCCTCGCAGGCCTGCTCCAGCCCGATCCCCAGGCCCGGTTCCGGACGGCCACGGGCGCGCGCAAGGCCCTGACTGCCGCTGTCGAGATGCTGCCGGAGCCCGGCTTCGACGACGAACCGGTGGAGGTCTTCGACCAGATCGGCCCACTGCCCGCCGGATTCGGTCCCGCAGGCCCCCTCGCGACCCCCCGGACTCCCGCCCGACCCGCGCAGAACCCACAGATCACACCCACGGACCAGGCACTCCAGCAGGACGCCCACCTGTCCGTACAGCAGCCCGTACAGCCGTCCGCACAGCAGCCGCACACCCCGTCGGCCTCCCCGATGTCGGAGACGGGCAGCTTCCACCTCGCCCCGCCTCCGCAGCAGCCACCCACCCCCCAGCCACAGGGCCGGACTCCGGCCCGGCCCCAACCGGTGCAGCAGGCTGCTTTCCCCCACCCGGCGCATACAGGTTCCCCCTTCCCTGCCGCCGCACCGGATCCCTCCCACGCTCCGACAGCCGCGGTGCAGCACGAACAAGCTCTTACTCGTGCTTACACCGCTCAGCAGCCGCAGGTTCCCCATCCCACAGCGGGAGTTCCCGCGCACGTTCCTCAGAAGCGCCCGGGACCGCCCCCGAAGGTGGCGGTCCCGGTCCTGCTGGTGGCGCTGATCTGTTTCGCCGTGGGCATCTGGGCGCTGACTCAGACCTGAGTTCACCGGGTCTCAGCCGCTGACGGCTCCGGGCCGCCAGGCCCGTCCCCGGAATCACCAGGCCTGCGGCGGTCCTCCGTACGGCGGCTGCCCGGCCGTGCCCACGGCTGCCTGCCCGCCCGCGACGGTCGCCGCGCGTCGCCGCGCCAGCAGCGTCCACGCCCCGAGCACGAGCACGAGCACGGCGCCCGCGCCGATCCCGGCGGCGGCAACCGCCTTCATCGTGTCGCTCTTGGCGGCCTGCGGGGCGTTCTGCCCGTTCCTGGCCATGTCCTTGTCATGCTGTGTGACACCGAAGACCCCGGCGGAACCCTCGTACGGCGACGGACCCGCGGAGTTCTCGACCTTCACCTTGAGGGTCATCGGGATCGCCTTCTTGCCGTACGCCTTCTCGACCTCCGGGCTCAGCGTCACCGACAGGTAGTACCAGCCCGCGAACCGCATGGCGCTGACATCGGCAGCGGAGGCGAACCGGTTCTCGTACGCCACCGGGGGCAGCGGATCCAGTGACACAGAGGCCGGCCTGCCCGAGTACGACAGCGGCGAGGCCTCGTCGACATGGCCGTGCGCCGGATTGTCCAGGGACAGTGCGAGCGCGCTGCCGACGTATTCGTCCGAGCCACCGACGCTGTTGCCGAGATCCACGGTGGCGAAGATCTGCTGTCCCCAGTCCACCGGCACCTGGTAGAAGCGTGTCTGCCCCGGCTCGATGCTGTCATCCCACTCGCCGGTCTCCAGGCTGGTGGCGTCGTAGTAGCTGGTGCCGCCCGGCCGCTTCTGCGCGGCCTGGATGGGCGGCTTCGGCGACGCCGACGGCCAGTTCTCCGGCGCCTCGGTCGGTACGGACCCGCCCTGCTTCAGCTTCGGCTCCGACTCGTAGCGGAGTTCCAGGTCCCACTCCTCCGGAGTCGAGGTCTCCTTGCCCTCCCGCTCGACCAGCACGTTGTATGTACCGGCCTCGTCGCAGGTGCTGCTGCCCTTCTTCGGGACCCGGTACGCGTACGCGGCGATCGGGCGGGGGAACTCCGCCGACTCGAACCTGGCATCCTCCGAGCTGCACTGCAGGTCCGTGCTGTCCCGGATGCTGACCGTGATGCCGTCCCCGTACGCGACCTGGCCGCCGAGCTTGGGCACCGCCACCGCCGAGACATACGCATCCGTGTCGGCATCGAGGTCGAGGCGGTAGTAGAGCTTCTCGCCCGGCTTGATCGAGCTCCGGTACACGGATCCGGGGGTCAGCGCCGACGCGTCGCTACTGACTTCCGCGCCCCGGACCGTCTTGGCCTCGGGGTCGAAGGTATACGGAGCAGGCTCCCCGGCCGCGTACGTCTGCCCCGGCAGCGCCACCACCGCGCACATCGCCGCGACCGCGGCCAGCGTCGCCCGGCCCCTGTTGCGCTGCCTCATCACGCGCTTCCCCTCGTCGTCTCGGTGGCCGCCCTGCGGCGGCTGCGCACGAACACCAGCCCCGCGATCACAACCACCACGGCGCCCGCCCCGGCAGCGGCCACGATGCCGGTCCATCCTGCCCCGCCCGCACCATCGCTGTCTGCGGCCGCAGGTGAATTGCCCCTCTTGTCCGCCTCGTTGCCCGTCTTCTTCCCGAGGACGGGCGCACCGTGCTCCGGGCCGGCCCGCTCGTCGCCGAGCACCGACACCCGGAGCACCACACCGATCCGCGGGTTCTCGGCGATCTCGGCGGCCCGCGCACCCAGCGTCACGGAGATGTAGAACTCGCCCCTGGTGTGCACCGGCTGGACCGTGGGGCGGTACTCGTAACGGTTGGTCCAGGCGAGGGGAACCGACCCCATCGTGATTGCGGCCGGACGGCCGTTGTACATGGCCGTCGAGGTGAACTCGCCGCCACCGCCGACCGGGAAGCGGGCCGGTGTGAACAGCTGGGTCGCCCCGTACGAGTACGAGGAGGCCTGCTCCACGGTCGGCTCGTTGGCGAACTCGACGTCGTAGCGCACCTGCTGGCCCCAGCCGGCCGGAACCTTGTACCAGAGCGTCTGCGACGGCAGGATCCGGTCGCGCCACACACCCCGGCCCAGCTCCACGGCATCATTGAATCCGGTGCCGCCCCGCACATCACGGGGGTCGCCGGAGGGCAGCGCGGCGCTCCTGCCGCCCACGCCGTACTCCGGCTCCGAGGCGGCGGGCGTGACACCCTTCTTCAGGGGCGCCTCCACCTCGTGGACGAGCTCCAGCGGCCAGCGCGCGGAATCGGATCCCTTCTTGCTCTCCCGCTCCACCACCAGCCGGTAGCGGCCGGCCCTGTCGCAGACGCGGGTTCCCTCCGGGGCAGGGATGCGGGCAACCGCCGAGGTCAGCGGGGTCGCACCCTCCTTCTGATAGAAGTGCCCGGTGTTCGTCGCACAGGAACTGTCGGTGCCGTACACAAGGCTGGTACGCAGCGCATCGAAGGTGTCGACAGCCGCCCCGGGCTGCGGCACAGCCGTCACCGAGAAGTCCGCCGTGGACACCGCGTCCAGATCGACGGCGTAGTACCGCTTCTCGCCCGGGCCGATGGCGTCCAGATACTGCCCGGGCGCGAGCAAAGGTGCCCGGTCGCCGGTCGCGGCGCCCTCGACCCGCTTGCCGCGGAACCGGTAGCCGTCCGCGGAGAGTTGCGATGCCCGCTGCAACTGCCTGGCCAGCGACCTGGCGTCCGGCGCGTCGTAGTAGCGGCCGTTTCCCGCCTCCGCGATGCATTCGAGCTGCTCGCGAGCCTTGCCCTTCACCTGGAAGCCGACGGTGTCGATCCGCAGCCCGGCCCCGTCCCTGCCCAGCTGCTCGGCCACCTCGCAGGGCTGTGGCGTGCCGCAGTTGTCCTCACCGTCGGAGATCAGCAGGATCGTGCGCGTCCCCATGGCGCCGTCGGCCGGCCCGGGGAGGTCCTGCGCGGCCTCCTGCAGGGACAGGCCGATGGGTGTGTCCCCCTTGGGCCGCACGCCCGCCACGGCCTGCTTCACGGCAGCGCGGTCGAGCGGTCGCACCGGCCGTAAGAGTCGGGTGTCCGTGCATCCCTGGGAGCGATCGGCGCCGTACACCCGCAGCCCGGTCGGATAGTGGTCAGGGAGACCTTCCACGACCGTGCCCACGGCGCTACGTGCGGTCTCCATCCGGGTCCGGCCGGTGCCGTCGTCCTCCGCCATGGATCCGGAGGAGTCGAGCACCATGACAAGGCTGCTGTCGTCCGGGGCAGCCGTGCCCGGCGCGACAGCTGCCCCGTGGGCTCCTTGGGCGCCTGGTCCGGCGGCCGCGGCCGGCAGCGCTCCTGCCATCAGGGCGAGCAGCGCCCCGCCGGCCAATGCCCCCACTGCTGTTGCAGTCCGACGGTGATTGAGTCCCCTCACCCGTGCCCCCTCGACCGAAATACCGGCTTCTTTGCTCACGCAACTTATTGATTTGCGTAGGCGAACTCAAGAGCACAGGTGTCACGGTCCCGCAACAGCACGAAGCCCCGGCCGCTCAGCGACCGGGGCCCGCAAAAGGCTGTTCTGTCTCACACACCCGAACCTGCGGGCACGGAGTCGGTCGCCTCCGTCCACAGATCCTGCTCGGCGCGATCCGCCTGGATCTGGCGGTACACGAGGAGCCCGCCGATGGCGGCCAGTGCGACCAGGAGAAGCTTCTTCACCGCGCGACCTCGTCTTTCCTTGACGTAGGAGACTTCTGGCGCCCGACTATACACACCGGCCGATATCGATCGGTTACCTCCCCGCACCCCGGCTGACGTCCGGGCAAAACCGACCATCCCGGCCGACCCGCGCCGACCCGTCCAGCCCGGTTGCACCATACGAGTGGTGTTCATCTGAAGATCGGCGGATCCGTGGCGTCGGTCCCTCGAATCGCGAGCCGGATCCACATCATCAGAAAGGTAAGCAAACCGGACCACCCGAAAGCGAGGGGCCATGAGCGCCTTCAAGGTCAAGAGCATCTGGACCGCCTTCATCACCGCCTTCTTCGCGCTTCTCGCGTCGATGGGGCTCATCAGCGCCCCCGCCGCGAACGCGCAGCAGCCGACGGCCACGAACCAGGAGCACACGGGTGCTGCCACCGCAACCGCGACCACTCCGTCGGTGCGATGGACCCTTCCGCGTGACAGGGCGCTGCCACCCACGATGAAGCAGCGCATCCGCGCCGAGGCACACGGCTCGTCACCGGCCACCAGAAACCTGACCGTGGACACGAGGAACACCCTGGGCGCCACAGGCACCACAGGTGCTGCCCGCATCGCTCACGGCGCCCCGGCGGGGAAGGCTTCCGTCCTTCCACCCTGAGAGCGGTACACCTGACGCTCAGGGCCCCTGGTCCGGTTCACACCGGGCGGGGGCTTTTTTCGTGCGCCCGCGCCCCTGCCAGGAAGGGCCCGGGCCGGCGGCTCGCTTCTGCAGCACACCGGCCGGTCCACCGCCACGCACCAACGCCTCCGCGTCTACGGCGCAACCGCCACACGCACGCACCCGCGCGTACAGCGCCACCCACGACCACCGCGCACCCTCGCACCGCCACCGCACCCAGCCCACTCGTAAGTCCCCGCCACGAACGCCCCCTCCCTGGCGCAACAGATCCCCCAACAGCACCAGGCGAACCGCAGATGACGGACGCCTCGCCGACACTCGCAAGCACCCCCACACATCACCGAACGCAGAAGGCCCGGTATCTCCGAAGAGATACCGGGCCTTCTGTTGTCACTGTGGGGCTAACAGGATTTGAACCTGTGGCCTCATCCTTATCAGGGATGCGCTCTAACCAACTGAGCTATAGCCCCGCCGCGCTGCGCGCTGACTTCTGAAGATTAGCGCACGTCGGGGCCAGTCCCAAAATCGATACCCGAAGCCCTACTCGTCCTCGGCCAGCGTGAGCTCCACGCCGCCCACGAAACCCGCCGACAAGTTGTAGATGAAGGCGCCCAGAGTCGCCAGCGCGGTGGCCAGCACCACGTCGATCACCGCGATGACCGACGTGAAGATGAGAACGCGCGGAAGCGACAGAAACGACTGCAGATCGAAGCCGTTGCTCTCGTTGGAACCGGTCGCCTCGCTGATCGTGCCGCCCACGGTGGAGAAGACGCCCATGGCGTCCATCACCATCCACAGGACCGCGGCCGCCACGACCGTGCAGATGCCGAGCGCGATGGAGAGCAGGAAGCTGACCTTCATCACCGACCACGGGTCGGCCTTGGCCACCCGCAGTCGCGCCTTACGGATACGCGGAGTTGTCCGCGCCCCCGTCCGGGGCAGACGGGTCGCCTGCGTACCACCGGCGCCCTGTGCACCGCCCTGTGTGCCGTGCTGCTGCGCTCCTTGGGCACGGCCGCCCTGCGTCCCGCCCGCGGGCGAGGGGTACGCCTGTGGCGGGTGGTAAGGCCCGCCCGCCTGCCCCGGTGCGGGCTCGCGCTCACCGGGCAGCGGCCCGGTCGCGTATCCCTCGTACTGGGGCTGAGGCCCCCGGGTGTCTGTCACAGTGCCCCCTTGGGAGTCCGTGGCAGGGCCACGGGCACCGTTCGCTCCAGCTCCGGAAGCGGCCGAACCGGCGCCCGTGGCTCCACTCACGCTCTACTCCTCGTGCTCCCCGGCCGAAGGCGACATGCCTTCGACAGTGCCCTCGACAGTCGACTCGGCTGTCGTCACCTCGGCAGTCGTCTCAGCCGTCTCGCCCTCGGCGTCATCGGCTCCGTCGACCTCTTCGGCCTCGCGGCCGGCCTCGGCGTTACGAGCGATACCGACGACGGCATCGCGCTTGCCCAGATTGATCAGTTGGACGCCCATGGTGTCACGGCCCGTCTCCCTGACTTCATTGACTCGCGTACGAATCACACCACCGCCGAGCGTGATGGCAAGGATTTCATCCGTCTCCTCGACCACCCGCGCGCCGACCAGCGAGCCCCTGTCCTCCACGATCTTGGCGGCCTTGATACCGAGGCCGCCGCGACCCTGAACGCGGTACTCGTCGACGGCGGTCCGCTTCGCGTACCCACCATCGGTGGCAGTGAAGACGAACGTACCTGGCCGGACGACATTCATCGAGAGCAGTTCGTCGCCCTCGCGGAAACTCATCCCCTTGACACCCGAAGTGGCACGGCCCATCGGGCGAAGCGCTTCGTCCGTCGCAGTGAACCTGATCGACTGGGCCTTCTTGCTGATGAGCAGCAGATCGTCATCGGCCGAGACCAGCTCCGCACCGATCAGCTCGTCGTCGCTGCCGTCCTCCGTCTCACGGAGGTTGATCGCGATGACACCGCCCGAGCGCGGCGAGTCGTAGTCCTTCAGGGCGGTCTTCTTCACCAGGCCGCCCTTGGTGGCCAGGATCAGATACGGCGCGGCCTCGTAGTCGCGGATCGCCAGGATCTCGGCGATCTGCTCGTCCGGCTGGAAGGCCAGCAGGTTGGCGACATGCTGCCCGCGCGCATCACGGCCGGCATCCGGAAGCTCGTACGCCTTGGCTCGGTAGACCCGGCCCTTGTTGGTGAAGAACAGAAGCCAGTGGTGGGTCGTCGACACGAAGAAGTGGTCGACGATGTCGTCTTCCTTGAGCTTCGTGCCGCGTACGCCCTTGCCGCCACGCTTCTGCGAGCGGTAGTCGTCCGTCTTCGTACGCTTCACGTAACCGCCACGCGAGATCGTGACGACGATGTCCTCCTCGGCGATCAGGTCCTCGATGGACATGTCACCGTCGAAGGGCACCAGCTTGGAGCGTCGGTCGTCGCCGAACTTGTCGACGATCGCCGCCAGCTCCTCGCTGACGATCTGCCGCTGCCGCTCGGGCGACGCCAGGATCTGGTTGTACTCGGTGATCTTCGCCTGGAGCTCGTCGTGCTCGGCCGTGATCTTCTGGTGCTCCAGCGCGGCCAGTCGGCGCAGCTGCATCTCCAGGATCGCGTTCGCCTGGATCTCGTCGATCTCCAGGAGGCCCATCAGGCCCTCACGGGCGATCTCGACCGTCTGGCTGCGCCGGATGAGGGCGATGACCTCGTCGATCGCGTCGAGCGCCTTGAGCAGACCGCGCAGGATGTGCGCCCGCTCCTCCGCCTTGCGCAGGCGGAACCTCGTACGCCGGACGATGACCTCGATCTGGTGCGTCACCCAGTGGCGGATGAACGCGTCGATCGACAGCGTGCGCGGCACCCCGTCGACCAGGGCCAGCATGTTCGCGCCGAAGTTCGTCTGCAGGTCGGTGTGCTTGTACAGGTTGTTCAGTACGACCTTGGCGACCGCGTCCCTCTTCAGCACGACCACAAGACGCTGGCCGGTGCGCGAGGACGTCTCGTCACGGACGTCCGCGATCCCGCCGACCTTGCCGTCCTTGACCAGGTCGGCAATCTTCTGCGCGAGATTGTCGGGGTTGGTCTGGTACGGAAGCTCCGTGACGACCAGGCACTGCCGGTTCTGGATCTCCTCGACCGCGACGACCGCGCGCATCGTGATGGACCCACGGCCCGTGCGGTACGCCTCCTCGATGCCCTTGCGGCCCACCACGAGCGCACCGGTCGGGAAGTCCGGGCCCTTGATCCGCTCGATCAGGGCGTCCAGCAGCTCCTCGTGCGAGGCCTCCGGGTGCTCCAGGTACCACTGCGCGCCCGACGCGACCTCACGCAGGTTGTGCGGCGGGATGTTGGTCGCCATGCCGACCGCGATGCCCGCGGAACCGTTGACCAGCAGGTTCGGGAAGCGCGCCGGCAGGACCGTCGGCTCCTGATTACGGCCGTCGTAGTTGTCCTGGAAATCGACGGTCTCCTCGTCGATGTCCCTGACCATCTCCATGGACAGCGGCATCATCTTGCACTCGGTGTACCGCATGGCGGCGGCCGGGTCGTTGCCCGGAGAACCGAAGTTGCCGTTGGAGTCCACCAGCGGCATCCGCATCGACCACGGCTGCGCCAGTCGCACCAGTGCGTCATAGATCGACGAGTCACCGTGCGGGTGGTACGTACCCATGACGTCACCGACGACACGGGCGCACTTGTAGAAGCCCTTCTCGGGCCGGTAGCCGCCGTCGTACATCGCGTACAGCACGCGGCGGTGGACGGGCTTGAGACCGTCCCGTACGTCGGGCAGCGCACGCGACACGATGACGGACATCGCGTAGTCGAGGTAGGAGCGCTGCATCTCCGTCTCGAGCCCGACGGGCTCGACACGCATGCCCACACCCGCGGCTGCGGGGTCTTCTTCGGGTGTCACAGGGGTGTTCTCGTCGGCCATTGCTGGTCAAAGTCCTTTCGAGCGGCGGCTTGCTGGTACGGCCGACTCAGATGTCGAGGAAGCGGACGTCCTTGGCGTTGCGCTGGATGAACGAGCGCCGTGCCTCGACGTCCTCACCCATCAGCACCGAGAAGAGGTCGTCGGCCTGCGCCGCGTCGTCCAGCGTGACCTGGCCGAGCACCCGGTGATCGATGTCCATCGTGGTGATGCGCAGCTCCTCGGCGTTCATCTCGCCGAGACCCTTGAAGCGCTGGATCGAGTCTTCCTTGATCCGCTTGCCGTTCTGCTTACCGAGCTCGACGAGGGCGTCGCGCTCGCGGTCCGAGTACGCGTACTCGAAGTCGTCCCGGCCCCACTTGATCTTGTAGAGCGGCGGGCGGGAGAGGTAGACGTGTCCGGCCTCGACCAGCGGACGCATGAAGCGGAAGAGGAACGTCAGCAGCAGGGTGTTGATGTGCTGACCGTCGACGTCGGCGTCCGCCATCAGAATGATCTTGTGATAGCGGAGCTTCTCGATGTCGAAGTCCTCGTGGACTCCGGTGCCGAAGGCCGAGATCAGCGCCTGGACCTCGGTGTTCTGCAGGATCTTGTCGACCCGGGCCTTCTCGACGTTCAGGATCTTGCCTCGGATCGGCAGGATGGCCTGGTACATCGGGTTACGGCCGGACTTCGCCGAACCACCGGCGGAGTCACCCTCGACGATGAAGATCTCGCACTTCGTCGGGTCGTTGGACTGGCAGTCACTCAGCTTGCCCGGCAGCGAGGCGCTCTCCAGGAGACCCTTGCGACGCGTCAGATCGCGCGCCTTACGGGCCGCGACGCGGGCCGTGGCCGCCGCGATGCCCTTGCGGACGATGTCCGCCGCCTCGTTCGGGTTCCGGTCGAACCAGTCCGTGAGGTGCTCGTGGACAACCTTCTGGACGAAGGTCTTCGCCTCCGTGTTGCCCAGCTTGGTCTTCGTCTGGCCCTCGAACTGCGGCTCGCCCAGCTTCACCGAGATGATCGCCGTCAGACCCTCACGGATGTCGTCACCGGTGAGGTTGTCGTCCTTCTCACGCAGCAGCTTCTTGTCCCGCGCGTACTTGTTGACCAGCGTGGTCAGCGCCGCACGGAAGCCTTCCTCGTGGGTACCGCCCTCGTGCGTGTGGATCGTGTTCGCGAAGGAGTACACACCCTCGCTGTACTGCGTGTTCCACTGCATAGCGATCTCGGCCGAGAGGAGTCGCTCCTTGTCCTCGGCCTCGATGTCGATCACCGACTGGTGAATGACGTCGCCCTTGCGGGAGTTGAGGTACTTCACGAAGTCGACGATGCCGCCCTCGTAGTGGTACGTGACCGTGCGGGCCGCTTCCTCCTCGGCGATCTCGACCGCCTCCGCGACATCCGCACCCGCCGTCGCCTTCGCCGACTCACGCTCGTCGGTGAGCTTGATCGTCAGACCCTTGTTGAGGAACGCCATCTCCTGGAAGCGGCGCGCCAGAGTCTCGAAGGAGTACTCGGTGGTCTCGAAGATGTCCCCGTCGGCCCAGAAGGTGACCGTCGTCCCCGACTCCTCGGTGGCCTCGTTACGGGCCAGCGGCGCCGTCGGCACACCGAGCTTGTAATCCTGGGTCCAGCGGTAGCCGTCCCGCCTGACCTCGACGGAGACGCGCGACGACAGCGCGTTCACCACGGAGACACCGACACCGTGGAGACCGCCGGAAACGGCATAACCGCCGCCACCGAACTTACCGCCGGCGTGCAGCACGGTCAGCACGACCTCGACCGCCGGCTTCTTCTCCGACGGCACGATGTCGACCGGGATACCACGGCCGTTGTCGATCACACGAACCCCGCCGTCGGCGAGGATCGTGACGTCGATCGTGTCCGCGTGCCCGGCCAGAGCCTCGTCGACCGAGTTGTCGACCACTTCCTGGACCAAGTGGTGCAGGCCACGCTCACCGGTCGAGCCGATGTACATGCCAGGTCGCTTGCGGACCGCGTCCAAGCCCTCGAGGACGGTGATCGCGCTGGCGTCGTACGAGGAAGATGCCCCGCCGCTCTCACCGGGTGTGGACGGAATGTTCTCGTTGGGGTTGCCGGAATCGGCCACGAAGCGCCCTTTCTGGCACAGCACAGGCCGTTCTCCGGGCAGGCGGGAGCGGCTGCGTCGTTCGGCTTGTATCGACGACTCCCGCGAAGATGCGGGATTGTTCACCAGTCTACCGGTAGCGCCGACATGAATGGGGGTTTGCCGGTACCTGAGTCCGCATGTGCCGCCCTGGATGAGCGCCTGACGACTCCCCATATTCAGGATGGGGCTCTAAGAGGCTCACACGGGCATTCAGCGCTTCGGCCTGTCAACCTCCCGCTACGGTGAGGGACGCATCAGCCGATCCGTACGGTTTCGATCACCACAGAACGACACATCCCGGAACCCGAAGGCCCCGCGACGGACCAGGCAGCACACCCCCACGGCCGTCTCCCGGCGGAACCGGGAGCGGCTGCCGCCGGAGCCCGGCACAGGGCCGAATACGAAGAGAAAGCCCAGGTCAGCCGTATGTGTCGCCCGGGCCGGTGCTCCCCGGCGCGCGCAGCGGACCATACCTGCGCTGCGGACCGCCCGGCCCCAACACCTTGATCAACTTCACTGTGCCGTGCCCCAGATCCGCGTTGAGCCGCGCCACCAGCTGCGGCGCCAGCAGCCGCAGCTGCGTCGCCCACGCCGTCGAGTCGCACTGCACCGTGAGCACCCGCTCCTCGGGGTCCTCGTCATAGCGCAACGGCACACAATGATTGGCCAGATCCTCACCGACGATCTGGGGCCAGCGACCCATCACCCCGCCCACCGCAGCAGGCGTCTCCCAGCCACGCTCAGTGATCAGACGATTGATCGCAGCACCCAACGGCAACGGATCACGACCATCCGCCCGCGCTCCGGAACGCAGCCCGCCGCCCCGCCTCGCCTGCTTCTTCTGCTGGGCCGCAGCGCCCCGCGCCCGGGCCTGCTCCTTCGCGGCACGCAACGCCACCCGGGCCAGATCGACCCCGGACGCCTCAGGCTGCTTCACCTCACGCGCCGGTTCCTGCGGGCCCGAGCCGCCGGCAGCGCCCGTGCCCTTCGCCGCACCACCGGAGCCACTCATACGCGCTCCACCTCGCCCGCAGACACCGTGTACCGCGTACCCGCCAGCACGCCCGGAACGTCATCGTCCACCGCGGCCGTCACCAGCACCTGCTCACCCGGCGCCACCAGCTCCGCCAATCGCTCCCTGCGCCGCGCGTCCAGCTCGGCAAAGACATCGTCCAGGACGAGCACCGGCTCATTGCCCTCGCCGCGCAGCAGATCGTACGAAGCCAGCCGCAGCGCCAACGCGTACGACCAGGACTCACCATGACTCGCGTACCCCTTGGCGGGCATACCGCGCAACCCGAGCAGCAGATCGTCACGGTGCGGGCCGACCAGCGTCACACCCCGCTCGATCTCCTGCTTACGCACCTCCGCGAGGGCGGCGATCAACTGCTCGTACAGCTCGTCCCGGGTACGGGCCGGCTCCACGTCGGCGCCGACCGAACTGCGGTACTCCAAGGTCACGGGGCCACCGCCGGGCGCGACATCCGCGTAGGCCTTGTCGGCCAGCGGCTGCAGGGTCGCGATCAGATCAAGCCGTTGCGCCAGCAGCTCCGCGCCCACCCGGCCCAGATGCTGGTCCCACACATCGAGGGTGGACAGATCCATCGACCGGCCGCCGTGCCTGCGCGCCATCGCCGCGGACTTCAGCAAGGTGTTGCGCTGCTTCAGCACCCGCTCGTAGTCCGAACGGACCCCCGCCATCCGCGGCGAACGCGCCGTTATCAGCTCGTCGAGGAAGCGCCGACGCTCCCCGGGATCGCCCTTGACCAGCGCCAGATCCTCCGGCGCGAACAGCACCGTCCGTACGATCCCCAGCACATCACGCGGCCTGACCTGTGACGATCTGTTGATCCGAGCGCGATTGGCCTTGCCCGGGTTGAGCTCCAGCTCGATCAGCTGGGAGCGCTCGCCCTGTGCGACAGCGGCGCGGATGACAGCCCGGTCCGCACCCATCCGTACCAGCGGCGCGTCGGAAGAGACACGGTGGCTGCCGAGCGTCGCGAGATAGCCGACCGCCTCGACGAGATTCGTCTTGCCCTGCCCGTTGGCACCCACGAACGCGGTGACGCCCGGATCGAGAGGTACCTCGACCCGGGCGTACGAGCGGAAGTCGGCCAGCGAGAGATGCGTGACATGCATGGGTGTACGCCGACCTTCCCGGCTTCCTGCTCCGTGCTCCGTAGCGCGGGCCGGTGGTGCTGGTCCGGCCCGCCTTGCGTTGCGGCTACTTCTTGTTCTCGACCGCGTGGCCACCGAACTGGTTGCGCAGCGCGGCGATCATCTTCATCTGCGGGGAGTCGTCCTGACGCGAGGCGAAACGCGCGAAGAGCGACGCGGTGATCGCCGGCAGCGGCACCGCGTTGTCGATCGCGGCCTCCACCGTCCAGCGGCCCTCACCCGAGTCGGCGGCGAAGCCGCGCAGCTCGTCGAGGTGCTCGTCGTCGTCCAGCGCGTTGACCGCCAGGTCCAGCAGCCAGGAACGGATGACCGTGCCCTCCTGCCAGGAGCGGAAGACCTCGCGCACATCAGTGACGGAGTCGACCTTCTCCAGCAGCTCCCAGCCCTCGGCGTAGGCCTGCATCATGGCGTACTCGATGCCGTTGTGAACCATCTTCGCGAAGTGGCCGGCACCGACCTTGCCCGCGTGGACGGAACCGAAGTCACCTTCCGGCTTCAGGGCGTCGAAGATCGGCTGGACCTTCGCCACGTGGTCGGCGTCGCCGCCGTACATCAGCGCGTAGCCGTTCTCCAGGCCCCAGACGCCACCGGAGACACCGCAGTCGACGAAGCCGATGCCCTTGATGCCCAGCTCGACCGCGTGCTTCTCGTCATCGGTCCAGCGGGAGTTCCCACCGTCCACGACGATGTCACCGGGCGACAGCAGCGCGGCCAGTTCGTCGATCGTGGACTGCGTCGCCGCACCGGCCGGGACCATCACCCAGACGACCCGCGGGCCCTTCAGCTTGCCCACAAGCTCTTCGAGACTGTGGACATCGGAGACGTCCGGATTGCGGTCGTAACCCAGGACGGTGTGGCCTGCGCGGCGGATGCGCTCGCGCATGTTGCCGCCCATCTTGCCGAGGCCGACGAGACCGAGCTCCATCAGAGATTCCTTAAGCGTTGTGCCGATTCGTACCCACTAGCCGAGCCTACGCCCGGCCGGGGACAGGCCGACGGGCATGCTCGGCACTGAGCGTGCCCATCAGGATCTGCCGTGACGGACCGACGGTCGTATCAGCCGGAGAGACGGACCGGCATGATCAGGTACTTGTACGCGTCATCCGCCTCGGCATCCACCGCGGGCCGGCCGCTGAGCAGCGCGGGCTTGGTGGACGTCGTGAAGGAGAGCTGGGCGACCGGGGAGTCGATCGCGCTGAGCCCGTCGAGCAGGAACGTCGGGTTGAAGGCGATCGAGATGTCATCGCCGTCCAGCACTGCGTCGACACGCTCCACAGCCTGTGCATCGTCGCTGGAACCGGCTTCCAGGATCAGCGCACCCTGCTCGAAGCTGAGCCGCACCGGGGTGTTCCGCTCGGCGACGAGGGCCACACGCTTGACGGCCTCGACGAACGGGGCGGTCTCGATGACCGCGACCGAGTTGAACTCGGTGGGGAACAGCGTCCGGTACTTCGGCAGGTCGCCTTCGAGCAGTCGCGTGGTGGTTCGCCGGCCCGCGCCCTCGAAGCCGATGAGGCCCTCACCGGCACCCGAGCCGGACAGGGCCAGAGTCACCGTGTCACCACTGGTCAGCGCCTTGGCGGTGTCCAGCAGCGTCTTGGCGGGCACCAGGGCGACGGCCGAGGCGTCCGGGTTCTCCGGCTTCCACAGGAACTCGCGGACCGCGAAGCGGTAGCGGTCGGTGGAGGCCAGGGTGACCGTGTCGCCCTCGATCTCGATCCGCACACCGGTCAGGACGGGCAGCGTGTCGTCGCGGCCCGCCGCGATGGCGACCTGGGCGGCTGCGGAGGCGAAGACCTCGCCAGGGACCGTGCCCGTGGCGGTCGGCATCTGCGGCAGCGCCGGGTACTCCTCCACAGGAAGGGTGTGGAGTGTGAATCGCGAGGAGCCGCAGACCACCGTGGCCCGTACACCGTCGGTGGAAATCTCCACAGGACGGTTGGGAAGGGCGCGGCAGATGTCGGCGAGGAGTCGACCGGAGACCAGCACCGTGCCGTCCTCCTCGACCTCGGCATCGACCGAGACCCGGGCCGAGACCTCGTAGTCGAAGCTCGAGAAGCTGAGGGCCCCGTCCTCAGCCTTCAGCAGAAGGCCCGCAAGAACGGGCGCCGGCGGACGGGCCGGAAGGCTGCGAGCCACCCAGGCCACCGCCTCCGCGAGTACATCGCGCTCCACCCGGATCTTCACCGGAACCGCCTCCTGCTTTTGCTCGCTCGCCCTGCTGGCCTTCGTCGTCTGGTCGGGGTCGCTCCGCCGATGGCAGGAGGAGGACGCCGGGGACCAGTCTGACGTACGGCACCGACACTCGGTGCTGCTCGGGGTCAAGTCGCGACAAGAGGTTCGGGGAGCTCCGGCATCAAGTTGTGCACAGGCCCCACTTCGAAGCGGATTCCGAGCTAACTCTAAGTGGCAGTAGTAGTAGGGGCTGTGGAAACCGTGGATAACGTCGTTTCCGCAGGTCAGACCCCATTTTTTGTCCACCGCCCCTGTGGGTGGCACCGGTGGACAACCCGGTGTTTCTGTGGACACGCGAAAGTTCTGCACACCCGATGCACAGGGCGGGGGTGTTTCTCCCCAGGGCTGTCCCCAGCTTTACCCAGGTTCCCCACAGCCCAACCAGCCTCATTGGTGTGACGCCTTTCACTCTGCGCGGTGAAGGACGGTGTCGCGTTGCCGAACAGTGGACAGGGGTGTGGAGAAGCTGGGGACAACTTGGCCCTGCCTGTGGGCCGCCAGTGGACAACATCGGATGCCCCTTGTGGACGAATATTCTGTCCACAGGCTGTGGATCACTGTTGGTCACAAATCCCCAGGGTCTTGACCTGGCCCGATGAAGTATCGGCTGTCGCCCCTGTGGAAGCAGTATGGACAACTTCGTGGTCCCCAGGCTGTGGAGGGCGAATTCTCCCCAGATCTGTGGAGAACCCCAGGTCGGCGGCGTGTATTCGAACACCGAGGTCGCCCCGGAGACGCACCCAGGCCGTGCGAATGGGTCTCGGAAGCCCTTCGGAAGCGCTCATGGGCCCCGTCGAGTCGGCGTAGAGGTCCGTGGCGAGGTCTCGAAGAAGGCCGCTGGAAGAGCCCAGGACACCTTCGCGGGCGTACTGAAACGACGACGGTCGTACTGAAACGGGCGTACGGAAACGGCGAAGGGCGCCCCGGGGACTGTGTGAGAGTCCGTCCGGGGCGCCCGTCCGGCGTCGTACAGAGAACGTGACAGATGCCGTCCGGCGCTCCGTCAGCCGTTCTTGATGCGGTTGGTGAGTTCGGTGACCTGGTTGTAGATGGACCGCCGCTCCGCCATCAGCGCACGGATCTTGCGGTCCGCGTGCATCACGGTCGTATGGTCGCGACCGCCGAACTGCGCACCGATCTTGGGCAGTGAGAGATCCGTCAGCTCACGGCAGAGGTACATCGCGATCTGGCGAGCCGTCACCAGCACCCTGCTGCGCGAGGATCCACAGAGATCCTCCACCGTCAGTCCGAAGTAGTCCGCGGTCGCCGCCATGATGGCCGAGGCCGTGATTTCCGGAGCCGAGTCCTCGCCGCCCGGGATCAGGTCCTTGAGCACGATCTCGGTCAGCCCGAGGTCCACCGGCTGCCGGTTGAGGCTGGCGAAGGCCGTCACCCGGATCAGCGCGCCCTCCAGCTCGCGGATGTTGCGCGAGATACGGGACGCGATGAACTCCAGTACCTCCGGCGGGGCGTTGAGCTGCTCCTGCACCGCCTTCTTGCGGAGGATCGCGATCCGCGTCTCCAGCTCCGGCGGCTGCACGTCGGTGGTCAGTCCCCACTCGAAGCGGTTCCGCAGCCGGTCCTCCAGGGTGACCAGCTGCTTGGGCGGCCGGTCCGAGGACAGCACGATCTGCTTGTTGGCGTTGTGGAGCGTATTGAAGGTGTGGAAGAACTCCTCCTGCGTCGACTCCTTGCTCGCCAGGAACTGGATGTCGTCGACCAGCAGGATGTCCACATCCCGGTACCGCTTGCGGAAGGTGTCGCCCTTGCCGTCGCGGATCGAGTTGATGAACTCGTTGGTGAACTCCTCGGAGCTCACGTAGCGCACCCGGGTGCCCGGGTAGAGGCTGCGCGCGTAGTGCCCGATGGCGTGCAGCAGATGGGTCTTGCCGAGCCCCGACTCCCCGTAGATGAAGAGGGGGTTGTACGCCTTCGCGGGTGCCTCGGCGACGGCGACGGCAGCCGCGTGCGCGAACCGGTTGGACGCGCCGATGACGAAGGTGTCGAAGAGGTACTTCGGGTTCAGCCGGGCATGCGGCTCGCCGGGACCGGGTGCGGGGGCGGGCTGTGCGCCCATCGGCCCGGTGATGCCGCCGGGGCGTCCGGTACCGGGACCGCCCTGCCGGTGCTGGGGCTCGGGCATGTCGTGGCGCTCGGGGCGCTGCTGCTCGTAACCCTGGCGTTCGGGCGGCTGCGACCGGTAGTCGTGCTGCGGCTGCTGCGACCGGTAGTCGTGCTGCTGCTCACGCCACTGCTCCGCGGATGTGTTGCGCTCCTGGAAACCGCCGAGCCGGGGCTGCTGCCAGGAAAGATCCTCAGAGGTGCGCGGCCAGGCGCCCGGCTCGGGGCGCTGCTGCTGGTAGTCGGGGTAGGCCGGCCGGGCCGTCGGCATGCCGTCGTCCGTGGGCCGGCGGCCATAACCCTCGTACGCGTCGTTGTGCCGCTCGTCGTGCTGCGGTCCCTGGTAGTGGTGCTGCGGCGGCTGCTGAGACTGGTGCATCGGGGGCGCCGGCGGGTTCGGCGGTTCACCCGCGGAGTCGTCGACGGTGATCGCGATCCGGATCGGGCGGCCGCACTCCCGGCTCAGCGTTTCGCTGATGAGCGGCGCGAGCCGGCCCTCCAGGACACGCTTGCCCCATTCGTTGGGTACGGCGAGCAGCGCGGTGTCGGCGACGAGTGCGAGCGGCTGGCAGCGCTCGATCCACTGCTTGTCCTTCGGCTCGATGCCCTGCTGGCCCTCCCCGAGGAGCTGTTCCAGCACTCGTGGCCACACTGCGGCAAGATCGGCAGGTACGTCAGCCACAAGGCACGCTCTCTCGCTGGTCCCACGAATGTGTGGTTCTCGGGACGGGATGGGTAAGGCCCGGCAGGCGGGAAGAAAAAGAACCGGAGTTCAGCCACGGTAGTCAGGCCGACCCGCGTCGTTCAAGTTGTTGTCCACAGGCTGTGTACAGCGCGGGTCGTGGTAAGGCCGTCGCAGGGCCACCGCGGAGCCGGTTTGACCGGATGGCGTAGCCGCGCGTACCGTGACCAGGTCGAGTTGTCGATGGCTGCTGCCGCCTGCCTCCGATGGGCAAAGATCACGATCAGTGATTGTGAAGCGGTGCACTAAGGCGTTTACGCGAGTCTCTCGTGGGCGCACGGTGACAGCCAGGCGATGTCCCGCCAACACACGATCATTTCTGGAGCCCCCGAGTGAGCAAGCGCACCTTCCAGCCGAACAACCGTCGTCGCGCGAAGACCCACGGCTTCCGGCTGCGTATGCGCACCCGTGCCGGCCGCGCGATTCTCGCGTCCCGCCGTGGCAAGGGTCGCGCCAACCTGTCCGCCTGATCGCGTACAGGTCATGACGTGCTGCCTACCGAGAATCGGCTGAGGCGGCGCGAGGACTTCGCGACCGCAGTACGTCGAGGACGCCGGGCCGGCCGCCCGCTACTTGTCGTTCATCTACGCAGCGGTGCAACGGACCCGCACGCGACTGGGGAGAGTGCTCCCCCGCCGCGTGCGGGTTTCGTTGTCAGCAAAGCCGTGGGCGGAGCGGTCGTCCGCACAGCGGTGAAGCGCAGGCTTCGCCATCTGGTCCGAGAACGACTGGCCCTGCTGCCCCCCGGTAGCCTGGTTGTCGTACGAGCGCTGCCCGGATCGGGTGACGCCGACCATGAACAGCTGGCCCGAGACCTGGATGCCGCCCTTCAGCGGCTACTGGGAGGGGGCGCGCGATGAAGTACCCGCTGCTGGCTCTTATCAAGCTGTATCAGTGGACGATCAGCCCACTTCTCGGGCCCGTCTGCCGTTACTACCCGTCGTGTTCCCACTATGGATATGCGGCGATCGACCGGCACGGAGCGATCAAGGGAACGGCGCTGACCGCATGGCGCATCCTGCGATGCAATCCATGGTCACCTGGCGGCGTGGATTACGTTCCGCCACGCAAACGCCCGCGTTGGCACGAACTGCTGCGTAACGCAATACGTGGCAGCAAGGGCGGGGACTCCGCCGCTGATGTGCCTTCTGGGGGGACGGTCGTCTCCGAACCCCCTGGCCCGGCCTCAGAGACCTCGCCCAAAGCTCAAGGAGCCTGATTAGTGGACACGATTGCCAGTCTGTTCAGCTTTATCACCTACCCCGTTTCGTGGGTCATCGTCCAGTTCCACAAGCTGTACGGAGCGATCTTCGGCGATGACACGGGTTGGGCCTGGGGCCTGTCCATCGTGTCCCTGGTGGTGCTGATCCGGATCTGCCTGATCCCGCTTTTCGTTAAGCAGATCAAGTCGACTCGGAACATGCAGGTGCTCCAGCCGAAGATGAAGGCGATCCAGGAGCGCTACAAGAGCGACAAGCAGCGTCAGTCCGAAGAGATGATGAAGCTGTACAAGGAGACGGGTACCAACCCGCTCTCCTCGTGCCTTCCCATCCTGGCGCAGTCGCCGTTCTTCTTCGCCCTGTATCACGTGCTCTCGGCCATCGCCTCGGGCAAGACGATCGGTGTCATCAACCAGCCGCTGCTGGACAGTGCCCGGCAGGCACACATCTTCGGCGCTCCGCTGGCTGCCAAGTTCACCGACAGCGCGTCGGAGGTCACCGCTCTCGGTGCTTCGCTGACCGACGTCCGCGTCGTCACCGCGGTCATGATCGTGATGATGTCGGCGTCGCAGTTCTTCACCCAGCGCCAGCTGATGACGAAGAACGTCGACCTGACGGTCAAGACGCCGTACATGCAGCAGCAGAAGATGCTGATGTACGTCTTCCCGCTGATCTTCGCCGTCATGGGCATCAACTTCCCCGTGGGTGTCCTCGTCTACTGGCTGACCACCAACGTCTGGACCATGGGTCAGCAGATGTACGTGATCAACCAGAACCCGACCCCGGGCAGCAAGGCGCAGGACCACTACCTGGGACGTCTGCTGAAGAGTGTTACCGCTCACGGTGAGGTGCGCGGCAGGACCAAGCGCAACACCGTCAAGCGGATCGTCTCCAAGGGCTCGGACCGCAACGACATCGAGCGGAAGTTCATCGCCGGACTGGCCAAGCTCGGTCTCGCTGCCCAGGAGGACGGCACGGTGACCAAGAGCGACACCGCTGTCGCCGAGGCCGAGGGCGGAGCCGCGCAGAAGCGCCAGCAGCCCAAGCGCCAGACCAAGGCGAAGCGTCAGAGCGGTGCCGCCCAGCCGGGCGCGGCGAAGGAGACCGATTCCACCGAGTCGGAGCCCAAGACTTCGCTGGAGAAGCAGGACGCACCGCAGGACGACAAGCCCAAGCCGGCGGGTGGCAAGCCCGCGTCCGGCTCCTCACGCCAAGCCAAGTCCGGACAGCGCAAGGGTCCGCAGCGGCCCAAGCACCCGTCCAAGAAGTAAGAAGGAGTCCATCCGTGACGGAAGGCACCACCTCCACGGCCGCTGAGGGCAGCGACACCTTGACCCGCCTCGAGCAGGAAGGGGAGATCGCAGCCGATTACCTCGAGGGCCTGCTCGACATCGCCGACCTCGACGGTGATATCGACATGGATGTCGAGGCGGACCGGGCCGCGGTCTCGATCATCAGCGATTCGGCACGTGAACTGCAGAAGCTCGTGGGCCGCGACGGTGAGGTGCTGGAGGCACTCCAGGAGCTGACGCGCCTGGCCGTGCACCGGGAGACCGGTGACCGCAGCCGGCTGATGCTGGACATCGCGGGCTTCCGGGCCAAGAAGCGCGAGGTCCTCGCGGAGCTGGGTGCCAAGGCCGCGGACGAGGTCAAGAAGACCGGTGAGCCGGTCAGGCTGGACCCGATGACGCCGTTCGAGCGCAAGGTTGTGCACGATGCGGTCGCGGCCGCAGGTCTGCGCAGTGAGTCGGAGGGCGAGGAGCCGCAGCGCTTCGTCGTCGTTCTCCCGGCCTGACCGGACCCCTGTTCTGTCGGCCCCGTCTGTTCGCAGGCGGGGCCGATCTTTGTCAGCCTGATAGTCAGCCACCCACAGTGCGGTAATGCGGTACGGAAGGACGGTTCCCGTGACGGCGGAGGTAGAACTTCCCCAGGCGCCCGAAGGGGCGCGGGCGGTGTTCGGTGAGTTCTTCCCGGAGGCTGTCCGCTACGCGGAACTGCTTGCCGATGCCGGGGTCAAGCGAGGGCTGATCGGTCCTCGTGAGGTGCCACGGCTGTGGGAGCGGCACCTGCTGAACTGTGCGGTGCTCTCCGAGGTCGTGCCGGAGGGGGTCACGGTCTGCGATGTGGGCTCCGGCGCCGGTCTCCCGGGGATTCCGTTGGCGCTGGTGCGTCCGGATCTGAAGATCACCCTGCTGGAGCCGCTGCTTCGACGGACGAATTTTCTTCAGGAAGTGGTCGAGCTGCTGGGGCTGGACCACGTGACGGTCGTCCGCGGCCGCGCCGAGGAGGTCCTGGGGACGCTGCAGCCGGTTCATGTCGTGACCGCCCGCGCCGTGGCCCCCCTCGATCGGCTGGCGGGCTGGGGCGTGCCACTGCTGCGTCCCTACGGTGAGATGCTCGCGCTCAAAGGCGACACCGCCGAGGAGGAGATCAGCGGGGCGCGTGCGGCCTTGAGTAAGCTCGGCGTGGTGGACACCGAGGTGCTGCACGTCGGTGAGGGCGTGGTCGAACCGATGTCCACTGTGGTGCGGGTGGTGGTCGGTGAGAGCCCGGGCGGTGTGAGGTTCGCCGCAAAGAGGGCGAAGGCTGCCAGGGTCAGCCGTACGCGGCGGCGCCGCTGAGGGCGTGTCGTGACGCTGGGACATGGCCCGTTACATGCGGTTCGCGCCGTTTACCAGTGATGCTCCGCGCAAGCGGCCATATGTACCGCATGCGGAGTGTCGTGCCCCTGTAGCTACGCTGCAGGGGCATCGTGTTTCACGTGAAACGTCGCTCTCTGCTGCATGGAATCATCAGTCGCGGTCGTGCGGCTGCCGCGCCACGGCATCGCAAGCCCGTTAGGGCTACGGGGTTGTCCACAGAAGTGGATTCATCCACAGAAGAGTGGGCCTCGCTGGTTCGCGACCCCGAAAGCATGGCAGGCTCTGCTCATTGCGAGTCTGAAGTCGAGGAGAGTGAATCCGTGCGGTCCGACGCCAACATCGCGGGACCGATGACCGATCCGGTCCCCGGTCCCCGAACCGAATCGGCGGGGGACGGTGTTTCACGTGAAACACCGCCGCCGATGGATGACACCCCCATCGGTCGTGCAGCCCAGCTGGCCGTCGAGGCCCTCGGCCGTGCCGGAGAGGGGCTGCCACGTCCTGACCAGACGCGCGTCATGGTGGTGGCCAACCAGAAGGGCGGGGTCGGCAAGACCACTACGACGGTCAACCTTGCCGCCTCGCTGGCCCTTCACGGCGCGCGCGTTCTCGTGGTCGACCTTGACCCGCAGGGCAACGCCTCGACGGCGCTGGGCATTGATCACCATGCAGAAGTCCCCTCCATCTATGACGTCCTGGTCGAGAGCAAGCCGCTCTCCGACGTGGTTCAGCCCGTCCCGGACGTCGAAGGTCTCTTCTGCGCCCCCGCCACCATCGATCTCGCCGGTGCGGAGATCGAGCTGGTGTCGCTGGTGGCGCGGGAGAGTCGACTGCAGCGGGCGATTCAGGCGTATGAGCAGCCGTTGGACTACATCCTCATCGACTGCCCGCCTTCGCTCGGTCTGCTGACGGTCAATGCTCTGGTCGCCGGCGCCGAGGTACTGATTCCTATTCAGTGCGAGTACTACGCGCTGGAGGGACTGGGGCAGCTGCTGAGGAACGTCGACCTCGTTCGGGGGCACCTCAACCCCGATCTGCACGTGTCGACCATCCTGCTCACCATGTACGACGGCAGGACCAGGCTCGCTTCCCAGGTGGCGGAGGAGGTGCGCAGCCACTTCGGTAAGGAGGTGCTGCGCACAAGCATTCCTCGATCCGTGCGGATCTCGGAGGCGCCGAGCTACGGACAGACGGTGTTGACCTACGATCCGGGTTCCAGCGGGTCCCTGTCGTATCTTGAAGCCGCTCGTGAGATCGCCTTTCGGGGGGTCGGGGTGCATTACGAGGCTCAGCATGCCCAGACGGGCAGCCAGAACAGCCAGCAGAACATTTCGGAGGGGATCCAGTGAGTGAGCGTCGTAGAGGGTTGGGGCGTGGGCTCGGTGCACTGATTCCCGCTGCCCCGCAGGAACGTCAGGTGTCGGCCTCCGGAGCGGGTGCGGACTCGTCGAGCGTGATCCCGGTGATGACCACCGAGCGAGGCGTGGCCGCCGCGAAGGTGACCACACTCACGGCTGCTCCCGTGGTGCCGGAGCCGAGTGCACCCGCGGAGTCCGAGTCGTCCGCGGAGCCGACGGATGCCGCCGGGGCGTACTTCGCGGAGGTTCCCATCGGAACCATCACTCCGAACCCTCGTCAGCCGCGTGAGGTCTTCGACGAGGACGCGCTTGCGGAGCTGGTCACCTCCATCAAGGAGGTCGGGCTGCTCCAGCCGGTGGTCGTGCGGAAGCTAGGGCCGGAACGCTACGAGCTCATCATGGGCGAGCGGCGCTGGAGGGCCTGTCGTGAGGCCGGTGTGGAACGGATCCCGGCCATTGTCCGGGCCACGGACGACGAGAAGCTGCTTCTGGACGCGCTCCTGGAGAACCTGCACCGGGCTCAACTGAACCCGCTGGAGGAGGCGGCCGCGTACGACCAGCTGCTCAAGGACTTCAAGTGCACGCATGACCAGCTGGCCGACCGGATCGGGCGCTCCCGTCCGCAGGTGTCCAACACGCTGCGGCTGCTGCGCCTGTCTCCGCCGGTGCAGCGCAGGGTCGCTGCCGGAGTGCTGTCCGCCGGTCACGCGAGGGCGCTGCTGTCCGTGGACGACTCCGAGGAGCAGGACCGGCTGGCCCATCGCATCGTGGCCGAAGGGCTCTCGGTGCGAGCGGTCGAGGAGATCGTGACGCTGATGAGCTCCCGCCCCAGCGGTGCTCCCAAGTCCAAGGGGCCTCGAGCCGGCGGCCGGTTGTCGCCCGCGCTCTCCGACCTTGCATCCCGGCTCTCCGACCGCTTCGAGACCAGGGTGAAGGTCGACCTCGGACAGAAGAAGGGAAAGATCGTCGTCGAGTTCGCCTCGATGGAAGATCTGGACCGCATTCTCGGCAGCCTGGCGCCAGGCGAGGGCCGCGTGCTGGAGCGAGGTCTCTCCGACGAGACTGCCGAGGACGGCGAGAGCTGACGTCCGGCGATTCGTCGGGGCGGGCTGTATTCCGCAACATGCCGGAATACAGCCCGCCCTTTGCTTTCTCACGGTATCGACTTCATCTCCGGGTGGATACGATTCGTTCTGGTATGGCACATCAGCTTGATCCACCTCGGCGGAGGGAGGGCCATGCGATCAGTGAGCCGCAGCCAACTGGTGACAGTGGGGCTGGGCCTGGGGGCTGTCGGAGGATTTGTCGGCGGCCTGCTCCGTGAACGGAGCGCGTTGGCCGCCGCACGCGATGCGGCGGGCGAAGGAAGCGAGGAACAGCCTTCATGGGACGGCGGCTCGTACCGCTCACACTGGATAACCTTCCCGATCTCCCCAAGCGGTGCCGCTCGTGTGTCTTCTGGGAGCTTGATCCGGTCAGTGGGGAAGCTGCGATAAAGGCAGGGACCCCGGAGCTGGAGAAGGAAGCCTGGATCTCAGCTGTCCTTCTGGAATGGGGCTCCTGCGGCCGTGTCGTCTATGTGGACGACGTGCCGGTCGGCTTCGTTCTCTATGCGCCACCGGCGTATGTGCCGCGCTCGACCGCCTTTCCCACCAGCCCGGTCTCCCCCGACGCCGTGCAGTTGATGACTGCTTGGATCACGCCGGCTTACCAGGGCCAGGGATTGGGTCGCGTCATGGTGCAGACCGTCGCCAAGGATCTGCTGCGACGGGGATTCAAGGCGATCGAGGCGTTCGGGGATGCCCGGTGGAAGGAACCGGCGTGTGTGCTCCCGGCGGACCATCTGCTGGCGGTGGGCTTCAAGACCGTACGTCCGCATCCGGCACATCCGCGGCTGAGACTGGAGTTGCGCACGACGCTCTCGTGGAAGGAAGACGTCGAACTGGCGCTGGACCGGCTGCTGGGTGCGGTACAGAAGGAGCCGGCGCTGCGCCCGTTGTGATCGAAGACCGCACGAGAACGTGAAACGGGTCCATCCCTAAGGGATGGACCCGTTTCACGTGAAACAGCGGACCGTGGTGCTACTCGGCGATAAAGCCTTCGAGGTCGCGGAGGATGGCGGCCTTCGGCTTGGCGCCGACGATGGTCTTGGCGACCTCGCCGCCCTGGTACACGTTCAGCGTCGGGATGGACATCACGCCGTACTTGGCAGCGGTGGCCGGGTTCTCGTCGATGTTGAGCTTGACGATTTCGATCTTGTCGCCGTGCTCGGCCGCGATTGCCTCCAGAGACGGGGCGATCTGGCGGCACGGGCCGCACCATGCGGCCCAGAAGTCCACCAGTACGGGCTTCTCGCTCTTCAGGACGTCCTCGTCAAAGGAGTCGTCAGTCACGTTCTTCAGGGCGCCGGCCACGGCGGCCTCCTTAACTTTGCGGGGTGTGGGGTGAGAGGCGTGGATCAGGCGGCTGCCGCAGCGGCCTTCTCCTCGTCGGCGAGCGCAGAAAGGAAGCGCTCGGCGTCGAGGGCGGCGGAGCAGCCGGTCCCGGCAGCGGTGATGGCCTGCCGGTAGGTGTGGTCGACGACGTCGCCGGCACCGAAGACACCGGTCAAGTTGGTGCGCGTCGACGGAGCGCTGACCTTGAGGTAGCCCTCGTCATCGAGGTCGAGCTGGCCCTTGAAGAGCTCCGTACGCGGGTCGTGGCCGACAGCGATGAAAAGACCGGTGACCGCGAGCTCGGACGTCTCGCCGGTCTTGGTGTTGCGCAGAGTCAGGCCGGAGAGCTTCTGCTCGCCGTGGACACCGGCAACCTCGCTGTCCCAGGCGAACTTGATCTTCGGGTCTGCGAAGGCCCGCTCCTGCATAGCCTTGGAGGCCCGCAGCGAGTCGCGGCGGTGGACGATCGTGACCGACTTGGCGAAGCGGGAGAGGAACGTTGCCTCCTCCATGGCAGTGTCGCCACCGCCGACCACGGCAATGTCCTGGTCCTTGAAGAAGAAGCCGTCACAGGTCGCGCACCAGGAGACACCACGTCCGGAGAGGGCGTCCTCGTTCGGCAGGCCGAGCTTCCTGTGCTGAGAGCCGGTGGTGACGATGACGGCCTTGGCGCGGTGTACCGTGCCCGCCGTGTCGGTGACGGTCTTGATGTCACCGGCCAGATCGACGGCAACCACATCGTCGGGGATGAGCTCGGCGCCGAACCGCTCCGCCTGGGCGCGCATGTTGTCCATGAGCTCGGGGCCCATGATCCCGTCCTGGAAGCCCGGGAAGTTCTCCACGTCGGTGGTGTTCATCAGAGCGCCACCAGCGGTCACGGCGCCCTCGAACACCAGAGGCTTCAGCGACGCACGCGCGGTATAGAGGGCCGCGGTGTAGCCCGCAGGGCCGGAGCCGATGATGATCACATTACGGACGTCGCTCACGGGTTTCTTCCTCGTCTCTGCAGACTGCCTACTGTCCACGCCTAATGGGGTCGGTTCAACGACTCACACCCCACCCAACGGATCCTACGGGGGATGCATTCCCGACGTGCCGGAGCGGCGCCCGGCACGCTATTCAGGGGCGGGCGTAGGTGTGGGTCAGGAGCAGTTCGCCCTTGCCCGTGGGGTCTGCGTCGACACAGCTGGCATCCACGACATAGGCCTGGACGAGCGTCGCGTCGGTCCGGTGCGGCAGGACTACGAGGTAGGCGTGGGTTCCCTCATAGGTACCTTCCTCGATGGCGAGAGCGGCAGTCCTTCGTCCGATGCCCTGCTGAATGCAGGAAGGGACTGTCACGGCGGGGGTGCGCAGCGGCGTTCTGGCCGCGGAGGACTCGGGGGACTCGGTATCGGGTGTCGACTGCATCTCGACGGATGGCGCTCGCTTCTCGTCCGATTCCCCCGAGGCGGGCATGCCAGTGTCGTCCAGGAGCGCTTCCACGCGTCCGCTGAGTGGAGAACCTGAGAACGCGTTCACCCCGTCCTCGGGGGAACTGACGCCGCTGTCCGCAGCCGTGGCCTTGCTGGCCCCTGCAGAGTCCGCGGAATTCTGGACCGTCTGCAGCATGAGGACGCTGACGCCGACGACGGCCGCCCCGACGGCTGTGCCGAGAACGATCCCGCGGCGTCGTCGGCGTGCGGGTCGTCGACCGGGGCCGGTGGTGGCCCGCGGGTGTCCCGTAGGACGGTCCTCAAGGGCGGGCTGCGTCTCCCCGGCACGTGACTCCGGGCCCTCTGTCTCCTGATCTCCGGCTTCCTGATCGGCCTCTGTTTCACGTGAAACATCTGCTGCGCCGTCCGAGGCGCGAAGTAGTTCGGCGGCGAGTGCGGCATCGATCCGGTCTGCGATGTCGTCGGGCATGCGCTCGGGGCCAGGCAGGGCGCCGAGCAGCTCACGGATCTCTTCGAGAGTGGCCAGGACCTCTCCACAGATTCCGCACTCGTCCACGTGACGGCGTACTTCCGCCGTGCGGGACGCAGACAGCAGTCCTTCGGTGAGGTCGGAGATCTCTGAGACGTCCGGGTGCTGGGTCGTGTCGGCTGTTGATGTCATGTGCGTCCACCTCCGCCCTTCACTCCGGCAGGATCACTGGTTCCTGTGTCGCTCGGCCCCGACGCGGGTGGGACGGATGCTCTCTGCGTCCGGTTCCTTCCGGGGCTGAGTTCACTGGCCTCTCCGCCCTCGCTGCGCAGATGGACGAGCAGAGGAGCGAGCCGGGCCCGGCCCCGCGCGCAGCGGCTCTTCACCGTGCCGGTCGGTACGTCGAGGATGCGGGCGGCCTCGGCCACCGGGTAGCCCTGCATGTCCACGAGGACAAGAGCGGCGCGCTGCTCGGCGGGAAGGGTGCCGAGCGCTGCCAGAAGTTCACGGTGCAGATCCTGGCGCTCGGCCGGCGCCTCGGCGGACTCGTGAGGCTCGAGAAGCTGCTCGAGCCGCTCGGTGTCGTCGACGGGTGAGGTCTTGCGTGTGGCGGCTTTACGGACCCGGTCGAGGCATGCGTTGACTGTGATGCGGTGCAGCCAAGTGGTGACGGCGGACTGACCACGGAAGGTGTGGGCGGCCCGGAAGGCGGAGACCAGGGCGTCCTGGACCGCATCGGCCGCTTCCTCACGGTCCCCCAGGGTCCTTAGTGCCACGGCCCACAGGCGGTCTCGGTGGCGTCGGACGAGCTCACCGAAAGCATCCGGTTCACCGGCTACATGGCGAGCGAGGAGGTCTGAGTCGCTGAGTGGCTCTGACGGCTCGGAGGCCACCTCCCCTCCCTCCCTCTGTGCGTCGGGGCCGCCTGTCTATCACGATTCGTATGCCCTGCGGCATAGAGATGAGGAAGATCCGTTCAGCGACGGCTGCGGTCATCAGCAGCCGGACATGCAGCAGGCCGGCAAGGAAGACGATCCCTGCCGGCCTGACCGGTCAGCCGAGTACGGAGATCTCCGAGATCCCGCCACGGAAGGAGCTTGCCGACCCGTCCGGTGGGAGTTCGGTGACATGAATCAGCACGTAGCGGGTGCGTACGGGCTTGGCGAGCGTCTCCTCCAGGCTGCTTCCTGCCTTGCTCAGCTTGGTGAGGCGCTGCGGGAAATCCGAAAGCGACGACGGGGCGGAGGCATCCTCGGCAGCTGCGAGCACTTCGGTTTTCTGGCCGCTGCGGTACAGCTGGACCTTGATGCCTCTGACGTTCTGGACACTGCCCAGGTCAACGACTATGCCGCTGCCGTCTCTGCGGGGCGCGAGGTTCCCGAAATTCGGGTAGCCGTCGTACCTGGGGGTGATCCAGGCAGTGTCGGACTTGCCGTCGACGGCGTTCGGTGCGTCCTGCTGCTTGATGCCCGACCCGCTGGGCATGAACTCTGTCGCACCGCTGAGCCTCAGCGGCTTGGCCGGGGCAGGAGAAGGCTTGTCACCGTTCTCCGGATCCGTCTGTGTGGTTCCCGGGTCGTCCGTCTCCTTGCCGCGGTCCAGGAGCGTCTCCGCGAGCTGCCAGCTGCCGAGGCCCAGGGCCGCGATGAGGAGGGCTGACACGGCCCACTTGAGCGCCTTGCCGGTGCGACTCTGGAGCGGTGGCGGCGGTGTGACCAGCACGGGCTGCGTCACGGGAACGCCGGGGCCGGCGGGCGGACGCCCGTAGCTGCCCTGCTGATAGGTCGTGCGCTGGTACTCCGGCGGAGCCGTGAAGGTGGGCTCCGGCGGGCGGATGCGGGGCATCGACGCGACCGCCTTGGCCAGCTCGTCCGGCGTGGTGCACGGCTGCTCCTGCCGGGAGGCGGTGGCCCCGTCGTTGACGAGGGCGCGCATGGCGAGTTCGGAGAGACCGCGGTGGACTCCGGCCCGCACCTGGTCTGGGGCGATCAGCCCCACACCCTTGGGGAGCCCGGTGAGACCGTAGGCATCGATCTCGTACGGCCAGCGCTGCGTCAATGCGGCATAGAGCAGGGCACCGATCGCCTCGGTGTCCGCGCGCTGCGGACCGTCGGCGGTGATGCCGCGCAGGGCGGCGTTCACGGCGAGGCCGCGGATCCGGTACTGGCCGGTCGAGCTCCGCAGTACCGCGCCCGGGGTGAGCCTCAGATGCGCGAGGCCCTCGCGGTGCGCGGCCGCCATGGCCTGGGATACCTGGCTGACCAACTGGTAGGCGTCGTGAGCGTCCATCGGACCGGCGGCGAGCAGAGCTGTGAGCTCGGTGGCGTCGGGGAGCCATTCGTGGACGACGTAGACGAGGTCGTCCTCCTCGACCGCGTCAAGGACCTGCACAAAACGCGGGTCCCCGAGCAGCGCGGATGACCGGGCCGCGGCCAGCACGGAACGGGCTCGTGGATGGTCCGCAGGGAGTAGGTGCACACCCACTGCGCGGCGCAGCTTCTCGTCGACAGCACGCCAGCTGCTGAATCCGTCCAGTCGGGTGACGCACTCCTCCAGCCGGTAGCGTCTGGCCAGTTTGTGACCGCTGTGCAGGTCCGGGGTCGCTGCGGCGGCTTCAGAGCTGCTTCGCTCACCGTCGGCGTCCTGAGGGCTTGTGCCCTCCGTGTCCTGGGCTTCTGTCGTCCCGTCGGTCGTGGCCTCGTCCGCCTTGGCGGTCAGCGGTTCATCACCGCTGTTGTCGGCCACGTCGACGGCAGCCGTGCTACGTTCCGCCACCGTCGTTCCTGCCTCCCCATCCGTTGCGCGATGCCAGCCAGCTCTGCACAGTCACGCCAATTGTGCCCACACTCCAGCGCTATGCACGACACACGGAGACCGGCGATGGTTGTGCGGGCCGCCGGGCCTCAGCGTCCGAGCCGTCCGCGGACCATACCGACCATGCCGTTGATCTCTTCGATCCGCATGCGCTTCGCAGCGACGAAGAAGACCCCCATGAGCGCGGCCCCGCCCAAGATCAATGCGACCAGCGAACCGAGGGCACCCTCGCCCAGGCTCAGCAGGAGGGCGAAGCCCACGCCGCCGCCGATGACCGCTGCGGGGATCGCCGCGAGGCACAGGCGGGCGTACGTACGCACGACATGGGCGCCGTCCAGGTCGCCGCCCAGCCGGTTGCGCAGTCGACGCCAGGCGATGCCCACGCCGACGGCGTAGGCCAGCCCGTACGAGGCCGCCATGCCGACGACCGCCCACTGGGCCGGAAGGACCACGTAGCAGAGAGCGGAGGCGGCAGCGTTGACCCCCGCGACAATGACCGTGTTGTAGAACGGCGTGCGGGTGTCCTCGTACGCGTAGAAGCCGCGCAGCACGACGTACTGCACGGAGTACGGGATGAGGCCGAGTCCGAACGCCATCAGGATGAAGCCCATGGACCGGGCAGCCTCGGTGCCGCTGGACGAGTACAGCAGGGTGCACATCGGGACGCCGAGCGCGAGAAACGCGAAGGCCACCGGCACGATTGCCACGGCGGAGTTGCGCAGTCCCTGGGAGATGTCGTCACGGACCGCGCCGGGGTCGTTGTCGTGGGCGGCGCGGGAGATACGGGGCAGCAGAGCCGCCATGACCGAGACGGTGATGATCGCCTGCGGCATTCCCCAGATCAGCTGGGCATTGGAGTAGGCGAGGAAACCCGCGCCGTTCCGGCCGGAAGCCTTCCCGGCCGCTGTTGCCAGCTGCGTGACGACCAGGACACCAGCCTGGTTGGCGAAGACGAACAGGACGGTCCACTTGGCCAGCTTGACCGTCTTACCGAGGCCGTGGCCCTTCCAGTCGAAGCGCGGACGGAAGCGGAAGCCGGCCTCGCGCAGATACGGAATCATCGCCAGGGCCTGGACGACCAGACCGAGCAGCGTGCCGATACCCAGCAGCCGGATGCCCTCCGGCGGAATCGTCTGCACACCCATGTGGGATTCGGCGGAGGTGCCGTAGACCCAGATGAACATGCCGAACGTGAAGATCATGACGATGTTGTTGAGGACCGGGGTCCACATCATCGCGCCGAACCTGCCGCGTGCGTTCAGGATCTGGCCCATCACCACATGCACACCCATGAAGAAGATGGTGGGCAGGCAGTACCGGGCAAACGTGGTGGCGACGTTGTCGGCCGCAGGATCGTTCGCGATCGTGCTCGACATCAGGTGGATCAACAAGGGGGCGGCGAAGACAGCGATCGCCACGATCACGCCGAGCGCGACCATCACAAGGGTCAGCAGACGGTTGGCGTAGGCCTCGCCGCCGTCCTCGTCGTCCTTCATGGAACGGACGAGCTGTGGAACGAAGACCGAGTTGAGTCCGCCGCCGACGGTGAGGATGTAGATCATTGTCGGCAGCGTGTACGCGATGGTGAAACTGTCACCGAGCAGCGCCGCACCCAACGCAGCGGTGATCACCAGGCTGCGTACGAATCCGGTGAGCCGGGACACCAGGGTGCCGGCCGCCATCACCGCGCTGGACTTCAGCAAGCTGGAAGCCCGGCCGCCGGACTTCGGCGGGACCGGCGCCGGAGCCGGTTCGGGCTCGGGCGGAACGGGGGGCCCGGCCGGCCCCTCCTGATCCCGGAACAGGTGCGCGAACGCGTCCGGTCCGTCGTGGCCCTCGGACGCCTGGGTGACGAGGTCGTCGACGCCGACGAACTGGGTGGTTGCCGCGTCTTCGCCGTACGGCAGGTGCCGGGACGGCCCGGCGGGCTCGGGCGGCGGGGTCTGCGCCCAGACGCGAGGATCGGGGGCGTACTGCGCCGCGGGCGGCTGCTGGTAGAGCGGCTGCGGCTGCTGGTATGTGCCAGGGGGCGGGGGCGGGTGTGCGGCGCGGTCGTACAGCACCTCGGCCACCGGGTCCTGGGCGGAGAGGTCCTGGGCGCGGTAGGGATCGCGGTCGTACGCGTCCTGGAGGTACGGGTCCGGCGCGGGATCCGTCCGACCCGGGTCCGAAGGCGTCGGGGATCCATCGGAGGGCCCGGCTCCGCCCGCACCCTGACCGCGGTCACCGTCGTACGGCGCGTTCATCGATACCCCACCTCATTGTCCCCGGCCGACCGGCCACGACAGACATCGCTCAACGGTCCACTTTCTCACCAGTGCCCGACGGCTCCCCGCTTTCCGGACCGGTGTCCGGCGTCGGGTCACTCGGCTGCTCGGGTTCACCGCCGTCGCCTCCGGACGTGCCGTCCGCATTGGCACGCTTGCGATGGGTGTACATCCTGATGCCCGCGAGGACCAGCAGCAACAGTCCGCCGGCGATCACCAGCAGCACGGTCGGTGTGACCTCGGAGACCTTCACCGTGAAGGTCATCTCCTCGCCGTACGGCGTGCCGTCCTCGGTGTAGAGCTGCGCCCTCACCTGCACCTGGCCGTTGGCGTTCGCGGCGGCGTCGAACTTCACGGACTGGCTGTGGCCGCCCGCGATGCGGATCGGCTTCTCCGCCATCGCGCCGCCGTCGTTCAGCTTGAGCCGCGTCGCGTTGTCCGACCTCAGCCGGAGAACAAGGTGATCGACACCCTGCACCAGCTTGTTCTGCACGGTCACCGGGATGGTGGCGCTGCGGCCGGACAGGGTGACGTCCGACTTGGAGATGAGTTGTACCTCGTTGGTGAGGCCGTGCAGGTACGTGCGTACCGCGTCCCGGTACTGCTGTGCCTCCAGCGGCCTGCCGCGCCACGAGGTCGACATGGACCGGTTGATCGCGTTCCCGAAGGGGGTCACGACCCGCTCGGGCTGGGTGAGGATGACCCGGAAGCTGTCGAGCGAGGCCTGGGTGGCCTTGATGTCCTGGAAGGCCTGGGTGGGCAGCTCCTGGCTGCGGAGCTTCCTGGGGTACTGGGAAGTCCCGGGAACCCTCGTTGTCGCGTCGGCGTCGGGCTTCGCCTCGGCCGCGTCCACCAGGTCGAGGGGTTGCGTCCACCGTTCGTCGTCGAGGGCGTGCAGGGCGCGCGCCATCGACTGTGCTTGAGCGGCGGTCGGCATCCTCTGCGGTGCGACGACGATGCTGCGCTCGTCGTCCGCGTCCTGGTCGTTCAGCGCCAGGGTCGTGGCAAGGAACTTCTGAACGGCGAGGGTGGAATTCCCCGCGTTCGACATGTCGCCTTCGAAAGCTCTGGAGAGCCGGTAGTCGGCGACGACAGCGGTGGTGCCGCCGCCGATCGGCCGGGCCGCGCTCGGCGTGTACGGCAGCCCCCCGGTCTCCTGGAGGCTGTCGCTGCGGGCGATCACGTTGTGCGCACCGGCCGATGTGGCGACATCGACGATCGATGGATCGATGGCGCCTTCGACCGGCCACGCGAAGTCCGTCGACGGCTTCACATGCAGGACGGTCTCCACCGTCGGGCCGGCGACCTCGGTGGCGTTCTGAAGATGGCTGAGGCTCCCCGAGACGTTCTTTCCGCGGTGAGCGAGGGATGCCAGGTCCGGGTCGGCGAATGGCAGCGCGACGACTTTGTGGTCCGCCACGGCTGTTTCCAGCTTGGTGAGCCACTGCTTGGCGATGTCCTGGTTCTTCCCGGCGATGGTGGTGTCGCCGACCTTGATGCGGTAGCTCTTCGTCATCGCGTCGACACCGGCCAGCAGATCCGGATCGATCACCCAGGTCACAGGCAGCTGGCTGCCCAGCGAGACCAGCTGCTCGAGGCGCCCGCCCGGTGCGAGCTCCGCGGCGAGGTCGTCGTCCGCGAAGACCGGGGTCTGCTGCTCGTCGGAACCCGTCTCGGCGGTGAGGTGGGCTGATGCGATCAGTGGCCAGAGATAGGTGATCCGGGTCCTGGAATCACTCTCGTCCTCCTGCCAGGGGAGGAAGGTGCGCTCGATGCCGAGCACCTGCTCGTACGGGACACGAGAGGTCTGTCCGGACAGCGAGACACCGAACTGGTAGACACCGGCGTCGTCGAGCCCCAGCTTGCCTACGGGCACGGACAGCGTGAAGTTCTGCGTGACCCCGGACGGGAGTTTCGCGATCTTCAGCGCGTACTTGCCGCCGATCGCCGCCGGATCGCTGCCGGGCACATACCCCGTGCGTTCGGCTGCCGCGTCGATGGACGTCCTGCCGAACAGTCGCGGCCCCACCCGCAGGTCGACCCGGGCATCGGTGACCGTTTCCTTGCTCCTGTTGGTCAAAGTGCCGGAGACAGTGAGTGTGTCCCCCTTCACCGGCGCGCTGGGGGCCAGGGAGTCCAGGGCCACGTCGACGGTGCTGGATCCGGCCGGAGCCTTGCTCGCCTCGTCGGCCTGCGCCCCGTGCACGGCCGGACCGGCCAGCAGAGTGGCGACGAGCGGCGCTCCGAGGATCACGGAGGCTGTGCGCCGCAGCCACCGGCGGGCAGGAGAGTGACTGATCCCCTGAATGTCTGCCGCCTCGGCCACGCGCCTGTCCGTCCCTCGTCGTAGTCAGCTGCTGTCGATCGTTGTCGGTTGCTGCGTCCCCGCATGGTAACGATGTGCGCCCGGGTCACGTGCTGGGGAGTGCGCTTGGTGATCGGGAGAGTCTTGCAGGGCGAAAAGAAACGATGACGCCCGGGCCGGTCCGGGCACGTACCCTTTTCTGTTGTGCCGAACGCCAATGACATTTCCAGTGCCCTGACCCAGGTGCAGCACCGTGCAGTCAGTGAACTGCTGCGGGTGTCCCCGGTCGCCGACGACCTCGCCCGCCGTTTCCAGGATGCCGGATTCAGTCTCGCCCTGGTTGGCGGCTCGGTCCGGGACGCGCTTCTCGGCAGGCTGGGGAACGATCTGGACTTCACCACTGATGCCCGCCCCGAGGACGTCCTGAAGATCGTCCGTCCGTGGGCGGACTCGGTGTGGGAGGTCGGTATCGCCTTCGGCACGGTGGGGTGCCAGAAGAACGGCTACCAGATCGAAGTCACCACGTATCGGTCAGAGGCGTACGACAGGACCTCGCGCAAGCCGGAGGTTTCCTACGGCGACTCCATCGAGGAAGACCTCGTACGCCGCGACTTCACCGTCAACGCGATGGCCGTCGCGCTACCGCAGAAGGAATTCATCGACCCGCACGGCGGCCGCGAGGACTTGGCGGAGCGCGTGTTGCGCACCCCCGGCACGGCCGAGGAGTCATTTTCCGACGACCCGCTGCGCATGCTGCGCGCCGCGCGCTTCGCCGCGCAGTTGGACTTCGATGTCGCCCCCGACGTGGTCACCGCAATGACTGAGATGGCAGGACGTATCGAGATCGTCTCCGCCGAACGGGTCCGTGAGGAGCTCAACAAGCTGCTGCTCTCCGCTCACCCCCGGAAGGGCCTTGGCCTGCTGGTCTCCACGGGGCTGGCGCAGCAGGTGCTGCCGGAGATGCCCGCGCTGCGACTGGAAAGTGACGAGCATCACCGTCACAAGGACGTCTACGAGCACTCGCTGACCGTCCTGGAGCAAGCGATCGATCTGGAGGAGGACGGACCCGATCTGACTCTGCGGCTCGCGGCGCTGCTCCATGACATCGGCAAGCCGCGGACCCGGCGCTTCGAGAAGGACGGGCGCGTCTCGTTCCATCACCACGAGGTGGTGGGCGCCAAGATGGTCAAGAAGCGAATGGCTGAGCTCAAGTACTCCAACGACATGATCAAGGACGTCTCGAAGCTGGTGGAGCTGCATCTGCGCTTCCACGGCTACGGCGACGGGGAGTGGACCGACTCCGCAGTTCGCCGGTATGTGCGTGATGCGGGTCCGCTGCTGGAGCGGCTGCACAAACTGACTCGCTCGGATTGCACGACGCGGAACAAGCGCAAGGCCAGTGCCCTCTCGCGGACGTATGACGCACTCGAGGAGCGCATTGCGCAGCTGAAGAACCAGGAGGAGCTGGACGCCATCCGGCCCGACCTGGACGGCAACGAGATCATGCAGACACTGGGTGTCGGTCCTGGGCCGGTGATCGGCAAGGCATACGCATTCCTGCTGGAGCTGCGGATGGAGCACGGCCCGATGGGGCGCGACGCCGCGGTCGCTGAGCTCAAGAAGTGGTGGGCAGCGCAGAGCTGAGGTCGAAGCCGGCGTTATGTTTCACGTGAAACATGACGCGACCGATGCGACGAGGGGCACTGTTTCACGTGAAACAGTGCCCCTCGTCGCATCTACCGGCTTCGAGGTCGGCCCGTCTGCTCCGGCCGTGGGACCGCCGCCCGTAGGGTCCAAGGCCTTGCTGTGGCGGATAAGTCATGCGGTGTCCGCTGGATGCGCGCCGTCCTTCCCTTCAGCGCACGCACGCTACAGCGCACCAGTGGCGCGGCTCCACCGGAACATCGCTAGTGCGACGATCGCGTAGAGCGCGGCAACTCCGATCACCACCGCGGCCGACTCGCCGTCAGGAGGAAGGAGCAGGGCGGCTACTGCGGCAGCACCCACAAAGGCCACGTTGAACAGCACGTCGTACAGGGAGAAGATCCGGCCTCGGAAGGAGTCGTCCACCGACGTCTGTACGACGGTGTCCGTTGCGATCTTCGCTCCCTGGGTGACGACTCCGAGGACGAACGCGGCGACCAGCATCGGTCCGAGCCTGAACCACAACCCCAGCGCGGGTTCGAGGACGGCGGCCGCGGCAGCACAGGTCGCCATCCAGCGGAACCGGCCGAGCCACTCCACCGCCCAGGGGGTCACCAGGGCGGCCGCGAAGAATCCCGCACCTGAGAACCCCACGGCAAGGCCGAGCAGGGCCAGTCCACCGGAGTCGCTGTCGGACCAGGCATACCGGCACAGCATCAGGACCATGACGGTCAGCGCCCCGTAACAGAACCGGATCACCGTGATGGCGGCCAGCGCCCTTGCTGCGTCCTTCCGCTCCGCCAGATGGCGCAGTCCGCCGACGAGTCCCCGTGCGGTGGTGGCCAGAGCGTCCCTCAGTCGGAGACGGGGGCCGCCCGGATCCGGCCCGAGGAGATCGACCGCAAGACGTAGGGATGCCAGCGCCGATGCCAGGTAGAGTCCCGCGCCCAGCAGTACGACCGCCGCATCGGAGTCCGCCGCGACCAGACGCACGGCGAAGGCAAGGCCGCCGCCTGCCGTGGCGGCGAGCGTTCCCGCGGTCGGCGAGAGCGAGTTGGCCATGACCAGCCGGTCCTCGTCGACGACCCGCGGCAGCGCAGCCGAGAGGCCGGCCAGCACAAAGCGGTTGACCGCGGTGACGCACAGCGCCGAGGCGTAGAAGAGCCAGTCGGGCGCGGTGCCGAGGATCAGCACGGCGGTGCAGCAGGCGAGGGCGGTGCGCAGCAGATTGCCGTGCAGAAAGACCTGGCGGCGCGGCCAGCGGTCCAGGAAGACGCCGGCGAAGGGGCCGATGAGGGAGTACGGAAGCAGCAGTACGGCCATCGCCGAGGCGATGGCTCCCGCCGATGACTGCTTCTCCGGGGAGAAGACGACATGCGCGGCGAGGGCGACCTGGTAGACGCCGTCGGCGGACTGGGAGAGGAGCCGTACGGCGAGCAGACGACGGAAGTTCCGAAGGCGCAGGAGTACGCGCAGATCACGTACGACGGGCATGAGGGCAAGGGTCACATACGTTGAGGGTCCCCGGGCGGATTACCCGGGGACCCTCAACGATGCGGGAGAGGCGGAGCGTTGCCGCTCATCGCCCTCCTACGGTGACACGCCGTTTCCGGTCGGGTCAGCGCTCGACGTCGCCGTTGATGAACTTCTCGACGTTCTCGCGGGCCTCGTCGTCGAAGTACTGGACCGGCGGGGACTTCATGAAGTACGAGGACGCGGAGAGGATCGGGCCACCGATGCCGCGGTCCTTGGCGATCTTCGCGGCACGCACGGCGTCGATGATGACACCGGCGGAGTTCGGGGAGTCCCAGACCTCGAGCTTGTACTCCAGGTTCAGCGGAACGTCACCGAAGGCGCGACCCTCGAGGCGCACGTACGCCCACTTGCGGTCGTCCAGCCAGGCCACGTAGTCCGACGGGCCGATGTGCACGTTGTCCGCACCCAGCTCACGGTCACGGATTTGGGAGGTGACGGCCTGCGTCTTGGAGATCTTCTTGGACTCAAGGCGCTCACGCTCGAGCATGTTCTTGAAGTCCATGTTGCCGCCGACGTTCAGCTGCATCGTGCGGTCCAGGACGACGCCCCGGTCCTCGAAGAGCTTCGCCATCACGCGGTGCGTGATGGTGGCGCCGACCTGCGACTTGATGTCGTCACCGACGATCGGGACACCGGCCTCGGTGAACTTGTCGGCCCACTCCTTGGTGCCGGCGATGAAGACCGGGAGGGCGTTGACGAACGCGACCTTGGCGTCGATGGCGCACTGTGCGTAGAACTTCGCAGCGACCTCGGAACCGACGGGCAGGTAGCAGACGAGAACGTCGACCTGCTTGTCCTTGAGGACCTGGACGATGTCGACCGGCGCCTCGGTGGACTCCTCGATGGTCTGGCGGTAGTACTTGCCGAGGCCGTCGTGGGTGTGGCCGCGCTGCACCGTCACGCCGGTGTTCGGCACGTCGGCGATCTTGATCGTGTTGTTCTCGCTCGCGCCGATGGCGTCCGCGAGGTCGAGGCCGACCTTCTTCGCGTCGACATCGAAGGCGGCGACGAACTCGACGTCACGCACGTGGTAGTCGCCGAACTGGACGTGCATCAGACCGGGCACCTTGCCGGCCGGATCGGCGTCCTTGTAGTACTCGACGCCCTGCACCAGTGAGGCGGCGCAGTTGCCCACGCCGACGATGGCTACGCGAACCGAACCCATTCCGGTTGCTCCCTGTGTTGAGTGTTCTCGGTGATTCCGATGAAGGCCCTGCGGAACTGCCGGGACTTCATTTGCCGGTGTCGTCGGACGGATCCGGCGGGGTGTGACCCCGATGCCGGGGCAGGCCGTCCGATTCACCTGCTGTGTTCTGCGGAGCCGAGCTCTCGGGCGAGGATCGTCGCTGATCCCGTCCCGACCGCTCGCTCTCGATGAGCTCGTTCAGCCAGCGCACTTCGCGCTCCACGGACTCCATGCCATGTCGCTGCAGCTCAAGTGTGTAGTCGTCGAGTCGTTCGCGGGTTCGTGCCAGAGAAGCGCGCATCTTCTCCAGGCGCTCCTCCAGCCGGCTGCGGCGTCCTTCCAGCACGCGCATCCGCACCTCGTGCTCCGTCTGCCCGAAGAAGGCGAAGCGGGCTGCGAAGTGCTCGTCCTCCCAGGAGTCGGGTCCGGTGTGCGAGAGCAGCTCCTCGAAGTGCTCCTTACCTTCTGCCGTCAGCCGGTAGACGATCTTCGCGCGGCGCCCAGCCAGTGAAGAAGCAGGGGCGACCGCACGGCCGGTGGCGGGCGGGAGGTCGGCGGGAGCATTTCCTGTCTCTTCGATCAACCAGCCGTTGGCGACCAGCGTCTTGAGGCAGGGGTAGAGGGTGCCGTAGCTGAAGGCGCGGAAGATCCCCAACGAGGTGTTGAGGCGCTTGCGCAGTTCGTACCCGTGCATCGGCGACTCGCGGAGCAGGCCGAGTACGGCGAATTCGAGGATGCCGGAGCGTCTGCTCAACTTCGCCTCCTCCTTACTCCGAGTGCTCTCGCGGAGCCCTATGCCGAGCTGATGTATCGACTCGATACATCCTGACGATAGATCGCTCGTCGCGTTGCGACAAGGGGGGCCGTCGTGAACGGCGTCACATCACCAATTCGTAGCAAGCGACTTGCGTTATTTGGGGTGAACTTCGGCCCTAGGGGGGTTTTGACCGTGCGTAGTCTGTGCGGCATGCAGACCACCGGGAACCGTGTGGTGTCCGCGCGCGTCAGTCATCGCGGACCTACCGGATCGGCTGCGGATGAGCCTGTCGTAGGGCTGGTCCGTAATTCGGGGGGACCGGATCTCAACTGCCGCTTCCAGGCGTTCTTGCCTGCCCGAGGAGTAGTCGTTCGATGAGCGAGCACCGTCGCAAAACGCAGCAACCGCAAGGTGGCGGGCGTGCCGCGGCCAGACGAGCCGCCCAGTCGTCCTCAGGACGCCGTGCAGCGCCGTCACGCGGAGTAACTTCCGAGTCACCTTCCGATTCTTATGGCGGGGAGAGCCCGTACGGCGGACGCGCCGAGGCCAGGAGGGCCGCCCAGCGCGGCGGGCGCCGTGCCGCCGAGGGGGGTGGCGCAGGTTATGGCGGAGGGGGGCGCCGTCGCGGTGGCGGCGACGGGCGCGAAGGCCCCGGCCGGGGCCGGGGGCGCGGTAATCAGCCTCCTGCCAAGAAGCGCTTCATCGACTACCCGCGCGCCGGCAAGTACGGAGTGAGGCGCTGGCTGCCGTCGTGGAAGCTCGTCTCCGGTCTGTGCATCGGCTTCCTCGGCCTGCTCATGGGCTTCGCCGGGCTGGCGTACGCGATGGTCGGCACGCCCAAGGTGAAGGATGCTGCAAGGGCGGAGAACAACGTCTACTACTGGGCCGACAACACGCAGATGGTCGCGACGGGTGGTGAGACCAACCGTCAGATCGTCGATTACTCGCAGATCCCCGCAGCCATGCGGAACGCTGTCATCTCGGCAGAGAACAAGTCGTTCGAAACGGACAGTGGTATCGACCCCATGGGCATTGCCCGGGCCCTCTACAACATGGCCAAGGGTGGTGAGACCCAGGGTGGCTCGACGATCACCCAGCAGTATGTGAAGAACTCGCGGCTCTCTCAGGATCAGACGCTGAGTCGCAAGTTCGAGGAGTTGTTCATCACGCTCAAGGTCGGCAAAACGATGGACAAGAAGGACATCATGGCCGACTACCTCAACATTTCGTACTACGGACGAGGTGCATCGGGGATCCAGGCCGCGGCCCGTACGTACTACGGCACGGACGCCAAGAAGCTGAACGCGAGCCAATGTGCCTTCCTGGCCACGTTGCTCAAGGGCGCGACCTACTACGATCCGGCAGGTGCGCCTGAGTACGACCCCATACAGGCCACTGCGGCGAAGAACCGGGACCGCGCGGAGAAGCGCTGGGCCTGGATCCTCGGGGAAGAGGTGAAGGACGGCCGGATGAAGCCCGAGGATCGCCAGAAGTTCCTGAAGCAGGGGTTCCCCATGCCGGACCCGCCGAAGAAGAGTGCGCAGTTGGGCGGCCAGATCGGTTATCTGGTGGATCTGGCCAAGTCGAACTTCCTCAACAACAACACCCAGGGCATCACCGCGGACAAGCTCGCCCAGGGCGGATACGAGATCCACACCACCTTCGTGAAGAAGAAGGTGGACAAGCTCAACGCCGCGGTCAAGAAGGTCTACGACAGCAAGATCAAGCCGAAGCAGCGCCCCACGACGGACACGCACGTCCAGTTCGGTGGCGCGTCGGTGGATCCGAATACTGGTGCGATCGCCGCGATCTACGGCGGCCAGGATGCGACGACGCACTACACCAACAACGCCGACACCACCGGTGCGCAGGTCGGTTCGACCTTCAAGCCGTTCGTGCTGACGGCGGCGATGGAGTACGGCAAGCGTGACCCGGCCGGCGGCCCGGACCAGGCCGAGTCGGAACGCACCCAGGTCTCGCCTAAGAGCATCTACAACGCCAACGACATGTTGAAGATCAAGAAGTACAACGGTGAAGTCTGGATGGATGAGAACGGCAAGGAGTGGCTGCAGTCCAACGACGGCCATGAGTCGAGGGGAAACATCACCCTTCGCGAGGCCATGCAGTGGTCTGCCAACTCCCCGTACGTCCAGCTCGGTATGGATGTCGGCACCGACAAGGTGAAGGACGTCGCCATCGCCGCAGGTCTGCGCGATGACAGCTCCATGGCGGACTCGACCGTTCCGTCCTTCTCCATCGGTACGTCCCAGCCGAGTGCCATCCGGATGGCGGGGGCGTACGGCACCTTCGCCACCAGCGGTATGCAGCACGATCCGTACTCGGTCGACGAGGTCAAGTACCGAGGCGAGGTCATCTATCAGCACAAGAAGGTCAACAAGCGCGCCTTCGACCCCGCCATCGCCGACAACGTCACCGACGTCCTGAAGAACGTCGTGGAGAAGGGAACCGGCACGCCGGCCCAGCTCCCCGGCCGTGACGTGGCGGGCAAGACGGGTACGACGGACGACAACAAGTCCGCCTGGTTCGTGGGTTACACCCCGCAGCTGTCGACGGCCATCAGCATGTACCGGCTGGACGACAACGAGAAGCACAAGAACCGTAAGTTCGAGAAGATGTACGGGACGGGTGGCGAGAAGACGATCCACGGTGCCTCGTTCCCGGCCCAGATCTGGCATGACTACATGATCGAAGCGCTGGACGGGATATCGCCCGTGCCCTTCCCGAAGCCGGAGCCCTGGGGCGACACGGTCTATGGCGGTGGCGCGAAGAGCCCCAGCCCGACGCCGAGCATCGTGCCTTCGGAGACCCCGTCCAGCACGCCGTCCTCGACGCCTTCGACGACTCCCTCCGTCCCGACTCCCGACCCGAGCGACAGCTGCGGTGCATGGGACTGGAACTGCCAGAACAACAACGGCGGCACCAACAGTGGAACGGACACCGGCGGAGGCACCACCACCGGCACGACCGACGGTGGTACGGGCAGTACGGACACCGGTACCACCAGCGGTACGTCAGCGGCCGACGGTGGTACCACGAGCACCGGCGGCAACGGGAACGGCAACGGGAACGGGAACGGCAACATCTTCGGTGGTCCGGCCGGGTAGCGCCCGGCAGGCAAGCGCTCCACTCGGCCGACAGGCCGGCGAAGGGGGAGCCGCAGGAGGACGTCCCCAGGGCCGCCGCACCATTCGGTGCGGCGGCCCTGGCCGTTTCCACAGTCCCGTACGGCAGGATGTGCGACATGCCAAGCGCAGAGGACACGAGCGTGCACCAGGAGCGGCCCGTCGTACGGCCCACGCAGCAGGACGAGATCGCGGCGGCCGGCAGCGAGCTGATCGGCGGGCGGTCGGGACGCTGGGCGAGGATCGGTACCGGCCCGCTCACACCCGTGCGTGTCGTCGCGCTGGTGGCGATCGGGATGTTTGCGCTCGGCATGGTGCAGAAGGCGCCCTGCTACAACTGGGCGTGGTTCAGAGGCGCCAGCTCGCAGTACACGCACGCGTGCTACTCCGACATTCCACATCTCTTCGTCGGGCGTGGCTTCGCCGACGGCCTCGTGCCGTACTTCGACCGGCTGAGCGGCGACATGCAGTACCTCGAGTACCCGGTTCTGACGGGTGTGTTCATGCAGGTCGCGGCCTGGCTGACGCCCGGCGGCTCCATGCAGTACCGCGAGCAGATGTACTGGATGGTCAACGCGGGCATGCTCATGATCTGCGCCGTGGTCATGGCGGTGTGTGTCGCCCGAACGCACCGGCGCCGTCCGTGGGACGGGCTGCTGGTCGCCCTGGCGCCCGCCTTCGCTCTCACCGCGACGATCAACTGGGACCTGCTGGCCGTCGGCCTGACGGCCGCGGCCATGCTCATGTGGTCCCGGCAGCGGGCGCTGGCGTTCGGCATCCTGATCGGCCTCGCCACGGCTGCCAAGCTCTACCCCGTATTCCTGCTGGGGCCGATCTTCGTGCTCTGCTGGCGCGCGGGCAGATGGCGGGAGTTCTTCGTGGCGACGCTCGGCGCGGCCGCGTCCTGGCTGGTGGTGAACCTGCCGGTGATGGTGTTCGCGCCCGAGGGGTGGAAGAAGTTCTACACGTTCAGCCACGACCGGCCGCTCGACTTCGGTTCGTTCTGGCTGATCATCGCGCAGCGTGCCGGTATCTCCATCTCGGTCGACACCGTGAACAACATCTCGCTGCTGCTGACGATCCTGCTGTGCGCGGGCATCGGTGTGCTGACGCTGATGGCACCGCGCCGGCCCCGCTTCGCCCAGCTGGCGTTCCTCGTCGTCGCGGCGTTCATCCTCACCAACAAGGTCTATTCGCCGCAGTACGTGCTGTGGCTGATCCCTCTTGCGGCACTGGCCAGGCCGCGCTGGCGGGACTTCCTCATCTGGCAGGCGTGCGAGGTCATGTACTTCCTGGGGATCTGGATGTACCTCGCGTACACGACGAGCGGCGACAAGCACCAGGGGCTGCCGACGGAGGGCTACCAGCTGGCGATCGCCGTACATCTGCTGGGCACGCTGTACCTCTGCGCCGTCGTCGTACGGGACATCCTGATGCCGGAGCGGGACGTCGTACGCAGCGACGGGTCGGACGATCCGTCGGGCGGTGTGCTCGACGGCGCGGAGGACGTCTTCGTACTGGGACACGCGGCGACGCACCGGCCGCGGCACGCGGCGCACGCGGTCGAGGGACCGTGGGTGGAGTGGGGTGCGACGCACGAATCGGCCGCCGACTGAGCAGGGCCTCGCCGGAAGGCTGCGAGCCTCCGGCGAGGCCCTGGCCTCAATGGTCGTTCTCCGGGTCGGCCCAGCGCCTCAGCGGTCGACGAGGCGGTCGAACTGGGTGGTCGTGTGGCGCAGATGGGCGACCAGCTCATCCCCGACCTTCGGCTCCGGAGCGTCCGCAGGTACGAACAGGATCGACACCTGCATGTGCGGCGGCTCGGCGAACCAGCGCTGCTTGCCCGCCCAGACGAACGGCGACAGGTTGCGGTTGACCGTGGCCAGGCCGGCGCGGGCGACGCCCTTCGCCCGCGGCATCACGCCGTGCAGGGCCTTCGGGGCCTCCAGGCCCACCCCGTGAGACGTACCGCCGGCGACGACCACCAGCCAGCCGTCGGAGGCGGCCCTCTGCTGGCGGTAGCCGAAGCGGTCCCCCTTGACGACACGTGTGACATCGAGGACGGAGCCCCGGTACTCCGTCGCGTCGTGGTCGCCGAGCCACAGCCGCGTGCCGATGCGGGCGCGGAAGCGGGTCTGCGGGAACTGCTGCTGGAGCCGGGCCAGCTCTTCGGCACGCAGATGGCTGACGAACATGGTGTGCAGCGGCAGCCGGGCCGCCCGCAGGCGGTCCATCCAGCCGATGACCTCCTCGACCGCGTCCGAGCCGTCCGTCCGGTCCAGCGGCAGGTGCAGCGCAAAACCTTCGAGGCGTACGTCCTCGATGGCGGCGTGCAACTGCCCCAGCTCCTCCTCCTTGACGCCGTGACGCTTCATCGAACTCATGCACTCGATGACGACCCGGGCGCCTACCAGCGCGTGCACACCGTCCACGGAGGACACGGACCGGATGACACGGTCGGGCAGCGGCACCGGCTCCTCACCCCGCCGGAACGGGGTGAGCACCAGCAGATCGCCGCTGAACCAGTCCTTTATGCGGGCCGCCTCATAGGTGGTGCCGACGGCCAGAGTGTCGGAGCCGAAGCGGATCGCCTCGTCGGCGAGCCGCTCGTGACCGAAGCCGTATCCGTTGCCCTTGCAGACCGGGACGAGCCCGGGGAACTGGTCGAGCACGGATTTCTGGTGCGCCCGCCAGCGCGCGGTGTCGACGTAGAGGGAGAGCGCCATGGCCGGTCCGGAACCTTTCTGGTGGCTGCGGTGTATCAGAGGTGTGCGGAGCTTGATGAAGTGCCTGAGATTGTCGGCCTGCCTTCCGGCATGCCTGCTGAAGCACCTATTGAAACGAATGAAGCCGGTTTCGTCAGCGGCGCGACATGTAAATGTCGAGAGCCTTGTGGAGCAGCTTGTTGAGCGGGAAGTCCCACTCGCCGACGTACTCGACGGCTTCGCCGCCCGTGCCGACCTTGAACTGGATCAGGCCGAAGAGGTGGTCCGTCTCGTCGAGCGAGTCGCTGATGCCACGAAGGTCGTAGACGGTCGCGCCCATCGCGTACGAGTCGCGCAGCATGCGCCACTGCATCGCGTTCGAGGGCCGGACCTCGCGCCCGATGTTGTCGGATGCGCCGTACGAGTACCAGACGTGGCCACCGACAACGAGCATCGTCGCCGCCGACAGGTTCACGCCGTTGTGCCGCGCGAAATAGAGCCGCATGCGGTTGGGGTCCTCGGAGTTGAGTACCGTCCACATGCGCTGGAAATAGGAGAGCGGGCGCGGCCGGAAGTGGTCGCGGACCGCGGTGATCTCGTACAGCCGCTGCCATTCGGCGAGGTCCTCGTAACTGCCCTGGACGACCTCGACACCGGCTTTTTCGGCCTTCTTGATGTTGCGGCGCCACAGCTGGTTGAAGCCCTTGAGGACGTCTTCCAGCGACCGGTTGGCCAGCGGGACCTGGAAGACATAGCGCGGCTGTACGTCACCGAATCCGGCGCCGCCGTCCTCGCCCTGCTGCCAGCCCATCTTCCTCAGCCGGTCGGCGACTTCGAAGGCACGAGGCTCGATGTGGGTGGCCTCGACGTCGCGCAGGCGCTTCACATCAGGGTCCTGGATACCGGACTTGATGGCGGCCGCGTCCCAGCGACGGATGACGACAGGCGGGCCCATCTTCACGGAGAAGGCCCCCTGCTGCTTGAGATGCGCCAGCATCGGTTGCAGCCAGTCGTCCAGGTTCGGGGCGTGCCAGTTGATGACCGGGCCTTCGGGGAGGTACGCGAGATACCTCTTGATCTTGGGCAACTGGCGGTACAGGACCAGGCCGGCGCCGACCAACTCGCCGCTCTTGTCGAACCATCCCAGATTCTCCGAGCGCCATTCGGTCTTCACATCAGCCCACGCCGGGACCTGGCAGTGACTGGCCGAAGGCAGACTCTGGATGTACGCCAGATGCTGCTCTCGGCTGATGGTCCTCAGGGTCAGGCTCATGTAGGGGCGCTCCTCGGCAGGTGTGTCCCCATCGGTCAGGGGCTCCGGCTCTCGCGCCGAAGCCTACTGCGACCGGGGAGCGCCCCGTCTGGCCCTATGGGAGCTTGCCGACCCGGTGGAACCCGGCGGCCCGGTCCACCGGAACCCGGAGGGCCCCGTGGTCGGACCGGCGCCGGGTCCCGGTGTGCTCGGTCGGGTCCGGGCCGGAATCAGCCGACCACGCCGCCGAAGAGGCCTCCATGGGCCATGCCCAGGAAGAATCCGATGGCGGACGCACCCATGCCGAGGATCAGCGGGAACCTCTCGCGCGTGGTCACCGAGACGTACTGCCCGTACGCACCCGTCAGGATCCCGACGAGTCCGGCCCACGAGCTGATCAGATGCAGACTGTGGAACATCGCCGTCACGAAGGCGATGAGGCCGAGAACGACGGTCACCACCACCAGGGCGTCCTGGAGCGGATGGGGCTTGCCGTCCGTGGCCAGCAGTGAAACGGCAGGGCGGGTTCGCATTGTCTGTGCCATGGAGTACCTCCTGGCCGAAAGGCGGCGCATGGTGTCGCCGCTCACACCCGATGTGTACAGATTGCGTCTCCTGAGCACCGGATTTCAACCGGAAGCCGGTGTGCGGGTACTCTGTACGGTCTGCACCGGTGTCTGCCCAGGCCAGCACACAGCCCCTCTCGATGGAGGGCGTTGTCAGTGCCGGCTGTTTTACTCGGAGACACTGTTGCTTTACGCATCACGACCCTCCTGCCACGGAACGACCGTGGCCGCTGAGTCCAAAGGAGGTGGGTTCCACATGCGTCACTACGAGGTGATGGTCATCCTCGACCCCGATCTCGAGGAGCGCGCTGTCTCCCCGCTGATCGAGAACTTCCTCTCCGTCGTCCGTGAGGGCAACGGAAAGGTTGAGAAGGTCGACACCTGGGGCCGTCGTCGTCTCGCTTACGAGATCAAGAAGAAGCCCGAGGGCATCTACTCGGTCATCGATCTGCAGGCCGAGCCTGCGATCGTCAAGGAGCTCGACCGCCAGATGAACCTGAACGAGTCGGTCCTCCGGACCAAGGTCCTCCGTCCCGAGATCCACTGAGCATCTAGCTCAGCGGTCATCGGGTTCGAGTAGCAGCAAGCAGCCAGAAGCAATCCCCGCCGAGAGGTTCACCCATGGCAGGCGAGACCGTCATCACGGTCGTCGGCAATCTCGTCGACGACCCCGAGCTGCGCTTCACCCCGTCCGGTGCGGCGGTCGCGAAGTTCCGTGTCGCGTCCACTCCCCGCATCTTCGACCGGCAGACCAATGAGTGGAAGGACGGCGAAGGCCTGTTCCTCACCTGCTCGGTCTGGCGGCAGGCGGCGGAGAACGTCGCCGAGTCGCTCCAGCGAGGCATGCGCGTTGTCGTGCAGGGCCGGCTGAAGCAGCGGTCGTACGAAGACCGCGAAGGCGTGAAGCGCACGGTCTACGAGCTGGACGTCGAGGAAGTCGGCCCCAGCCTCAAGAGCGCCACGGCCAAGGTCACCAAGACCACCGGTCGCGGTGGCCAAGGCGGCCAGGGTGGTTACGGCGGTGGCCAGCAGGGCGGCGGCAACTGGGGCGGCGGTCCCAGTGGCGGTGGCCAGCAGGGTGGCGGCGGTGCTCCCGCCGACGACCCGTGGGCCACCAGCGCGCCGGCCGGCGGCCAGCAGGGCGGGGGTCAGCAGGGCGGCGGAGGCGGTTGGGGCGGAAGCTCCGGCGGTTCCGGCGGTTCTGGTGGCGGCTACTCGGACGAGCCTCCCTTCTAGGGAAGCTCGTACCCCCACTTCTTGATCACACAGGAGAAACACCATGGCGAAGCCGCCTGTGCGCAAGCCTAAGAAGAAGGTCTGCGCGTTCTGCAAGGACAAGACCCAGTACGTGGACTACAAGGACACGAACATGCTGCGGAAGTTCATTTCCGACCGCGGCAAGATCCGTGCCCGCCGCGTCACCGGCAACTGCACGCAGCACCAGCGTGACGTCGCCACGGCAGTCAAGAACAGCCGTGAGATGGCGCTGCTGCCCTACACGTCCACCGCGCGATAAGGGAAGGGTGACCGAATAATGAAGATCATCCTCACCCACGAGGTCTCCGGCCTCGGCACTGCCGGCGACGTCGTCGACGTCAAGGACGGGTACGCCCGTAACTACCTGGTTCCGCGTGGCTTTGCCATCCGCTGGACCAAGGGCGGCGAGAAGGACGTGGCGCAGATCCGCCGCGCCCGCAAGATCCACGAGATCGCGACGATCGAGCAGGCCAACGAGGTCAAGGCCAAGCTCGAGGCCGTGAAGGTTCGTCTGGCTGTTCGCTCCGGCGACGCCGGCCGTCTCTTCGGCTCCGTCACCCCGGCCGACATCGCCTCGGCGATCAAGGCTGCCGGTGGCCCGGACGTCGACAAGCGTCGCGTCGAGCTCGGCTCGCCGATCAAGACGCTCGGCGGACACCAGGTGTCCGTGCGTCTGCACCCCGAGGTTGCGGCGAAGCTCGGCATCGAGGTCGTTGCTGCCTAAGGGCAGAGCTCACCAGAGCAGGTGAGGGGTCGCACTCCATGGGAGTGCGGCCCCTCGTCGTTTCACGTGAAACAGGCTCCGTGGCCGGTGGTCAGCGGGTGGCCCCGGTGACGATCCACTTGCCCGAGCGGGTCCGCAGCCAGAGCGTCACCATGCGGACCATCATCATCAGGGTCATCGCCCACCACAGAGCCGTCAGCCCCCCGCCGATCGTGGGCACGAGCAGGGCGACCGGGGCGAAGACGGTCAGGGTGATCAGCATGGCCCAGGCGAGGTAACGGCCGTCCCCGGCGCCCATGAGCACACCGTCCAGGACGAAGACCACGCCGGCGATCGGCTGGGAGAGCGCCACCACCAGCAAGGCCGGGATGAGTGTGTCCTGCACTGCTCCGTCACCGGTGAACAGCGGGATGAACAGGGGCCTGGCGAGCACGATCAGTGCCCCGAGCACCACGCCCGAGGCAATGCCCCACTGGACCATGCGACGGCATGCCGCACGTGCGCCCTGGGTGTCATTGGCTCCCAGATACCGGCCGATGATGGCTTGCCCGGCGATGGCTATGGCATCGAGGGCGAAAGCCATCAGGCTCCACAGGGAGAGGATGATCTGGTGTGCGGCGATATCGGTGTCGCCGAGGCGTGCGGCGACGGCGGTGGCGATCATCAGTACGGCACGGAGTGACAGCGTACGGACGAGCAGAGGGACGCCGGCCTGTGCGCTGGCTCGGATCCCTGTCGCGTCGGGGCGCAACGAGGCCCCGTGCCGACGCGCCCCCCGTACGACCACGATCAGATAGGCGGCAGCCATCCCGAACTGGGCGGTCACCGTGCCCCAGGCCGATCCGGCGATGCCGAGCCCGGCGCCGTAGACAAGACCCGCGTTGAGGGCGCCGTTGGCCGCGAAGCCGCCAATGGCGACATAGAGCGGGGTTCTGGTGTCCTGCAGGCCGCGGAGTACACCGGTTGCGGCCATCACGATGAGCATGGCAGGGATGCCGAGACTGGATATCCGCAGATAGGTGGTGGCGTACGGGGCAGCGGTATCGGAGGCGCCGAAGATCTCGACGACCCAGGAGGCCGAGGGAAGCGTCACGGCTATGACGGCGACACCGAGGAGCAGAGCCAGCCAGATGCCGTCCATGCCCTGCCGTATCGCGGAAGCAAGATCGCCCGCACCTACCCGCCGGGCGACCGCTGCCGTGGTGGCGTACGCGAGGAAGACGAAGATGCTGACGGCCGTGGTGAGGAGTGCCGCGGCGACTCCCAGACCGGCCAGTTGCGGTGTGCCCAGATGGCCGACGATGGCGCTGTCGACCATCACGAAGAGGGGCTCGGCGACGAGTGCGCCGAAGGCGGGGACGGCCAGCGCGATGATCTCGCGATCGTGCCGTCGACGGCTGGAGTGCGAGGTCGCCGGAGCCAGGGTCATGGGCGCAATCTAACCTTCCACAGGTAACAGATGCAAGGTCAGAGTGATCCTTACAATTGCTGGCGCGCCGTGTTCTTCTGGGCGTGGTTTGCTGCGATCTTGTGCCGAGTCCGAAAGTTTTTCTCCCCCACAGCCCGTGGATGGAGAAAGGGCAGGTCAGAGCCGTGATCATGGTGGCGTTATGAGTTTGTCCACAGTGCTGTCCCCCGCTCCGTGCACAGGTTCTGCGGAGTTCTCCACAGCATCTGGTCCGTCGTCCACATGCCCTGTGGATAACCAGATTGGCTGACGGTGCCGGGCCGCCTACCGTGGACCGGCGCCCACACCCCGTTTCAGCCCTGGAATCCCCCAGAACTCGACGTGATGGAACCGGAGTCGAGCGTCTCGATTGTCGGTGCTGTGCCGTAAGAAGGAGTGGCACGGCGAGGGTCCGCGGAGCGGACGGGAGGAGGTGGCCGGTGAGCATTCCCGAGCCTTTGGACGACCCCTGGACCGACACCGGTCCCAGTGACCGTCTGCCTGTCTCCCGCCAGCGTCGCGGTGACAGCCGGGACCGTGGTGAGCAGCACGACCGCGGCCGGGAGGGCGGCGGCTGGGACGGTGGATCGCCCGGCTTCGAGCGCGTACCTCCGCAGGACCTCGACGCCGAGCAGTCGGTTCTCGGCGGCATGCTGCTGTCCAAGGACGCCATCGCCGACGTCGTGGAGATCATCAAGGGGCACGACTTCTACCGCCCCGCTCACGAGACCGTCTTCCAGGCGATCCTCGATCTCTATGCCAAGGGTGAGCCGGCCGACCCGATCACGGTCGCGGCCGAGCTGGTCAAGCGTGGCGAGATCACCAAGGTGGGCGGCGCTCCCTATCTGCACACTCTCGTCCAGTCGGTGCCGACCGCTGCCAACGCCTCGTACTACGCGGAGATCGTCCACGAGCGGGCGGTCCTGCGGCGGCTCGTCGAGGCCGGCACGAAGATCACGCAGATGGGATACGCGGCCGACGGGGACGTCGACGAGATCGTCAACTCCGCGCAGGCCGAGATCTACGCCGTCACCGAGCAGCGCACCAGTGAGGACTATCTGCCGCTCGGCGACATCATGGAGGGCGCACTCGACGAGATCGAGGCGATCGGATCGCGCTCCGGTGAGATGACCGGTGTACCGACCGGCTTCACCGACTTCGACGCGCTGACGAACGGCCTGCACCCGGGTCAGATGATCGTCATCGCGGCACGTCCGGCCATGGGTAAGTCCACGCTGGCCCTGGACTTCGCCCGGGCCGCTTCGATCAAGCACAACCTGCCCAGCGTGATCTTCTCCCTCGAAATGGGGCGCAACGAGATCGCGATGCGTCTGCTGTCCGCCGAGGCGCGGGTGGCGCTGCACCACATGCGCTCGGGCACGATGACCGACGAGGACTGGACGCGGCTGGCCCGCCGGATGCCGGACGTCTCGGCCGCCCCGCTCTACATCGACGATTCGCCGAACCTGTCGATGATGGAGATCCGGGCGAAGTGTCGTCGTCTGAAGCAGCGGAACGACATCAAGCTGGTGATCATCGACTATCTGCAGCTGATGCAGTCCGGTGGTTCGAAGCGGGCCGAGAGCCGTCAGCAGGAAGTCTCGGACATGTCCCGAAACCTCAAGCTGCTGGCGAAGGAGCTGGAGCTGCCGGTCATCGCGCTGTCCCAGCTGAACCGTGGCCCTGAGCAGCGCACGGACAAGAAGCCGATGGTGTCCGACCTGCGTGAGTCCGGCTCCATCGAGCAGGACGCCGACATGGTGATCCTGCTGCATCGCGAGGATGCGTACGAGAAGGAGTCGCCACGAGCGGGCGAGGCGGACCTGATGGTGGCCAAGCACCGTAACGGTCCGACGGCGACGATCACCGTGGCGTTCCAGGGCCACTACTCACGCTTCGTGGACATGGCACAGACCTGAGGCGTGCCCGGCGGATCATCGCCGGTTTTGTGACCTGTGTGTTCCCGGTGGGCCGTGTGTGACGTACCGGGGCCGGGACTGCTCGGGGGCGTCGCAGCCATGCCTGCCGCGTTCGCCGACATGGTCACTCCGTCGGGATGGTCCGCGTGACGATCGTCTCCACCAGCCGGTCCAGGTCACGGTCGGCGGTGCCGCCGCCGGTGAGCAGGCCGGGCAGGGTGAAGTGGTCCAGCAGCAGGCCCGTCATGGCGAGGTAGAGCACGAGGAACGCGTCGGCATCGCCCGGCAGACCGGCGTCCCGGTGGAAGCGGGCGTTCGCGTCCAGGTCGGCGCGAACAGTTCGGTTGAGGTGGTCGCGGAGGGCCGGCCGACGGGTGGCCTCCAGGCGCAGTTCCAGCATGGCGAGATAGCCGCTGCGGTCATCGGCCATGCGCTGCACCAGCCACTGCATCAGCTCGGTGACCAGCTCGCGAGAGGGCGTCGGGCGCATGGCCTCCTCGACCCTGACCGGGTCCGGTGTCATCCGGTCGGTGATCCGGGCGCCGGTCTGCATGAAGAGATCGTCCCGACTGGCGAAGTAGTTGGACGATGTGCCCACAGGGACGCCCGCCCGCGCGTCGACCGCGCGGAAGGTGAGTCCTCGCGCGCCCTCGTGCGCCAGCACCTCGATGGCCGCGTCGACGAGCGCCGTCCTGCGCTCGGGGTTCCTGACCATGCGTATCCCCGCATCCTTTGGCTCATCGGTGAAAAGGGATTGCTCGACCACTACATATGAAGCACTATGAGTGTAGTGGTTGAGCATCCGCCAGCCCACGTCGAACGGGGACGTCGTGCGAAAGCTGACCTACTTCATTGCCTGCTCCATCGACGGCTTCATCGGGGACCCGGGCGGCGACGCGTCGTCCATGTACCCGTTCGTGAACGAGGAGTTCATCGAGTTCCTCACATCCCAGTATCCGGAGACGGTTGCGGCCGAGGGCCGCCGCCAGCTCGGCTTTCACGATGCCGCGAACCAGAAGTTCGACACCGTGATCCAGGGGAGGGCCAGCTACCAGTTGGCGCTGGACATGAACATCACCAGTCCGTATGCGCAGCTGCGTGAGCTCGTGGCCTCGCGGACCCTCAAGGAATCGCCCGACCCGAACGTCGAGCTCATCTCGGACGATGTGGTCGGCAGGGTGCGGGAACTCAAGGCGGAGGACAGCGAGCTCGGAATCTGGCTCTGCGGTGGCTCACAGCTCGCGGGGGAGGTGCTCGACGAGATCGACGAACTTGTGATCAAGACGTATCCGCTGGTCTATGGATCGGGCATGCCGATGTTCGGATCGGATTTCGCGGCCACCGAGTTCGCGCTCGAGTCGGTGCGCATCTTCGACAACGGGGTGCTGGTCAGGACCTACAGCCGCAAGCGTTGACCTGTTGGCCCCCATACCGCGAAATGGGGTCGCCACGGAGCGGCTGCGCCGGTACTTGTTGACCATGACCTATCACTCGGAAGAACTGCTTCCCGGCACGCAGCGCGCGCTGCTGCACCGCATCGCCACCGCGCAGGCCGAAGGCCGCGCACCCTCACTCGTCGCCGCGGTGCAGCGTCAGGGCCAGGTCGTCTGGAGCGGCTCCCGCAGCTGCGTCGACGACCATGCCCCTGACGCCGATACGCAGTTCAGAATCGGCTCCCTCACCAAGACCTTCACCGCCGTGCTGGTTCTGCGGCTGCGCGACGAGGGTCTGCTGGATCTCGACGACCCACTGGAGAAGCATCTGCCGGGCACGGGCGTCGGCGGTGTCACCGTCCTTCAGCTGCTCGGTCACAGTGCCGGACTGGGCGCCGAGTCGCCCGCACCCTGGTGGGAGCGGACGCCGGGCACACTGCGCCCCGAACTCGCCGATGTTCTCGGCGAGCAGACCCGGATGCATCCTCCGGGCCGGCGCCATCACTACTCCAACCCCGGCTACACCCTGCTCGGTGCGCTGATCGAGTCGGTGCGCGGGGCATCCTGGGCGGAGGTGCTGGAGCGCGAGATTCTGGAGCCGCTGGGCATGAGCCGTACTTCCACCCAGCCGCAGGCGCCGCATGCGGGTGGCTGGGCGGTGCACCCCTGGGCCGATGCCTTGCTGCCCGAACCTGCCGAGGACCTCGGCCTGATGGCTCCGGCAGGGCAGCTCTGGTCCACGGCCACCGACCTCCTGCGGTTCGCCTCCTTCCTCGCCGAGGGGGACGACCGGGTTCTCGGCGCCGCCTCGGTGGAGGAGATGCGCGCGCCGTCGGCGCCGCCCGAGTCCGGTGACTGGCAGGGAAATTACGGTCTCGGCCTGCAGGTCGTACACGAGAACGAGCGCACCCTTCTCGGGCACACCGGTTCGCTGCCGGGCTTCCTGGCAGCGCTCTGGCTCAGCACCGAGGACGATGTGGCTGCGGTGGTGCTCACCAACACCACCTCGGGACTGTTCGTCGGTGAGGTCGCCGCGGACCTCGTGGGGATCGTCGCCGATGCCGAGCCCCGCATTCCGGAGCCCTGGCGTCCGCTGGCCGAGGTCGACGCGGAACTCCTCGCCCTCACCGGTACCTGGTACTGGGGCACGCGTCCGAACATCCTGCAGCTGACCGCGGACGGGGGGCTGACACTGCAGCCGCTGCGTGGCAGTGGTCGCGGCGCTCGCTTTGTCGAGCAGCCTGACGGCAGCTGGATCGGACTGGACGGGTACTACGCCGGGGAGACGCTCCGCATCGTCAGGGCCGGAGACGGCAGCGTGACCCACCTCGACCTGGGATCGTTCGTCTTCACGCGTGAACCGTACGACCCTGCATCCGTCGTCCCCGGTGGGGTGGACGCCGAGGGCTGGCGAGGCCTCGACGCCTGAGTGCGACGCCGGCACGGCCCGGTGTCGCGGGCATGAGGTTTCACGTGAAACGCGAAGCGTGGTGACCGAGGCCGCCGACGCCGACCGCTCAGGCCGTCAACTCCCTGTCCAAGGGTGTACGGAAGCGCGGAGTGATCCGCGTTTCACCCACCCATTCCGACAGCCGGGACGCCTCCGCCTCGATCGCGGTGGTGGCCTCCTGGCCGACGTCGGTCAAGAGTCGCCACATCAGTTCACCGTCGGCGCGCTGAGCCCAGCCGCCCACGACCCGGCCGTTCCACCACACCGTCGGTCCGACATTGCCGGCACGGTCGAACAGGGCCGCCCGGTACTCGGCCGGCAAGTGGAAGCCGCGATCGGCCCAGCCCATCGCGCTCGGGTCGAGGGCCGGGAGCAGCGCCGCCCAGGGCTCCGGGAGCGGTTCGGGCTCCGTGTCCCCCGGCGAGACCCAGCCTGTCGCGCCGTTGTCCAGCCGAACCTCCTCGGCTCCGGCGGCTTCCAGCGCCCGGCGTACCTGGCCGAGGCCCCAGCCCGTCCACCACTTCAGGTCGGCCTCGGTCGCGGGGCCGTACGAGCGGAGCCAGCGCAGGGCCAGTTCGGCCTGTGCCGCTGCGGGGTCACGGGCGGGCCAGGGCTCGGCTGCCGTCCATCGGAACTGGCTGGAGGTCCAGGAGCCGCGCGGCCTGTCCCTGCGGATCAGACCGTCGGCCGCCAGCACTCGTATGACGCGTGTGGCGACGCCCTGCACCGTCTCCTGCTTCTTGCCGGGAAAGACCGTGATCTTCGTGCGCAGCGCCGGTACGGCGGCGGACAGCTCACTGCCGGTTGCGGAGCCACGAGCCGTCAGGACGGCGAGCGTCTCCTTCTCGGTCTCGGCGAGCCAGTGCGCGTCGAGTCCGTTCCCGTCGTCCCGCAGGTGCTTGAGGAAGCTCCGGCGCTCCTTGGCGGCCACGGCCCGGGCGTTCGACGCGTCGACGTACGGAGCGAGCCCGTGCGACACGCTGAAGAGGGTGTTGCGCATGGAGAGCAACCGGACCAGGGAGACGTCCTCGTACAGAGCCCGTTCCACCGCGCCGACGCTTGCCTCGGACAGCCGGGCGCAGACGGAGAGAAAGACCGTGGCCGCGTCGGTGGCGTGCAGGGCCACGACCGCGTCTGCCACGGACTCCGCGGACGCTGACCGCACCGAGGGAGCCAGGAGATGGCGCCGGCCGAGCCTGGACCGGCGCTGTGCGTCGCTGATGCCGTGCACCGGGGACCTCCTTCGGTCCTTGGAATTCCACCTTCGGGCTCCGAGCGCGGTCAGAGGGCGAGCTTGAAGCCCACATGACTGGCGGTGAACCCTAGTCGCTCGTAAAAGCGATGCGCATCGGTCCGGGTCGCGTCGGACGTCAGCTGGACCAACTGACAGTCCTGGCGCCGGGATTCGTCCACGGCCCACTGGATCAGCCGAGTGCCGAGGCCGCTCCCGCGCTCGTCGGCATGGATACGGACGCCCTCGATGATCGAGCGTGTCGAGCCGCGCCGGGACAGTCCGGGGACCACGGTCAGTTGCAGGGTCCCCACGACGACGCCGTCGCGTGCGGCGACGACCAGATGCTGGTTCGGGTCGTCGGCGAGCCGCTGGAACGCAGCGCGGTACGGGGCGAGGTCGTCCGGTGACTCGCGCTGTGCGCCCAGGGGATCGTCTGCCAGCATGGCCACGACGGCCGGGATGTCGGTGAGGGCGGCAGGCCGTATCTCCAGATGGCTCATGATCGGCAGACTACGCAGATCACGCGGCGCGCGCGGGGACCTTCAGCTCTTCCACTGCCCTGACGAGGGGTGCCAGCTCGGGATTCCTGGCGGCCTCGTCGAGTGCGGCACGCAACGCCTTGTCATTGGTCGGCCGAGCCCCGGCGAGAAGGGTGAGGCCGGCTTCGGTGACATCCGTGTAGATGCCGCGGCGGTCGGTGTCGCAGAGATACCGGGTCAGCAGACCGCGGTCCTCGAGACGGGTGACCAGGCGGGTGGTGGCGCTCTGGCTGAGCACGACGGCGTCCGCGACCTGCTTCATCTGGAGATGGCCGCCCGGGCCGTTGTGCTGCCGGCTCAGGACGTCGAGCAGGGAGTACTCCCGCACGCTGAGGCCGTGCCCGGACTGCAGGGCCCGTTCGATGCGGGCCTCGATCTTGCCGTGGAGCAGAGAGAGGGCGCACCAGCCCTGGGAGAGGGCGGTCAGTGCGGGATCCGTCGCTGTCATGGTCTCTCCTCCGTGCGGGAGCTGCTTCCGTCCAGGATAGGGGACATCTGCAATAGCCCGCGTTTGCAATTAACCAGCGTCTGCAATTATTGTCGACGCTTGTAAGGCGCAGACGCAATCTTTTGGGAAGGAAACCCATGCCGCTCGCGCTCCTCGCCCTCGCCATCGGGGCATTCGGTATCGGCACCACCGAGTTCGTGATCATGGGGTTGCTCCCCGAGGTTGCTGTGGATTTCCAGGTCTCGATCCCGACCGCAGGGTTCCTGGTCACGGGCTACGCCCTCGGTGTCGTACTCGGCGCCCCGCTGATGACAGTCCTCGGCACCCGGGTCACCCGCAAACGCATGCTGATGCTCCTGATGGGGCTGTTCATCTTCGGCAATGCGGTGTCCGCCCTAGCCCCCGTCTTCGGCGTGATGCTCGCGGGACGGGTGATCGCCTCTCTCGCCCACGGCGCCTTCTTCGGCATCGGGTCGGTCGTCGCGGCCGATCTGGTCGCCCCGCAGAAGAAGGCCGGCGCGATCGCCACGATGTTCACCGGGCTCACCGTCGCCAATGTCGTCGGCGTACCGCTGGGCACGTACATCGGGCAGAGCGTCGGGTGGCGCACCACGTTCTTCATCGTTGCGGCCCTCGGAGTCGTCGGCCTCCTCGGTGTGGCCAAGCTGGTTCCCGAGCAGCCGAGGGCAGAGGGCGTACGGCTCCGCCACGAGCTGGCCGCGTTCCGCAATGTGCAGGTGCTGCTCGCCATGGCGATGACCGTCCTGGGCTTCGGCGGTGTCTTCGCCGCGATCACCTACATCACGCCGATGATGACCGAGATCGCCGGCTACTCCGCGTCCTCCGTCACCTGGCTGCTGGTCCTTTTCGGGCTCGGCATGGTCGGGGGCAATCTGCTCGGCGGCAGGTTCGCCGACCGCCACCTGATGCCGCTGCTGTACGTGTCGCTGGGCGCCCTCGCCGTAGTCCTGTCCCTGTTCACCCTGACCGCCCACAACAAGATCGCGGCAGCCGTCACCATCGTTCTGATCGGTGGTCTGGGCTTCGCGACCGTACCGCCGCTGCAGAAGCGCGTGCTCGACCAGGCCGCGGGTGCCCCGACCCTCGCCTCCGCCGTCAACATCGGCGCCTTCAACCTCGGCAACGCACTGTCGGCGTGGCTCGGCGGCATCGTCATCGCGGCGGGCCTCGGATACACCGCACCCAACTGGGTCGGCGCCGCGCTGGCGGCATCTGCCCTGGCCCTCGCCGTCCTCTCCAGCGGCCTGGAACGCCGGACGGTCACGCACAGCCGACGCGTCGCCGGTCACTTCCCCGAGCCGGTCGCGGTCACCGAAGCCCGGCGCTGACAGCCCCACAGCCACCACACGTACGTACGCCCCATCGCACCAAGGAGATATCCCTCATGACCACCACCCTCTCGCCGGCCGCCGTCACTCCGCTGACCATCGAGGACGCGGAAGCGCTCGTCGCCACTGCTCGCACCGCCGCAGAGGCGGCCGGTGTCACCGCTGCCGTCTCGGTCCTCGACGCGGGCGGTCACCTGCTGGCTTTCCGGCGCGACGACCGGGCCGTTCTCATCGCGGGCGAGACCAGCACCCGCAAGGCGTACACGGCCCTCCAGCTCGGTGCCCCGACCGCCGACCTCGTCGACGCGGTCCAGCCGGGCGGGCTCTTCCACACCCTGCCGACCGCCCTTGACCGGCCGCTGCTCTTCATCGCAGGCGGGGTGCCGGTCTTTCGCGACGGCCGACTGATCGGTGCCGTCGGCGTGGGCGGCGGCGCACCCGAGCAGGACCACGGCTTCGCGACAACTGCCGTGGAGGCGCTCGCCCAGCCGGCGAATTGACCCGCAGACAGCGAAAGCGCATGAATGTCCGTCCCCAAGTGCCTGGAGAACTTCGGCACAGGGGGCGGACATTCGCGGCTGCGCGGGCGGACCACGCCTCGGCCGGCCCGGTAGGTGTCAGCCCGTCGCGACAGTCAGCGGCGCGAAGCGACGAGTCCAGTCTCCCGGCAGCCCAGGGGCCCGGTAGGTCATCACCGTGGTGAACGAACCGGCTTGCAGACCACACTCCTTGAGCAGGCTCAGCAGTTCCTCGTGGCGTGCGTCGATGTCCAGACGAAGGGGGCGGTCCGTCGCCTTCCCGAGCGAGGTGACAAGCGCCATCGCCGTGTCGGTGTCCCGGGCGATCAGCGGACCGACCGCATGGGTCTGCTCACTCGGCCAGATCGCCGCGTATCCCACCAGCTCGCCGTTGTGCTCCGCGACCCGCAGATGGTCCGCGAACGCCGGCAGCCGGGCGAGAATGTGCGTCCGGTCGGCGCCGAAGATCTCCGCGTCGAGCCGGAGCATGGCATGCAGATCCCCGGCGGCGGCCGGGCGGACGGTCACAGCACCCGCTGTCGAAACGCCGCCGCTCGATGCGTCGCTCGGCCGGAAGTGCCCGATCACTCGCTCCGCCCGCCCCACCGTTTCGAAGCCGAGCTCTTCGTAGAGCGGCCGCCCGGGCTCCGTCGCGTACAGGCTGAGCGAGGTCTTCCCGGTCGCCTCGATCACATGACGCATCAGACGACGGGCGATTCCCTGCCGTGCGTACCGTTCGGCGACGAGCAGCATGCCGACGGCGGCGAAGCCCTGACCGTAGGAGGTCACCACACAGGTGGCCATCAGGCCTTTGCCCTCGGGGTCGTCGATGCCGTAGCCCGTCCCCGCGGACAGGAGCAGGCCCCATCGGTGCTCATCACGCGGCCAGCCGCGGTCCTCGCAGAGATCGGCGCAGGGGACCAGGTCTCCCCGGGTGAGGCGCCGGACGGGTGCGTCGGCGTGCGGACGGGGCAGTGGGCTGGGCATGAGGTTCAGGCTGTCCGACGCACTGATCGCTCGTCCACCGCTTTACCGGAACTGGCCGAGACGCGCAGCCGTCGGCCGCGCCGGGTCGGCCCCCATGGCTTCAGTATCGAGACCGCGGTGATGAAGAGATACGTGGCTGTTGCCACGGAAGGCGCGACGACCAGATTGATGTCGACGACGCGGTGTGCCGCCGCCTCGTTGATGCCCGGCCGCAGCGAGAAGATCGACAGGGCCGTGGTGATCAGAGTGAGCCAGAACTTTGTCCAGACCCAGCGGTGTCTGGCCAGGCCCCACGGGGTGCCGAGCGCCAGCACGAGACCGCTGAGGAGCGAGATCAGGGCGACGGGCACGACCAGCCAGTCCCCGAAGATCTTCATGGCGCGGGTCGCGGCCTGTGCGGTGGTGGTGTCGCCGGTCAGGAAGGCCGTGATCCCGAGCGTCAGCAGGCAGACGGTGAGGCCCAGCCAGCTGACGGAGACCGCGACATGGGCGACCAGGAGACTTCGGCGAGCGGGGCGCTTGAGTGGTTTCACGTGAAACACGGTGCCTGGCAAAGGGCAGTTGGGCGTCCGACAGCGGGAGTATCCGTGCGTACGTGCTTGGGCGTACGTGGTGCCTTCGTGCCGCACTCTCCGGGCGGGCGCCGTGGGTCGAAGCCGTGCCCGGGTACAGCCATGGGGCAAAGGAGCGTAACGGGAAACGCGGTTCGGATACCCGGACTTCCCGTTATTTGTCCGACCCCGAGTCGACACGGGCATGCTGGGACGAGGGGCCGCACGCGGTGGCTGCGAGCACTGTCCGCACGCAAGGCGACCAGAAGATGTTCGAGGCGAGGCACAGTTATGGACGCTCAGGCCACCATGCCCGGCGACGAAACTCTCAGATCTCCCGACGCGACCCTGATCCACCGCACGCTGACGGAGATCGCCCCTGTCGCGGACCAGGCCACCTCGTACTTCTACGCCTTGCTCTTCGTTCGCCACCCCGAACTGCGCGCCCTTTTCCCGGCTGCGATGGACACCCAGCGAGACCGTCTCATGCGGGCGATCCTGACGGCCGCCGACCGCATGGACGACCCCGATGCGCTGACCGAGTACCTCGGCGGACTGGCCAGAGGGCACCGCAAATACGGCACCCTGCCCATGCACTACCCGGCAGTCGGAGAGGCCCTCCTCGGCGCCCTGAGCCGCTACGCCACCACGTGGGACGGGGCGGCCGAAGCGGCCTGGATCCGCACCTACACCGCGCTGTCGCAGATCATGATCGACGCGGCTGCCGAGGACGAGGAGCGAGCGCCCGCCTGGTGGGTCGCGGAGATCGTCTCCCATGACCTCAGAACGCCCGACATAGCAATCCTCACGCTCCGTCCCGACCAGGCGTACCCCTTCCTGGCCGGCCAGTACACCGCCCTGGAGACCCCGTGGTGGCCGCGGATCTGGCGGCATTACTCCTTCGCCACGGCGCCACGGCCCGACGGCCTGCTCACGTTCCACATCAAGGCGGTTCCGGCGGGCTGGGTCTCCAACGCCCTGGTGCACCGGGCCCGCCCCGGCGACGTCCTGCGGCTCGGCCCGCCCGCCGGCTCGATGACGGTCGACCACACCACCCACAACGGTCTGCTCTGCCTGGGAGGTGGCACAGGCATCGCACCTATCAAGGCGCTGGTCGAGGACGTCGCCGAACACGGGGACCGGCGCCCGATGCGGGTCTTCTACGGCGCACGCAGCGACCGCGACCTCTACGACATCGACACGATGCTGCGGCTCCAGCAGACCTTTCCCTGGCTCGCAGTCCGCCCGTTGGTCTCCGGCGGGTCGCGCGGGGGACTGAAGGGCCTGTTGCCCGACGCGGTACGCCGGCTCGGCCCGTGGCACGAGTACCACGCCTATCTCTCGGGCCCGCCGGGGATGATCCGCAGCGGCGTGGACGTACTCACAGACATCGGCATGCCGCCGGAGCGCATCCGATACGACGCCGTCGGGGAGCTGGCACCCACGACGGGCCCGGCCTGAACACGAGCCCGTCGTAGCAGGAGCAGGCAGAAACAGGCCCCCGGGCCCCGGATCAGCCCAGGTCCGGCGCGTGCATCGCCCGTACGCCCTCGATATTGCCGTCCAGGTAGTGCCGCAGCGACAGCGGTACGAGATGAACGGCGGCGATCCCCATCCGGCTGAACGGCACCCGTACGACGTCGTACTCGCCGCACGGATCCTCGATCTCGGGGCCGTGCCGGCGGGACAGGTCCATCGAATCCAGCCGGCAGACGAAGAAGTGCTGCACCTTCACGCCCTTCACCCCACCGCCCTCGATGTGCTCCACGGTGTCGACGAAGCAGGGGACCACATCGGTGATCTTGGCGCCGAGCTCCTCGTCCACCTCGCGGTGCAGAGCGTCGACAACGGTTGCGTCCTCGGGCTCGACCCCACCGCCCGGCGTGAGCCAGTACGGATCCACCCCAGGCTTGGTGCGCTTGATGAGGATGAGGTCGTTGCCGTCGAGCAGGATGGCGCGTGCGGTGCGCTTGACCACAGGACGTTCGGTCATGGCAAGAGAGTGGCCCACAGAACCCGTTCTGAAACACCCGCACGCCCGGGGGTCACCAGTCGGCTGCAGCGCGCACCAGCCAGTCGTGCGCCCGCGCGATGTGGGGCAGGGCGAGTGTGCCGGTCCGTGCGGCCAGGAAATAGGTGCGCAGCGGCGGGACCGGCGGGTCCAGGAGCGCCACCACCTCGCCGCGCTCCAGCGCCCCCTCACAGAGATAGCGCGGGAGTACGGCAAGCCCGGCGCCGGCGGCGGTGCACTCCAGGACAGCCCGCAGATCCGGTGCTATGACGGTGCCCGCGGCCGCGGGGCGGCAGTCGAAGACAGCCGCCCAGTAGCGGGAGACGAACGGCAGGCTCTCGTGCACTTCCACCACCGGCAGCTGCTCCAGCACCACAGGGCCTATGTGCCGCAGCGTTCCGGGGCCGAGACGCGCGGCCCAGCGCGGGGCGGCGACCAGCACATGCTCCTCGTCGCAGAGCGGAGTCGCGGTGAGCAGCCCACCGCGAGGGCGGGCCGTCGCGATGGCCAGATCATGGTGTCCGGCGGCGAGCCCCTCCAGCGTCTCCTCGGCGTTCGCGAGGAACGAGCTGCGCAGGGCGAGACCGTGGGAGACGAGGGACGTGAGTGCGGGCAGAGCGCGCAGCGATACGAATTCCGGGGGCCCGGCCAGATGCAGCGTCCGTACGGCCGACTCCTCGTCGACTCCGCTCTCGGCGATCTCGACCAGCGCGTCCAGATGGGGGGCCGCCCGGTGCGCGAGCTCGTCGCCCATGGTCGTCGGGGTCACGCCGCGGGCCCTGCGCAGGAAGAGCGGGCGGCCCAGCTGCCGTTCCAGTGTGCGTATCTGCGAGGTGACCGCGGGCTGGGAGAGGCCGAGCAGCGCGGCGGCCCGGGTGAAGGACCCGGCCCGGTGCACCGTCACGAAAGTACGCAGCAGGGCCAGGTCCACGTCCTGTCCCCTCCCACCTTTGCGAAGCGTCCGACCCGGACAACTATAAATATGTCGATAGGTCGCTGTCGCTACCGTGATTGGACACTGACGCAGAGTCAATTAGCCTTATCCAGGCGGTTCTTCGCGCGTGGAACCGGGACGGTCCGAGCCACGAGGGGGGAGGCTCGGACCGTCCGTACCAGCTGTGTCTTCCTGTGCTCTGCCGGCTCAGCGTCCGCCCATTGCCTCGCCCAGTGCCCGCTCCACATCGGCCACCAGGTCGTCCGCGTCCTCGGCCCCGACCGAGAACCGGATGAAGCCTTCCGGTACGGCGTCGCCGCCCCAGCGCGCCCGCCGCTCGGCGGTGGACCGCACGCCGCCGAAGCTCGTGGCGTCGTCGACCAGTCGCAGCCCGGCCAGGAAGCGCTCGGCGGTCTCGCGGTCGGGCAGCACGAACGACACCACGGAGCCGAAGCGCCGCATCTGCCGCACGGCGACCGGGTACGAAGGGTCGGTGGGCAACCCCGGATAACGCAGCCCGGTGACCTCCTGCCGCTTGCCCAGCGCCTCGGCGAGAACGAGCGCGTTCGCGCACTGCCGGTCGATCCGCAGCTCCAGCGTGGCCAGCGAACGGTGCGCGAGCCAGGCCTCCATCGGTCCGGGGATCGCCCCGACGACCTTGCGCCAGCGCCGCACGCCCGCCGCCAGCTCCGGATCGCGGCAGGTCACGTGGCCGAGCAGGATGTCACCGTGTCCGGTCATGCCCTTGGTGTCACTGGCCACCGAGAAGTCGGCGCCCAGCTCCAGCGGACGCTGACCGAGCGGGGTGGCGAGCGTGTTGTCGACGGCCACCAGGACGCCGGCCCCGTGCGCGGCCTCGATCAGCCGCCGCAGGTCGCAGACGTCGAGCCCAGGATTGGACGGTGTCTCGATCCACAGCAGTCGGGCCCCTTCCAGGACCGCCAGCTGTGCGTCGCCCCCGGTGGGCGCGGTCCGCACCTCGACGCCGTACGCCTCCAGCTGCTGGCGTACGAGCGGCAGCGCCTGATAGCCGTCGTCGGGCAGGACGACCGTGTCCCCGGACCGCACCTGGGAAAGCAGTACGGCCGAGATCGCCGCCATCCCGGAGGCGAACACCGTGGTCTCGACCGTCTCCCCCGGCGCTTCGAGCTCGCCGATGGCCCGCTCCAGATGGGTCCAGGTCGGGTTGGTGTCCCGGCCGTAGGTGTACGGTCCGGTCGGCTCGCCGGAGAGGTGGAAGTGCGCGGCGAATACCGGACCGGGCAGCGTGGGTTCGTACTGCTCCGGTTCGGGAAGACCCGCCCGTACCGCCCGGGTTCCGTCACCCATGGTGCTCATGCTGTTCCTTCTGTTCTCTGGTCGTACCGGTGCTTCTGATCCTGCTGGTCCCGCTGATCGCTCCGATTCGGCCGGATCAGTCCTCGTCCGGCAGGACGACATTCAGGGCCCAGGACACGACCGAGATGATCAGTCCGCCGAGCACGGCGGTCCAGAAGCCCTCGACATGGAAGCTGAGGTCGAACTGGTCGGCCAGCCAGGAGGTCAGCAGCAGCATCAGTGCGTTCACCACAAGGGTGATCAGACCCAGTGTGAGTATGAACAGCGGCAGGGTGAGCACCTTGACTATGGGCTTCACCACGAAGTTCACCAGCCCGAAGAGCAGGGCCACGAGGATCAGGGTGAGCACCTTGCGACCGGTACTGCCACCGGACAGCGTGATGTCGTCGAGCAGCCAGATGGCCACGGCCAGCGCACCCGCGTTGGCGATCGTCTTGACTACAAAATTCTTCATGTGTCTGATCGTGGCAGACATGATCGGTGGCGAACACCGGCAGAACGAAAGCAAGGGGCGGACGGGCCATGAAGGCATTCAGGCTGGACGAACTGGAGGCGGAACGGGCCGCCAACGACGGCGCGTATCTGCAGTTCCTGCGGGAACGGAACATGTCCGTCGGCCTGTACGCGCTGGACGCCGGCGACCTCGATCCGCAGCAGCCGCACAACCAGGACGAGGTCTACTTCGTCGTCAGCGGCCGCGCCTCGATCACCGTAGGCATGGAGACCACACAGGTGGGCAGGGGAAGCGTGGTCTACGTACCGGCCGGTGTGGCCCACAAGTTCCACCACATCACCGAGGATCTGCGGGTCATGGTGGTCTTCTCTCCACCGGAGAGCTGAGCCGGGACCTCAGGGATCCCTAAGGGTTCGATCAGGGGAGTTCGGGGGCTCCGGTGCCCCCGCAGGCCGCCCCCGCGCCTCTAGCATCGAAGCAGGTGCTCATCGAAGCCGTTACGCACAGAGACGAGGTTGGGACGATGGCCGTTCGGGAGATATTCGCGGGGATGCCCTGGTGGGTGAAGTGGGTCGCGGTGCCCGTCATCGCGATCGTCGTGTTCGGCGGCCTGATCGCCAGCGTGATCGGATTCGTGATCGGTCTGCTCTTCAAGGTCCTGGTCTTCGTGATCCTGGTCGGCGGGCTCGTGTTCGTCGTACGGAAGTTCATGTCGTCCTCGTCGTCGCGCGGTGACTGGTAGGCGGCGGCCGGTCACCAGTCGGGCAATTAGCCCAGCTGAGCTAAGTACAAGACGAAACGACACCCCTCGCGGGCACTGCCGATACAGTGGCGGTCCGCTGCCGTTGCCTGGGAAACAACTGTCCGCCACCACCCTGACCAGTGGTTTGTGTACACGCTCGGTCTCCGGACCCCAGGTCTGCGGCGGGTCCGTGGGGGCGGCCCCCACGAACGGGCTGACTGCCCGTCACCATGCCTGGGGGTGACCTTTGACCACGGCATCGAGTACCGCTGTCCCGACGTTGATCGGTTCGGTTCAGCGGGCGTTGAGGCTGTTGGAGGCTGTGGGCGCCCATCGGGAAGGGGCGCCTGCGAAGCAGCTCGCACGGGAAGCGGGACTTCCCCTTCCCACTGCGTACCACCTGTTGCGCACCCTGACCCATGAAGGCTATCTACGCCGGGAGAACGGCGTATTCCTCTTCGGGTCCGCTGCCGAGAAGCTGGTCGACGACGGTGCGCTGCAGAGTCGTCGCAGCACCATGGCCCAGTCGCTGGCCCGCTGGCGCGACATCATCGGTGCACCGGTGTACTGCGCCGTCTACCGCGAGGGTGAGATCGAACTCATCGCGGTCGCCGACACCCCCGCAGCACCGGCGGTCGAGGAGTGGGCCTCGTTCCGGGAGACCGGACATGCCCATGCGATCGGCCAGTGTCTGTTGAGCCGGCTCGACGAGAAGGCCCGCCAGGACCATCTGGATCGTCACCCTGTGCAGCCACTGACCCCCTACTCGGTGCGGGACCGACCGGCGTTTCTTGAGCGGTTGAGGTCGTTGGAGCGAACGGAACCTGTTGTCGAGCGACAGGAGTACGCCCTCGGAACGGTCTGCGCCGCCATCCCGATCGCAGTCGGGTACACGGCCGCCGCCATGGCCATTTCCGTACCCCTCGACCAAGAAGATCGATTGCTCCCCGCAGTCGAACGACTACGCGGCGAAGTGTCGAGCCTCTTGCGTTCGTTCGTGTTCTCTATCAGTATCTGAAAAATCACTCCTTGTGATCTGCTATCGCGTGCACCACGATGGCGTCAATAGGGCCATGGGGGATCATTCCTGGCCAGATTCATCTACTGCGGGGTTGAACGATGCGCGAGTCGGTTCAAGCTGAGGTCATGATGAGTTTTCTCGTCTCCGAGGAGCTCTCATTCCGTATCCCGGTGGAGCTCCGGTACGAGGTGTGCGATCCGTACGCGATCCGGATGACCTTCCATCTGCCCGGTGACGCCCCCGTCACCTGGGCTTTCGGTCGTGAGCTTCTGCTGGACGGCCTCAACAGCCCCAGCGGTGACGGTGATGTGCACATCAGTCCCACGGAGCCCGAGGGGCTGTCCGACGTACACATCCGGCTTCAGGTCGGCGCGGACCGTGCGCTCTTCAGGGCCGGAACAGCGCCACTCGTCGCGTTCCTCGACCGGACGGACAAGCTCGTCCCCCTCGGCCAGGAGTGCACGCTGAGTGACTTCGAGGGCAATCTGGAGGAGGCGCTGGGCCGGATCCTGGCCAAGGAACAGAACGCCGGCTGAGAAGGTTTGCGCCGACGGCCGGCACGCCGGTCGAACACGGCATCTCCCGAACGGGTGATATGTACTCCGCGCCATGGCTAGGGTCACCGCCTCGAGCGTCAATGCCTCGCCCTGCGACGCCGGCCCCTTCCGTTCCGTGCGGGTGCCGAAGCTCCGGCTTCCGCGCCGAGCCCCGTGCGGTCCGCGGAGACGACCAGCGCCGCCAGCACCGTCGTCACCGGCACCGAGGCGACCAGTCCGATCGACCCGACCAGCGTTCGTACGATCTCCTCCGCCACGAGTTCGCTGTTGGCCACCGTGCCCACACTGCTCTGCGCGATCGAGAAGAGCAGCAGCAGGGGAAGCGCGGCGCCGGCGTAGGCGAGCACCAGCGTGTTGACCACTGAGGCGATGTGGTCGCGACCGATCCTGATACCTGCCCGGTAGAGCTTCCGTGCGCCCATCGTCGGGTCCGCCTGGTGCAGTTCCCAGACCGCCGATGTCTGGGTGACCGTCACGTCGTCCAGCACGCCGAGCGAGCCGATGATGACACCGGCCAGCAGCAGGCCGCTCATGTCGATGTGGGGGTACAGGCCGTGGATGAGGCCGGTGCTGTCGTCGGTGTTGCCGGTCAGACTCGCCCAGCCGATGAAGAGCGAACCGAGCAGTCCGATCAGCAGCAGTGAGATCAGCGTGCCGATGACCGCGACCGAGGTGCGGGCGGTCAGCCCATGGCACATGTAGAGCGCGATCAGCATGATCGCGCTGGCCCCGACGACCGCGACCAGCAGCGGGTTCGAACCCTGCAGGATCGCGGGGAGGATGAACAGGGTCAGCACGGCGAACGACACGGCGAGCGCGATCAACGCCATCACCCCGCGCAGCCTGCCCACCACGACCACTGCGAGAGCGAAGATCCCGGCCAGCAGAGCCATCGGGACCTTCCGGTCCACGTCCGTCACGGAGTACTGAAGGTCATGGGGCGCGTCGGGGGCGTACGCGACGATCACGCCCTGTCCCTCGTGCAACTGCCGTGGCGCGTCGGGCTGGACGATCTCGACGAAGGTTCTTCCCTTGTCGTGGCCGGTCGTCACCTCGATCGTGGCCTTCTCGCACAACCCCGGCTCCTGGCCGGTAGTGGCGTTCCCCGACGGTGTCGTGGTGTTGCCGGTGGCCGGGGTCTGCGCGGCGTTCACGTCCTTGCAGTCGACCTTGTCGACCTTCACCACCGTGGCCTGCTGGGTCTGCCGGTCGAAGCCGACGCCGGTGCGCTCGTGCGCGGGTGCACCGCCCGGCCAGAGCACCACCAGCCCGACGACGACGGCGGTGGTGAACGGGATCAGGACGGCAGCGATGACCTTGCGCAGATGTTTCGAGACCGGCGCGGCAGGCCCGTGGCTGTGCGAGTGACCGTGCTGGTGGTCCTGCGGTCCGGAGTCATTTCGAGGGGACGTCACCGGGGGATCATCGCAAGAAGAGCAGGGGTCCACTGTTCAGTACGCCTCGAAGGGCGCTAGCGTGATGACACCTTTGTACACGCGGGAGCTCGGAGCACCGGGCTGAGAGGGCGCTGATATCCGTACATCCGTACGGGACAGGCTGCGCCGACCGCCGAACCTGTTACCGGGTAATGCCGGCGTAGGGAGTAGGTCTCATGACCACATCGGACGCACGCACGCCTGCCTCGAACCAGAGCGACGAGGCCGGAAAGTCCATCGGCTGGCACAAGGGATACGTCCAGGGCTCGCGCCCGGACCTCCGGGTGCCGGTCCGGCAGGTGCACCTGACCAACGGCAACTCCGTGACGCTGTACGACACATCGGGGCCGTACACCGATCCGACCACCGACACCGACGTCCGCCGCGGCCTCGCGCCGCTGCGTGAGAACTGGATCGTCGCCCGCGGCGACACCGAGGAGTACGCGGGCCGCCCGGTCCGCCCCGAGGACGACGGGCTCAAGCACACCTCGCCGCGCGGCGGACTGCGCAACCTCGACGCGGTCTTCCCCGGTCGCCCACGGCAGCCGCGCCGCAGCCGCGACGGACAGCCGGTGACCCAGCTCGCGTACGCCCGCCGAGGCGAGATCACCCCGGAGATGGAGTACGTGGCGATCCGGGAGAACGTCGAACCCGAGGTCGTACGCGAGGAGATCGCCGCGGGCAGGGCGGTCCTGCCGGCCAACGTCAACCACCCGGAGATCGAGCCGATGATCATCGGTAAGCGGTTCCTGGTGAAGGTCAACGCCAACATCGGCAACTCGGCGGTCACCTCCTCCATCGAGGAGGAGGTCGAGAAGATGACGTGGGCGACGCGATGGGGCGCCGACACGGTCATGGATCTCTCCACCGGCCGCAACATTCACACCACCCGTGAGTGGGTTCTGCGTAACTCACCGGTGCCGATCGGCACCGTTCCGCTCTACCAGGCCCTCGAAAAGGTCGACGGCAGGGCGGAGGAACTGACCTGGGAGATCTATAAGGACACCGTCATCGAGCAGGCCGAACAGGGCGTCGACTACATGACGGTCCATGCCGGCGTGCGCCTCCCGTACGTCCCGCTCACAGCCCGCCGTAAGACCGGCATCGTCTCCCGCGGCGGCTCGATCATGGCGGCCTGGTGCCTGGCGCACCACAAGGAGTCGTTCCTGTACGAGAACTTCGAGGAGCTCTGCGAGATCCTCGCGACGTACGACGTCACGTACTCGCTGGGCGACGGGCTGCGTCCCGGCTCGATCGCCGACGCCAACGACGAGGCGCAGTTCGCCGAACTGCGCACGCTCGGCGAACTCAACACGACCGCCAAGCGGTTCGGCGTCCAGACGATGATCGAGGGTCCGGGCCATGTCCCGATGCACAAGATCAAGGAGAACATCGACCTCCAGCAGGAGATCTGCGAGGAGGCGCCGTTCTACACGCTCGGCCCGCTGACCACCGATGTGGCCCCGGCGTACGACCACATCACCTCGGGCATCGGCGCCGCGATGATCGCCTGGTGGGGGACGGCGATGCTCTGCTACGTCACGCCCAAGGAGCACCTGGGCCTGCCCGACCGGGACGACGTGAAGACGGGCGTCATCACCTACAAGATCGCGGCCCACGCGGCGGACCTCGCCAAGGGGCACCCGGGTGCGCAGGACTGGGACGACGCGCTGTCGGACGCGCGCTTCGAGTTCCGGTGGGAGGACCAGTTCAATCTGGCTCTCGACCCGGACACGGCGCGGGCGTTCCATGACGAGACGCTGCCGGCGGAACCGGCGAAGACGGCGCACTTCTGCTCGATGTGCGGCCCGAAGTTCTGCTCGATGAAGATCTCTCAGGACATCCGTCGTGAGCACGGCGGTTCGCAGTCGGAGATCGAGGCGGGCATGGCGGAGAAGTCCAAGGAGTTCGCGGCGGCCGGCAACCGCGTCTATCTGCCGATCGCGGACTGAGTCATCGGGTGCGGCACTGCGCCGGGGCGCTGCGAGAACCGTCCCGGCGCAGTGCACCTCTCCGGGCCGAAGGCCAGAAGGGGGAGCAGCGCACGGGTACGAGGACGACGAGACCTGCTCCGAGCGCCGGCGCGAGGACGACGAACAAGAGATTCGACCCCGGTCAGTCCAGCTCGTGTTCCGGGCCGCCGAAGTCCGGGCTGGTGAAGTCGGGGCTGGTGAACGACGGGCGGGGACCTGCCGCCGGTCCTTCGTCCGGGCCCGAGAAGTCCGGCCTGGAGTAGCCGATCTTCGGGATGCGGTTGGCCGAACGGTGAGGTGTACGTGATGCGGGACCGGCCGTGGGATCGGCGAGGGCATCCCGCAGGAACGGCAGGATGCCCCGCTCCAGCAGTGCATGGCGCCAGGCCTCCCTGGCGCGCGCCACATCCTCCGGCAGCTCGTCCTCGGTGTCCTCGGCCGGCAGCGACGTCGAGCCGTTGCGCAGCGCCGTGGTGAGCAGTCCTATGGCGGCGGCCAGTATCGCCGCCGCCATGACCGCCGCGAAGAACCAGCCGGCGGTGACCATGGTGTCGGCGAACGACGGGGGCCTGCTGAGCATCTTCAGGATGTAACCGACCAGCAGGAAGATCAGCGCGGCGGTGCCCGCGAGCATCGGCGCCAGGACGGTGACGACCGCCCCTATGCCGGCGCCCGGCCGGTCCGGATCGTCCGCTTCGGACCCGAGGCCCGAGCCTTGGGCCGAGTCGGCGGCCGGTCCGCGCAGCTCTTCGCGGACCTTCACGTAGTGGTCGTACTCGGTGGCTGCCGCCGCGGTGATCAGAGCCGTGGCGTTCAGCGCCATCGTGCGCAGCTGTTCCGTGTTGAGCCGTTCGCCGACTCCGGCCAGATCTGGTCGTTCGTGGGCGTGGCGTAGCGCATCGCCGAGGATCCGCTCGTACTCGGGTCGGTCCTCGGCCAGCAGGTGCGGAGCGCTGTTCATGTGCATCCCCCGATGCTCCGTTGGGCCTGAGTACCCGCTTGGACCGGGCAGTTGGGCGGAAACGGAGGAGAGCCTGCTACTGATAGGCCGATGGTAGAGCGCCCACGGCACGGGGTGACAGGGGGTTTCCGTAAATAGGCCCAGTGGTCGGCGTGGTCAGGTCGTGGATGCGTCTTCCCCGGAGACCGTCAGTCATGCAACGGCAGCCGGACGACCAGCAGCTTTCCGGCCATGGTCACGCCGCCGTCCATGGCGATGGCGAGCCCGTCCGCGTACACGTGCGGGCCGTCCACCACGGGGCCGGCGCTGTCCTCGCCGTCCTCCGAGCCGACCTCGCCGAGCAGATACGGAATGGGGCTGTGACCATGGACGATGCGCTGTCCGCCGTACGCCGCCATCAGCTCCTGGACTGCCTCCGAGCCCCCCTCGTCGCGGAAGGCGAACCGCCTGGTGAGCTTGCGGAACAGGTCCCAGCACTCGTCGGCGTCGTTACGCGTGAGAATGGCGTGCACGGTCTCGTTGACGTCCTCGATGGTGGAGCCGTAGTCGAGGTACGCCGTCGTGTCGGAGTGCATCAGTAGGTGCCCGTCCTCCTCGACGACCGCGTCGAGACGGGACATCCACTGGAGGTGGACGTCCTGGAGCCGCTCCATGTCGGTCTTCTGGCCGCCGTTGAGCAGCCAGGCGGCCTGGAAGGTGGCGGTGCCCGCACCGGAGTTGACCGGGGTGTCGGCGAACCGCTTGGCGCCGATCAGCAGCAGTTCGTGGTTGCCCATCAGGGCCTTGCAGTAGCCGCCCGCGGCCGCAGCCTCGGCGGACAGACGCATGATCAGGTCGATGACACCGATGCCGTCCGGACCGCGGTCGGTGAAGTCACCGAGGAACCAGAGCCGGGCGTTGCCCGCGGCCCAGGCGCCTTCGGCGTCGATGAGGCCCTGTCCCATGAGGGCGTCGCGAAGCTCGTCCAGATAGCCGTGGACGTCGCCGACCACGTACAGCGGTCCCAGACCCTGGTCCGTGGCGGGCCGCGGATCCGGGACGGCCTGCACCTGGACGGTGTCACCGCGGTTGATCACGGGAAGATCGCGCGCGGTGGGCGTGTACCCCTCCGGCTCGCCGCCCGGTACGACATCGCCGGGGTGCGGCGCCGCGGGCGGCGCGGGAGTCTGCGCATAGGGCGGCACACGGAAGTCACGCAACGTCGCCGTCCGTTCCACGGGTTCCTGACCGGCCCCCTGTGTCATCGACCCCTCCACCACCGTCGCGCCGCCGTACACCTGACGGGCCCTGCTGGTCGGGGTGGTCCGCGGTGTCGTGCGCCCATCATAGGAATGCGGATCGTGCAGTGTGATGCACCAGGGGTGGTGAATCCCGGCGCACGACAGGTTCACCGGCCGATTGGTCCCAATTGGCCTGATCAATCCCTGGACGGGGATCGAGGCGCGCTGACCGTGGTGCGGGGCGGACGGCGTTGCGAGGACGTCCGGACGATGAGTTCGGTCGGTATGACCCGCTCAACCGGACCGTCCTGGTCGACACCTTCGATCGCGTCGATGAGGAGCTGGACGACCGCCGTGCCGATCTGGCGCGGTTTGAGTGAGAGCGTCGTGATGGGGGGCTCGGTCGTCGCGTACACGGTGGACTCGCTGCAGCAGACCAGCAGCAGATCCTCGGGGACGCGCAACCCGTACCGGCGGGCGGCCGCCAGCAGGTCGGTGCCGTTGGGGTCGAAGAGCCCGTAGACGGCGTCGGGCCGGTCCGGGCGGGCGAGGAGCCGGTCGGCGGCCACCGCCCCCGCGCACGGGTCGTGGGCGGGATAGGACTCGTACACCGGATCCTGGCCCACGCGCTCGCACCAATGGAGGTATGCGGTGGTGGAGAGCCGGGTGTACGTGTCGGTGGTGGTGCCGGTGAGCAGGCCGATCCGCCGGGCCCCGGCGGCGGCGAGATGGTCGAGGAGGTCGAGCACGGCGGCCCGGTGGTCGTTGTCCACCCACGCGGTGACCGGCAGGGCCCCGGCGGGGCGGCCGTCCGAGACGACGGGCAGCCCCTGGCGGACGAGTTCGGTGACGACCGGGTCCTGGTCGGAGGGGTCGATGACGACGGTGCCGTCGAGGGCGACGTTCGACCAGACGTCGTGGCGTGAGGTGGCGGGGAGGATGACGAGCGCGTAGCCGCGGGCGAGCGCGGCGGAGGTGGCCGCTCTGGCCATCTCGGCGAAGTAGGCGAACTCGGTGAAGGTGAAAGGTTCATCCCCGTACGTCGTCACGGTCAGGCCGATGAGGCCGGACTTGCCGGTACGGAGGGTTCGGGCCGCGGCGGACGGGCGGTAGCCCAGGCGCTCGGCGACCTCGCGGACATGGCGGCGGGTGGCGTCCGGGAGCCGCCCCTTGCCGTTGAGCGCGTCGGAGACGGTCGTGATGGAGACCCCGGCGGCGGCGGCCACATCCCGGATTCCCGCTCGTCCCTGCCGGCCGCCGCGCCGGGGTGTCTCCGTCCGGCTCACCTGGTGCTTCCCTGCTGCTGTCATGGCGAGCCGATAGTAGGGCTCGGGCAGGCGGTTGGGCCGGTCGCATATTCACGCATTGACAGGCACGTTTTTGCATGATCGTTTGGTGGCAAATGCCTTGCAAAACAAGGGCGTTGATGGGGTCGACCGTAGTGTGTGACGTGTCGATGAGGATGGGCCTACTAAATGGTCGATGTTTCGAAGAGGTCTCAACTCACCTCTTCGGGGGATGCGCGCCACGGAGTGAGCCACCGGCGCGCGCCGGGATGAGGGACGCTCCCCCCATTCCCGGCTCCACCGGACGATTCCTCCGCTCGCCCATTCGCACCGGCGCCCAATCCTCATAAGGTGAGCAGTATTGATGTGTACGACGGTCGAGGAGGACCTGCGGTGAGCGAGACGAGCCCCAAGCTGCGTGCCGAACTGGACGGCGTCCCCGCCTATGTGCCGGGCAGGCCGGCGGCGGCCGACGGGCCGCTCGCGTTCAAGCTGTCCTCCAACGAGAACCCGTATCCGCCGCTGCCCGGCGTGATGGAGTCCGCCCTGGCCGCGGCCGCGCACTTCAACCGCTACCCGGACATGGCCTGCACCGGTCTGATGAACGAGCTGGCCGACCGGTTCGGCGTGCCCGTCTCGCACCTCGCCACCGGAACCGGCTCCGTCGGGGTGGCGCAGCAGCTGCTCCAGGCCACGTCGGGCCCGGGTGACGAGGTCATCTACGCCTGGCGCTCCTTCGAGGCGTACCCGATCATCACCCAGGTCAGCGGCGCGACCTCGGTGAAGGTGCCGCTGACCGACGGCGAGGTGCACGACCTGGACGCGATGGCGGACGCGATCACGGACCGTACTCGGATGATCTTCGTCTGCAACCCGAACAACCCGACCGGGACGGTGGTGCGCAGGGCCGAGCTGGAGCGCTTCCTGGACCGGGTGCCGGGCGATGTGCTCGTGGTGCTCGACGAGGCGTACAAGGAGTTCATCCGCGATGTCGACGTGCCGGACGGCATGGAGATCTACCGGGACCGGCCCAATGTGGCGGTGCTGCGGACGTTCTCCAAGGCTTACGGTCTGGCCGGCCTTCGGGTCGGATTCGCAGTGGCCCACGAGCCGGTGGCGGCCGCACTGCGCAAGACGGCGGTGCCGTTCGGTGTCAGTCAGGTGGCGCAGGACGCGGCGGTCGCCTCACTGCGCGCCGAGGACGAACTGCTCGGCCGGGTCGGTTCCCTGGTCTGCGAACGTATCCGGGTGCACAAGGCTCTGGTGAGCCAGGGCTGGACCGTTCCGGAGTCCCAGGCCAACTTCGTCTGGCTGCGGCTCGGCGACCGCACGCTGGACTTCGCCGGGGCGTGCGAGCGGGCCGGAGTCGTGGTCAGGCCGTTCGCGGGCGAGGGTGTGCGGGTCTCGATCGGCGAGGACGAGGCGAACGACGTGTTCCTGAGGGTGGCGGAGGCGTACCGCAAGGAGCTGTAACCGAAGTCGCGCGTGCTGCGACCAGCCGTGGCACGGCGTGTGCACGTGCACCGGAAGGCCCCGTACCTCTCGTTCGTCGAGGTCCGGGGCCTTCGCGTGGGAGCGTCCCGATAGAGGGACCCCCCTCGAACACCCCGAAAACCTGTGCGCCATAATGCTTGTGAATGTGAACGCGTTCACAAGCGCGTCCTGTTCCTCCCGTGATCGGTGGGTTAGCAATGCAACCTTCCGCTCACTACGGCGACGTAAGGAGAAGACGACGTGGAGCTGGCTCTGGCGCCCGAGACCTTGGCGCGATGGCAGTTCGGGATCACCACCGTCTACCACTTCCTTTTCGTTCCCCTGACGATCTCTCTTGCCGCGCTCACCGCCGGCCTGCAGACCGCCTGGGTGCGGACCGACAACCAGAAGTACCTCAGGGCCACCAAGTTCTGGGGCAAGCTCTTCCTGATCAACATCGCCATGGGTGTCGTCACCGGCATCGTCCAGGAGTTCCAGTTCGGCATGAACTGGTCCGACTACTCACGCTTCGTCGGCGACATCTTCGGCGCCCCCCTGGCCTTCGAGGCGCTGATCGCGTTCTTCTTCGAGTCCACCTTCATCGGGCTGTGGATCTTCGGCTGGGACAAGCTGCCGAAGAAGATCCACCTTGCCTGCATCTGGATGGTCTCCATCGGGACGGTCCTCTCCGCATACTTCATCCTCGCGGCCAACTCCTGGATGCAGCACCCGGTCGGCTACCGGATCAACAAGGAACGCGGCCGGGCCGAGCTCACCGACTTCTGGCATGTGCTCACCCAGAACACCGCGCTCACCCAGTTCTTCCACACCCTCACGGCGGCCTTCCTGGTCGGCGGCGCGTTCATGGTCGGCATCGCCGCCTTCCATCTGGCGCGCAAGCAGCACATCCCGGTGATGCGTACCTCGCTGCGGCTCGGACTGGTCACCGTCGTGATCGCCGGGCTGCTCACCGCCGTCAGCGGCGACCTGCTCGGCAAGGTCATGTTCAAGCAGCAGCCGATGAAGATGGCCGCTGCCGAGGCGCTCTGGGAGGGGCAGAACGCGGCGCCCTTCTCGATCTTCGCGGTCGGCGATGTGGCCAAGGGGCACAACACCGTGGAGATCTCCGTCCCGGGGATACTGTCGTTCCTCGCGGACGACAACTTCCACTCGTACATCCCCGGCATCAACGACATCAACAAGGCCGAGCAGGAGAAGTTCGGACCCGGCGACTACCGGCCCAACATCCCGGTCGCCTTCTGGAGCTTCCGCTGGATGATCGGCTTCGGCATGGCGTCCTTCGGCCTCGGCCTGCTCGGGCTGTGGCTGACGCGGAAGAAGTTCATGCTGCGACCGGGGCTGCGGACCGGTGAGGACGAGGTGCCGCATCTGGTCCTCTTCAAGAGCAAGGCCCTCAGCCCGAAGCTGACCAAGCTCTACTGGATCGTCGCCCTCTGGACGCTGCTCTTCCCGCTGATCGCCAACTCCTGGGGCTGGATCTTCACAGAGACGGGCCGCCAGCCCTGGGTCGTCTTCGGGGTTCTGCAGACCCGTGACGCCGTCTCCCCCGGCGTCTCGCAGGGTGAGGTGCTCACCTCGCTGATCCTCTTCACCCTGCTCTACGCGGCGCTCGCTGTGATCGAGGTCAAGCTGCTCATGAAGTACATCAAGGCCGGGCCGCCAGAACTCACGGAGTCCGACCTCAACCCGCCCACCAAGATCGGCGGCGACGACCATGACGACGCCGACCGGCCGATGGCCTTCTCCTACTGAGAGCAGAGGAGCGGAGAGATGGAACTCCACGACGTCTGGTTCGTCCTCATCGCCGTCCTCTGGATCGGCTACTTCTTCCTGGAGGGATTCGACTTCGGCATCGGTGTCCTCACCAAGCTGCTGGCCCGGGACCGCCGGGAACGGCGGGTCCTGATCAATACGATCGGGCCCGTCTGGGACGGCAACGAGGTATGGCTGCTCACCGCGGGCGGCGCTACCTTCGCCGCCTTCCCCGAGTGGTACGCCACGCTGTTCTCCGGCTTCTACCTGCCGTTGCTGATCATCCTGCTCTGCCTGATCGTGCGGGGTGTCGCCTTCGAATACCGGGCGAAGCGGCCTGAGGAGAGGTGGCAGACCAACTGGGAACACGCGATCTTCTGGACTTCGCTGATCCCGGCCCTGCTCTGGGGTCTGGCCTTCGGGAACATCGTGCGCGGCGTGAAGATCGATGCCGACATGGAGTACGTGGGCAACTTCGGGGACCTGCTCAACCCGTACGCGATCCTCGGTGGTCTGGTCACACTCTTCCTCTTCACCTTCCACGGCGCGGTGTTCGCCGCGCTCAAGACGGTCGGGGACATCCGGCAGCGGGCGCGTGGCATGGCGCTCAAGCTGGGTCTGATCACCGCGGTGCTCGCGCTCGGTTTCCTGAGCTGGACCCAGATCGACAACGGCGACGCCAAGAGCCTTGTCGCGATGATCATCGCTGTGCTGGCGCTGGTCGGAGCGATCGGTGCCATAGCGGCCGGACGTGAGGGCTGGTCGTTCGCACTCTCCGGAGTGACCATCACGGCCGCGGTCGCGATGCTCTTCCTGACGCTCTTCCCCGACGTCATGCCGTCCTCGCTGAACGACGCCTGGAGCCTCACGGTCACCAACGCCTCGTCCAGTCCGTACACGCTGAAGATCATGACCTGGTGCGCAGGGATCGCCACCCCCGTGGTGCTGCTGTACCAGGGATGGACGTACTGGGTGTTCCGCAAGCGGATCGGCACGCAGCACATTGCCGAGGCGCACTGACGCGTCCGGGCCTCTCTGTCGGGCGAGAGAAGGATCTCGGCCCTTCTCTCGCCCCGGTCCACCGAACGAGCTCTCTGGGGGCTGTTTCACGTGAAACCGATCGACTCGCGTCTGCTCCGTTACGCCCGCGCCACCCGGTTCTTCCTGGCGGCCGTGGTGGCGCTCGGAGTGGTCGGGGCTGTGCTGGTCATCATCCAGGCCATGCTCATCGCCGAGGTGGTGGTGGGCGGGTTCGAGGGCGGGCTCACCGTTCCCGGGCTGCGCACCCCGCTGATCCTGCTTGTGGCGGTCGCGCTCGGCCGTGGGCTGGTCTCCTGGCTGACCGAGCTGGCCGCGTACCGGGCCAGTGCGGCGGTCAAGTCCGAGCTCCGCGGCCGGCTGCTCGACCGGGCGGCGGCGCTCGGACCGGACTGGCTGAGCGGCCAGCGCACCGGCTCGCTGGTGGCGCTCGCCACCCGCGGTGTCGACGCGCTCGACGACTACTTCGCGCGGTATCTGCCACAGCTCGGACTCGCGGTGGTCGTTCCGGTGGCAGTCCTCGCCAGGATCGTGACCGAGGACTGGGTCTCAGCAGCCATCATCGTGGTCACGCTGCCGCTCATCCCGCTCTTCATGATCCTGATCGGCTGGGCCACCCAGTCCCGGATGGACCGTCAGTGGCAGCTGCTCTCACGGCTCTCCGGACACTTCCTCGACGTGGTCGCCGGCCTGCCGACGCTGAAGGTCTTCGGCCGCGCCAAGGCCCAGGCCGAGTCCATCCGCACCATCACCTCGCAGTACCGCAGAGCCACCCTGCGGACCCTCCGGATCGCCTTTCTGTCGTCCTTCGCCCTGGAGCTCCTCGCCACCCTGTCGGTGGCACTGGTCGCCGTCACCATCGGCATGCGGCTCGTGCACGGTGAACTCGACCTGTACACCGGCCTGGTGGTGCTGATCCTCGCGCCCGAGGCCTATCTGCCGATCCGGCAGGTCGGCGCGCAGTACCACGCGGCAGCCGAGGGGCTCTCCGCCGCGGAGGAGATCTTCGCGATTCTGGAGACCGAGCCGCGTGCGGGCGGTACGGCCGACGTCCCGCCGTCGCTGCGGCTGGAGCTGGAGGGGGTGACCGTACGGCACGAGGGCCGTGCCGAACCTTCGCTCGACGGGGCATCCCTGGTGGTGGACGAGGGCGAGACCGTCGCCCTGGTCGGCCCGAGCGGTGTCGGGAAGTCGACGCTGCTCAATGTGGTGCTGGGGTTCGCGGCGCCCGACGAGGGGCGGATACGGATCGGCGGCGTCGATCTGGCGACGCTCGCGCCCGAGCGCTGGCGGGAACGGATCGCCTGGGTGCCGCAGCGCCCACAGCTCTTCGCGGGCACGATCGCGGAGAACGTACGGCTGGCCCGGCCGGACGCGGACGACAGTGCGGTGACGGCCGCGCTGCGCGACGCGGGGGCGTACGACTTCGTGGCGGAACTGCCCGACGGCGCGCAGACGCTCCTCGGCGAGGACGGTGCGGGACTCTCCGCCGGTCAGCAGCAGCGGCTCGCCCTCGCGCGGGCGTTCCTCGCCGACCGGCCGCTCCTCCTGCTCGACGAGCCGACCGCGAGCCTGGACGGCGAGACGGAGGCGGGGATCGTCGAGGCGGTACGGAGGCTGGCGGCGGGGCGGACCGTGCTGCTGGTCGTGCACCGTCCGGCGCTGCTCTCGGTCGCCGACCGGGTGGTGGTGCTGGAACCCGGTGCGGCACCGGAACGGCAGCGGGCAACGGTGCCGGGCGAGGGGGCGGCCATGGTGCCCCGGCCGGCGCGCGCGGACGGCTCCGGGAACCGGGACACATACGAATCCGGGCAGGAGCCCGAAGTGCTGCGGCAGACAGCAGCCCGGTCCGGGCAGGTGCTCGCCCGGGTCCGGAAGGCCGCAGGGGCCCAGCGCGGACAGCTGGCGCTCGCACTGCTGCTGAGCAGCCTCGCCCTTGGGTCGGCCGTCGGACTCATGGCCGTCTCCGGCTGGCTGATCTCCCGTGCCTCCGAACAGCCCCCGGTGCTCTATCTGATGGTCGCCGTGACGGCGACCCGCGCGTTCGGGCTCGGGCGCGCCGTCTTCCGCTATGCCGAGCGTCTCGTCTCGCACGACGCCGTGCTGAAGATGCTCGCCGAACTGCGCGTCGCCGTGTACCGCGGACTGGAGCGCATCACGCCGGCCGGACTGGGCCGGACGCGGCGCGGAGATCTGCTGTCCCGGCTCGTCGCCGACGTGGACGCGCTGCAGGACTACTGGCTGCGGTGGCTGCTGCCGGCCTGGACCGCGGTCGTGGTGGGAGCGGCGGCAGCCGGGTTCACCGGCTGGCTGCTGCCCCAGGCGGGTGTCGTGCTCGCCTTCGGACTGCTGCTGGCCGGGGTCGGGGTGCCGCTCGTGAGTGGCGCCTGCGCCCGTCGCGCGGAACGCCGACTGGCGCCCGCGCGGGCCGATCTGGCCACCCGGATCACCGATCTGCTCGGCGGAACCGCCGAACTGACCGTCGCGGGCGCCCTGCCCGCACGCAAGGAGAGGACGCGGGAAGCCGACAGCGTCCTGACCCGTCTCGCATCACGCGCGGCGACGGCCGCGGCACTCGGCGGTGGCCTCTCCGCCCTGATCTGCGGCCTCACCGTCGTCGCCGCCGCACTCGTCGCCGTCCCGGCGGTTCACGACGGACGGCTGGAGGGCGTGGAGCTCGCGGTGGTGGTGCTCACCCCGCTTGCCGCCTTCGAGGCCGTCACCGGTCTGCCACTCGCCGTGCAGTACCGGCAGCGGGTCAAGCGGAGCGCGGAGCGGGTGTACGAGGTGCTGGACGCACCGGTACCGGTGCACGAGCCCGCGACCCCGGCCGAGGCCCCCGCGACACCTTTCCCGCTGGAGGTACGAGGGGTGGCGGCCCGCTATGCGGGCGCGTCGCGAGACGCCCTGGACTCCGTCGACCTGACGCTGACCGCAGGCCGGCGCATCGCAGTCGTCGGCCCTTCGGGCTCAGGGAAGACCACCCTCGCGCAGGTCCTGCTCCGCTTCCTGGACGCGCGGGCGGGGACGTACCGGATCGGTGGTGTGGACGCCTCGGAGCTGGACGGGGACACCGTCCGGCGGTTCGTCGGGCTCTGCGCCCAGGACTCGCATGTCTTCGACAGCTCCATCCGGGAGAACCTGCGGCTGGCCCGCACCGACGCAACGGACGACGAGCTGCGGACCGCCCTCGCCCGGGCGCGGCTGCTCGACTGGGCAGAAGCGCTGCCCGACGGGCTCGACACCCTCGTCGGCGAGCACGGCGCGCGCCTCTCCGGCGGCCAGCGCCAGCGGCTCGCGCTGGCCCGGGCGCTCCTCGCCGGCTTCCCCGTGCTCGTTCTGGACGAGCCCGCCGAGCATCTCGACCTGGCGACGGCGGACGCCCTGACCGCGGATCTGCTGGTCGCGACCCGGGGCCGTACGACAGTCCTGATCACCCATCGCCTGGCGGGGCTCGAAGCGGTCGACGAGGTGGTGGTGATGGACGCAGGCAGGATCGTGCAGCGTGGTCCGTATGCCGCTCTCGTGGCGGCGGACGGCCCGCTGCGCCGGATGCTGGAACGCGAACGGGAGACCGTGCGAGAGGCGGACCGAGTGCCGGACGGCGCCGCGCGGGCGTAGACGGAGGGCGGCGGCCGCCGGATCGATCCGCAGGACCCATCAGTCCACTTTCCTCCCCAAATAGGACTAACTAGGCTCTGGGTATGGCAGAGCAGGACCCGAAGGACTCACTCGAAGCCGCAACGCAGGCGACCCGCGGTCTGCAAGGCCTGTCCACCGAGCTCACCGCCCGCGTCCCGCAACTGCTGGAAGCGATGCGCTCCGTCGGTACCGGGCTCGACCTGCACTCCACCCTCGAACGGATCTGCGAGACCGCCGCCGAGCTCGCCCACGCCGCCTACGCCGCCATCGGCGTCGCGGACGAGCAGGGCAAGGGGCTCTCCGACTTCCTCACACACGGGGTATCGGCAGAGGTGGAAGCCGACATCGGGCACCGGCCCGATGGACACCGGGGGCTCCTCGGTGCACTGCTCCACGACCCGGCCCCCGTGAAGCTCGAAGATCTGACGTCCGATCCGAGGTTCGCCGGCTTTCCGCCAGGTCATCCCCCGATGCGGACCTTCCTCGGCGTCCCGATCCGGGTGCAGGGCGAGATCTTCGGCAATCTCTATCTGGCCGAGAAGGAGGGCGGGGGCGAGTTCACCGACTACGACCTGCACATGGTTCGGGTGCTCGCCACGGAGGCCGGCATCGCCATCGGCAACGCCCGGCTGTACGAGGCGGCACGCCAGCGCGAGCGGTGGATCGACGGATCGGTGGCCGTGACCACAGCGCTGCTCTCCGGCGGGGACGCCGACGACGCCCTTGCCGTCGTCGCCGAACAGGCCCGCCACCTCGCTGCATCCGCTGCGGGGATCGTGCTCCTTCCGGCGGAGGGGGGCGGGCTGGAGGTCGTCGCCGTCTCAGCCGACGAGCCGTCCGCCCCGCTCGGGGTGATCATCGGCCCGGAAAGCCCGGTGGTGGCGAAGCTGCTGGCCGGCGAGGCGGTCTTCACGGACGACTCGGCCACCGACTTCCGTATGGTCACCCGTCTTGCCCACCGGTTCGGCCCGAGCATGCTGCTGCCGTTGCACAGCGGCGGACGGGTGCTGGGCGCACTCGCCACCCCGCGAGCCCGGGGCGAGCGGCCGTTCACCGAGACCGAACGGACCCTGGCCACACAGTTCGCCTCGCAGGCCGCACTCGCGCTGATGATGGCTGAGGCGCAGCGGGACCGGGAGCGGCTCGCCGTGTATGAAGACCGTGATCGAATCGCCCGTGACCTGCACGATCTCGTCATCCAGCGGCTGTTCGCCACCGGGATGTTGCTGGAGAGTGCCCAGCGCCGGTCGATGGTGCCCGAGGTGCAGACCGGTGTCGGCCGGGCGGTCGACGAACTGGACGTGACCATTCAGGAGATCCGTACCGCGATCTTCGCGCTGCAGCAGGAACCGGCCGAGGCACCGTCCGGGCTGCGCACCCGGGTCCTGCGCGAGATCAACATGGCGGCCGTCCCCCTCGGCTTCAAGCCGTCGCACCGCTTCCTCGGCGCGGTCGACTCACTGGTCGGCGAGCGGACCGGCAAGAACCTGATCGCGGCCTTGCGGGAGGCGCTGTCGAACGCCTTCCGGCATGCCGGGGCGTCCCGCATCGACGTGGTCGTCGATGCGACCGCCACGCTGCCTGACGGGCGCGACGCGGTACGTCTGTCGGTCGCCGACGACGGGGTGGGCATCCCGGACGGCGGCCGGCGCAGCGGGCTGCGGAACCTGGCGCGCCGGGCGGAATCGCTGGGTGGGGCGAGCTGGTTCGGGCCGGGAATCGCTGACGACGCGGGCGGCACGACGGTGGTGTGGGAGGCACCGCTGTGACGACCGACTTTCGGCGTACGGGCGGACCTCAGAGTGATCGGCGGGCGTTTCAGCCTTCGCTACGGTGCTTCCGGCGCTCGGCGACGAGGCGCTCGATGACGACCGCGACACCGTCCTCGTTGTTGGTGACGGTCCGGCCGGAGGCGGCGGCCAGCGCTGCTGGGTGGGCGTTGCCCATCGCGTACGAGATGCCCGCCCAGCTCAGCATCTCCACATCGTTCGGCATGTCCCCGAAGGCGACGACCTCGGCGGGTGAGATGCCGCGCTCCGCGCAGCAGAGTGCCAGCGTGCTTGCCTTGGAGACGCCGGGACCGCTGACTTCCAGCAGGGCCGTGGGGCTGGACCGGGTGAAGGAAGCCCGGTCCCCGGCTGCGGTGCGAGCCACTTCGAGGAACTCGTCCGGTGCCAGTTCCGCGTGGTGCGCGAGGAGCTTCAGTACGGGGGCGCCCGTGCCGCGCACTTCTTCATGGAGCAGCTTCTCGGCGATGGCGACGGTGGCGCCCGGGTCGAAGTGGAACGGCGGGTAGGACGGTTCGTAGTGGATGCCGGTGGTCAGCTCGACGGCGAACGAGGTGCCGGGAGCGGCCACACGCAGGGTGTGGACGACATCGAGGGCGATATCGCGTTCCAGCGGCCGGACCTCGACCAGCTTGCCGCCCGCGTGCAGATCGGCGACCGCGGCGCCGTTCGCGCAGATCGCCAGACCGTGGCCGTGGACGTGGGCGCTGACGACATCCATCCAGCGGGCCGGTCGGCCGGTGACGAAGAAGACCTCGATCCCGGCCTCCTCGGCCGCGGCGAGTGCCGCAATTGTGCGGTCCGAGACAGTTTTGTCGTCGCGCAGCAGAGTGCCGTCCAGATCGGTTGCAATCAGCCGGGGAGCGGCAGGCAGAGACGAATCCATAGCTGAGGTCACCCAGCCATTCTCGCGTACGGGAGCGCACGGGTGTGCGGAGGGGCGCGCATTTGAGGATGCGCGCCCCTGAGCTGGGGAACATGCCTGAGGCATATGCCAGAGGATCTGACGGACCGCTGCCGCACTGTCGGTGGCGGGTGTGCCGGTCAGCGGGTATCGCGGTCGGCAGGCGGCAGGTGTGGGTCAGCCGAGCTGGGACAGGCCCTCCGTGGCGATCCGCTCGAAGACCTTCTCGTCCGCCGCGAAGTCGGAGTCCGCGATCGGTGTGTGGATGACGATCTCCGTGAAGCCCAGCTCGAAGTGGGTGCCCGCGAAGTCCACGAACGCGTCGAAGGAGTCCAGCGGGCGGTCCGGGGTGAAGCCGGTGAGCAGGATCTTGTCCAGCTCGGCCACATCCCGGCCGACGGCCTCGCAGGCCGTGCCGAGCTTGGTGATCTGCCCGCGGATGGCCTCCACGGACTGCTCCGGGGTGCCCGTCTCGAACAGCTTGGGATCTCCGGTGGTGACCCATGCCTCGCCGTACTGTGCGGCGAGCCTCAGCCCGCGCGGCCCGGTGGCGGCCACCGCGAAGGGCAGCCGCGGCCGCTGGACACAACCGGGGATGTTCCGCGCCTCGTTCGCCACGTAGAGCTCGCCCTCGTGCGTGACCGACGGCTCCCGCAGCAGCCGGTCGAGCAGCGGCACGAACTCGGCGAAGTGGTCGGCCCGTTCGCGCGGGGTCCACGGCTCTTCGTCGCTCCTGCGCAGCGTCGTGGCGTCGAAACCGTTGCCGCCTGCGCCGATACCGAGCGTGATGCGTCCGTCGGAGACGTCGTCCAGCGTGATGAGGTCCTTGGCCAAGGTCACCGGGTGCCGGAAGTTGGGGGACGTCACCAGGGTGCCCAGACGCAGCCGCTCGGTGACGGCGGCCGCGGCGGTCAGGGTCGGAATCGCACCGAACCACGGTCCGTCGCGGAAGGTCCGCCAGGCCAGATGGTCATACGTGTACGCGGCGTGGAACCCCAGCTCCTCCGCGCGCTGCCAGATCTTCCGGCCGTCGTTCCAGCGGTGGATCGGCAGAATTACAGTGCTCAGGCGCATACCTACGACCATACGGTGGCCGTGCCGCGGACAGAAAACACATGACAGCCCCTGACGACGGACGCTGCGGCTGAGCCAGGGCGACAGAGTTCCGCGCGGCACGAGCTCCTTGGCGGTCCGCACCTCAAGGTCGAATTCGCGGGCGACCTCGCGGATCGCTAAGACCGCGGCTTCGGTGCGGGCGAAGTGGGACGGCCCATGCTCACGATCACGCCGGTGCCGTCGGCTCGGTGCTGGCGGTCGGTGCGCGGGGGGCCGGTGTGGTGGGCGGCGGGGGCGAGCGGTTCCGGTCGGGCCCGTCCGGGTTCAGCCGGGGAAGCGCAGGAACTCGGGCGGTACCGCTTCCGTGAGCCAGACCCCGTTCGCGCTGACGTAGAAGACGTGACCCGCTCGGTGCATCGCGGCCGCGTCAACGGAGAGGACGACGGGCCGGCCGCGCCGGGCGCCGACACGGGTCGCCGTCTCGCGGTCGGACGACAGGTGGACGTGACGCCGGTTCATGGGGCGGAGTCCCTCGGTACGGATCGCGCCCAGGGCGCGGCCCACCGTGCCGTGGTAGAGGTACGCGGGCGGCTCGACCGGCGGCAGATCGAGGTCCACCGGGACGGTATGGCCCTGGCTTGCTCGGATGCGGTCGCCTTCGATCGCGTAACGCTGTTTGTCGTTGACCGCGACGACATGGTCGAGCTCGGCCCGGGTGATGGGGAAGTTGTGCCGGGCCGTGGCGCGCAGCAGCTCGTCGATCGACACCCAGCCGTTCGCATCGAGAGTGATGCCGATCCGCTCCGGTTGATGCCGCAGGTGTTTCGAAAGGTATTTGGACACCTTGACGGCGCGTCTTTCATCCATTCCGCAAGAGTGCCCATGCCGATCTCGTCGGCGCATCCGGATTTGCTCAGGATTCACGCCGTCGATTTTCGCCTATAGGTTTGATCCACAGTCAACTTGAGTTATCCACAGGCGATTTGGCGATTCTGTGGACAAGTGACGTCGTAATCAACCTATTTGGTCAACTTATCTGGATTCAGCGTGAGATGAAGCAAGTACGTCCAATGTCCTTGTCTGTACCTCTCGTTCGGTGGCAGCCGCGACGAAGGCCGAGACGTTCCGTGGCCCAACGAGCTTTTGAACAGCTCCTATCGTGTCAGGCGGCAGCAGTACGGGACGGGGCTCACCCGCAGAGGGAGACCTGCCGACCGGTGCGTCCGACCCGAGGTGATGCTGCAGATGACGGGTGGCGAACGTCCGCATGGCGCGCGCCAGTTCCGCATCGACTGTCTGCTGGGCGAGCGGGCGAAGTCGCCGCACGAGCTCTGCGGCTTCGGCCGCATCCGCGTCCGTCGGCGGACGATGACCGAGGTAACGCGCGAACACGTGCTCCGTGGTGAACTCCAGAAAACGGGAGGCGATGTGTTCGACCTGAACGCGAAGCTCCCTCAGATGGCCGGAGATTGCCGTCAGCGGTACACCGGCCGCGTGCAACTCGACTGCCACCGACAGCTCTTGAGGACTCGGCACCAGGAATTCGTCGGGCCGGCCCGGAATCGGCTCGAGCACACCGAGCTCGACCGCCTCGGCGACCGCCTGGTCGTCCTGCGCACCGCCGAACCTCCTGTGCAGCTCGTCCCGGGTGATCCGGTCGGCCTGTTCGTCCGTCCAGGGCCCATGCACCTCGGCGACGAGCCCGAGCACCCCGCCGAGACCGCGGCCCGCGTCCCACGCCTCCAGCAGTTCCTTGATGCTGGCGAGCGTGTAGCCGCGGTCCAGTAGGTCGGCGATCTGCCGGAGCCGGGCAAGATGCGTGTCCCCGTACACATTGGCCCGGCCGCGCCGCTCCGGCGTCGGCAGCAGCCCCCGGTCCTGGTAGGCCCGGATCGTGCGGACCGTGGCGCCGCTCGCATGCGCCAGGTCCTCGATCCGGTACTCGGCGGCCGACCCGCCCGTCACCGCCGACGTTTCCTGCCCGCTCACAGCGGCGGCTTCAGCCGGGCGATCCCGCGCAGCGCCCCGGGGCTGAACCTGGACAGGAGCCGGGCGGCGCGGGCCTCCGGTGTCACCGGCACCACGGCCCGGTTGTGCACCACGGCCTCGATGATCGCGTCGGCGACCTTCTCCGGAGGGTAGTTGCGCAGCCCGTAAAGCCGACTGGTCCGTTTCTGCAGCCGTTTCTCCTCGGCGGCGTCGGCCCCGGCGAAGCGCGCCGTCGCAGTGATGTTGGTGTTCACGACACCGGGGCAGATCGCGCTGACCCCGATCGAGCGCTCGGCCAGCTCGGCCCGCAGACACTCGCTGAGCATCAGCACGGCGGCCTTGGAGGTGCTGTATGCGGGCAGCGCCCGGGACGGCTGATACGCGGCGGCGGACGCGGTGTTGACGATATGGCCGCCCTGGCCACGCTCGGCCATCTGCTTGCCGAAGATCCGGCAGCCGTGGATGACTCCCCACAGATTGACGTCGAGGACGTTCTTCCAGTCCTCGCTCGTGGTCTCCAGGAAGGAGCCCGACAGCCCGATCCCGGCGTTGTTGACCAGGACGTCGACGATGCCGTACTCGGCGGCGACCTTCTCGGCGAGCTTCTCCATCGCCTGCTCGTCACTGACGTCGACCACCTCGCCCCAGGCCGCGGGGGACCCGATCAGACGGGCCATCTCGGCCGTTCTGGCCGCCCCTTCCGCGTCCCGGTCCACGGCCACCACCCGGGCACCGGCCTCGGCGAAGGCGAACGCGGTGGCACGTCCGATACCGCCGGCCGCGCCCGTCACCAGCACCAGCTGCCCGCCGAACCGGTCCGCGTGCGCCCCGGTCGGTGCGGGGTCCTGGAGCGGCCGCCCGTCGTCCTGGGCCGACTCGTTGCCGGCGACGAACTCGCTGATCCAGGAAGCCAGCTGGTCCGGCCGGGTGCGTGGCACCCAGTGCTTGGCCGGCAAGGTGCGCCGCACCAATTGCGGTGCCCACAGCTCCAGTTGGTCGTAGAGGCGCTCCGAAAGGAAGATGTCACCGGTCGGTGTGATCAGCTGGACCGGCACATGTGCGAAGGCGTCTTCACGCGGCCTGCGCAGCCTGGCGCGGACGTTGTCGCGGTAGAGCCAGGCGCCGTTCGCCGCGTCGTTCGGCAGGGACGGCGTCGGGTAGTCCCCCGTGGGGACACTCTCGAGCCGCTGCAGTATCCGGGGCCAGCGCTTGCCGAGAGGACCGCGCCAGGCAAGCTCCGGCAGCACCGGAGTGTGCAGCATGTACACATACCAGGACTTGGCGCCCTGGCCGAGAAGCTGGCCGATCCGGCGCGGGGTGGGCCGGGACATCCGCTGCTTGATCCAGTGCCCGAAGTGGTCCAGGGAGGGGCCCGACATCGAAGTGAAGGAAGCGATCCGGCCCTCGGTGCGCTTGACCGTCGCGAACTCCCACGACTGCACCGAACCCCAGTCGTGCCCGACCAGATGCACTGCTCGGTCCGGGCTCACCGCGTCGGCCACGGCCAGGAAGTCGTCGGTCAGTTTCTCCAGCGTGAACCCGCCGCGCAGCGGCGCCGGAGCCGTCGACCGGCCGTGTCCGCGCACGTCGTACAGGACGACATGCCACTGCTCGGCCAGCTGCTCCGCGACCTCCGTCCAGACTTCCTTGCTGTCCGGGTAGCCGTGCACGAGCACGACTGTGGGACGCGTCTCGTCGCCGAGCTCGGCAACGCACAACTCGATCCCGCCGGTACTTACCCGGCGTTCGCGGATCCCCGGCACATCCTGAAGACTCACGCCGCCACCCTCTCCTCGGCCCAGCGCCGCACATGCGGCAGATCGTCGTCCAGCCAGAAAGCGCTCTGCTCGGGGTCCGTGGAGTCGGTGACGACCAGGATCTCCTCGAACTTGGCGCCTGTGCCCCGGAATCCGAGATGGGGCTCGACCGCCCACAGCCCCGGCTGCGGCGGGTGGTCGGAGAAGCTGTACGGGCTCCACAGCGGCGACCAGCCGTCCCGGTGCCCGTGCAGGGCATCGCTGACCAGCCCCTTGAGCGACTGCGTGCCGAACCCGAAGACACGCGGGGACCAACGGCGTTCGGCGACGCGGTCGATCTTGTGAGCGATGACTCCGAAGGGGTACGCGCGATGCCTGTTGGCATAGCCCTGCCTGATCATCAGGCGCTCGACGTCCTCATAGATCTCGCGCAGCGAACGCCGCTCACGCACCTCGCCCAGAATCAGCGCGCGGTGGGCCTCCAGATCGGCGAGGAGCTTGTCGTGCAGCGGGTTGAGTCCGAGGCAGCCGGAGTATCCGATGTCCGCCGTGAACCCCTTGTACACCGGAGCCATGTCGAGGATGAACGGCATCCCCGGCTCCAGCCTCCGGTTGGTCGGGAAGAACTGCAGCGGCACCTTGAAACCGGCGAACGCCGTACGGTCCCCGAACCAGGCGAACGGCAGATGGAACCAGTCCCGCACCCCGCGCCCGCGCAGCCACTCCCGCTGCATCCGGGCCGCCTCGCGCTCCGTCACACCCGGTTCGAGCCGGGCGGCGACCGCCTCCGCGCATGCGTACGCGAGGCGCTGCACCTCTCTGAACCCCTGGAGTTCCGGAGCCGTTGCGTCCTTCACCGGTGAGGTCATGCCACCGTCCGTCCCATGCCGTGTGCGGTACGTGCTCGTAACGTGACATGGATGAATGTGACAATGCTTGGCGGCTACGTCAAGGGGCGTGCGCACACCTGTGGACAACTCCACGAGCACCTGGCGTCGGCCCCCCTGGCTCTCGTCCCGCTGTCCTCCCTCGTCCCGGTGTTCTCGTCGCGCTCGGCCGTCCTCCTTCGTGGGGTCCCCCTACGGGTCCGTACGACTGGAGTCTGATGCGGATCCAACCGCCTGGTCTGACGACCGGTGTGGCCCGCGCCACTACCTTCGAGTACGTGACTGTGATCGCAACCGAAAGCCTGAGCAAGCGGTTCCCCCGGGTGACCGCTCTTGACCGGCTCTCCCTGGACATCGGGCCCGGTGTAACCGGCCTGGTGGGTGCCAATGGAGCCGGCAAGTCCACACTGATCAAGATCCTGCTGGGTCTGTCCCCCGCCACCGAAGGCCGGGCCGCGGTGCTCGGGCTGGACGTCGCCACCAGTGGCGCCGCCATCCGGGAACGGGTCGGCTACATGCCCGAGCACGATTGCCTGCCGCCGGACGTCTCGGCCACCGAGTTCGTCGTCCACATGGCGCGGATGTCCGGACTTCCGCCGACAGCGGCGCGCGAGCGCACCGCCGACACCCTGCGCCATGTGGGGCTGTACGAGGAGCGCTACCGTCCCATCGGTGGCTACTCGACCGGTATGAAGCAGCGTGTGAAGCTGGCCCAGGCGCTGGTCCACGACCCGCAGTTGGTCCTCCTCGACGAGCCGACCAACGGGCTGGACCCGGTCGGGCGGGACGAGATGCTCGGCCTGATCCGCCGCATCCACACCGATTTCGGCATCTCGGTCCTGGTGACCTCGCACCTCCTGGGTGAGCTGGAGCGCACCTGCGACCATGTCGTCGTCATCGACGGCGGCGCGCTGCTGCGCTCCAGCTCCACCAGCGATTTCACCCAGACCACCACGACCCTCGCGGTCGAGGTCACCGACAGCGACACCCACCCGGACGGCACGGACGCGCTGCGCCGGGCGCTGACGGCAGCCGGCGTGAAGCTCGTGGGCCTCGACGGAATCGAGGGGGACGGCCTGCCGGGTGCAGGTCACATCCTGCTGATCGAGGCCACCGGTGAGGAGACGTACGACGTCGTGCGCGACAGCGTCGCCGGGCTCGGGCTCGGACTCGTACGGATGGAACAGCGACGCCACCACATCGCCGAGGTCTTCCGTACCGAAGGCACCACAGAGGCAGCGGAGACAGCCCTGGCCGGCGCCGCACAGCAGAAGGGGAGCGGTCACGATGAGCACTGAGACCGGGGCCGTGACCGGGAGCGAGACCACCCGGATCCACAACATCGGGTACCGCTCCTACGACGGCCCGCGCCTGGGCCGCGGCTATGCCCGCCGCTCGCTCTACTCGCAGTCCCTGCGGGGCTCCTTCGGACTGGGGCGTTCGGTCAAGTCCAAGGTGCTGCCGATGCTGCTCTTCGGTGTGATGTGCCTGGTCGCGCTGATCATCGTCGCCGTCGCGATGGCCGCCCCCGACGCGACGAAGCTCGTGCTCAAGTACACGGACTTTGCGATCTATCTGCAGGCCGTCATCGGCCTGTTCATCGCGTCGCAGGCACCGCAGTCCGTCTCCCGGGATCTCCGTTTCAAGAGTGTCCCCCTCTACTTCTCGCGGCCCATCGAGCGGGCCGACTACGTCGTCGCCAAGTACGCCGCCATGGCATCCGCCCTGTTCATCCTCACTGTGTCGCCGCTGCTGGTGATGTACGTGGGCGCCCTGCTGGCGAAGTTCGACTTCGCCGACCAGACCAAGTGGTTCGGGCAGGGAGTGGCGTCGGTGGCGCTGCTCTCCGTGCTCTTCGCCGGGCTCGGTCTGGTCGTCGCCGCACTGACACCGCGCCGCGGCTTCGGTGTCGCGGCGGTGATCGCTGTGCTGACCATCTCGTACGGAGCGGTCTCCACGGTCCAGGCCATCGCTTGGGAGACGGGCTCGGCGGGCGCGGTGCAGTGGCTGGGGCTCTTCTCGCCCATCACGCTGATCGGCGGTGTCCAGACCGCGTTCCTCGGTGCCACCTCCGCCTTCCCCGGAGGGGAAGGACCGGGCGCCGGGGCAGGTGTGGTGTATCTGATCGTTGTTCTCGCGCTCGTCGCCGGCTCGTACGCCGTACTGATGCGCCGCTACCGGAGGGTCGGGCTGTGACCACCATCGAGATCGACCACACCTCGCGCTGGTTCGGCAATGTGGTCGCCGTCAACGACGTCAGCATGACCGTGGGCCCCGGTGTGACCGGGCTGCTCGGCCCCAACGGCGCGGGCAAGTCCACGCTGATCAACATGATGGCCGGGTTCCTCGCTCCGTCGACGGGCAAGGTCACGCTCGACGGCGCGCTGATCTGGCGCAACGAGGCGGTGTACCGGCAGATCGGCATCGTGCCGGAGCGGGAGGGGATGTACGACTTCCTCACCGGCCGCGAATTCGTCGTCGCCAACGCGGAACTGCACGGACTCGGTGACGCGGCTGCGCGCAAGGCGCTGGCCACGGTCGAGATGGAGTACGCGCAGGACCGCAAGATCTCCACGTACAGCAAGGGCATGCGCCAGCGCGTGAAGATGGCGTCCGCGCTGGTCCACGAGCCGTCGGTGCTGCTCCTCGACGAGCCGTTCAACGGGATGGACCCGCGGCAGCGGATGCAGCTGATGGAGCTGCTGCGGCGGATGGGCTCCGAGGGCCGTACGGTCCTGTTCTCCTCCCACATCCTCGAAGAGGTCGAGCAACTCGCCTCGCACATCGAGGTGATCGTGGCCGGACGGCATGCGGCGTCCGGTGACTTCCGGAAGATCCGCCGGCTGATGACGGACCGCCCGCACCGCTACCTCGTACGGTCCAGCGACGACCGTGCACTCGCCGCCGCCCTCATCGCCGACCCGTCGACGGCCGGGATCGAAGTCGACCTGGGCGAACAGGCCCTGCGTATCCAGGCGGTCGACTTCGGACGATTCACCATGCTGCTCCCGAAGGTCGCGCGTGAACACGGCATCCGTCTGCTGACCGTCTCACCGTCCGACGAGTCCCTCGAATCGGTCTTTTCCTATCTCGTAGCGGCCTGAGTAGCGGCCTGAAAGGAGCTGTGAAGCGTCATGTACAACCCCACAGTCGCCCGGCTCACCTACCGGGCCCTGCTCGGCCGACGCCGGGCCGCGATCCTCTTCGTCCTGCCCGCGTTGCTGATCGTCATCGCCGTGGCGGTACGGATGTTCGCCGGAGCCGATGACCAGGTCGCCGCCAATGTGCTGGGCGGTTTCGCCATCGCCACGATGGTGCCGCTGATCGGTGTGATCGCCGGTACGGGGGCCATCGGTCCGGAGATCGACGACGGATCGATCGTCTATCTGCTGGCCAAGCCGGTGAAACGGCCGACGATCATCTTCACCAAGCTGATCGTGGCGATCGCCGTGACCATGGTCTTCTCCGCTCTGCCGACATTCGTCGCGGGCCTGATCCTCAACGGCAACGGCCAGCAGATCGCGGTGGCGTACACGATCGCGGCGCTGGTCGCCTCGATCGCGTACAGCGCGCTGTTCCTGCTGCTCGGCACGGTCAGCAGGCACGCAGTGGTCCTCGGTCTGGTCTACGCGCTGGTGTGGGAGGCCCTTTTCGGCAGCTTCGTGCCCGGGGCGCGCACGCTCAGCGTGCAGCAGTGGTCGCTCGCGCTTGCCCAGAAGGTCGGCGGGGAAGGCACGATCACCTCCGAGGTCGGACTGCCGCTCGCGACGGTTCTGCTGGCGGCAGTCACGGTGCTCGCCACCTGGTACGCGGGCCAGAAGCTGCGCACGCTGAAGCTCGCCGGCGAGGAGTGAGCAGGAAGGTCTCTGCCGTCAGGCCCCGTCAACCCCTGCCCCTCGGGCGGGGGTTGACGCATGAACGGACAGTCGTACGCGTAACTGTACGGTTATCGGCTCGTTGTTCAGGGTGCGTGGAGGCAACTGGGATCCGTAGCGTCGTAGCGTTCGTGAAATTGGGGAGTGCCGACTCCGGCGAGGCAGCGCCGGCCGGGTCGGTCATCGGGTGAGTGGCAACCGTGAGCGACCTCCGCCCCTGAGCCCGGGGAGAGGGCCGCCCATCGTCGTTTTCGCGAACGGAAGGCATGCCCATGCCCACGGAAGTCGCCCTGCTCGAATCGCGCGCACTGCGCGTCGAGCAGATGGGGCGCGTCGATGTTCTCGACAAGGTGAAGAGCCTTGTCATGCTCCCGGACGGAATTCACGTCCGCACAGAGGACGTGGCTCGCTACTTCGAAGTATCCACAGAAGTCATCAAGAAGGTGATCCAGCGCCATCGAGGCGAGATGGAAGAGAACGGCCTCACGCTGCTGAGAGGCGCTGAGCTGCGGGGCTTCCATAGGGACATGTTGTCCCTATGGGGCGGCGAGGAGAGTGAAAGTTATCCACAGGCGGCCACCCAACTCACCCTCTACACCCGCAGGACCGTACTCAATGTCGCGATGCTTCTTCGCGACAGCGACATCGCCCGATGCGTCCGCACCTATCTGCTCGACGCCGAGGAGGATCTGCGTGCGGGGTACGCCTCGCTCGATCGGCGAGTCACCCGGGTCGAGAGCTGCCTGGCCGGAGTAGGCGTGGCGCTCCAGGAACTCGGGCCGGTGCTCACCCGGATGTCGCATCGGCTCGACAGTCTCGACCGGAGGCTCGAGGCCACCAACCAGGTGGTCGGGGCCATGAGCGTCCGACTCGGAGACATCTCCGAGGACATCGTCCGTATGGATGCCCGGATGGACGACTTCGTCCTTCAGCTCAAGGATCTGCGACGCCGTCGTAAGCGCCGCTGAGCCCTGACCGACGCTCGCGGTCCGCTCCGGCCAGGTCCGTACCGGCCGGTCGCGGGCCGCGAGCAACGTCGTAGGCCGGGGCCGTGCTCGCCGACCGGATAATGAGTGGCGGACAAGAGACGCCCCAGGCACAGTGGTCGAGGAAGTGCACGCCACAGGACCGGGAGAGGAGCGCGACGATGACCGAGAGTCCGAGTCCGTCGAGTTCCCAGCGGGGCGGCCAGGAGCAGGCGCCGGAGTAACCATCACCTCACTCCGCCGAGCCGCTCAAGGGCAGGCCCGGGGCGGCCCCTCAGCGCGCATCGCGCGCGGCCGCCCTCCCGGAGGATTGGCCGAGTGGTAAGGCAGCGGCTTGCTAAGCCGTCGTCGGGGCCCTGAGCCCCGCGCGCGTTCGATCCGCGCATCCTCCGCACAGTTCGGCACATCGGCGCACTCTGCAACCGCGCGACCGGCGGCGCAGCCGACTAGAGCAGCTGCTCAAGCACCACTGCGATGCCATCGTCCTCGTTCGACGCGGTGATCTCGTGTGCCACGGCCTTCAGGTCGTCGTGCGCGTTGGCCATCGCCACACCGTGCTGCGCCCAGGCGAACATCGGGATGTCGTTCGGCATGTCACCGAACGCGAGCGTGTCCGCCGCCTTCACGCCCAGTCGGCGTGCGGCCAGCGAGAGCCCGGTCGCCTTGCTCAACCCCAGCGGCAGGATCTCCACCACGCCGGGACCCGCCATGACCACGTCCACCAGATTGCCGACGGCTCCGCGCGCGGCCTTCGCCAGTGCGTCGTCGTCGAGTGCCGGATGCTGGATGTAGACCTTGTTCAGCGGCGCGGACCACATCTCGGTCGCGTCGTCCACGAAGACGGCCGGAAGCGGCCCTTCCTGTACGCGGTAGCCGGGGCCGACCAGCACCTCGCCGTCGAGTCCGTCGCGGCTCGCCGCCAGCGCCAGCGGGCCGACCTCCGCCTCGATCTTGGACAGCGCGAGACCGGCGAGCTGCCGGTCCAGAGTCAGCGAGGTCAGCAGCTTGTGCTCGCCCGCGTGGTAGACCTGCGCGCCCTGACCGCAGACCGCGATGCCGTTGTAGCCCAGGTCGTCCAGGATGTGACGGGTCCACGGGACGGCCCGTCCGGTGACGATGATGTGCGCGGCACCGGCCGCCGTCACGGCGGCCAGTGCCTCACGGGTGCGCTCGGAGACCGTGTCGTCGTTACGCAGCAGCGTGCCGTCGAGGTCGGTCGCGACGAGCTTGTACGGGAAGGTCACTTGGCGACCGGCTCCAGGACCTCACGCCCGCCCAGGTACGGACGGAGCGCCTCGGGCACGCGCACCGAACCGTCGGCCAGCTGGTGGTTCTCCAGGATCGCCACAATGGTGCGCGGTACGGCGCAGAGCGTGCCGTTCAGGGTGGCGAGCGGCTGAACCTTCTTGCCCTCGCGCATCCGGACGGAGAGGCGACGCGCCTGGAAACCGTCGCAGTTCGACGCGGAGGTCAGCTCGCGGTACTTGCCCTGCGTCGGGATCCACGCCTCGCAGTCGAACTTCCGGGAGGCCGAGGACCCCAGGTCGCCGGTGGCCACGTCGATCACCTGGAACGGCAGCTCAAGCCCGGTGAGCCACTGCTTCTCCCAGTCGAGGAGACGCCGGTGCTCGGCCTCGGCGTCCGCCGGGTCGACGTACGAGAACATCTCGACCTTGTCGAACTGGTGGACCCGGAAGATGCCTCGGGTGTCCTTGCCGTACGTACCGGCCTCGCGGCGGAAGCACGGCGAAAAGCCGGCGTACCGCAGCGGCAGCTTGTCCGCGTCGATGATTTCGTCCATGTGGTACGCGGCGAGCGGGACCTCGGAGGTGCCGACCAGGTAGTAGTCGTCCTTCTCCAGGTGGTACACGTTCTCCGCGGCCTGGCCGAGGAATCCGGTGCCCTCCATGGCGCGCGGGCGAACCAGCGCCGGCGTCAGCATCGGGATGAACCCGGCCTCGGTGGCCTGCGCGATCGCAGCGTTGACGAGGGCGAGCTCGAGCAGCGCGCCGACACCTGTCAGGTAGTAGAAGCGCGAGCCGGAGACCTTGGCGCCGCGCTCCACGTCGATGGCGCCGAGTGCCTCGCCGAGCTCCAGGTGGTCCTTGGGCTCGAAGCCCTCGGCTCCGAAGTCGCGGATGGTGCCGTGCGTCTCGAGAACGACGAAGTCCTCCTCGCCGCCGACCGGCACGTCCTCGTGGACGATGTTGCCGAGCTGCAGCAGCAGGCTCTTGGCCTCCGCGTCCGCCTCGTCCTGTTCCGCGTCGGCGCCCTTGACGTCGGCCTTCAGCTGCTCGGCCTTCTTGAGCAGCTCGGTGCGCTCCTCGGGCGAGGCCTTGGGGATGAGCTTGCCGAGCGCTTTCTGCTCGGAGCGCAGTTCGTCGAAGCGGACACCGGACGACCTGCGCCGCTCGTCGGCGGAGAGAAGAGCGTCGACGAGTGCGACGTCCTCTCCACGGGCGCGCTGGGAGGCGCGAACACGGTCGGGGTCCTCACGGAGCAGGCGAAGGTCAATCACGCCTCCAGGCTACCGGTGTGCGCTTCCATAGCTCGAACCGATATTGCCAAGCGTGTCACTTTGCCCGAATTGCCGGAATTGGCAATGCTAGGGACGCTCGATGGCTGCAGTCGATCTTGGTCGTCAAATAGAGAGCTCCTATTCCCCTAAATGGGGTATTAAGGGGCTTCCGTTCTTGACGTACCGACCTTGTGCGGGGCGGGAGTTGGAGCCGACTTGTCCACAGGGGGCGGTGACCCTCCGAAGTTATCCACAGGCTGTGAAGAAGATCTGTGGACACAGGAAGAGATCATTCCGAAAGCCGCACGAAGGCTCATGGATTCCCTGTTCAAACTCGCTTCACACACTCATTCGGGTGGGAATTCCTCGTCCTAAAGAGTTGATCAATGGAATTGAGCTGACACGGGGCGACCTGCGGCTCTGTGGAGGGGTGTGGGATGACTGGAGCGATTTGTCGACCATGTCGTATTGCGGTGTCGACTTGTCCCCAGGTCGAGAACCGACCCTGTGGATAACTCTGTAGGTTGTGAAAATCAGGTGATAGCACCGGTGATGGGCGCACACCACCGCGGCACGAGGACCAGCCACGCCCCTCGATCCCGACCTTCGATCCCGACTCTCAGTCCCGACCGTCGATCGCGACCCCTGGCCCCGACCGTCAGGCCCGGCCGTCCTGATTCCTGGCCAGCCAGTCCGAGGCATCCGTGAAGTCCGTGTCCGACGTCCCCGCACGCAGCGGCCGTACGTCCTCCGGCGTCACTCCGGCCCGTGGATACGAACCGAGGAACCGCACCTTCGGGCAGATCCGCTTCAGCCCCATCAACGCCTCGCCGACCCGGCGGTCCGCGATGTGCCCCTCGGCGTCCACTGCGAAGCAGTAGTTCCCGATGCCCGCACCCGTCGGCCGCGACTGGATCAGCATCAGGTTCACCCCACGCACCGTGAACTCCTGCAGGAGTTCGAGCAGCGCACCGGGGTGGTCGTCGCCCAGCCAGATGACCACCGATGTCTTGTCCGCACCGGTCGGCGCCGCCGGCCGGGCCGGGCGGCCCACCAGGACGAAGCGGGTCTGCGCGTTCTCCGCGTCGTGGATCTCCGTCACCAGCGGTTCGAGACCGTATGTGGCGGCCGCGAACTCACCGGCGAAGGCGGCGTCGTACCGCCCCTCCTGCACCAGCCGGGCACCGTCCGCGTTGGACGCGGCCGACTCCCACAGGGCCTCCGGCAGATGGGCCGCCATCCAGTTGCGTACCTGCGGCTGTGCGGCCGGGTGCGCGGTCACCGTCTTGACGTCGGACAGCTTCGTGCCGGGCCGCACGAGCAGCGCAAAGGTGATGGAGAGCAGCACCTCGCGGTAGATCATCAGCGGTTCGCCGGTCGTCAGCTCGTCGAGGGTCGCCGTGATGCCGCCCTCGACGGAGTTCTCGATCGGTACGAGTGCTGCCGCGGCAGCACCGCTCCGTACCGCGTCCAGAGCCGCCGGTACGGAGACCATCGGGACAAGTTCCCGAGTGGCTGCTTCCGGGAGCGTACGGAGGGCGACCTCGGTGAAGGTGCCTTCGGGACCGAGATAGGCGTAGCGCGTGGCGGACATACCGTCACCCTAATGCGCCGCGGTGGCTCATGACTCCAGCAGCCGCTGACCCACGTACTCCCCGTCGGCCGCGCCGCCCGGCACCGCGAACAGGCCGCTCGCCTCGTGCCGGATGAACGGCGACAGGGCGTCTCCCCGGTCGAGCTTGCGCTGTACCGGCACGAACCCCTTCAGTGGATCCGCCTGCCAGCAGATGAACAGCAGCCCGGCGTCCGGAGTGCCGTCCGCCGCGATGCCGTCGTGGTACGAGAAGGGGCGCCGCAGCATCGCCGCGCCGCTGTTCCTCTCGGGGGAGGAGATCCGGGCGTGGGCGTTGTCCGGGATCAGCAGCTTGCCGTCGGGCCCCGCCTTGTCGAGGTCCATCTCGGTGGTCTCGGTGCCACCGCTCAACGGTGCGCCGTCCGTCCTGCGTCGCCCTATGACCCGCTCCTGCCGGTCCAGCGGGAGCTTTTCCCAGTCGTCGAGCAGCATCCTGATCCGTCGCACGACCGCGTACGAGCCACCGGCCAGCCAGGCGTACGCCGCGTCGTCGCCCTGCGCTGTGTTCGGCGGGACGAAGATGCGCCGGTCGAAGTCGCTCTCCGACGGCTTCGGGTTGCCGGTGCCGTCGATCTGGCCCATCAGATTGCGGGCGGTCATCGGCTTGGCGGTGGCACCGGGGGTGCGGTTGAAGCCGTTCATCTGCCAGCGCACCCCGGCCGTCGTGGCGGCCTCCTTCTGGATGGCGCGCAGTGCGTGGAAGGCGACGAGAGCGTCGTCGGCGCCGATCTGCACCCAGAGATCGCCCCCCGAGCGCTTGGGGTCGAGCCGATCGGAGGAGAACGGCGGCAGCGGGTCCAGTCCCGGCGGCCGATGGGTCACCAGGCCCGTGCGTTCGAAGAAGGTGTGCCCGAAGCCGAAGGTGACGGTCAGCGAGGACGGTCCGGCGTCCAGCGCGATCCCGGTGTCGTGTGTGGTGCCGTCCGCACTGCCGCCGGCGGTGGGTTCGCCGGCCATCAGCCGCTGGGCCACGGCGGACCATCGGCGCATCAGGGCGGCGGCTTCCTTCCGTCCCGCGCCGGGTGCCAGATCGAACGCGACGAGATGGCCGCGCGCCTGAAGCGGAGTGGTGATCCCCGGTTGATGTTTCCCGTGAAACGTTGCCCGGGCCGTGCCGATCGTCGTCAGCGCGGTCGGCTCGTCGGAGCGGGTCGCGGCGTAACCCGTCGCGCCACCCGCCGCTCCCAGCACCAGTCCGGCCGCGCCGACACCGCCGAGCAGTCGTCGCCGGGAGAGGTCCCCCGTGGCGGCCTCGGCCCCGGCGTCCGTGCCGAGCTTGCCGTTCGCGCTGCCCGTCTCGTTCTTGCTGCTCGAGCGGCGCTTGCTGTTCGCGCCGCTCATGCTGGTTCCGCTCATGATCCCGCTCAGCCGATCTTCACGTTCTTGGCGATGGTGGTCTGATCGATGTCCGACGTGCGCACGGTCACCGCCATCTTCCAGTTGCCCGCCATCGGGATCTGGACGCCGCTCGCCGTCCAGTGCCCCTCGGTGAGCCGGTCGGGGACGACGGGCAGCGGACCGATGTCCTTGGACACGAGGGTGAAGGCGAGCTTCACCTCGGGGACGTCCATGGGCTGTCCGTCGGGGCCGTCGATCCAGATGTGGAGCCCGTTGGCGCCGGTGCGACCGGGGTCGATGTCCATCCGGACCGTCCCCTTGCCGTTCCGGCCGCCGGTGTCGAACGGCAGGCTCACCGCGATCGGGCCCGCGGTCGTGGGCGTGGATGCGGCTGTCGAGGTGCGGGCCGCTTCCTCCTCGGTACGTCCGGGCTCGGTCGAGGTCAGTACGGTCGTCACCGCCAACAGCGCCACCGCGACCCCGACCTCCGCCAGTACCGAGCGGCGGAGCCCGGACCGATCGGGGTCGGCATCGCGGATCCGCTTCTTCGTGGCGGTCGCCACGGCGGTCTGCTGCCGGGCGAGTTGGGCGGCCCGTTCGGGATCCACGGGCACGGTCGCCGGTTCGTTCTCCACAGCGGTCCCGGTGTCGGCGTCAGCAGTGCCGAGACCCGTGCCCCGCGTCCGTGCCGTGCCCGCAGTCAGGCGAGCCGTCCACCGCCGCGAGATCCAGGCGACCCCGACCAGTACGGCGACGAGCCCCACCTTCACGAGCAGCAGCTGCCCGTACCGGGTACCGGTCAGCGCGGACCAGGAGCCGACCTGCCGCCAGGACTGGTAGAGCCCGGTCGCGGTGAGCGCCAGCACACTGCCGAACGCGATACGGGAGAAGCGGCGTACCGCAGTGACTTCGATGTCCGGCGTCCGGTAGAGCGCGACCAGCAGTGCGGCGAGGCCGCCCAGCCAGATGGCGACGGCCAGCAGGTGCAGCACGTCGACCGGCATCGCGATGCCGGGCTGGATCCCGGTCGAGGCGTGTTCGGCCAGCGCCCATGTCCCGGCGATCCCGGCGGCGATGACCGCGCCACCGATGGCCAGCCCGAAGGTGAGGTCCTTCTTCTCCCGCTCGTCCTCGCGCTTCGCGTACGTCCCGAAGAGCACGGCGATGAAGAGCGCGGAGGCGCCGAGCAGTAGCAGCCGGGAGACCAGCGCGGCCCCCGGCTTGGTGTCCAGAACGGCTTTCAGGCCGTCCAGGTCGAAGATGTCCGCGAGCTTTCCGGAGCCGGTGTACGGGCTGCGCAGCAGAAGCATGACCAGGGTGGCCGTGGTGAGCGTCATCCAGCCGCGTACTACCAGGCGCTGCAGCGGGCGGGCGCTCGCCCCGCGTTGCCAGCAGGCCAGTACGAAGGCCGAGCCACCGGCCAGCAGGATGAAGCCGGCGTACGCGGCGTAGCGCGCGATGCCGTAGAGCGTGCCGACCAGGCCGCCTCCGGCCTGGTCCGTCGGCAGGGCGACGGTCGTCCTGGACGGGGCGCCGATGGAGAAGGTGAAGGCGCCGGAGACCGGGTGGCTGTCCGCGGAGACGGCCTGCCAGGCCACGGTGTACGTGCCGTCGGGCAGCCCCGCGTGCAGCGGGACGGCGTACTTCACGGTCGAGTCGCTCTGCAGATCTCGTGGTTCCGCACCGGTGTCGGCGCGTTTGCCGCTCGGGTCCAGGACTCGGACGGATCCGTCACCCATGGCGACCTGTTCGGAGAAGGTGAGCGTGACCTCCTTGGGGGCGGTGGCGACCACCGCCCCGTCCTGCGGATCGCTCCCGGTGAGCGCGGCATGCGCGGACGCCGGTCCAGCGCCGCCCAGCAGCAGGCCGAACACCGTGCCGACGAATACGGCGAGGAGTGCGGCGGCGGCGAGTGGGCGGCGCATCGGGGACACGGACGGGGCCGGCCCGAAGTGCGGGGCGGTGGCTGTCATGGAGTGTCAGTCCCTCACTGCTTCTTCGGGTTGTGGGTGGTCTCCTTCACGGGAAGGTCGACCTTTATGGGGTCGGCCTTCTCGAAGTGCAGCTCGACGGACACCTTCTCGCCCTGCCTGGGCCGCTGCTTCAGTTTCATGAACATGATGTGGTTGCCGCCGCGCTCCAGGTCCAGTTCGCCGCCCGCGGGCACCTCGAAGGACTTCACCATGCGCATCGTCTGGTTCGTCGTCCGGTGGATCGTGACGTCGTCGGAGAGCGGGCTGGTGACCGAGGTGAGCCGGTCGGAGCTGTCGCCGCTGTTCTGCACGACGAGGAAGCCGGCCGCCATGTCGTTGACCGGCTGCGGCATGAACGCACCGGTCACCTTCAGTTCGGGCCTGCCGCCCGAGGACGAGCACCCCGCCAGCGTCAGCCCGGTGGTGAGGGCGACGACGCCGGCGAGGACGGTGCGGCGGTTCACGGGTTCTCCCCCTTGATGATCTTGGGGAGGTCCTTGGTGTAGTCGTCGGGGGTGGTGTCCTCGCTGTACAGCACGTACCCCTTGTCGGTCTTCGGGGAGAACGCGATGACCTGCGACCCGTGCATCGAGACGACCGTGCCGTCCTTCTCCTTCCTCGGCGGGTCGATGCCGATGCCGATCTGGCGTGCGCCCGCCTGGATGGCCGGGAAGTCGCCGGTGAGACCGATGAAGGAGGCGTCCTGGGCCCTGAGCCAGCTGCCCAGCGAGGACGGGGTGTCCCGCTCGGGGTCGGTGGTGACGAAGACGACCTGGAGCTTGTCCTGGTCGGCCTTGGGCAGGGACTTCTTGGCGATGGCGATGTTGCTCATGATGAGCGGGCAGACGTCGGGGCAGTTTGTGTAGCCGAAGTAGATGAGCGTCGGCTTGCCCTTGGTCCGCTCGCGCAGGTCGTACTTCTTGCCGTGGGTGTCGGTCAGGACGAGGCCCGGCTTGGTGAACGGCTGGTCGAGCACCGTAGCGGCCTTGGTCTTCGCCTGGGCGGAGACGTCCGCGAGGGGCTTGTCGGCGTCGTCGCCGCTGCCACAGGCTGACAGGGTGAGTGCGGCCGCGGCGACGAACGCCGCGGCCAGCACCTTCTTCTTACGCATGGATTGCTGATTCCTGGTGGGTCGGTGATTCGGTGGGGCCGGAGGGGTCAGGCGGTGCGTCGGCGGCCGGTCAGGACGCCGAAGGCCACCCCGGCGGCGCCGATGAGGATGCCGACGATGCCGAGGACCCGGGCCGTGGTGTCACTGGAGGAGGGCGACGCGGACGCCGTCTCCGTGTGCTCTTCCTTCGTCCGGTCGGCGTCGGCCGCACCGGCCTTGTCGGCGTCGGCGGCGGCGCCGTGCTCGTCGGTGGTCGCGGCGGTCAGCTTGAGAACCGGCGCCGGGCTCTCGGGCTCCTCGGCGCCGTCCTTCTGCTCCTCGATCCAGCGGACGACGTCCTTGTTGTCGTACGTCTGGATGGCCTTGAACACCAGCTGGTCGGTGTCCTCGGGGAGCTGGCCGACGGAGAGCGGGAACTGCTGGAACTGGCCCGGGCGGATGCCGAGGTCGTTCTTGCTGCCCTCGGCGGACCAGGTGACCTTGGAGACCGCCTCGTCGATCTTGTTGCCGTGGACCTCGAGCGGCTTGGCGAGCTTGCTCTTGGTGACGACGATCTTCCAGCCGGGCACCGGCTGCGGCATCACGGAAGCGAGCGGGTGGTCGGTCGGGAAGTTGACCTCGAGCTTGGTCGTCGAGGCGTTGTCGCGCTCGTTGGGGACCTTGAAGTTGATCGTGGCGTAGCCGCCCTTGGCTGCCTCGCCCTGCGGCTGCACGCTGACGTGCGCGGAGGCCGTGCCGGCAAGGATCAGCACGGTGGACGCGGCGATACCGCCGACGAGGGCGATGCGGGAAACGTTCATGGCAGGAATCACTCCACTGAAGCACGAAGGAAAGGTGGTCCGACGCGCGGATGCGCGACGGCGTCGCGACACCTCTTCCTCACGTGCGGCGTGCCTGCACCGAGCTCGGCGGCCACCACGTGGCGGGCGCCGAGCGGTGACTGCGGTCGAGTCGTGCGTGCAACGAGCGGAGGGTGTCGCGTCAGGCTGCGAGGGTGAATACGGGCGGAGGCCCGCGCCTGATCACCAGGTGCTGCAATGGATCGCCGGTGGCGGGAGCCGGGGCGTCGACTGCGGTACGGGGGATGTGCGGCCCGGTCGCCGGTTCGCCCGGGAGACCAACGCGCAGTGCCCGGACAAGAGCGAGCGCGGCCCGCAGCGCACGCAACCGGGCCCCGGCGATGAGCTGCTTGGCGCCGTGCGCCGACAGCTGGACCAGCCGGAACAGTGCGATTTCGCCGCGCCGCAGCAGCCAGCCGGTGGCCAGCGCGGCCAGCAGGTGGCCGAGCAGCATGGGCAGGCTGGGCAGCAGACCGGCGAGCGCGGCCGGGTCGGTCACGGCGGTGACCGCCGCTCCCGTCGTGGTGGCCATGGGCTGGTGGCCCTGGTCCATCGCCGTCACCGTGGCAGGATCGATGCCTGCCTCGGTGACGATGCGGTGGGCGGCGGCGGCATTCAGTTGCTCCGGTCCTGCGCCGCAGACGAGGCTTGCCGCGAACCGGATCAGTGTGTCGTCGCCCGTCGCGTCGGAGGTCGACGTGCTGGAAACACCGTGCGAGCCCAGACCGAAGAGCGTGTGCAGGGCGATCTGCCCGCCGGCCAGGGCGGTGGCGATGGACGGCATGGAACGCTCGCGTCCGGCGAGCGGTGCCACCACTGCGAAGACCCCGAGGAAGCCTGCGAGCAGCGTCCACCAGGGAACGGTCGCGCAGGAGGCCAGTGTGTGCCCTGCCGCGGACAGCGCGACACAGGCCGCGGTGAACACCGCGGCCCTCAGTAGCCGCAGACCGGCTCCGGCGCGTGCGACAGGCGTAGACATGGCGGGGTCATCATCGCACTGCGCCCCCGGCCTCCGTACGTCAGGTCCGGAAGGTCGTCTTCGGACCGGTTGGACACGAGGCGCGTGAGCTGGACGGGTCCGGCATACACGGGTGTACGGAGTGCGGGTATCCGCCGAATGAGCGGTCTCACATCAGAACTGTGCTTACGAACCGCCGACTGCGGCAATACGTATCGGTATGTCGAGCCGCAGCCAGGAGGCTGGAGCATGAGCATCTGGTGGTCACTCCATTTGCGGCGCGAAGCTGCGAGCGTTCCGCTCGCCCGTCGCTTCCTGCTCGGCACCATGGAGTCCGCGGGCGTGGATCCCGACATCTCTTTCGACCTGTCGCTCGCGCTCAGCGAAGCCTGTGCGAACGCCGTCGAGCACGGCGGGGAGCAGAGGAGCGCCAACGACCTCGTCGCCCCCGGTGACTGCGATCCATGGGACGCGTGGGACTCCTGGAGCGAGCAGTCCGGTACGCCCTCCGGGCAGTACTGGGTCACCGCGTATCTGGACGGTGAGAAGTGCCGTATCGAAGTCGCCGACTCGGGGCCCGGCTTCCCCGCCCGGCGTGTGCTTCGCACTGCCGAACAGCCGCATGCGCATCAAGCGCCCGCGCACCAGCCGCAGCAGCTTCCGCCCCTCAGCGCCGAGGACGGCCGAGGACTCTGCCTCATCGAACAGCTCGCCGACCACGTCCACTTCGCCAACCGCCCGGGTCGTGGTGCGGTGGTGAGCTTCGACAAGGTCCTGAAATGGCGGGAGGGCGCCCTGCTCATGGTGTCCTGAGCAGGGCGCCCTCCGACGCTCGGTGCCGACCGTCGACGACCGGTCCCGGCCGTCGGTGATCAGTACCTGATCAACTCCTGAGTCAGCCCTTGAGCTGAGCCATCCAGGCCTCGACCTCGTCGGCCTGGCGCGGCAGCTTGTCGGAGAGGTTCCGGTTGCCGTCCTCGGTGACGAGGATGTCGTCCTCGATCCGGACACCGATGCCGCGGTACTCCTCCGGTACGGTCAGGTCGTCGGCCTGGAAGTACAGACCGGGCTCGACGGTGAGGCAGACGCCGGGCTCCAGCGTCCCGTTGACGTACGTCTCGGTACGGGCGGCGGCGCAGTCGTGGACGTCCATGCCGAGCATGTGGCCGGTGCCGTGCAGGGTCCAGCGGCGCTGCAGACCCAGCTCCAGGACCTTGTCCACGGACAGATCGCCCAGCAGACCCCACTCGACGAGCTTCTCGGTGAGCACGCGCTGTGCGGCGTCGTGGAAGTCGCGGTAGTCCGCGCCGGGCTTGACGGCCGCGATTCCCGCCTCCTGGGCCTCGTACACCGCGTCGTAGATCTTCCGCTGCAGCGGCGTGAACGTGCCGTTGATGGGAAGGGTCCGCGTCACATCGGCGGTGTAGAGGTCATTGGTCTCCACACCCGCGTCGAGCAGCAGCAGGTCGCCGGAGCGTACGGGGCCGTCGTTGCGCACCCAGTGCAGGGTGGTTGCGTGCGGGCCCGCGGCGCAGATCGAGCCGTAGCCGATGTCGTTGCCCTCGATGCGGGCGCGCAGGAAGAACGTGCCCTCGATGTAGCGCTCGCTGGTCGCCTCGGCCTTGTCGAGGACCTTCACGACGTCCTCGAAGCCGCGCGCCGTGGCATCGCAGGCCTTCTCCAGCTCGGCGATCTCGAAGGCATCCTTGACCAGGCGTGCTTCGGAGAGGAAGACCCGCAGCTCCTCGTCGCGCTCCGCGGTGACCTTGTCGGTCAGCGCGGATTCGATGCCCGCGTCGTGGCCACGGACGTTACGGACCGGTCCGGTGGCCTCCTTCAGCGCGGACGGGAGCTGACGTACGTCCTTGGCCGGGATGCCGAGCAGCTGCTCGGCCTCGGCCAGGGAGTGCCGGCGGCCGACCCACAGCTCGCCCTGGCCGTCGAGCCAGAATTCGCCGTTCTCGCGGTTGGAGCGCGGCAGCAGGTAGACGGTCGCCTCGTGCCCGTCGTCCTTCGGCTCCAGGACGAGCACGCCGTCCTGGGTCTGGTCGCCGGTGAGGTACGCGTACTCGGTGGAGGCGCGGAAGGCGTACTCGGTGTCATTGGAGCGGGTCTTCAGGTTGCCCGCGGAAATGACCAGACGCTCGCCGGGGAAGCGCGCAGACAGTGCGGCGCGGCGGGCCGCAGTGTGCTCGGCCTGGGCGATCGGCTCGAGGCCGTGCAGCTCGGTGTCGGCCCAGCCCGACTTCATGTTGGCGGCGAGCTCATCGGAGACGCCCGGGTACAGGCCGTTCTTCCGCTGCTTGACCGGCTCTGTCTCTTCGGTCTCCGGGGTCTCCGGGGTGGGCTCCTCAGACACGACTTGTCTCTCCTTGATACGACACTGGACCCCGTCCATCGTACGGGCGTACGGAAGGGGGCCCAGGGCCGGAAGACCTCTTACAGAGACCGACTGCCGAGACCCGTTGCCGAGACTGATCCGAAAGACCGATCACGGAGACCGGCGCCGACGACGCTGCCCGGCCGAATCGCGAAGCTCCGCCGATGACGTGGCTCAGTCGAAGCGCGCGGCCAGAATGACGATGTCCTCGGCGCTGTCGAGCTGGTCGAGTCCGTTCGGCAGGACGGTCCGCAGCACATGGTCGACCACCGATCCGGCGTCCCGGCGCAGCGCCTTCGGTACGCTCGCGGCCGCCGAATGGAGCCGTGCGAACGCCCGGTCCATCGAGTCGCCGGTGCGGCGCAGCAGCCCGTCGGTGTAGAGCAGCACGATCTCGCCGGGCGCCGGAGTGAACTCCACGCTCGGCGCCTCCCAGCAGGCGAGCATGCCCAGCGGCGCGGACAGGGTGGTCTCCACGAACTCCGTGCGCCGGTCGCCGATCACCAGTGGTGGGGTGTGCCCGGCACCCGCCAGCACGAGCTTGCGTGCGTCGGGCTCGCAGTAGGCGAAGAGCGCAGTGGCGGACCGTGCGGGTTCGGTCAGCCGCAGCAGCAGTTCCAGATCGGAGAGCACGGCAACCGGATCCTCGCCTTCCATCACCGCGTACGCCCTCAGACCGGCCCGCAGCCGTGCCATGGCGGTCAGCGCGCCGGGCCCGGAGCCGCCCACCGAACCGACGGCGAGACCGAGCGCACCCTCGGGCAGCGCCATCGCGTCGTACCAGTCACCGCCGCCGCGCGGTGCGGCGCGATGGCGGGCGGCCAGCTGGACGCCGGGGACCCGGGGCAGCCGGCCGGGCCGCAGCTCCTTGGTGAGGGCAGCCACTTCCGCTCTGGCCCGATGCAGTTCCAGCAGCCGAGCCAGGTGTGCGGCCGCGTAACGGGCGTACAGGCCGACGAGGTGGCGCTGGCGTTCCAGGGGCTCGGCGGGCTCGTCGTAGAGCCAGACGGCCGCGCCGAGCCGGCCGGTCGCGGGGGTGGCGAGGGGCACGGCGTAGCTGGCGGCGTATCCGAGCCGGGCGGCGACTTCGCGGTGGCGGGGGTCCAGGCCTGTGTCGCCGAGCAGATCGGGGCTGGTCTGAGGTCCTTCGGCGCCCGGGAGGCCGTCCAGGATCCTGCCGTACGAGGTTGCGCTGCGCGGCACCGTCTCGATGTGACCGAGCTCGGCGTGGGCGAGTCCGAGACCGATGGTGGAGACCGGGCCGCGACGGTCGGTGGGTTCGAAGACGATCAGCCCACGGCGGGCGCCGACCAGGGCCGCACCGGCACCGAGCAGCTCGTGCAACGCGTCGTCGAGGGTGTTGGTTCCGGCCAGCCGCTCGGTGAGCTCGTGCAGCGTGGTGAGGTCGGAGACCCAACCGGCCAGACGGTCTTGAAGAAAGGCTCCTGGCGCGGTCGGCACACCGTCCAGAGGCCCGGCAGTGTGCGCTGAAACAGGAACTGTGGGATCGATTCCAGCCACTTTCGGCAGGTGAGGGGCGCTCATGGCAACCGGCTTTCCGACCAGTGCGTTTCGTCGAATAGCATCGCAAACCCCCATGTCATTCTGCGCCGCTATCAGTGCATCCACATGTACACGCAGATGTGAGCCGATGTCCAGCATTGTCCCTGCGGGATTCGTGGTGTCTGCGGACCACTAAGTTGGCCAAAAAATGCACCCTATGGGCGCTATTTGCTGTCGACTGGGTCTGGCTCGACAGGGGGTTCCCTCGGGGTGAGGCCCCAGGGGAGCGTCATTCCGGGCATGCTGGGTACGTAATCGGTGATGACCAGGGGCAGTTCTGATCGCCCCGGAACCTGGCAGCGAGCCCGGACGTCCTCACCTGTGACGGCCGCGCCCCACCCCCGAGTGGCGGGGTTGTGCACCATGGGACGGCAGGCGCGATGCGCGCTGCCCCTCGCCATGTTTTTGGCTGGACCGGCTCAGCTCGACTCGGCTCACGCTCGGTACCGACGGGTTACCCGTACCGCAGACTTAGAGAGCATGTACGCACGGTGAAGTAATACACACGTGGTGTGACGCACACGTGTGGTGATGTGGCCCTCGGCGTTCAACGGAAAGGAACGAGCGCTCATGCGCGAGATCCTCGGAAGGCGACGCAGGCTCCGGCTCCGGCGCAAGGTACGGCCCGCACAGCTCGACGCGGCCCTGACCTGTGCCACCGCATGGCAGTGGCCCGTGCTTCCCGGAGTAGGGCTGAGCGCAGGCGGTGGTCGCGGGGACCGCGGCCGTGGCTGCGCCTGCCCCGATCCCGAGTGCGCCGTACCCGGTGCACACCCCTTCGATCCTGGTCTCCTCGCGGCGACCACCGACGAGCGCATGGTGCGCTGGTGGTGGACCAACCGGCCCACCGCGCCGATCATGCTGGCCACCGGCGGCCGCGCCCCATGCGCGCTCAGTCTGCCCGCCATGGCCGGCGCCCGGGCGCTGACCGAGCTCGACCGGATGGGGATGCGGCTCGGTCCGGTGGTGGCGACACCCACACGGTGGTCGCTGCTGGTCGCTCCCTACACCCTCGAACAACTCGGCGAGCTGTTGCACGCCAAGGACTGGGTGCCCAGTTCGCTGCGTTTCCACGGCGAGGGGGGCTATCTCGTCCTTCCCCCCTCCGAGGTGGGTACAGGACAGGTGCGCTGGGAACGGGCTCCACTGCCCGGCCCCGTGGCTCCCTGGCTGCCGGGTGTGGAAGCGGTCCTGGACGCGCTCGTCGAAGCGAGCAACAGCGCTCCCGACGGCGGCAGCCGGCTCGCGTACTGAGGGGGACCCGTCGGCGCCGGTGGAGAGCGGTGGAGCTAGCGGGCGGGCGCACGGGCTGCCCGCCTCACTCGTTCGGGTGTGAGCCGTCCGAGTTTCTGCGTCAAATGAGTGCGCTCCACTCCGGCGCCCGCATTTTCGTCGATATTTTGGGCGCACCGTCAGGAATTCCCGCCAGTCGACAGGTGGGGCCGCCATGAATCTCCGCATGATCGTTATGGCGGATGTGGTGGTATCCGCTGTCGTGCATCCGCTCGCGGCTTCTGCGGAACCCGCGGGCGGTCCCGGTCCCGTATCGCCCGATGCAAAGTCTGCCGATGCAAAGTCCAGCGGTGGCAGGCTTTCTGACGGGCCTTCCGGAACCGGTTCGAAGTAGCCTTCGAAGGAGCCTTCGGGGGCGGCGTCAAAGAGATCTTCGCAGGGGAGTTCCCGTTTCGGACTTCTGCCCGACATCGACCTGCCGGGCAGGCGCGGGGAAGTCGGCAGCCTGGCGGAGGGAGCGGCTCCGCCTTCGTCGGATCGGCCGGCTCCGCGCCGCGGACCGCCGACCGGTGCGGCCCCGGGCTGATCTCCCCCCGAGGGCATCGAAGGGCAGACCTGTGTCCTGACCGACGGGTGTGCCACATGGGCGAACAGCTACTGTCGCAATACGACGGGTGACGAACTCCCGTCCGTACTCACGCTGATGGGGCCCGGAGACCGGACCGTCGAAACGCGCTGCACGGCGGAGTCACAGGATGGGCCACGCGACTGTGAGGCGCCGCGCCGCTCGTCCTGCGGAGGGCCTGAGGAGTACGTGGCGGTGGCCGGGTGTGCGGGCGGCGGAGGGCCGTCCGGCAGGGCGGCCGAGGAGGCTCCGCCGCTGCTGAGGTCCGGATCCGATCCGGCGCCTCCCGTGGCGGGTTGACGCCGGATTCCCGGACGCTGTGCCGGCTCCCGTGCGTCGCTCCCTGCGCCGTGTCCGGGCATGAGAACGCCCGGTCGCTGGCGACGGGGGATGCACCAGCGACCGGGCTTCTAGAACGGTAACAAGAGATCTGCCGTTCGCAAATTCGATCTCACTTATTCGGACAGCTATTTACTTGCGGGTACTACGAGTTGTGACGTGAGTCACCCGTCGGCCCGCCACTGTCGTCACGCAGTCACGTTCAGCTGAGCGTGACTTGGCGGTTGGTGAGGCCGCCGCGGGCCCGTCGCTCGTCCGCGGTGAGCGGAGCGTCCGAGGCGAGCGCCTGCGCCAGCCGTTCCGCGAGCTCGGCCGCGGGCTTCTCGCACTCCTCGGCCCCCATCGCGCTCGGCAGATCCCAGACCGGGACCATCAGTCCGTGCGCGCGGAAGGAGCCGACCAGCCGCGTCCCCTCGCCGAGCGAGGAGGTGCCGGCGGCGTGCAGCCGGGCGAGCGCGTCGAGGAGCTGCTCCTCAGGGTGCGGCATGACCCAGCGCAGGTGGTTCTTCTCCGGGGTCTCGCACCAGTACGCCGCGTCCACGCCGGAGAGCATGGTGGTCGGGATCGCCGCCTCGTTCGCGCGCTCCAGGGATGCGGACACCTCGGGCGTGGCGTTCTCCGCGCCCGGGACCCAGAACTCGAAGCCGGAGTGGACGACCGGCTCGAAAGCGGCTTCCGGGTCGAGCAGGTCCTGCAGGCGCGGCCCGTCGGCCGGTACGCGCCGGGCGGCGACGGGTGAGCCGGGCTCGGTCTCCAGCGCGCGTTGCAGGGTGTCCGCGAGGTCGCGGCTGAGGTCGCCGGAGGACGTGTCGTTCTGCAGGGCGAGCAGGACGGAACCGTCGTCGCGGCGCAGCGCCGGCCACGCCATCGGCAGCACGGTCGCGAGCGTCACGGACGGCACGCCTTCGGGCAGTCCGCCCTTCAGAGTCAGTTCGACCGTTGCGGCGGGCACCAGCTCGCGCAGGGCGACCCAGTCGCACTCACCCGCCAGGCCCTCGAACGGGCGCTGGACCAGCTCGGTCACGGCCTGGGCGGCGGCGCGGCCGTGGCAGGCCTTGTAGCGGCGGCCCGAACCGCACGGGCAGGGCTCGCGAGCCCCGACCACCGGGATCTCGCTGTCCTTGAGCTGCTGCTTCCCGGCCTTGGTCTGAGGGCGCTTCTTGGCCATGGTGGGCTTTCTCCCGATTGCGACAGTGCGGTCTGGGCCGCGAGCCTAGCGGCCCGTGCCGCGTCCGGGGCACAGCTGCCCGGGGCACATGGGGTACGCACATCGGAGTGCCGGTGTGTCGCGATCCGTTCAGCGGCCCCCGGGCCCCACCCGGACGTGGCTGCACTGGCCCGTCCGTACCCAGGGTTCGCAAGCCCGTCGGTTCACCGGTCCGTGCGTACGCCGGACCGGCGCATCGGCCTCACACGTCAGCCCGCGTCGTCGAAGGCGTCGGCGAAGTCCAGCCCGTCGAGCCCCGGCAGATGCCCGTTCTCGTCACCGTGCCCGCGGCCCTCGCTGACCAGCACCCACACGGTGACCTCGCCGGACACGCTGTCACGCACGCCCCACTCCTCGGCGAGCGCGCTGATGATGTTGAGTCCGCGGCCGCCGCGCGCCGTCACGGACGGTGTGGCCGGAATCGGTCGGGTCGGACCCCCTCCGTCCGTCACCTCGACGGTCAGCCCGCCTGCTCCGTCGACGCGCCAGGCGGCACGTACGTCGCCGTCACCCACATCTGTGTGTCGCCCCAGCGGCCTGCCGTGTCGGCAGGCGTTGCTGAGAAGTTCGGAAAGGATCAATACAGCATCGTCGACGACCGAATCCGACACCCCGTAGCTGCGCAATTGCTCGCGCATCCGGTGTCGCGCCTGCCCCACGCCCGCAGGGCCATGGGGTACGGCCATGCTCGACGACGTGGGCACTTCCTGTGCCACCACCAACGCCACCCCCGAGACCTCCTTTGCCCCACGCCACGGAGTGGATGCCCTCCTGGACTGGACCGGAAACCGGCCAATGGCCTGCCGGTGACGCATTCGTAACGATCGAATACGGACTGAATGCGCCGGTGTACACCCTGTAACTGATGTTAAAAGCGACCCAGTTGGGACAGGACCTGCTTTGGGCGATTCGTGATGATTGCCTCTACGCCAAGGTGTGCGCAGAGCTCCACGTCCTCGGGTTCATTGACTGTCCAGACGTGCACGCGGTGGCCGGCGCGGTGCAGTCGCTCGATGTAGCCCGGGTGACTGCGTACGATCCGCAGTCCCGGACCTGCGATCCGGGAACCGGCCGGCAGCCGGCCGTCGCGCAGCCGCGGTGAGACGAACTGCATCAGATAGACGGTCGGCAGGTTGGGTGAGACGGCCTGAATGCGGTGCAGGGAGCGTGCCGAGAAGCTCATGATCCGGACCGGCGAGGGGCCCTCGCCCTCGTCCGGCGGAGTGTCGAGCTCGAAGCGCTTCAGCAGATGCAGCAGCCGTTCCTCCACCTGGCCCGCCCAGCGAGTGGGGTGTTTGGTCTCGATGGCCAGCTGGAGGGGGCGCCCGGCAGCACGCGTCTCGACGACCAGCTCGAGCAGTCGCTCAAGGGTGAGTACGGAGGTGAGCTCACCCGGCACGGGATCCCAGTCCGGGGACTCCTCGCGGTCCTTCCAGGAGCCGAAGTCGAGGGCGGCGAGTTCGGCGAGTTCCAGGGCGGAGACGGCGCCGCGACCGTTGGACGTACGGTTCACCCGGCGGTCGTGCACGCAGACGAGGTGGCCGTCGGAGGTGAGTCGTACGTCGCATTCCAGTGCGTCCGCGCCGTCCTCGATGGCCTTCCGGTAGGCGGCCAGGGTGTGCTCGGGAGCGTCGTCGGACGCCCCGCGGTGTGCGATGACCTGGATGGGATGTTGCATGGTGTGCTGCCGTGCGTGGGTCACCGCGTCATGGTGCCACCGAGTGGCGACGGGGGTGCGTACCTTGCCATGAGGGACCGTTTTGTCGGATATAAAGATTGATGCACGGACGCACAGGTCCTGCTTACAGTGGCCTGACGGGTCATGGGAAAAGCTGGCTCCGGACACGTACACAGCGGATCTCTTGCCGAAAATTGATGAGGAACCGAGGAGTAAAGAGCTGTGAGCACAGAGAACGAGGGCAACGAGGGCACTGCGGCTCAGGCCGTTCCGTCCGTTCCGTCCGCACCTCCCGTGCCGGCCGCTGCTCCTGAGGGCGCGCCTGCGCCCCCGTCGGCGCCCGCGGGCCCGGATCCGTCGGACGCGGCGGCGACGCAGCAGTCGGGGCCGGCGATGGACTGGCCGCCGCCGCAGTCCCCCGGGGCGCAGCACGCGCCGTCCGCGCAGCCGCAGTCGGCCGGTGCCTGGCCGCCTCCCCCGCCGGCCGTTCCCGCGTACGCGCAGGGCGGTGGTGGTGGTCCCGTGTGGGGGGCGCCCAACCAGTTGCCGGCGCCGGAGGCCCCGCGCAAGCCGCGCGGCAGCGGCCTGGTGGCCGCGGTGGCCGTCGCGGCGCTCGTGGCGGGCGGCGTCGGGGGCGCCCTCGGCTACTGGGCCGCCGACCGTAACGACAGCGGCAACTCCTCCGGGTCGACCACGGTCTCGGCGTCGACCAACCCGCAGGCCCTCAAGCGCGACCCGGGCACAGTCGCAGGCGTCGCGGCCAAGGCGCTGCCCAGCGTGGTCACCATCGACGCGCAGAACGGCGACGGCGAGGGCGGCACGGGCACCGGCTTCGTGTACGACAAGGAAGGCCACATCCTCACCAACAACCACGTGGTGGCTTCCGCGGCGAACAGTGGCCAGCTCACGGCGACGTTCTCCAACGGCAAGAAGTACGACGCCGAGGTGGTCGGCCGCGCGGAGGGTTACGACGTCGCCGTACTGAAGCTCAAGAACGCGCCGTCGGGGCTCGCCCCGCTGGCTCTCGGCAACTCGGACCAGGTCGCGGTCGGTGATTCGACGATCGCGATCGGCGCGCCGTTCGGTCTGTCCAACACGGTCACGACCGGCATCATCAGCGCGAAGAACCGCCCGGTCGCCTCGGGTGACGGCTCCGGCGGCAGCAACTCCTACATGAGCGCACTGCAGACCGACGCCTCGATCAACCCGGGCAACTCCGGCGGCCCGCTGCTCGATGCGCGCGGTGCGGTCATCGGTATCAACTCCGCCATCCAGTCGACCGGCAGCAGCGGCCAGGCCCAGGCGGGATCCATCGGTCTAGGCTTCGCGATCCCGATCAACCAGGCGGAGAACGTCGCCCAGCAGCTGATCAAGACCGGTCAGCCGGTCTACCCGGTGATCGGTGCCACGGTCACCATGGACGAGAAGACCGGCGGCGCCGTCATCTCGGAACAGGGCTCGGGCGGCACGCCGCCGGTCAGCCCGGACGGTCCCGCTGCCAAGGCCGGACTCAAGGCGGGCGACGTCATCACCAGGTTCAACGAGACGGTGATCGACAGCGGCCCGACCCTGATCGGCGAGATCTGGACCCACAAGCCGGGCGACAAGGTCACGCTGACCTACAAGCGCGACGGCAAGGTGTCGACGGCCGAAGTCACCCTGGGGGAGCGCAAGGGCGACAGCTGACCGGCTAGGCTGTCCTCGCGTCAAGACCGGTCCATGACCGATGACGTGGGGTGGGTTGCCCGAGCGGCCTAAGGGAACGGTCTTGAAAACCGTCGTGGCAGCGATGTCACCGTGGGTTCAAATCCCACACCCACCGCCAGGTCAGAGAAGTAGCAGGTCAGAGGGCGGGTCTCCAGTACGGAGGCCCGCCCTCTGCGTTCACCCTGTCTCACCCCGTGCCCCTGATTCCCGGTGCTGACCAGGGCGTGTGGGCCATGGGCGGGCCAGGATCTGCCCTACTCCTCGGCGCGAAGCCCCAGTTCAACGAGCCGGTTGGCCGCTGCTGACCCGCCCTTGAGGAGCTTGGCGTAGAACCGGTAGAGCACCGCGAGGCTGTGGCCGGCGCGGGAGGCGGCCTCCACCGGGTCCATGCCGGACTTGATCCACAGCGAGATCGCGGCGTGCCGCAGCGCGTACGGGACGTCCGCGAGCGGGGTGCGCAGCTCCTGTTCGCTGAGCACAGCCTTGCGGGCCTCGCTCCAGACCTCGGTGTACTCGTTCGACGTGAGGCGACCGCCACGTGCCGCCCGGAACAACCGGCCGTCCGGTGCGACACCGAAGTGCTCGATATGGGACCGCACCATGCGGACGTAGACCGGCGGGACGGGGACACTGCGTACGGCTTTCCGTGCCCGGTGCTTCAGGCCACGCTCGTCGTGGGACTTCCCGCTGTCGGTCCAGCCGCCCCCAACCTCCGGATGGCTTTCTGACACCAGCAATTCCCCCCCAGGCCTCCGGCTCGCTCTCCGGGGGCAGGACGTAATCCGACTCCCGCAGCGCCACGGCCTCACCGGGGCGCGTTGTCACGTAGTAGACGGCTCCGTAAAACGCCGCCAGATGCTTGCCACGGTCGCTCTGCTCTGCCGCGGCAGCGAGCAGCGCCCGAGCGAGCCGAGGCACAAGGCCACTTGCACGCGTGATCGCGTTCGGGACGAAGAGGTCGCCCACAGGTGCGTTCGGCCAACCTGTGGCCAGGTCGCCAGTCGTCCCCAAGTGTCCTGCCGAACACCGCTTCGCGACACCGGTCCGGCATCCGCCGCTGCATGCGCGCCGGCCGTTCCGATGACCGCGGAGCCTCGATAGCTGAGTCGCTTTGTGGATATTTGGCCCTGGCGTAAAGGTGACTTGGCACCTCGTGGACACAGGAAAGTGCTGACCTGCGCCTTTTTCGGCACCAGGCTGTCCCCCCATGAGAGACATGAACAACAGGTGGCGCCCCTGGGTCCGGCGTCCCAGGTCGCGGCCCGCCGCGGCCACCGCCGCCCTCGTGGCATTGCTGGCCGGACTGACCGTCGCCCCAGCCGCGGCCCGGGACCTCGCTCCGGACACCGGACGGAGCGGCGCGGGCGCGCCGGGCCGGGCGACTCCAGTCCGGACGCCGATGGTTTCCCGGCACCAGGTCACCCTCGTCACGGGCGACCAGGTCATGCTGGAGACGGACACCTCGGGGCGGCAGAGCGTCTCGGTCGAGCCCGCCAAGGGCCGCGAGCACATCATGTTCGTCAAGCGCCAGCAGGGGCACGACTGGACGGTGATACCCGCCGACGCCCTGCCGCTGCTCGCCGCGGGCCGCCTCGACAAGGCCCTGTTCAATGTCTCGGCCCTGGTCAGGGGCAAGTACGCCGAGCGGTCGAGCCTGCCGCTGATCGTCGAGTACGCCGGTGACGCGGGCACCGCCGAGCGCCGGCTCGGTGCCGCCGGGGCCGACAAGGTCCGCCCCATCTCCGGGACCCCCTTCGCCACCCTGGGCGAACAGCGTGAGGACGCCGCGAAGTTCTGGCGGGGCATCGCCCCCGCCACGGCTGGTGCCACCTCCTTCGGTGCGAGCGTGCGCCGGGTCTGGCTGGACGGCCACGCCAAGGTGCAGCTCGACCGGACGGTGCCGCGCATCGGTGCCCCCCACGCCTGGGAGGAGGGCTTCACCGGCGCCGGTGTCAAGGTCGCCGTTCTCGACACCGGCTTCGACCCGAACCACCCGGACCTCAAGGGCCTGATAGCCGAGTCTGCGAACTTCACCGACGAGCCGGACACCGACGACCTGAACGGCCACGGCACCCATGTGACCTCGACCGTCGCCGGTTCCGGCGCGGCCTCCGGCGGCCGGTACAAAGGCGTCGCACCCGGTGCGCGGATCCTGTCCGGCAAGGTGTGCACCGCGGACGGAAACTGCGACGACTCCGACATCGCCGAGGGGATGACCTGGGCCGCCCAGCACGGCGCCAAGGTGATCAGCCTCAGCCTGGGCGACACGGACACCGCGGAGACCGATGCCCTCGAGGCCATGGTCGACACCGTCACCCGGGACTACGGCGTCTTGGTCGTGGCCGCGGCCGGCAACAACGGCGCGGGCAGCAAGGTCTCCTCGCCCGCCTCCGCGGACCGTGCGCTGGCCGTCGGAGCCGCCGAGGACGACGACGACCGCGCCGACTTCAGCTCGGTCGGCCCGCGGACGGGCGACTCCGGTCTGAAGCCGGACATCCTCGCCCCCGGCGTCAACGTCGTCGCCGCCAAGGCGGGCGGCACCACCGCGGACGACGGCTACATCGCGATGAGCGGCACGTCTATGGCCACGCCGCACGTGGCGGGAGCCGCCGCGATCCTGTTCCAGGAGCACCCCGACTGGACGCCCGAGCAGGTCAAGCGCCAGCTGATGCAGACGGCGACCGGCGCCAAGGAGCACGGCGCGTATTTCCAGGGCTCCGGGCGCGTCGACGTCGCCCGCGCGGTCGACCAGGACGTCACCGCCGACGTCTCCGGAGTGGACTTCGGGCTGATGCGCTGGACGGACCACGAGCGCCCGCCGGTGACCAGGACAGTCACCTACCGCAACCCGGGCGCGCAGCCGGTCACCCTCCACGTGGCGCAGCACGCGAGCACCGGCAGGCCGGACCAGCCCGCCCCCGAGGGGCTGTTCCACCTCGGCGACGACACGGTCACCGTGCCCGCGCACGGAACGGCGGACGTCACCCTCACCGCGACCCCGGAGACCCCGGAGACCACCGAGGCCTACGCCGCCTACAGCGGCGTGGTGACCGCGACCACCACCGACGGTAAGATCTCGGTGCGCGTCCCCTTCGGCATGGACCTCGAGCAGCCGTCCTACGACCTGCGCATCGACATGAAGGGCCGCACGGGCGCGGCCCCCGACAACGCCTACCTGCTCGTCGAGTCGGCCGACCACAAGACCTACGAGGTGGGCACCACCGGCAAAAGCAGCACCGTGGTGCGGCTGCCGAAGGACACCTACTCGGTGAGCGGCTTCTTCTTCGACGCGACGTACACCGAGGGAGTCGTCGTCGGCGTGCCGAAGGTCGTCATGACCGCCGACCGGCAGGTCTCCATCGACGCCCGGAAGGCCAAACCCGTCACGGTCTCGGCGCCGAGCCGCGCCGCGCGCATCCTCTCGGCCGAGGTCGGCACCATCAACCTGGCCGACAAACTGCTCTCCGTCACGATGTACAACGCGGTCGGCACCGACCACATCGACGGCCTGTACGCGACGCCGACGGCGCAGTACAAGGACGCGAAGTTCACCTACCTCGTCAGCACCGTCTGGGGTGACCCCGCCAGCGCGGACGGCAACCCCTCGTCGGTCTACTACCTGACCCGGCCGGTGCACGGCGCCATCCCGGCCGATCCCGGCTACAACCCCCGCAAGTCGGAGCTGGCCAAGGTGAACACCACCTTCGCCGCCAGCACGCCGGGGAGCACCGCGATGCGCCTCGTCTGGATGTACGTCGACAACACCCGCTTCAGCGAGCCCGCCATGGCGGGGCTGCCGGTCCCGAATCGGCGGGTCGACTACTTCTCGGCGGCCGAGGGCATGCGCTGGCAGACGGCCTTCGACCAGAACAGCTTCCTCGACCCGAACGCCCACGGGCAGAGCTACCTCAGCGTCCTGCACGGCTACAAGGCCGGCGCCGAGGTCAAGGAGTGCTGGAACGGCGGGATCCAGGCCGTGGGCCTCTCGCCCGCGACCCCTGCCTTCCGCGAGGGCGACGTCATGTACCATCCCGCCCTCTACGCCGCCAACGGCAACCAGTACCTGGTGGCCGACACCACGACCGGCCTGCCCGAGGCGAAGCTGTGGCGCAACGGCGAACTCGTCTCTGAGCAGCCGACCCAGGACAACGTCCCGGCCGACACCACCCCGGCCGACTACCGTCTGACGGCCGAGCTGGACCGCGACCTCGCTCCGAGCTCCATCTCCACGCGCCTGTCGGCCGAATGGCGCTTCCGGTCGCAGACCACGGCGTCCCGCCAGGCGCTGCCGCTGTACGCGGTGAACATGGCGCCGGAACTGGATGACTGGAACCGCGCCCAGGCCGGGAAGGAGCTGCGCATCCCGGTCCTGATCCAGCGGACGGTCGGCGCCACCGAGTCGCCGATCCGCACCTTCACCGCCGAGGTCTCCTACGACGAGGGCAGGACGTGGCAGTCGGCCACCGTCAAGGGGTCCGGCACGCACCGCACCGTGACCGTGGACAGCCCGCGCCGCGCCGCGGGCGGATCCGTCAGCCTGCGCACCTACGTCAAGGACGCGGCGGGCAACTCCTTCAAGCAGACCGTCATCAAGGCCTACCTGCTGAAGTAGCCGCCGACGGCCCCGAGGGGCCCGCCGGATCCTTCCGGCGGGCCCCTCCGCTGTGCCCGGTGCCCGGTACGGCCCCGGCCGCGGTGCTCAGAGCCAGTCGCGGCGCGCCGCGTGCCAGCCCAGCTGCATGCGCGTGGCGACGCCCGCGAGGTTCATCAAGCCCTGGATGCGACGCTGGATGGTGCGCTTGCTCACGCGTAGCTGCCCGGCGATCGTCTCGTCCGTCATGCCGGCGACCATCAGGGACAGCAGGTGCCGGTCCTCCCCGACTGGTGACGCCGCGTCCTCGGGAACGGCACCGCCGATCCCGCCCTCCTCGGTCACCCGCAGCGGCGCACCGACCTCCCAGTAGTGCTCGAACAGGTCCACGAGCGCGTCCAGCATGCTGCTCCGCCGCACCAGCGCCGCCGTGAGGCTGCGAGGGCTGCCGGGCGCGTCCGCGGAGTTCAGCGGCAGGACGGCCACCGACCGGTCGGCGATCGCCATGCGCAGCGGCAGCCGCGGCACCGCGCGGGAGATCTCGCCGACGCGTACCCCGGCGACGACGTTGTCCACCGCGCCGGGGTCGTCGAAGTACTCCTGTTCGTACAGGGCCCGGTAGAGCACGCCACGGATCAGCGCGTCGTACTCCTCCTGGTTGCTCTCCGGGGGCATGGCCAGGAACCGAGCCTTGACGAACCACAGCATCTCGTGACACGCGCCGTCCTGGAGCTGGCGCAGGTGCTGCCGCAGCGCGGCCGCGCCGCTGATGATCTCGATCGCGTCGCACCCGCTCCAGGCCTGCGCGCTGCGGCGGTAGGTCTCCACCAGATCGTGGATGGCCGCCCTGGTCTGCTCCAGGGCGTCGGACTGGCGCCGCAGCCGCGGCACGAGGGCCGTCTCCGGGGGAATGGCCGAGTACCAGCCGGGACTGTCCTCCACCGCGGATGCCAGCCCCTTGTCCTCCAGGGCGAGCAGCAGTTGCCGGGCAGCCGGGACGCCGAGGTTCGAGCGGCCGGCGATCTCCTCGGCGGAGGCCGCCTCGGCGACGATCAGCAGGCGGTACATCTCGGCCTCGGCGGCCGTGAGACCCACGGGCTCCAGCATGCTGTCCCTTCCCTCACCGGCCGGCGCGCGGGTCCGTGCTCGCCGCCCGAATGCAGGGTCTCACTTTCCTCGGCGGCTGGCAGTGCACGGCGAGCGGCCCACAGGGCCCCCGCGGGTGTCAGGAGACCGCGGTGATGCCCACCGCCGCCTGGCCGCCACCCGAGCGCAGGATGATGTCATAGCGACTACTGGCCGCCTGCCACAACCTCCGCAAGATCTTCCGAGACGCCGGGACCGCCGGGCCTCGTTACTGAGACACGCTCCTAGTGCAGCGGGCCAGGAAGCCCACCTGATCGAATTCCTAGAGCGGTGTTCAGTCCCACCGTGCTCTCCCTATGGGCCACACGTGGGCCAGCGGCCGCCGTTGGGAGCCTGAAGCGGGCTTGAGTGCAGGTCAGCGGCTTGCGCGTTCCGCATCCACGGCGGTCTTGGAAACCGTCGTGGCAGCGATGTCACCGTGGGTTCAAATCCCACACCCACCGCAGCACCTGTGAAGGGGCGTCCGAGAGGGCGCCCCTTCTGCGTGCGCGGGCAACGGTGTCGGGGCCGGCCGGTGGTACGGGCTCAGGGGCATCGGTCGGGGCGGTCGGCGTTCTCCGGGCCCATGGGGCGGCCGGAGGTGAGCCGGGCCGCCGAGGCGATGGTGGCCCGGGCCTCGCGTTCGGTCAGGCCGGTGCGGACGGCGGCGTTGGTGAGGGCGTCCGCCAGGGTGTCGCCGAAGCCGTGTTCGTACGCACGGCAAGCAGCCCAGAAGAGACGGGTGTTGCGCTGTCCTTCGTGTGCCGCGAGAACGAACTGGACGAGGCCCTGGCCGTGGTGGGGGCGGCCGGAGGGGTGGTGAGGACGCGCGGGGGGCGTGAGCAGACGGAGGAGCGCGCGGGGGCAGGGGGCCGGAGAGAGATCGGCGGCGCCGGGGGCGAGTCGGTAGGTGCCGCGGGTGGTGACCGAGCCCGGACCGACCAGGTAGCCGCCGGTACCGCGAATGTCGATGCCGGGAGCGAGGCGGCTGGCGGAATTCGGTACGGCTACGCCTGGCGGGCCGGTGAGCCAGATGTGGCGGCCGCCGCTGGGGGTGATCACCGTGACCGTCGGCGGGATGGTGAACAGGTGGTGCAGTGCCAGCTGCTGGAGGGCCACCGCGGAGTCGTTCCGGCCGGTGGCGTCGATGTCGAGGTCGACGCCGATGAGGTGGTGCGGGGCCCGGCCGCAGGCGATTCCGTAGCCGGTGGCCCAGGGAGCGGCGGCGAAGAGGGCGCGTACGGCGGCAGGGTTCGTGGTGGCGTCGTGGACGCCGTGTCCGGGGAGACCGCAGGCGCCTCGGCAGGTGACCGGCCGGTCCTCGTCGTGGTGGGGAGAGCGCAGGGCGGGGAGCTTGGTGGCGGACAGCGGGATGACGGGGAGCCCGTGCTCGGCGGCGGTGAGCGCGTGGGCGAGGGCCAGGGTGGCGGTCTGCCGGTCGGTGATGGCCATGGCTCTATGTTCGTACAAATGTTCGAAGAAAGGAAGGGGCGGCGGAGGCGAGGTGGGCGACGGTGGAGCGCAGGGCCGAGTCGGCTGCTGTGGATCGACCGGGCCGGCTCGCGCCGGGCGGAAGGGCAGAAAACGTGCCGAAACGCTTTTCCTCTTGGGGTGCGCGGGATCGCGCAGTGCCGGAGTGTGTGCCGGGGGTGTGAGCTGGGGCTTCGGGGGTGGGCAGGAGGTTTATCGGGTGTTCCTCATACTTGCGGGGGAATCGGTGAACCTGGGTGGTTCGCCGGGGATTCGGTGGGCAGCTTTGGTCTCGCGACGTCGTGACCAAGACCGAGGCGGTCGGCCAACTGCCTCGAAAACAGCCGCACTTTCGGTTCCTGGAGGAAATTGACATGGCAAGCATTCGTACCGCTCGCGCCCTCGCCGCTGTTGCCGCGCTGCCCCTCGCCGTCGCACTCTTCGGCGGCGTCGCCCAGGCCGACAACGGCTCGTTCGCGAACGACGGGTCGAACGCGGGTGTTGCGACGATCAGTGGCAGTGGAGGCAGGAACAACTCCGGCAACTCGTCGACGTCGCAGCAGCAGGCCACCGGTTCCGGGGCATCGAACCGGAGCAACTCGGTGCAGGTGAACCGCTCGGCGTTCACCACGATCTACCAGTTCGACAAGAGCGTCACGGTGAACTTCACAAAACTCTGGTGAGTCGGGGTCCACCGTGGGCCGGTCGGGGGGCCGGTGCGGGGTGGGATGGGCAACGGCCTGCGTGAAGGCGCTTCTGCGTCTTCGCGCAGGCCGTTCGCGTTTCCCGTGCAGGGGCGTTCAGGCGTCGCCGACCTTGACAGCGACCATGAATCTGACGGACAGTCAGAAACCCTGATCCGTACGCCCGCGTCCGGAAGGCCCGCCGCCGTGCACCTCGCCCCGACGGAGCGTCAGCAGCAGCTGCGCGCCGAGCTCCGCACCTATTTCCGCGATGTGATCACCGGGCCGGACGTGGCCTCCGGGACGGATGCGATGTCCGGGATGCGGGCAGGACGTGCCGATGATCCGGCGGAGCAACGCCGACTGCTGCGCCGGATCGCCGCCGACGGGATGCTCGGACTGGGCTGGCCCGTCGAGTACGGGGGTCAGGGCCGCGGTCCCGACGAGCAGTTCGTCTTCTTCGACGAGGCGTATCGGGCGGGTGCGCCCGTGTCCATGGTCACGCTCAACACCGTGGGCCCGACCCTGATGAAGTACGGGACCGAGGCGCAGAAGGAGTATTTCCTGCCACGGATCCTGAACGGAGACCTCGTCTTCGCGATCGGTTACAGCGAGCCGGAGGCCGGCACGGACCTGGCCGCGTTGCGTACGAGAGCGGTGCGGGACGGCGACGCCTGGGTGATCGACGGGCAGAAGATCTTCACCAGTAATGCGCAGAACGCGGACTGGATCTGGCTCGCCTGCCGTACGGATCCGGATGCGGCCAAGCACAAGGGCATCTCGATCATCCTGGTCCCGACGGACGCCCCCGGGTTCGCCTGGACCCCCATCGAGACCGTGGGTGGTCTGACCACGACGGCCACCTATTACGACGGGATACGGGTACCCGTCAGGAATCTGGTCGGCGAGGAGAACGGAGGCTGGGGGCTGGTCACCAACCAGCTGAACCATGAGCGGGTGGCGCTCGCCGCGATCGGGATGCAGGCCGAGGAGTTCTACGAGGCGGTGCTCGCCCACGCCCGTACCCCCGATCCGGTGAGTGGGCGGCGCCCCGTTGACGAGCCGTGGGTGCGGTCCCGACTGGCCGAGGCCTATGCCCGGCTGGCGGCGACACGCCTGCTCAACTGGCGTTTGGTGGGGGATGTGGGGGCGGGCTCGCTGGCCCCCGGCGAGGCGAGCGGCGTGAAGTTCATGGGAACCGAATCGGCCGTCGAGGTGTATCGAATGTGCCAGGAAATCGCGGGCGAGGCCGGAACGGTCCGCGGTGGTTCGCTCGGCTCCTTCGGGGACGGGGAGCTGGAGCGGATGAACAGAGCGGCGCAGATCAACACCTTCGGGGGCGGGGTGAGCGAGGTGCAGCGGGAGATCGTCGCGACGATGCGGCTCGGTATGAAGAGGGGGAAGCGGTGACGGACGCACGATTCGGGCAGGGCGGCCGGAGCCCGCAGGGCGGGTCGGACGAGTTGTACGAGCGGCTCAAGGCGTACGAGGGGCGGGCGGCCGCCACCGCGGGCATCGGCAAGGACCTGGTCAACGAGCCGATGATCAGGCACTGGTGCGAGGCCGTGGGAGACACGAACCCGGCATACGCGGGGCCCGGGGCGATTGCTCCGCCCACGATGCTGCAGGTGTGGACGATGGGCGGTCTGTCGGGGCACTCGGGCCGTTCCGGAGCGCACGACGAACTGTTCGCCCTCCTCGACGGGGCCGGGTACACCTCGGTGGTCGCGACCGACTGCGAGCAGGAGTATCTGCGGCCGCTGCGGCCCGGGGAAAGGATCACCTTCGACGCGGTGATCGAGTCGGTGTCGGAGCGGAAGACGACCAGGCTGGGGACGGGCTACTTCGTCACGACGCGGATGGATGTCCGGGCCGCCGGGGAGCCGGCCGGGACGCACCGTTTCCGGATCCTCAAGTACACGCCTGCCGCGGTGAGGCGGGGAGCGAAGCCGGGAGGGCCGGCGGGGGTGAAGGAAGGCGGCCGGAATCTGCGGCCGAGGCCGGTGATCAATCGGGACAACGCCGGGTTCTGGCAGGGCGTCGCCGAACACAAATTACTCATCCAGCGGTGCGGGGAGTGCGAGACCCTGCGCTTTCCCTGGCTGCCCGGGTGCAATGAGTGCGGCTGCCAGGAGTGGGACACGGTCGAGGCGAGCGGCGAGGGCTCCGTCTTCAGTTATGTGGTGATGCATCACCCGCCCTTCCCCGCCTTCGGCGCCTCCGACGACGCCGGGCCGTACGCGGTGGCGCTGATAGAGCTGGCGGAGGGCGTGCGGATGGTCAGCAATGTGGTCGGCGTGCCGTACGACAAGGTGCGGACAGGAATGCCGGTCAGGCTGGAATTCCTGCGCACGGATCCGGAGTTGGAGCTGCCGGTCTTCCGGGGGAGTGAGGGCTGACATGGACTTCACGCCCACGGAGGAGCAGACGGCGGCGCAGGGCCTCGCCGCGCAGATCTTCGGAGATCTGGCCACGCACGAGCGGTTGGCCGCCGCCGGGACGGGGACGGACACAGAGCTGTGGAAGGAGCTGTGCGCGGCGGGGCTCGCGGCCGCCGTCGAGGAGACCGGGCTGCTGGGCCTGGTGCTGCTGCTGGAGGAGCAGGGGAGAACGACTGCGCAGGCGCCGTTGGCGGTGACCTGTGTGTACGGACTGCTTGCCGTCGCCGAGCACGGTACGGACGAACAGCGGGAGCGGCTGCTTCCGCCGCTGCGGGACGGCACTGCCGTCGCCACCGGCGCGTTCCCGGCACGCGGTGGTCTACGGGCCGACGGGGACGGGCGGTTGAGCGGCAGCGTGCCCTATGTGCCGTGGCTGCGGGACGCCACTCTGGTGCTCGTGGCGGACGCGGACCGGGTGCTGTGGATCGTACGGACCGCCGACCCGGGTGTGGCGGTGACACCCGTGGAGACCACGGCTCCATGGTCGGCGGCCCGGCTCGCCCTGGACCGGGCGCCCGGCGAGCGGCTCGGTGGACCAGCAGGACGGACGGGCACGGGGACGAGCAGCGCAACCGGGACAGCGGCGTATGGAGCTGTGCTGGCCGCGAGCCGTACGGCGTTTGCGGGGTTGCAGGCCGGGGTGTGCGCCGGGTCGCTGGCCCGGGCGGTCGCCCACACCACCACCAGGGAGCAGTTCGGGCGCCCACTCTCCACCAACCAGGGAGTGCTGCTGCGCGCCGCCGATGCCCATATGGACACCGAGGCGATACGGGTCACCGCATACGAGGCGGCGTGGCGCCACGACAAGGGGCTGCCGTACGCGGCCCAGGCGCTGACCGCGGCCTGGTGGGCGTCGGAGGCGGGCAAGAGGGTCGTGCATGCCGGACAGCATCTGCACGGTGGGACGGGTGCCGACCTCGACCACCCCGTGCACCGGTACTTCCTCTGGGGCCGCCAGCTCGATGCCTATCTGGGATGCGGCAGCGAAGTGCTGGAGGAGCTGGGTCAGTTGCTGGTGAAGGAGGGATCGCAATGAAGGTCGGCGAGGAGCTGGCACCGCTGGAGGTCGCGGTGACCCGCACCCTGATCGTCGCGGGCGCCATCGCCTCCCGCGACTACCAGGACGTGCACCATGACACTGAGCTTGCACAGCAGAAGGGCTCCCCGGACATCTTCATGAACATCCTGACGACCAACGGCCTGGTCGGCCGGTACGTCACCGATCACTTCGGGCCCTCGGCGGTGCTCCACAAGGTCGCCATCAGGCTGGGTGCACCCAACTATCCGGGGGACACCATGGTGTTGAGCGGCACCGTCACGGCCCTCGGCGACGACGGGACGGCCGAGGTGACGGTCGTCGGAGCCAATGGTCTCGGCAGGCACGTCACCGGCAAGGTGACTGTCAGCGTTCCGGAGGTATCCGCATGAGCGTGCGCAGGGCAGATTCGCTCGGCGGACGGGCCGCGATCGTAGGGATCGGGGCGACCGAGTTCTCCAAGGACTCCGGGCGCAGCGAACTGAAGCTGGCCGTCGAGGCGGTGGGGGCCGCTCTCGACGACGCGGGACTGACCCCCGCCGATGTCGACGGCCTGGTCACCTTCACAATGGACACCAGCCCCGAGATCACTGTCGCCCAGGCGGCCGGCATGGGGGAGCTGTCGTTCTTCTCCCGCATCCACTACGGAGGCGGGGCGGCCTGCGCCACGGTGCAGCAGGCGGCGCTCGCGGTGGCGAGCGGGGTGGCCGATGTCGTGGTCTGCTACCGCGCGTTCAACGAGCGCTCGGGGCGCCGCTTCGGTTCCGGGGTGCAGCACCGGGACCCGACGGCTGAGGGGACCGCGCTCGGCTGGAATCTTCCCTTCGGGCTGCTCACCCCGGCCTCCTGGGTCGCCATGGCCGCCCAGCGCTACCTGCACACGTACAACCTGACGCCGGAAGCCTTCGGTCACGTCGCGGTCACCGACCGGCGCCATGCCGCGCGCAACCCGGCGGCGTACTTCTACGAGAAGCCGATCACGCTTGCCGATCACGCCGCATCGCGCTGGATCGTCGAACCTCTACGGCTGCTCGACTGCTGTCAGGAGACGGACGGCGGACAGGCGATCGTCGTCACCGGCGCCGAGCGCGCCCGCGACCTTCCCCGGCCACCGGCAGTGATCATCGCCGCCGCTCAGGGTGCCGGGCGGGCGCAGGAACAGATGACCAGCTTCTACCGTGACGGGCTGACCGGACTGCCGGAGATGGACGTCGTCGCCAGACAGCTCTGGCGTACCTCCGGACTCGCTCCCGCCGACATCGATGTGGGCATCCTCTACGACCACTTCACCCCGTTCGTTCTGATGCAGCTGGAGGAGTTCGGATTCTGCGGACCGGGTGAGGCCGCCGATTTCGTGGCGGACGACGCGCTGCCACTGAACACACATGGAGGCCAGTTGGGGGAGGCCTATCTGCATGGGATGAACGGCATTGCGGAGGCGGTCCGGCAGATCCGTGGCACGTCGGTGAATCAGATACCCGGGGCGGCCAGAACGCTGGTGACGGCAGGCACGGGGGTCCCCACCTCGGGACTGATACTGGGCACGGACGGCGGGTGACGAGGGGCGCGGCGTCGCCGGTGGGGCGGTGCGGCCGTCCTCCGGTGACCCTGAGTCCTGATGACGGCCTCTACTCCTTCAGGAGGTGGGGCCGGCCCCACCCCTACAACCTGAGGCGGACGTGGCTTCGGGACCTGGGGCCGATCCCCCGGGGCAGGGCCCACTCCTAGCGTGGACCTATGACCACGCCAGTCTGCACGGGCGCCTCCAGGGGAGCCGCTGCCGTCACCGGATACGCGCCGCACACCTCGTCGGCGTCGCACACGCAGCACGCGCCACGCGCCTCATCGGCGGCATGCCCGCAGCAGGCAACGGCCACCACGCAGGCCTCGCACACTGCGCTCACTCCGTACGGTCCGCGTGCTCCGTACGTTCCGTACCCGTCGTTCTCGTCGTTCGTGCGGGCGCGGGGGCCCGTGCTGCTGCGTACCGCGCGCTCGCTCACCGCGAACCCGAGTGATGCCGAGGATCTGCTGCAGACCGCGCTCACCAAGACGTACGTGGCGTGGGAGCGGATCGAGGATCACCGGGCGCTCGACGGTTACGTTCGCCGGGCGCTGCTGAACACCCGGACCTCGCAGTGGCGCAAGCGCAAGGTCGACGAGTTCGCCTGCGACGAGCTGCCCGAGCAGGAGGCCGCTCCGGCGCCCGATCCCGCCGAGCAGCAGTCCTTGCACGATGCGATGTGGCGGGCCGTGCTGAAGCTTCCGGACCGGCAGCGGGCGATGGTGGTCCTGCGCTACTACGAGGACCTCAGCGAGGCGCAGACGGCCGAGGTGCTCGGGGTGTCCATCGGCACCGTCAAGAGCGCGGTCTCACGAGCGCTCGGCAAGCTCCGCGAGGACCCGGAGCTGAGTCCCGTGCGCTGAGCCCGAACCTCACCGGCGGGCGGGCAGTACGGCGGGCTGACGGGCCGGCATGCGGGGGGTGCGGGCTCGCGAGGCGTTCCGGGTGGTGCGACGGTGGGTGGTATCAGCCTTCCTCCCCGGAAACAGGGAAACCAGAAGCCGAGAAAGGTGGCGGCGGTCATGGCTGAACATCCGCATGCCGCGCTGGTCCGCAAGGGCTACGAAGCGTTCAACCGCGGTGACATGGAGACGCTGACCGAGATGCTGACGGGCGACGCGACCCACCACGTCCCGGGCAGCAGTCCACTCTCCGGTGACTACAAGGGCCGGGACGAGATGCTCGCGTACTACCGGCGACTGGCCGAGGAATCGGACGGCACGATGACGGCCACGCTGCTGAATGTGCTGGTCGACGGCCGGGGGCACGCAGTGTCTGTGCATCGGGTCCTGGCGAAGCGCAAGGGGCGGACGATCGACGCCATGGGCGGGATCGTCTTCCGGATCATCGGTGACAAGGCCACCGACCTTGACGAGTGCATGGAAGACATTCAGGTCAGCGACGAGTTCTGGTCCTGACTCCCGGTTCCCCGCACCGCGGGCCCCGTCGGCATGCCGGCCAGGGGAATCCGACGGAAACCGATTCGTACTCCCGGGAGTAGTGACATACCGAGCGGTATGTGCGCAGAATCAGCGGAACCTTACTGCCGCGTAGCGCCTACCGGGAGGACGCCGTGCTGAGCACCATGCAGGACGTACCGCTGACTGTCACCCGCATCCTGACGCATGGGATGACGATCCACGGGAAGTCTCAGGTCACGACCTGGACCGGCGAGCCCGAGCCGCAGCGGCGGAGCTTCGCCGAAGTGGGCCGCCGTGCCACACAGCTCGCCCACGCCCTGCGCGACGAGCTCGGTGTCGTCGGCGACCAGCGGGTGGCGACCCTCATGTGGAACAACGCGGAGCACATCGAGGCGTATCTCGCGATCCCCTCCATGGGCGCGGTGCTTCACACGCTCAACCTGCGGCTCCCCGCCGAGCAGTTGATCTGGGTCGTCAAGCACGCGGATGACAAGGTCGTCCTCGTCAACGGCTCGCTGCTGCCGCTTCTTGCGCCGCTCCTCCCCCACCTGACGTCGATCGAGCATGTGGTGGTCGTGGGGCCAGGCGACCGGTCGGTGCTCGACGGCGCCGTGCCGCAGGTGCACGACTACGAGGAGCTGATCGCCGGCCGCCCGACCAGCTACGACTGGCCCGAGCTGGACGAACGCCAGGCCGCCGCCATGTGCTACACCTCCGGCACCACCGGCGACCCCAAGGGCGTCGTCTACTCCCACCGCTCCATCTACCTGCACTCCATGCAGGTCAACATGGCCGAGTCGATGGGGCTGTCCGACAAGGACACCACGCTGGTGGTCGTCCCGCAGTTCCACGTCAACGCCTGGGGTCTGCCGCACGCGACGTTCATGACCGGCGTCAACATGCTCATGCCGGACCGCTTCCTGCAGCCCGCCCCGCTCGCCGACATGATCGAGCGTGAGAAGCCGACCCACGCCGCCGCAGTCCCCACCATCTGGCAGGGACTGCTCGCCGAGGTCACCGCCAACCCGCGCGATCTGACCTCGATGGCCCGCGTCACGATCGGCGGCGCCGCCTGCCCGCCCGCCCTGATGGAGGCGTACGACAAGCTGGGTGTCCGCCTGTGCCACGCCTGGGGCATGACGGAGACGTCGCCGCTCGGCACCATGGCCAACCCGCCCGCCGGTCTGACGGAGGAGCAGGAGTGGCCGTACCGGATCACCCAGGGTCGTTTCCCGGCCGGCGTCGAGGCGCGGCTGGTCGGCCCCGGCGGCGACCATCTGCCCTGGGACGGTGAGTCGGCCGGTGAGCTGGAGGTGCGCGGCCCATGGATCGCAGGCGCGTACTACGGAGGTGCGGACGGCGAGGCGCTGCGCCCCGAGGACAAGTTCAGCGACGACGACTGGCTGAAGACCGGTGATGTCGGCGTCATCAGCGAGGACGGCTTCCTCACCCTCACCGACCGTGCCAAGGACGTCATCAAGTCCGGCGGGGAGTGGATTTCGAGCGTCGAGCTGGAAAATGCCCTGATGGCGCACCCGGATGTGGCCGAGGCCGCCGTCGTCGCCGTCCCGGACGAGAGGTGGGGCGAGCGTCCGCTCGCGACCGTGGTCCTCAAGGACGGCGCCACCGCCGACTACGTGACCTTGAAGGGGTTCCTCGCGGAGTCCGGTATAGCGAAGTGGCAGCTGCCGGAGCGCTGGACACTCATTCCGTCGGTGCCGAAGACCAGCGTCGGCAAGTTCGACAAGAAGGTGATCCGCAAGCAGTACGCGGACGGAGAGCTGGAGATCACCCACCTCTGACGGACGGGTCCCATGGGTCCGTCACGGCCTGAAGAGTGTCCGCCGGGCGCGTGCGACGAGGGCGGTACGGGAAACTCCGTACCGCCCTCGTCGCATGCGCCCGTCCGTCGTCAGTTCGTGCCGATCTTCGCCAGCAGGTCGACGATGCGGGACTGCACCTCTTCGCTCGTCGAGCGTTCCGCGAGGAACAGCACGGTCTCGCCCGAGCTGAGCTTCGGCAGTTCCGCCCGGTTCATGTCCGCCGAGGTGTAGACGACCAGCGGGGTCCGGTTGAGCTGGCCGTTCGCGCGCAGCCAGTCGATGATCCCGGCCCGGCGGCGGCGTACCTGCATCAGGTCCATCACCACCAGGTTCGGCCGCATCCGGGACGCCAGCGAGACCGCCTCGTCGTCGGTGGCGGCCCGCGCGACCTGCATGCCGCGGCGCTCCAGCGTCGCCGTCAGTGCCACCGCGATCTCTTCGTGTTCCTCGATCAGCAGCACCCGCGGCGGGTGCTGCTCGCTGTCGCGGGGAGCGAGCGCCTTGAGGAGCACGGCGGGATCGGCACCGTACGCCGCTTCCCGCGACGCCTGCCCCAGACCGGCCGTCACCAGTACCGGAACCTCCGCGGCCACCGCCGCCTGGCGCAGCGACTGCAGGGCCGTACGCGTGATGGGGCCGGTCAGCGGGTCGACGAAGAGCGCCGCGGGGAATGCCGCGATCTGGGCGTCCACCTCCTCGCGGGAGTGCACGATCACCGGCCGGTAGCCGCGGTCGCCCAGCGCCTGCTGGGTGGAGACGTCGGGCGCGGGCCAGACGAGGAGCCGACGCGGGTTGTCCAGCGGCTCCGGGGGCAGCTCGTCGTCGACCGGCTGCGGCGACGGACGGTTGGCGACCTCCACCGCGCCTCCCGGACCGTCCAGCGGCTCCGGACCTTCGGCGCCCTCGTCGGGTGCCCCGATGGCGTATGCGCGCCCCTCGGCCGCCGGGGCGGACAGCAGTTGCCCGGAGGTGCTGGTCGTGGGAGCAGCGGCCGGTGCGACACCGGGCTGTGCGACACCGGGCTGTGCGGCGGCCGGATGCGGCACGGCGGGCTGTGTGGTGCGCTCGGCCTCGGGCGGGGCGGCGAGCTTACGGCGCCGGCCGGCGCCACCGAGCGTCTGGTTCTGCTGATGGGCGAGGTGCTGGACGAACGGCACGCCCTGCCCGAGCGTCCGCACGCTGAACGCACGCCCCTGCGTCGAGTCGGCCGACGCGGATGCGGGCATGGGGGCCTCGGCCGGCAGGGGCTGGCGCCGCGCATCCGGCACGGGCTCGGCTGCCGGAGCGGGCACGGGTGCAGGTACGGACGCGGTGTCTCGCGGGCGGCTCTCCGTCACACCGGCGGGGTCGGTGGTGCCGGTGGTGTGGGTGGTGTGACCCGCTCCGGCCCGGTCCAGGCCGTCGCCGGGGGGTGTGACAGGGGCCGGCCCCTGTCCCGAGGCGCCGTCCTCCGCCCAGCCCCCGGGCTGCGCGGGCTGCATCGGCTGCTGCAGAGGCTCCGGCTGCAGCGGTGCGCCGGCCTGACGGGCCCGGCGGCGGCCGGTCGGCGTGGGTTGCGCCTGCGGTGGCGTGTGCTCGTCGTGCGGGCCCCGCACGACGCCATGGTGTCCGGGCAGCGAGGAGTCCGCCTCACCGGCCGTGGGCGGGATCCGGTCGGCCTCGGCGGGCGGGAGCGCGAACGCGGTCCGCGGCCCCGCCGACTCGGCCGGAACGGACCGGTCCTGCGCGGTCCCGAGCGCCCGCCGGGCCCGCCGCCCGGTCGCTTGCGGCTGGGCCTGGCCCTGCTGCGGGCCGGCCTCGCTCTGCCCCTGGCCGGCGGCAGGAGCGACTGCCGGGAGGGCCAGCTGATTCTCATGGCCCTGACGAGTCCGGTGTCCGCCCGCAGGCGCCGGCATCTCGGCCGGAACGCCCTGCGGCGGCACGGTCTGCCCGCGCTGCGGACGGCCGCCACCGCCCTGTGCGCCCTCGGCCGCCGTCACCACGGAGCCCTCGGACGGTGCCGCGGCTCCGGGCAGGGCCAACGCCTGCCCGGGCCCCTGCGCGGGCTGCGGAGACTGGGTGGACTGTGCGGGCAGCGGGGACTGCGCGGGCGCACCCGGCGCCTCGGCCGGGCTGGGCCTCCCTCGCCTACGCCCGGATCCCTCGCCCTGCTGCTGGGCGGGGACGAGCCCCTGGGGCGACTGCGGACCCTGCTGAGCCGGCTCCTCCTGTGCCACCGCTTCACGCCGCGCCCGGCGCCGTCCGGTCGGCTCCACCGCCCCAGGGCCGGCCTCCGGTCCGGCTTCCGCCGCACCCACCGGGCTCTCCAGGAAGGCGTCCGTCGACGCCCTGCGGGCCCTGCGCCGCCCGCCGGGCGGTGTGCCCGGCTGCTCCTGAACGGCACCGGCTCCGGCAGCACCACCGACCGTCGCCTCCGCCGGTGCCTGCACGGCGGGCGGCTCCGGCGGCATCACGGTGCCCGACCCCGCGCCCAGCGGCACCTCCAGCACATATGCGCTGCCGCTCATTCCCGGCATCTCGTGCGTCTGGAGCACACCGCCGTGCGCCCGCACGATTCCGCGCACGATCGGCTCGTGCACCGGGTCTCCCCCGGCGAACGGTCCGCGCACCTCGATCCGTACGACCTCACCGCGCTGCGCCGCCGCCACGACCACCGTCGAGTCGACATAGCCGCCGCCCGGCACCACACGCGCCTTGCCGGTCGAGTCGACCCCGGCGACATCCGCGACCAGATGCGCGAGCGCAGTCACCAGTCGACCCGCGTCGACCTCGGCCTCGATCGGCGGCGCATGCACCGCGAACTGGGCCCGGCCGGGGCCGATCAGCTCGACGGCGGCGTCGATGCCGGCCGTCACGACGCCGTCGAGCAGCACGGTCTCCTTGACCAGCTGCTCCGCACCGCTGTCCAGCCGCTGGAAGCCCAGCACGTTGTCGACGAGTGTCGTCATGCGGGCATAGCCGGCAGCCAGGTGATGCAGGATCTGGTTGGCCTCGGGCCACAGCTGGCCCGCCGGGTCGGCGGCGAGCTTGAAGAGCTCGCCGCGCAGCTCCTCCAGCGGGCCGCGCAGCGACTCGCCGAGCACGGCCGTCAGCTGGTGGTGCCGGGCGGTCAGGTCCGTGATCCGTTCGGCCTGCTCCTCCAGCTCCGCCGCGTACCGCTCGGTCCGGTCGGCCAGCTCGGTGGTGTGCTGTTCGGTGAGCTCGGCGACCTCGGCGGTGTGCCGTTCGGTGAGCTCGGCGACCTCGGTGGTGTGGCTCTCGGTCAGCTCGGTGAGCTGCGCCGTGTGCTGCTTGGTGAGTTCCTCGTACGGCCTGCGATCGGTGAACGTCATCACCGCGCCGACCAGCTGGTCCCCGTCGCGGACCGGCGCGGTCGTCAGGTCGACCGGCACCTGGGCGCCGCTCTTGGACCACAGGACCTGCCCGCGCACCCGGTGCTTGCGCCCGGACTTGAGCGTGTCGGCGAGCGGCGACTCCTCGTACGGGAACGGCTCGCCCTCCGCACGCGAGTGCAGGATGAGCGGGTGCAGCTCCTGGCCGCCCAGGTCGCTGGCCCGGAATCCGAGGATCTGCGCGGCGGCGGGGTTGACCAGAACGACCCGGCCGTCCGTGTCCGTACCGACGACACCCTCGGCTGCGGCCCGCAGGATCATCTCGGTCTGCCGCTGCGAACGGGCCAGCTCGGCCTCGGTGTCGACGGTGCCCGACAGATCCCGTACGACGAGCATCAGCAGCTCGTCGCCCGTGTAGCTGCCGGTGTAGCCGGCCTGGAAGTCGTTGTACGCGGCCTGCCCGTCCTCCAGGCTGGCGCTGGTGACCTCGACCGGGTACTCGGTGCCGTCGGTCCGCCGCGCGGTCATCCGCGTCGGCTTCGTACGGCCCCGCTCGTCCGCGGCCTCGGGCGTGCGCATCGACCCCGGAATCAGCTTGGAGTCGAACTCCGGCAGCAGATCGAGCAGTCCACGACCGACGAGCGCGGTGCCCGGAGTCTCGAACATTTCGAGGGCGATGGTGTTGGCGTTGACGACCGTGCCGTTGCAATTGACGAGCAACAGCCCGTCCGGAAGGGCATCGAGTATGGCTGCGAGGCGAGCAGCGCCTCGGGATGGCCTGCTGCTCACGACGACGCTTCCTCCCTGATTACCGCACCTTGCCGACAGCGGGCCCCATCTTGCCCCTCGGGCCGCAGGCTGTCACTGGAGGAGTCTAAAGGCAGGGGAGGGGCATCCGACGGCGGATGAGGGGGAGCTCTCACCAAGGTTCTGTGCATACGGTGTACGACTCCTGCGCTGTGCGAGTCCTGTGAAGCTCCCGGTACGGGTTCTGCGACGAGCCCGGAAGCCGTGGTCAGCGGACGTTGGGAAGCACCGGCCGCAGCGTGTTCCAGCGGGCGATCTCGCATCCGTTGGTCCGGTCGAAGGGCGCGTCGACGTGCTGCCCCCGCCAGGTCCCGGTGACCCGGGCCGTGGCCGAGCCGCCGAACTGCTGGGTGCACATGGCGTCCGCGGGCACCGGACGGAAAGGGTTCGTGCCGCCGTCCCTGTCCGTGGACTGCGCGAGCTCCGCCAGCCGGTCGCACGCCTGCTGCGCCACCGGATGGGTGCCGCCGGCCGGGAGGCAGCGCAGTTCGTACACGCCGTCGGCCTCCCGGTCGCCGGAGCCCGAGACCGTCACCCTCAGCCGGGTCTGCGCGCTGCCGTCGTCGCCCTGGAGCGCCGACGGCAGCGGCAGCGGAAGAGTCAGCAGCGGCACGGGGCCTGTTGCGGCGGTCGTGGCCGGTGCGGCAGCCGACAGCACGGCGAGGGATGCGACAGCGGTGAGGGCGAGGCGGCGCAGCATGCGGAGCTCCTGTCGGACGCGGAAGAACGGTGGAGGCGGTACCCCCGTCCTCACTAACGCTCCGCACGCCGCGGCGTTGCGCAACCCGGACGCTTTGCTCTCGTGGCCGACTGCCTAGTACCGTAGGCGGCGATTGGAGAGACAGCGCTCAGCTGTGTCATCATCTGCACGCACCACTCGCGCTCGCGCGAGGTGTGCTGGAGGCGTCGCCTAGTCCGGTCTATGGCGCCGCACTGCTAATGCGGTTTGGGTCTTAAAGCCCATCGAGGGTTCAAATCCCTCCGCCTCCGCTTGATCGCTGAAGCCCCGAGCCACTGGCCGGGGCTTCAGTCGTATCCGGACGCGCAACGCGCTCGCGGCAGCGCGAAGCGAGGTGACCGAATGAGGCGCCACACGGCGTATTCGCAGGTCAGAGGCGGTGTGGGCAATGGATTTCGCGTGACGGCGCGGGTCATGTAATGTTGTTCCCGCAACGCCGACCAGGCAGAAAAGCCCGGAACGCCAAGCACTCGTAGCTTAACGGATAGAGCATCTGACTACGGATCAGAAGGTTGCAGGTTCGAATCCTGCCGAGTGCACAGCAGGCCGGAGGCCCTCAGGAGAAATCCTGAGGGCCTCCGGCTTTTGCGTTGACGGCAGTGTTCGACGGGCTGTGGAGCAAAGGGGACCTGACGCCAGGCGGCCGGGGCGAGCGCCCAGTTCGACCCGGCGAGCCGGAATCCGCAGTGTCCCTTCGCGAGTGCCCGGAGCCCTGTGGCTGTCGCGGCCGACCGGCGTGGCGTCACCCACCTGTTCGCGCCCGGGGACCGAGTCGTCGTCCAAGGCCGGTAGAAGTACGGCCGGGTCAGGCCGACGCGTTGACGGCCGATCCTGCCCGGGCCCGCTCCTGCGCGACGCGGCGGCGCCGGGTCGGCATCCCGAGCGTCGGGTTGGCGACGCCCCAGGCCGCGCCTTTGCAGACCAGCTCCTTGTAGACGGCGGCGAGCCGTCCGGTCAGGGCCGCCCGGACGGCACGGTCGTCGGCGGTGACGTACTGGATCACGCCTTCCTTGCGGCCCAGTGAGATGCACTGGTTGAAGTAGCGGAGCGGCGCGTTCGGGAGCTTCCCGCCGGTCAGGCGTGCCGCGATGGCATCGGTTGCCTGCCACGCGGTGGGGGTGCCCGAGGCGCACGACATCCGCAGCGGCTTGTCGCCGGGGCCCATGGCCATGGCCGCGTCGCCGATGGCGTACACGTCCGGGTGCGAGACCGAACGCATGGTCCCGTCGACCACGATCTGACCTGTTCCGGTGACCTCCAGAGCGGTGGCCTTCGCGATCGGGTGGACCGCGAAGCCGGTGGTCCACACGGTGACCGTGGCCGGGACGGACGTGCCGTCGGCGGTGGTGACGCAGTCGGCCCCCACGCCGGTGACGGCGGTCTGCTCGTGCACGGTGATGCCGAGCTTGTCGAAGACCTTCCGCAGGTGCCGGCGGCCTTTGGGCGAGAGCCAGTCGCCGAGCCCGCCGCGGGCGGCGAGGGCGACGTCGAGGTCCGGGCGGGCCTCGGCGATCTCGGCCGCGGCCTCCAGGCCGGTGAGGCCGCCGCCGACGACGACGACGGACTGTCCGGCATCCAGGCCGGCCAGGCGCTTGCGCAGCCGGAGTGCTCCGGGGCGGCTGGTGATCTCGTGGGCGTGCTCGGCGGCGCCGGGGACGTCCTGGGTGTTCCAACCGCTGCCGAGGGCGTACACGAGGCTGTCGTACTCCAACTCCTCGGCACCGTTCGCGTCGATGACGGCGACAGTCTTGCTGCCGACGTCGACGCCGGTGACCTTCGCGAGCTTCAGTTCGACGCCGGTGCCCGCGAACATCTCGCTGAAGGGCCGGGGCTTGAGGTTCTGGCCGACGGCCAGCTGGTGCATCCGGACGCGCTCGACGAAGTCGGGCTCGGCGTTGACGAGAGTGATGGCGACGTCCTCGCGTCGCAGCCGCTTGGCGAGGCGACCGGCGGCGATGGCTCCGGTGTATCCGGCTCCGAGGACGATGATTCGGTGAGGCATTTCCCTGCTCCTGTCTCGCGCGGGTTCGCCACTTGAACCGGGCAGCCCGCCGTTTCCTGACAAGAGCGCGATGTGAAGCACCTCACATCGAGGTCAGAAGGCGTTGAGCAAGGGTTCCCCGTGGTCCCCGGCCGCCCACCGCCGGGTCGCGCGTTCGAGCTTGTCCGGGTTGACCTGGTTGCGGAACGCGGCAATGCCCTCGGCGGTGACCTCCAGGCACATGACGCCGACGACCCGGCCGTCGAAGACAGCCACGAGGGCGGGGGCGCCGTTCGCGGTCGTGGCGTAGATCCCGGGGGAGCCGCCGACGATGGCGCGCTTGGCCTTGCCGGGCTTGAACAGGCCCCGCACGAATTTCGCGACCGCGAGGGCACCTTCGAACGCCTTGGCGCGGGCCGGGACCTTCCCGCCGCCGTCACCGATCGAGATGGCGTCTTCGGTGAGCAGCCGCACGAGCGGCTCGGTCCGGCCGCTGGTGGCGGCCGCGAGGAACTCCTCGACGATTCGCCGGGCTGCGGCCTCGTCGATCTCGGTGCGGGTCCTGCCGTCCGCGACGTGCTTCTTGGCGCGGTGGAAGATCTGCTGGCTGGCGGCCTCGGTGATGTCGAGGATCTCCGCGATCTGCCGGTGCGGGTAGTCGAAGGCCTCCCGCAGCACGTACACCACCCGTTCGTTGGGGGAGAGGCGCTCCATGAGGGTGAGGACCGCGTACGAGACGGATTCGCGCTGCTCGGCGGTGTCGGCCGGGCCGAGCATCGGGTCCCCGGCGAGCAGCGGCTCGGGCAGCCATTGGCCCACATAGGTCTCGCGCCGCGTGCGGGCCGAGGTGAGCTGGTTGAGGCACAGGTTGGTGAGAACCTTCGTCAGCCAGGCCTCGGGGACCTCGATGCGGTCGATGTCGGCGGCCTGCCAGCGCAGGAACGTGTCCTGCACGGCGTCCTCGGCATCGCTCGCAGAGCCGAGGAGGCGGTAGGCGATGGCTTCCAGGCGGGGCATGCAGGCTTCGAACCGGTCCATGTCGTTCACGGTCAGAGCCATGGCCCGGATCCTAGTACCGCGACGGACCTCGGGCTGCGTCCCTGCGCTGTTCGACCGTACTGGTCGGCGTGGTCGTCGCATCCGTTCGTGGCCTGTCCGTCAGGATCTCCACCCCGGCGCGGAGCGTCGTTACGATCGCATGCATGAGCTGGCACTGCACCGGGTTGCGATGGCCCCAGGAAGGGCCGGTCCTGGGGTGGCGGAAGGGCGGGGCGACGGACCGGGCGAAGCGTGAGGCCGGTTCGACGCGGGTGAGTGTCCTTGCGTACGGGAAGGAGCTCGGGTTCCGCGCCGGCGGTGAGCGGCACTGTGTGGGCGCCCGGGGGAACGTATGTCCGCTGGCGGCCGTGGTGTCCGGGCGGAGTACCGGGGCGCGGTGCCCGGAGTGTGCGCGGCTGGACCGGGCGCACTCGGTGGCCGCCGACACGATTGCCGACGACCCGCGGACGTACCGCGTCTATCTCGCCTGGTTCGGTCCCGCCATGGTGAAGGTGGGGATCACCGCCGAGGCGCGGGGCGCGGCGCGGCTGCGGGAGCAGGGGGCCGTGGTCTACAGCTGGCTGGGGCGCGGGCCGCTGATGGCGGCGCGCCGTACCGAGGAGCTGCTGCGGTCGGCGCTGGGGGTGCCGGACCGGATCCCCTACGCGCGCAAGCGTGCGGTGCGGGCCGCGCTGCCCGGGGCCGCGGAACGGGTCGCGGAGGTCGAGGGGCTCTACGGGCAGGCGGCTGCGCTGGAGCGGGACGGGGCCGGATGGCCGCAGTCGCTGGAGCGGCTGCCGTTCGAGCCCGTCGATCACATGGGGCTGTTCGGGCTCGACGGCCCGGTCGAAGTGGCCCGGGCGGTGACCGAGTTGATGGACGGCGGGGTCGTCGCGGGGCAGCTGGTCGCGGCCGCCGGGCCCGATCTGCATCTGGCGGCCGCCGACGGCGTGGTCGTGCTGGACACCCGGCTGATGACCGGATGGGAACTGGTGGGGGCCGATGCGCGGTCGGGGGTGACGGTGCCGGTGATCGATATCGGGGGCGGCGGCGTGCAGGACGGGCTCTTCTGAGATCGTCGGTGATCAGGTCGGGACGGGGCGGACGAGGAGTGCGCGGTGAATGGCGGCAGCGATGACGTGGTGCGGTTCTGGGAAGGGCTCGGGCTGCCGGGACTGATCGATGTCCATACGCATTTCATGCCGGAGCAGGTGCTCCGCAAGGTGTGGGCGTACTTCGACTCCGCCGGTCCGCTGACCGGGACGGAGTGGCCGATCGCCTACCGGCACGACGAGGACGAACGGCTCGCGCTGCTCCGGTCCTTCGGCGTGCGGCGGTTCACCTCGATGCTCTATCCGCACAAGGCGGGGATGGCGGCCTGGCTGAACGGCTGGGCAGCCGACTTCGCGCGACGGGTGCCCGACTGTCTGCACACCGCGACCCTCTTCCCCGAGGAGGGCGTGGAGCGTTACGTCCGCGAGGCGGTCGAGGCGGGGGCGCGCATCTTCAAGTCGCACCTTCAGGTCGGGGCGTACGACGCGAACGATCCACTGCTCGAACCGGTCTGGGGGTTGCTGGCCGAGGCCGCGGTCCCGGTCGTGATGCACTGCGGTTCCGGTCCCGCACCCGGCAAGTACACCGGGCCCGAGCCGGTCGGCCGGCTGCTCGCCCGGCATCCGCGGCTGCGCTTGGTGGTGGCACACATGGGGATGCCCGAGTACGCGGAGTTCCTGGCGCTGGCGGAGGCGTACCCCGAGGTGCGGCTCGATACGACGATGGCGTTCACGGACTTCTCGGAGGACCGCACGCCGTTCCCGGTGGCGGAGCGGGGACGGCTCGCCGATCTCGGGGACCGGATCCTGCTGGGGACGGACTTCCCGAACATTCCGTACCCGTACGTGCACCAGCTGCATGCCCTGGAGCGGCTGGAGTTGGGGGACGACTGGTTGCGGGCGGTCTGCTACGGGAACGCGCACGCGATGTTCGACCGGCGCTGAGCCCGCCTTTCCTGGTTTCTCAGGGAATTCACAGGATCGGGAAAGGACCCTCTCAGAGGCGTCGCACAGGGTTGCGGCATGACGACGACCACGCCCCAGGGGCGTACCGAACTGCTGAGGCCGGACCGCAATCCCGTCCGCGTGCTGGTCGTGGACGACGAGGCGCCGCTCGCCGAGCTGCTCTCCATGGCCCTGCGCTACGAGGGCTGGGAGGTGCGCAGCGCCGGGGACGGTGCGAGTGCCGTCCGCATGGCGCGCGACTTCCGGCCCGATGCGGTGATCCTCGATGTGATGCTGCCCGACACCGACGGGCTCTCGGTGCTCGGCAAGCTTCGCCGGGATCTCTCCGAAGTCCCCGTGCTGTTCCTGACCGCACGCGACTCGGTGGAGGACCGGATCGCCGGACTCACGGCGGGCGGCGACGACTATGTGACGAAGCCGTTCAGCCTGGAGGAGGTCGTGGCGCGGCTGCGCGGGCTGATCCGGCGGTCCGGGACGGCGACGGTACGGAGCGAGTCGACGCTCGTCGTCGGTGACCTGGTGCTCGATGAGGACAGCCATGAGGTGAGCCGGGGGACGACCTCCATCCACCTCACCGCGACCGAGTTCGAGCTGCTGCGCTTCCTGATGCGCAATCCGCGACGGGTGCTGAGCAAGGCGCAGATCCTGGACCGGGTGTGGAACTACGACTTCGGCGGGCAGGCGAACGTCGTCGAGCTGTACATCTCGTATCTGCGTAAGAAGATCGACGCCGGACGGACGCCGATGATCCACACCCGGCGCGGGGCCGGGTATCTGATCAAGCCCGGTGAGTAGCGCGGTGAGCGGACGGGCGCGGCGGCGCGGAGAGCGGTGGGGAAGGGGGCCGTGGACGCTGCGGACCCGACTGGTGGTGTCCGCGGTGACGCTGATCGCCGTGGTGGCCGCGGTGATCGGTTCGGTCACCACCATCGCCTTCCACAGCTACATGTACGACAAGCTCGACGACCAGCTGCACTCCATCGCCATGCGTGCCTCGAAGCCGCCGGGCGGCGTTGGCGGGGGCGCGGGGGAGCTGCCGATGCCCGGCGGCGGTCCGGACGACGACCCGCTGGCCTTCATCGACGCCCGCGGGCAGCCCTTCGGCACGCTCGGCGCGGTGGCCGTGGACGGTTCGATCACTGCGTCGAGCGTGGTCCAGGAGAATCCCGACGCCCTCGAGCAGAGCGCCGCGGCCGGTGAGCGGCCGCTGAAGAGTGCGGAGGGGAAGGCCCTGGAGGCGGCGGACGTCGAGGTCGGGGAAGGGGTGCGGAGCGTCGATCTGCCCGGACTCGGCCCGTACCGCGTGGAGGCTGTCGTGGGAGCGGACAGGACGACGACCGTCCTCGTCGGCATCCCCGCCGCCGAGGTGCGCGGCGCCCTCACCACCCTGATACTCGTCGAGGTCTGTGTCACCGGGGCCGGGCTGATCGCCGCCGGGATCGCCGGGGCCGCCATGGTCGGGGTCGCACTGCGGCCGCTGCGCCGGGTCGCAGCGACCGCCACCCGGGTCTCCGAACTCCAGTTGCACAGCGGTGAGGTGGCACCCCTGGAGCGGGTGCCGGATGCCGAGGCGGATCCGCGGACCGAGGTCGGACAGGTGGGCGCGGCGCTCAACCGGATGCTGGGCCATGTCGGTTCGGCGCTGGCGGTGCGCCAGGAGAGCGAGATGCGGGTACGGCAGTTCGTCGCGGACGCCAGCCATGAGCTGCGGACACCGCTGGCCTCGATCCGCGGCTACGCCGAACTGACCCGGCGCGGACGCGAGGAGACCGGTCCCGACACCCGGCACGCGCTGGGGCGGATCGAGTCCGAGGCGGAGCGGATGACGGGCATGGTGGAGGATCTGCTGCTCCTGGCCCGCCTCGATGCCGGGCGCCCGCTCTCGTACGAGAGCACTGATCTGTCGCCGATCGTCGTCGACGCGGTGAGCGATGCCCGCGCAGCCGGGCAGCGGGGTCATCACTGGCGGCTGGAGCTGCCCGACGAACCCGCGACCGTGCACGCCGATCCGACCAGGCTCCACCAGGTACTGGTCAATCTGCTGGCCAATGCCCGAACGCACACCCCGCCCGGTACCACCGTCACCGCGCGCGTACGGGCCGGGGCCGCTCATCCGTGGGTGACGCTGGAGGTACAGGACGACGGGCCGGGAATCCCGGTGCAGCTGCTGCCGCATGTTTTCGAACGGTTCGCGCGCGGCGATGCGTCGCGCTCGCGCAACGCCGGTTCCACCGGGCTCGGCCTGGCCATCGTGCAGGCTGTCGTCACCGCGCACGGCGGCCGGGTGGAGGTGCGGTCGGTGCCCGGGTGCACGGTCTTCGCCGTCCATCTGCCTGCGGTTCTGCCTGCTGTTCCGCCGGTCCGTACCGACTCACAGCACAACCACAGGTCCATCACACCGGTGTGACAGCGGGGTTGGCGACTGTCGATGACATGCGAACCGACTCTTCCTGGAGCACCTTGCCGGCCCGGGAGCATCTCCTGGCCGGAGTGGTGGACGCGGCGGATGCCCCCGTCCTCGACGTGGTGGTACCCGTCTACAACGAGGAGAAGGACCTCGAAACCTGTGTGCTGCGCCTGCACGACCATCTGGTGCGCACCTTCCCGTACGCCTTCCGGATCACCGTCGCCGACAACGCGAGCACCGACCGCACGCCCCAGGTGGCGGCACGGCTGGCGGCGGTCCTCCCGCGGTGCCGCTCGTACCGGCTGGAGGAGAAGGGGCGCGGACGGGCTCTGCGTACCGTCTGGTCGCAGTCGGACGCCCCGGTCCTCGCCTACATGGACGTCGACCTCTCCACCGACCTCAACGCTCTGCTCCCGCTCGTCGCACCGCTGATCTCCGGGCATTCGGACCTGGCCATCGGATCGCGACTGGCCCGCAGTTCGCGTGTCGTGCGGGGATCCAAGCGGGAGTTCATCTCGCGGGCCTACAACCTCATCCTCCGGTCGTCGCTGGCCGCGCGGTTCAGCGACGCGCAGTGCGGGTTCAAGGCCATTCGGCGGGACGTCGCGCAGCGCCTGCTGCCGATGGTCGAGGACACCGGCTGGTTCTTCGACACCGAGATGCTGGTCCTCGCAGAGCGCGCCGGGCTGCGCATCCACGAGGTGCCGGTGGACTGGGTCGACGACCCCGACTCCACGGTCCACATCGTGCGGACGGCTACCGAGGACCTGAAAGGTGTGTGGCGGGTGGGCCGGGCGTTGGCCGTCGGGGCACTGCCGCTGGACCGTCTCGCCCGGCCCTTCGGGGACGATCCGCGCGACCGTGGACTGAGCGGGGTGCCGGGCGGTCTGGCCCGGCAGTTGGTCGGGTTCTGCGTCGTGGGCGCGCTCTCCACGCTCTTCTACCTCGCCCTGTACTCGCTCTTCCGACTGGGCGCCGGCCCGCAGATCGCCAACGGCGGTGCGCTGCTGGTGTCGGCCGTCGCCAATACGGCGGCCAACCGGAGGCTCACCTTCGGCGTACGCGGCCGGAGCGGCGCGGTACGCCACCAGGCGCAGGGCCTCGTCGTCTTCGCCGTCGGCCTCGCACTGACCAGCGGCTCGCTCGCGGCGCTGGGCGCGGCGTCCGGATCACCCTCGCACGGCACGGAACTCGCCGTGCTGATCGCGGCCAACCTCGCGGCGACGGTGCTGCGGTTCCTGCTCCTGCGCGCCTGGGTCTTCCCGGACCGGGCCCCCGCGGCCGGCCGCGCCGACGACACTCACCACGAACTGGGGAACGTCCGATGACCACCCTGCACCCCACCGACCGATTTCCGACACCGCCGACCACGGCCGCACCGGCTGCGGACGAGCCGTTCCTGCGGCGTGTATGGAAGGGCAGGCCCGAGGACCCGCGCTGGGCACGGCCCGCCTTCCTCGCCCTGCTGCTGGTCATCGCGCTGGCGTACCTGTGGAACCTCAGCGCATCCGGCTACGCCAATTCCTTCTACTCCGCCGCCGTGCAGGCCGGCAGCCGGAGCTGGAAGGCGTTCTTCTTCGGCTCGCTGGACGCGGCGAACGCCATCACCGTCGACAAGCCCCCGGCCACGCTCTGGCCGATGGCCCTGTCGGTGCGGATCTTCGGTCTCAGCTCGTGGGCGATCCTCGCTCCGCAGGTGATGATGTGCGTGGCGACGGCGGGGGTGCTGTACGCGGCGGTACGCCGCCGGTTCGGCGCGGCTGCCGGACTGATCGCGATGACGGTGTTCGCGCTGACGCCCGTGGCCGCGCTGATGTTCCGTTTCAACAACCCGGACGCGCTCCTCGCGCTGCTGATGACGGTGACGGTCTACTGCGTGCTGCGCGCGCTGGAGAACGGCCGGACGAAGTGGCTGGTGTGGGCCGGGGTCGCGGTCGGTCTTGCGTTCCTGTCGAAGACCCTGCAGGCGTTCCTGATCCTGCCGCCGCTGGCCGTGCTGTACGCGGTGTGTGCGCCGACGACGGTACGGAAGCGGTTCGGCCAACTCGGGCTGTCGGCGCTCGCGATGGTGGTCGCGGGTGGCTGGTGGGTGGCGATCGTCGAACTCTGGCCCGCCTCCTCCCGCCCGTACATCGGCGGGTCGCAGAACAACTCCTTCCTGGAACTGACCTTCGGTTACAACGGGCTCGGCAGGATCAGCGGCGACGAGACCGGCAGCGTCGGCGGCGGCGGTGGTCCGTCCGGCGGCCAGTGGGGCGAGACCGGCATCGGCCGGATGTTCAACTCCGAGATCGGCAGCCAGATCTCCTGGCTGCTGCCCGCCGCGCTGATCCTGCTCCTCGCGGCCATCTGGATCACCTGGAAGGCGAGGCGGACGGACACCGCCCGCGCGGCCTTCCTCGCCTGGGGCGGCTCGCTGCTGATGACCGCGGTCGTCTTCAGCTTCATGGCCGGCATCTTCCACCAGTACTACACGGTCGCCCTGGCCCCCTACATCGCGGCGCTCGTCGGCATGGGCGTCACGGTCCTGTGGGAGGAGCGGGCCAAGTGGGCGGCGAGCGGAATGCTCGGCGCCACGGTCGCTGTCACGGCGCTGTGGTCGTACGTGCTGCTGGGGCGGGCCCCGGACTACCTGCCGTGGCTGCGCTGGGCCGTCCTCGTCGGCGGTCTCCTGGGCGCGGCGGGTCTGCTGCTCGCGGCCCGGGCCGGGCGCCGGCTGGCGTTCGCCGCGGTGGGCATCGGGTTCGTCGCATCGCTGGCCGGGCCGGCGGCGTACACCCTGACCACGCTGAACACCGGGCACCAGGGCTCGATCGTCACGGCCGGCCCGTCGGGCGCCAGCACGATGGGCGGTGGCGGCCGGGGTGGTACCGGGGGCGGTGGGGGAATGCAGCCTCCGGGCCGGAACGGCCGGAGCAGCCAGGCCGATCAGCAGGGCGGCGCCATGGGTGGGCCGCCGACCGGCGGCCAGGGCGGCATTCCGACCGGCGGTCAGGGTGGCTTTCCGGGCGGTGGCCCGCAGGGCCAGGCCCAGGGCAATCAGCAGAACGGCATGCCGGGCGGCGGCCCTGGCGGCATGGCCGAAGGCGGCATGGGTGCGGGCGGCGGCATGGGCGGTCTGCTGAACGGCTCGTCGGTCGGCTCGCAGGCCGAGAAGCTCCTGGAGAAGAATGCCGGCGCCTACACCTGGGCGGCCGCGGCCATCGGATCGCAGAACGCCGCCAGTTACCAGCTCGCCACCGGCGACCCGGTGATGGCGATCGGCGGCTTCAACGGCAGTGATCCGTCCCCGACGCTCGCCCAGTTCAAGCAGTACGTCGAGGACGGAAGGATCCACTACTTCATTTCGAGCGGCACGGGCGGGATGGGCGGTGACAGCGGCACCTCGTCCAAGATCAGCTCGTGGGTCGAGGACACCTTCGAGAAGGTCACTGCCGGCAGTTCGACCTTCTACGACCTGACCCGGCCCAAGAGCTGATCCGAACCGGCCGTCAGCGTCGGAGCAGCAGCAGATCGGCGACAACCGGGCGGTGGTCCGAGGCGAGTGTCTCGGCCACCGCCGCGTCGCGTACCCGTACGCCGTCCTTGGACACGGCCACGAAGTCGATCCGCTTCACGGGGTTCAGCGCGGGGTAGGTCGGCGCGCCCGGTTCGGCATCGGCCAGCTCCTGCCAGAGCGGGGCCAGTTCCGGAGCGCCCGGCTCCGCGTTGAAGTCGCCGAGCAGTACCTTCCGCCCCTCGTCCTCCGCCATGACGCGCCGGGTGTCGGCGACCTGTGCGATCCGCACGGACGGGTCACCGCGGTAGTCGAGGTGCGTCACATACACATGCACGGGCATCCCCTTCACCCGTACCACCACCTCGCCGAAGCCGGGTGCGGGCGCCGGCACGGGGTCGGGGACCTGGGTGGAGAGCCGGGTGATCTCGTGGTTCTCGGCGCTCACGATCCGGTACCTGGACAGCACCGCGACGCCGAACTCACGCCTTGGCGCGCCCGGTGTCGTGGGATCGAGGCTGTATATCGGGGCGAACGACACCCGCATGTGCAGACGCTCGGCCAGTTCGCCCGCGACATCCCGCCACTGACTGCGGGTGTCCCAGTGGACGTCCACCTCCTGAAGCCCGATCACGTCGGCGTCCAGTGCGCGCAGTTCCGCCGCCTGCCGGTCCAGATCGAAGACGTTGTCCATGCCGGCGCCCGCATGGATGTTGTACGTGGCGACGCGCAGCGGCACCGGACGGCCGTGCCCGACAGCTCCGGCGGGCGGGACGGCGGCCACCCCCAACAGGCCTGCAGCGATCAGGACTTCCGCCGTACGACGACGCAGTGACATGCCACTCCCGGTGCTAGTCGGCTCCCTCTCGGATCAGCGTCGAGCACCGTACCGCGCGAAAGTTGCTTGTAGGCCGTACGCGGGTTGCTTTACGGTGTACAAGGACTCTCCCGTACACCGTATAAGAACTCCAGGAGCTCAAGGAGCCCGCATGACGGCGACCGAAGCCGCCCAGAACCGGCTCACGTCCCCAGGCCACCCGCAGCGCTGGATGATCCTCGGCGTCATCTGCCTCGCCCAGCTCACCGTGCTGCTCGACAACACGGTCCTCAACGTCGCGATCCCCTCCCTCACCCGGGAGCTGGACGCGTCCACCGCCGATGTGCAGTGGATGATCAACGCCTACTCGCTCGTCCAGTCGGGTCTGCTGCTCACCGCCGGCAGCTCCGCCGACCGCTACGGCCGCAAGAAGATGCTGCTCGCGGGCCTCGCCCTGTTCGGTATCGGTTCTCTGGTGGCGGGGCTCGCCCAGTCGTCCGGGCAACTGATCGCCGCCCGTGCGGGCATGGGCATCGGCGGTGCGCTGCTGATCACCACGACCCTCGCCGTCGTCGTCCAGATCTTCGACGACGCCGAGCGCGTGAAGGCGATCGGTATCTGGTCCACCGTCAACTCGCTCGGTTTCGCCGTCGGGCCGCTGATCGGCGGGGTCATGCTCGACCACTTCTGGTGGGGCGCGATCTTCCTGGTCAACATTCCGGTCGCGGTCATCGGCCTGGTCGCCGTGGTCCGGCTCGTTCCCGAGTCCAAGAACCCGCGCGGCGACCGTCCCGACCTGCTCGGCGCGCTGCTCTCCACCGTAGGTATGGCCGCTGTCGTGTACGCGATCATCTCCGGGCCGGCCCACGGGTGGACCTCGGGCCGTGTCCTGCTCACGGCCTTCACCGGGGTCGCCGTCCTCACCGGCTTCGTGCTGTGGGAGCTGCACATCCCGTACCCGATGCTGGACATGCACTTCTTCCGGAACCAGAAGTTCATCGGGGCGGTCGCGGGCGCGATCCTGGTGGCGTTCGGGATGGGAGGCTCGCTGTTCCTGCTCACCCAGCAGCTCCAGTTCGTTCTTGGCTACGAACCGCTGGAAGCGGGTCTGCGTACGGCTCCGCTGGCGCTGAGTGTCGTCGTGCTCAACCTCACGGGCCTGGGCGCCAGGCTGGTGCCCAGGCTGGGCACGCCCGCCACCATCGCCGCCGGCATGAGTCTGCTGGCCGCGGGTCTCGCCGCGATCGCGCTGTCCGGCGGCAACGGCTACGGCGGCATGCTGCTGGGCCTGGTCGTGATGGGCGCGGGCATCGCCCTCGCCATGCCTGCCATGGCCAACGCGATCATGAGTGCCATTCCGCCGGAGAAGGCGGGCGTGGGCGCAGGGGTCAACGGCACGCTGGCCGAATGCGGCAACGGGCTCGGGGTAGCGGTGCTCGGTGCGGTCCTGAACTCCCGGTTCGCCGCCCTCGTGCCGGCGGCGGTAGGCGCCGCCTCGCTGCCCGCCGCCGTCGCCGCGGCGACCGGAGACGGGGAGCGGCGTCGGATCACCGACGCCTTCGCCTCGGGGCTGGAGACGAGTCAGCTGGTCGGAGCGGTGGCGGTGCTGGCCGGCGGTCTGCTCGCCGCCGTACTGCTGCGGCGGGCGGAGCGGGCAGAATCGGCTCAGGCAGACTCGGCCGCGGCGGCGGCCTAGCATCAGGCGGGGCGTACCGAACGCATGAACCCGGTTCCTGCGCACCGGATGCGGATCCGGTCCGCCCCGCCGGCAAGACGAGGAGAGTGCGCCATGGTGTCCGCGGCCGACCGTGTGAAAAACCGTGCCCGGACCAGCGTCTGGCTGGACCGGCGGACACCCTCGCGCACCCGCAGGGCCGACCAGCCGGCCGGACTCGACCGCGAGAAGATCACCGCGGCAACGGTCCGGCTGCTGGACGCCGAGGGCCTCGCCAAGTTCTCCATGCGCCGGCTCGCCGCCGAGCTGGACGTCACCGCGATGTCTCTCTACTGGTACGTCGAGACCAAGGACGACCTGCTGGAGCTGGCCCTGGACTCGGTCTACAGCGAGATCGCGCCTCCCCGGGAGGAGGCGCACTGGCACGACCGGCTGCGTGAACTGGCCACCACCTACCGGGAACTGCTGGTCCGGCACACCTGGGTGTCGCCGCTCGCGGGTCACTTCCTCAACATCGGCCCGCACTCGATGCTGTTCTCGTACGCCGTCCAGGATGTGATCCGGGCGACGGGGCTGCCGCTGCGCAGGCAGACGGGAGCACTCTCCGCGGTCTTCCAGTTCGTGTACGGATTCGGCACCATCGAGGGCCACTTCGTGCAGCGCAGCGCGGAGGCGGGGCTCAGCCAGGACGAGTTCTTCCAGCAGGCGATGGGCACGATCCGGTCCCAGCCGCAGCTCAGCCGGATCGTGGAGTCCTCGCAGGACCTGATGGACGCCCGCGGCGGCGACACGGTCGAGGAGATGCGGGAGCGGGACTTCACCTTCGCCCTGGACCTGCTGATCGCGGGCATCGAGGCGATGCGGGACCGCTGAGATCCTGCCCGTCCCGGCACACGACTCTCAGTACCCGCGCCCCACATCCACGGCCGTGTCCGGCATCCGCCGCTCCGCCATCGCCTCCCAGCACGCGGCGAAGTCGATGACGATGTCCTCGTCCGCCGTGATGCCCGCGGAGTGCGAGGTGATCACCGTACGGGGCAGCTGCCAGCACCGGTCGCCGGGTGCGGCGGGCTCCTCGGGCAGTACGTCGAGCACCGCGCGTCCCACCGCACCGGTGTGCAGGGCGGCCTCCAGCGCCCGCATGTCCACTGTCGCGCCCCGGCCGACGTTGATGAACGTGGCTCCGCCCATGCCCGCGAAGCGCTCCGTCCCGAAGAAACCGTCCGTCGCGGGGGTCAGCGGCAGCGTGGAGACCACCCACCGCGCCGAGGCGAGCGACCGTGTGTCGTCGTCCGCCCCGACGACCTGGTCGAAGCCCGCCGGCGCCGTACGCGCCCCGCGCCCGACGCCCACGGTCCGGATGCCGCACGCCCGCAGCAGACCGGCGACGGCCGAGCCGATGCGACCGGTCCCGTAGATCACGGCGGTCTGCCCGGTGGCGAGTTCGGAGGGGATACGGCGCCACTCGGCCCGTGCGTGCTGGGCGGCGAACTCGGGGACGGACTGGCAGTCGGCGAGCACCCAGGCCAGTACGTACTGGGCGATCCGCTCACCCATACGGCCCACCGTCCGGGTGAGCAGCGCCCCGGGCGGCCACGGTCCGGCGCCGAGCAGGGCGTCCGTGCCGGCGTTCACGCTGTGGAACCACACCAACGGCCCGCTCCGAAGTGCATCCGGCAGCGTGGCCCCGACGCAGATGAAGGGTTCCTCCGGCGGTGTGCCGGAGAAACCCTGTTCCACCGGGCGGCCGGTGATCCGCTCCAGACCGCGGACGACGGAGGCACCGACGGTCGGTGCGGCCAGCAGCCGGGCCCGGGCGAGCAGGCCCGGTGCCGGAAGGTTCTCATTCATCCCGGAACAGTGGTCAGTTGCCGGGCGCCAGGTGGGCGGGGAAACCGCCCGTGGCAATGGGGCCCCACCGCTCCGGAGTGATCCGGATGATCGACTTGCCCTGCTTCACCATCGCCGCCCGGTACTCGTCCCAGTCCGGATGTTCCCCCGAGATGTTCCGGAAGTACTCGACGAGCGGTTCGATCGAGTCGGGGGCATCGATCACCTCGGCCGAGCCGTCGATCTGCACCCACGCCCCGTTCCAGTCGTCCGAAAGGACGATCACGCTGACGCGCTCGTCCCGCTTCGCGTTACGGGTCTTGGCCCGTTCGGGATACGTCGAGACGACGATCCGGCCCGCGTCGTCCACGCCACACGTCAGCGGCGAGCCCTGGGGGCGGCCGTCGGACCGGGTGGTCAGCAGGATCGCCCGGTGCCTGGGCCGTACGAACGCCAGCAACTCGTCGAGCTCCACGGCGGTGTTGGTCGCGATGTTGGGTGCCATGTCCGCAGACTACGACGGCAGGGAGTCACCCTGCACGGCCTGGATGTCCAGCTCGACCCGGAGCGTCGTACCGATCGCCGAGATGCCGGCCTGGACCACCTGGTTGTAGTTCATGGCGAAGTCCTCGCGGCGCAGCTCGGCCGTGGCGCTGAACGCCGCACGCGTCCCGCCCCACGGGTCGGGGCCGGTGCCGAGGTAACTCAGGTTCAGGTCGACGTCTCGCGCGACACCGTGCATCGTCAGCTCGCCGTGCACGGTCCAGCGGTCGGGACCGGCCGGGGCCAGCCCGTGGGAGCGGTACGTGATCTCCGGGAAACGGTCCGAGTCGAGGAAGTCCGGCGACCGCAGGTGCTTGTCCCGCATGTCGTTGCCGGTGTCGATGCTGGCCGCGCTGATGATCGCGTCGACCCGGGAGCGGTGGAGCTCCTCGGCGATCGCGATCCGGCCGCTGAACTCGGTGAACCGGCCGTGCACGCTGGAGATCCCCAGGTGCTGCGCGACCGCGCCCACCGAGGAGTGCGCCGGGTCCAGCGACCAGGCACCCGGCGGCGGCAGCTCCACGCCGCCCTGGCGGGCCAGCACCACCGTGCCGGCCTCGACGCGGCCGCTCGCCGTGACGAGGGCGGTCGACGCGGCCGGGGCGTACCCGACCGCGGTCACGATCACCGTGTACGCGCCGGCGGGCAGCAGAGCGTCGGTCCGGACCGCCCCGTCCTCGTCGGCCGCGGCCCGCAGCACCTGGGTTCCGGTCATGTCGGTCACCGTCACGACCGCGTGCTGGACGGCCCAGCCGTCCCGCGTCCGTACCTGTGCGCGAAGTCCCATCCCGTTTCTCTCCTTGCTCCATGACTCAATGAGTCGGGCCCCGGGGCGGGGACGGCAGGCCGTCCCCTGCCTGCCGTCCCCACCACCGGGGCCCATTTCCACCGGGGGCAGCCTCTCCGCTCGAAGCGCTGTCCACCAGGGGTCTGTGTTACTCGATCACTCGCCGGGGTGGGCGAGCTCGATGTCGTGGCCGTCGACCCCGCGACCGGCCACGGTCAGCGCCCCGGCCACCGGCGGGTAGCCGGTCGCGATGACCGAGTACTCGCCCGCATCCAGGTCGGCGAAGGCGTACGCCCCGTCCTCCCCGGTCGTCGAGGTGGCGACCACGTTGCCCGCCGCGTCGACGAGCGTGACGCGGGCGTCGGGCAGCGGCCGCAGCGCGGCACCGGCCCGCACGACACCCTGGACCAGCGCACCGGACTGCAGGGCGGCGTCGATCCGGGTGACCCCCTGGCCGCCGATCTCCACCGGCAGAGCCAGCGGACGGTACCCGGCGGCGTTCACCGCGACGGTCACCGCACCGGGCACCAGCTCGGCGAAGGTGAACTCGCCGCTCTCGGAGGACTTGCCGGTGGCCAGCACATCGCCGCGCACATCGGTCACGATGACCATGGCGCCGTCGACCGGAGCGCCGCTCTCGGCGGCCCGCACGGTCCCGGCCAGGCCGCTCGTACCGACGAGCAGGATGTCGTACGACAGCTGCTCGTCGCCTACGACCACGGTGGACGCCTGCGGCTGGAAACCGTCGGCGGACGCGATCAGGACGTAGCTGCCGGAGCCCGGCGCCTGCACGCCGTAGCTGCCGTCGGCCTGGGCGACGGAGCGCCCCAGCTGCCGGCCGCCCAGCGAGATCAGAGTGACGGCTGCACCGGCCACGGGTGCGCCCTCGGCACCGCGCACCACACCGCGCACCGCCGTGCCGGGCGTGGTCGCCACCGGAGCCTCGAGCGTGTCGACCGAGGTGACCCCGGCCGCGCCCTCGGCGACCAGCGCGGCAGCGCCGGACGGGACCTCGGCGAGCACCGCGGCGGGAACCTCGGCCTCCGCCGGGGCGTCGTTCGCGGCGTTCGTCTTCAGCGCGACCTCCTTGATGAAGATCGTGATCAGGAAGGCGATCAGCGCGGCCGGAGCGGCGTACAGGAAGACATCGCCGACACCGTGCCCGTAGGCGCTCTCCACGACCGTACGGAACGGTGCGGGCAGCTTGTCCAGGTCGGGGATGCCCCCGCCGCCGGTACCGCCGTGGCCCAGGGCCGCGCCCTTCGGACCGAGGTCCGCGAGGCCGTCCTTGACGTAGTGGGTGACGCGGTTCGCCATGACGGCGCCCAGCGCCGAGACGCCGATCGCACCGCCGAGGGAACGGAAGAAGGTGACGACGGAGCTGGCCGAGCCGAGGTCGGACGGGGCGACCTGGTTCTGCGTGGCGAGCACCAGGTTCTGCATCATCATGCCGATGCCGAGACCCATCACGAACATGAAGATCGCGATGTGCCAGTACGTCGTGTCGTACCGGATCGTGCCGAGCAACCCGAGCCCGGCGGTGACCAGGAAGCCACCGCTGACCAGCCAGGCCTTCCAGCGGCCGGTCTTGGTGATGATCTGACCGGAGACGGTCGACGAGAGGAACAGGCCGGTGATCATCGGGATCGTCATGACGCCGGACATCGTCGGCGACTTGCCGCGCGCCAGCTGGAAGTACTGGCTGAAGAAGACGGTGCCCGCGAACATCGCGACACCGACGAACAGCGAAGCGAGCGAGGCCAGCGTGATGGTGCGGTTACGGAAGAGGCGCAGCGGGATGATCGGCTCGCTGGCCCGGGACTCCGTGAAGACGAAGAGCAGGACGAGAGCCAGGGAGCCGGCCAGCATCACGCCGGTCTGCCAGGACATCCAGTCGTACTTGTCGCCCGCGAAGGTCACCCAGAGCAGCAGCAGCGAGACGGCGGCGCTGATGAAGAACGCACCCGTCCAGTCGACCTTGACGTCACGCTTGACGACCGGAAGCTTCAGGGTCTTCTGGAGCACGATCAGTGCGATGACCGCGAACGGCACACCCACGTAGAAGCACCAGCGCCAGCCCATCCAGCTGGTGTCGGTGATGACACCGCCGAGCAGCGGGCCACCGACGGTGGCGACGGCGAAGACCGCGCCGAGGTAGCCGCTGTAGCGACCGCGCTCACGCGGGGCGATCATCGCGGCCATCACGATCTGGGCGAGGGCGGAGAGACCGCCGACACCGATGCCCTGCACGACACGGCAGGCGATGAGCATGCCGCTGCTGGTCGACAGACCGGCCACGACCGAGCCCGCGACGTAGATGATCAGTGCTATCTGGACCAGCAGCTTCTTGCTGAACAGGTCGGAGAGCTTGCCCCACAGAGGTGTGGTGGCCGTCATCGCGAGCAGCGAGGCCGTGACGACCCAGGTGTACGCGGACTGGCCACCGCCGAGGTCCGAGATGATCTCGGGAAGAGCGTTGGAGACGACGGTCGACGACAGGATCGCGACAAACATGCCGAGCAGCAGCCCGGTCAGTGCTTCCATGATCTGCCGGTGTGTCATCGGCGCGCCGTCGGGGGAACCGGTTCCCCCGTGCTTGGCGTGGCCGCCCCGCACACCGGTCGGTGTGGTCGTAGCCATTGAGTTCCTTGTCTTTGCTTCTGTTACACGGGTGTACGGGTGTGCGAGTCGTCGTCGCTGTCGGCGGGCCGCAGACGGCAGTCGTCGCTGTGCTTTCCGGGGGCGCACCCGCCGGAGCCGCGACGGGCGAAACTGTCGCGCAGCCGGGCCAGCAGCGTGTTGAGCTTTCCGACGTCGTCGTCGGACCATTCCTGAAGGTGATGGGCGAACATGTCGGTGATCCGCAGGTTCAGATCGACGAGTACGTCGTCTCCCGCGGGGGTCAGCCGCAGGATGCGGGACCGTTTGTCCGCCGGGTCCGGAGACCGTTCTATCCAGCCGCGCTCGGCCACATGGGCGACATGTCGGCTGGTCACCGACATGTCGACGGCCAGCAGCTCGGCCAGTCTGCTGATCCGCATCTCGCCGTGCAGATCGAGGAGGGCCAGCACGGCGGCGGATCCGCCAGGACATTCAGCAGGCAGGGCGCGGGCGAGTCCGCGTTTGACGGCTCCGACGGCGCTGAGTTGCCGGGCCAGTTCTTCGTACTGACTCCGTTCGGCCACGGGACCCCCAGACTGTTCCACTGCATGTTGTTGCTTAGGGCAACCATAAAACCTGTTGGTTGCTGCAGGCAAACGAAAACGGCCTTGCACAAGTAAAGGAACGCAAAAGGCTGCGTACGGGTCGGGTCAAACGCCCAGCGTGCGCCCGGCGCACTTCGCGGCCGTGTGCATCGCGCCACAGCCCGCAGTGGTTCACGGGTTCTCCGTCTCCGGCGCGGGGCCTTCACCGACCCGGGGGTTGGGTCGCACCCCCGAGTTCGCTAGGGTCCTGGCCCATGGCACACAACCCCCATGCCCCGCAGGGCCCCGAGGGCAACTACGACCCCGCGGGCAGCACCCAGATGTTCCGCGCCTTCGTCGACGAGGGCGAGCCGCAGCGCCGGCAGCAGCCGGCCGCGTCGTCCGGACCGAGGACCGGGGTGATCGTCGCCGTCGTCGCGGTGGTTGTCATCCTCGGAGCGATCGCCTGGCTCGCGCTCAGCTGACCTGGCCGCGCTCTCTCCGTCCGTCACTTCCAGACGGCGGTGACGTCCCGGGTCTCGATATGCATGCCCAGGGGCACCCGCCAGGCGTCCACACAGACGGTGTACGTCTTCTTCCGCGCCGCTCCCGCGTCGATCGGCGCGGGCAGCGGCGCTGTCGATTCGATGGTCGCCCAGTCGATCCCCAGCGCGCCGATGATGTGCGTGGCGAAGGTGGCCGTCCCTGAGCGGACCGGTGAGCCACCGGTATTGCGGAACTCGACGGTCGCCTTTTCGCACCAGCGGTCATCGGCCGCCGCCCGCTCGGGTGCGCTCAGTGTCAGCACGGCAGGCCCGGCGGATGCGGTGGACCCTGGTGCGGACGGGGCGGAGGGGCCTTGCGAGTCGCTTCCCGCGGCACCGGAACCGGTGCCGCCGGTGGCGTCGGCGCTCCCCGTGCCACCGGTGCCGCCGCTGCTGGAACTGCTGGCGGATCCCGTGGTGCCGCCGGCGACGGTGCCGGACGAGCCGGGCGACTGTGCCTTGCCGCCCGCGCCGCCCCCCGTAGCGCCCGCCCCACCGGGGGAGCCGCTCTGCGCGGAAGAGCCCGGCTCCGGCTCCGCGCCTCCGCCGGCGTCACCGCCTCGGCCGTCGCTCCCGGCGCCGTCCAGCGGGATCAGTGTCACCTTCCCCGAGGGGGCCACGGCTCCCTTCGGGGCCTTCTCCGGCCCCGTACCCGCCGCGCCGACCGCCACATAGCCGTCGCCCCCGCCCGCCCCCGCGCCACAGGCGGCGAGTGCGCCGCCCAGGCACAGCACGGCCGCCGAGGCGGCGAACACTGTGCCCCGGCGGCCGGTCGAGCCCCACGTCTGACGTCGCATCGCGCCAGTGTGGCTGACGGTCCGTCAATTCGGAACCCTCGCGCTCCAGTGCGACGTCCGGCGGCGCCCGGTCGCGGTCAGTCGGCGATGAGTCCTTCCCGAAGCTGTGCGAGCGTCCGGGTGAGCAGCCGCGAGACATGCATCTGCGAGATGCCGACCTCCTCGCCGATCTGCGACTGGGTCATGTTGGCGAAGAACCGCAGCATGATGATCTGCCGCTCCCGGGGCGGGAGTTTGGCCAGCAGCGGCTTCAGCGACTCGCGGTACTCGACGCCCTCCAACGCCGAGTCCTCGTAACCGAGACGGTCCGCGAGGGAACCCTCGCCGCCGTCGTCCTCGGGAGAGGGCGAGTCCAGCGAGGACGCGGTGTACGCGTTGCCGACGGCCAGGCCGTCGACCACATCCTCCTCGGAGACCCCGAGCGCCGCCGCGAGCTCCGGCACGGTCGGCGAGCGGTCGAGCCGCTGGGCCAGCTCGTCGCTGGTCTTGGTCAGGGCGAGCCGCAGCTCCTGGAGCCGGCGCGGCACCCGAACCGACCAGGAGGTGTCGCGGAAGAAGCGCTTGATCTCGCCGACGACGGTGGGCATCGCGAACGTCGGGAACTCCACGCCCCGCTCGCAGTCGAACCGGTCGATCGCCTTGATCAGACCGATCGTGCCGACCTGGACGATGTCCTCCATCGGTTCGTTACGGCTCCGGAACCGCGCCGCCGCGTAACGAACGAGCGGGAGGTTGAGCTCGATGAGTGTGTCCCGTACGTAGGCACGCTCCGGGCTGTCGTCCGGTCCGTCGGGGCCCGGTGCGGGACCCAGGGCGGCGAGCCGCTGAAAAAGGGAGCGGGACAGAGTGCGGGTGTCGATGGCTTCCGGCGAGCTGGTGAGCACAACGGGTGCGGGTGCGCTCTTCGTGAGCGTGAGCACCTTCGAGCTGCCCTGTTCTGCGGACATGCCACCCCCTTGAGGTCGCGGACGGTCGCGTCGAGCCGCGACCATCGGAGGAACGCAGCCTCCACCTGAATACCGGAGGCGGGGCTGCGGCAAACGCGGTTCACGCAGAATGTCACATGTCGGCAACACGCTGTAGTGACATGTCGACAAGTCAAGGTGGAGTATGTGCAGTTAAGAGGGGGTGTGCGGCATTCGGGCGTTTCAGGGTGGGCTTCGAGTGATCTACCCGATCCGGTTACGCCTCGATCCTATTTGCGGATCTGAGCCGCGCGAAGCTTCTCGCCAGCAGTCTTGACACATGCATCTGGGAGACGCCCAGTTCGGCGCTGATCTGCGACTGCGTCAGATTGCTGTAGTAGCGCAGCAGCAGGATCCGCTGTTCGCGTTCGGGCAGCTGGACGAGCAGGTGCCGGACCAGGTCGCGGTGTTCGACGCCGGCGAGTGCGGGGTCCTCGTAGCCGAGCCGGTCGAGCAGCCCCGGCAGCCCGTCGCCCTCCTGGGCCGCCTCCAGTGAGGTCGCGTGGTAGGAGCGGCCTGCCTCGATGCAGGCCAGCACCTCCTCCTCGGAGATCTTCAGTCGTTCGGCGATCTCGGCGGTGGTGGGCGAGCGGCCGTGCGCGGTGGTCAGGTCCTCGGTGGCGCCGGTGACCTGGACCCAGAGCTCGTGCAGCCGTCGCGGTACATGGACGGTCCGTACGTTGTCCCGGAAGTACCGCTTGATCTCGCCGACGACGGTGGGCATCGCGAAGGTGGGGAACTGTACGCCGCGCTCGGGGTCGAACCGGTCGATGGCGTTGATCAGGCCGATCGTGCCGACCTGGACGACGTCCTCCATCGGTTCGTTACGGCTCCGGAAGCGCGCAGCGGCGTACCGGACGAGGGGGAGGTTCGCCTCGATCAGCGCCGCCCGGACCCTACTGTGTTCCGGGGTTCCCGGTTCCAGCTGCTTGAGCTCCCCGAAGAGGACCTGGGTGAGCGCTCTGGTGTCCGCGCCCCGGGTCCTGGCGGGCGTCGTGCCGTCGGGCGTCTCCGTCTGGACGGTCTGGGGAGGCACTTGAGGCGCTGTACTGGCCGGCACGATACGCCACCCCTTTGCGGTCAACTTCGGTCAACTCATCCGTCAAAAGCGGTCATAGCATCACAAGACATGTCCACTGTGTGCAAGCACCGCGTAGTGCCGTGTTGGGGTCAAGTTGGTTTAAACAAGAGGAAAAGCCCCTCACCGGATCGGTGGGGGGCTTACGCGCTCCTGGACCGAGAGGTCCGGAACGTCGGAACCGAGGGGGTCAGAACGGATAGTCGGCGATCACCCAGGTGGCGAAGGCCCGCCACTGTCCGGCGGCGTCCTGATGGGCCGGGTGCTCGATGTAGCGCTTCAGCGCGTCCTCGTCGGCGACGGCGGAGTTGATGGCGAAGTCGTAGGCGATCGGCCGGTCGGTGATGTTCCAGGCGCACTCCCAGAACTCCAGTTCGGGGATCTTTCCCGCCAGCTCCTGGAACGCCTTCGCCCCGGCGACGACCTGCGGATCGTCGCGCCTCACGCCGTCGTTCAGCTTGAACAGGACCAGGTGGCGGATCATGGGGTACTCCTACTTCACGAGCTCGGACATGAAATCGCCGACGCCCTGTGCGGCACTCGAAACGCCCTCGAACCCTACCTGGACAAGATCCGCGGCCCGGGCTGGGGACGTGATGATCGTGTACAGCACGAAGACGACAACCATGTAGAGCGCGATCTTCTTCGCTTGCACCATCGGCCCCTGCCACCCCATTCGATCCCCTGTGCAGTCGGGCGATTCTATCCGCACAGATGGCCGTATCCGGTGGGGGTTTCCGACGGGGTTTGCGATGGGCTCCGAACGGCGCCTCGCGCACCGCAGCCAGGAGGGACGCCTCTTCGGCCTGCTCCGCCGGGCGCACTCGTGGCGTGGATCTCCGGGCCCGGCCGTCTTCAGTACGCGTGCCGGTCCGCTTTGCCCGTCCATGTGTCGTAGGCCTGGGCGCCGATTTCCGGGTGGACCTGTTCGATCCTGATCCTGCGTTGGTCGAGCGGCTTCTTGAAGTCCTCGTACTGGTAGGCGTCGTCGAAGCCGATCCGGCGGGTGTCGTCCAGGTCGCAGCTGAAGTACACCGCATCGATCCGCGACCAGTAGATGGCGCTCATGCACATCGGGCAGGGGGCACCGCTGATGTAGATCGAATGGCCTTGGAGCATCCGGGCCCGCTCAGGTACGGGATCCGGCGACCCGTCAGGGCGGGGCACGTATTCCAGAGTGCTCTCGTTCTGGTGTTCTTCGGAGATCGACGGAGCCTCGGGGTTGAGCCGCTGCACGGCCTTGCGGATCGTTTCGATCTCGGCGTGTGCCGTGGGGTCGCCGGTGAGGAGCACTCGGTTCTGCCCGCGGGCGATGATGTCGCCGTTGCGGGTGAGCACCGCACCGAAGGGTCCGCCCCAGCCGTTCTCCACCGACTCGGTGGCCAGCCGGACCGCTTCGGTGATGAGCTCTTTGTGTTCCATCTGGGTCTCCGATCGACATCGATGCCCTTGGCGAAACGAACGTGCGGAAACAGGCAATCAAATGTCTGATTTGCCCCTAAAATAATGCATACATTACGCTACTGCAGGTGAGCCCCCGTGCAAGCCGTGAGCCGCCGGCAGAGAACGCCACCGTGGTGACCTCCCAGAGGGTGTGCGCGGGCCGCGCCGACGACTATCAGCGCTGGCAGCACCGGATGAACGAAGCGGCCCGCGAATTCGACGGGTTCGAGGGCGTCGAGGTGTACCCGCCCGTAGCGGGCGACGAGAACGAATGGGTGGCGGTCTTCCGTTTCGCTGGTCTCGACCGCCTGACGGCTTGGCTGGATTCGGGCAGACGGCGGGAATTGCTCGACGAAGGGCAGGAATTCTTCGAGGGAACTCCGACGCAGGAGGTGCTTCGTGGCGGCGCCCCTGCGGAGCAGGCGCCGGAGACGGTCACGGCCGTCATCTCGCACGAGGTGAAGTCTGGGCGGGAAGAGGAGTTTCTGAGCTGGCAGGAGAAGGCCTTCAAGGCACAGGCGAAGTCACCCGGCTTCATGGGGTCCGAGCTGTTCAAGCCCGTGGAGGGCGTGCAGGACCACTGGGTCGCCGTCTTCCGGTACGACTCCCGCGAGCACCTCGACGACTGGCTCGCCTCCGATGTCCGCCAGGAACTGTTGGAGGAGGGCCGCGCCTATTTCGCCTCCTACGACGTGCGCAAGGTCCGCTCGGCGTTCAGCGGTTGGTTCCGCTTCGGTGACGGAAAGGAGGACAGTGCACCGCCCAACTGGAAGCAGGCCATGACCGTGCTCCTGGCTCTCTATCCCACGGTGGCGGTCCTGAACCTGACCGAGGGGCACTGGCTGGGCGAGTTGGGCGTCCCCGCATACATCGGCCTCTTCATCGGTAACGTACTGAGCGTCAGCGCGCTGACCTGGCTGCTGATGCCTCTCGTGAACAAGGCACTCGCCTTCTGGCTGGTGCCCGGCCGCGCAACCGACTACCGCGTGCACCTGGCCGGCGCCGCGGTGGTGGTGCTCTGCTACGTGCTGTTTCTCGTCATCTTCGGCCTGGCCACCCACTGACCTGTTCCGCCGGCCGACCGCGGTCGAGCCGCTCGAGGAGGCCTTGATGCCCGAACGGACGCCCGCAGGCCTCTTCGAGGGGACCCTGTTCCGAAGGGGTGACCCCGGCTACGACCGGGCCCGGGCCGAGGCGGTGTGGAACGGGTTGACGCCGGAACGCTTTCCTGAGGTCATCCTGCAGGCCGCCGCCGAGCGGGACATCCCCCCGGCCCTGGCCTGGGCACGCGCCCAGGGGCTGCGCGTCTCCACGCGCTCCGGCGGGCACAACTGGTCCGGCTCCCAACTCCGCGACGGGGGAATGCTGATCGACCTGTCACGGATGCGGCACTGCAGTGTCGACCCGGTGTCGGCGACGGCCGAGGTGGGGCCCGCCGTCACCGGGATGGACCTGGTCGAGGCCCTCACCCCGCACGACCTGGCCTTCCCCGTGGGGCACTGCCCCTCCGTCGCGGTGGGCGGCTTTCTGCTGAGCGGCGGACTCGGCTGGAACTCCCGTGTGTGGGGACCGGCATGTGCCGACGTGCTGGAGATCCGGGCCGTCACCGCCGACGGCAGGACGGTCGTGTGCAGCGAGACGGAGAACGCCGATCTCTTCTGGGCCGCGCGCGGCGCGGGGCCGGGTTTCTTCGCCGTCGTCACCGGATTCCGGCTGGGTCTGCACCCTTACCCCCCGGCAATCACCACCACCGGCCTCACCTTCCCGCTGGCCGACGTCGAGCGTGTGACGGGCTGGGCCGTCCGGACCGCGCGTGACCTGCCGTCGAACGTCGAGACGGCTCTCGTCCTGGCGGCCTCCGGCGAGGCCACGGCCGCGGCCCCGCCGGGGCCGCGGATCACCGTCGGTGCCACCGCGTTCGCCGCGACGCGGGACGAGGCGCTCGCCGCTCTCGAACCCCTGGTCGCCTGCCCGTTCGCCGAGCAAGCCCTGTCCCGGCAGCAACCCGAGCCGACGTCCTTCGCCTCGCTGCACGACGGCGCCGGTCGGGCGTGGCCGTCGGCGCATCGCTATGCGGCGGACACGCTGTGGTCGGCGGAGAGCTACGAGACCGTGATGACTCGCGTCGCCGGCGTCCTCGCCCGGGCACCCTCCGGCAAGTCCCTGGTGCTCGCGCCCGTGCAGCCGGTCTCCTCGGATCCGGCGTTGCTGCGGAACATGGCTTTCTCGGCACCCGGCGAGTCCTATCTCGCCTGTTACGCGGTCTGGGACGATCCGGCCGCGGACGAAGCGAACACCGGATGGCTGCGGGAGACGATGGCCGCGGCGGACCCGTCGGGCCGCGGTGGTCACTACATCGCCGAAGCGGATCTGGAAGCCGATGCCGACCGGGCCCGGCGCTCGTACGCCGCCGCCGACTGGGTCCGCCTGCAGGAACTCAAGCTGGAGTGGGACCCGGACAACGTCTTCCACTCCTACCTCGCGCCCGTGCCACGGGGCGCCCGGCCCGAGCGTCGTTGACACGCATCCGGCCCCCATCACGGAACGTCGCCGTAGGGTCATGAACGAGACGGAGACCGAGACGGGAGCGGCGCCAGGTTCTGTCCGGCGGATCATGTGACCGCAACGCACGCTTGCGTCGCGGATTCCGGTCTTGCACGAAACAGAGGAGTTCTGCGTGTTTGTGGTGAGGACGTCCGGCCGAAGCGCGGCAATCGACGACGACCGCCGTGAGTTCAGCCTCCTGGGCAGGAGGCAGCTCAGCGGGCTGGACCTCGCACGCCCGGTCACCACGGGCGTCCGGTCCCGCGCAGTTCTGGAACTGCAACAGAACTACGGCAGTCTTCAGTTCAGGGCTCTGGTGGGTGGCGAGTTCGTGCCGGGAGAGGGCGACCGGCTGGCCTGGCGGGTCAGGTTCTGGGAGACGGTCCGGCCTACCCCACAGCAGGGGCTGCTGCGCAGTGCGCTGCTGCCGGGCCTGCCCGAAGGACTGGATCACGAAGCGGCGCACGGCCTGTGGGCATACCTCAACAGCGGGGCCCTGCCAGCCGGCCGGCTGGTGATCGACCGGGCGGGCTACGACCAGGAGTCCTCCCCCGTGCTGTTCGCAACGGCCGCCGAGCTCCTGCTACACGTCCTGCTCGCGGGCGCCTTCGGATCGCCCGCGGAGCCGGTCATCAGATCCTGGGTGGCCACCGGCCGAATTCCGGAGTCACTGCCCAGAGTTGATGGTGAGGCGTAGGCATCTTCCATCCAGTGCCGTGCATGACCTGGAGCCTACGACGCCATGATCCGCCGGACAGGACCTGGGACCGGGGAGCTCGTGCCGTCGTTGCCGGCTGGGTTGGCATCACGCACGGATCACTGATGGCTGCACCGCCCCGCAAGCGGAACGGTCCACACAGCCCTCGGCCATGGCTATTCTCTGTCGATGTCGAATCAGTCAGTGACAGCGGGAGTCGCTCTCGCCGGTGTGATGGCGCACTGCGGCGGAAGCCCGGTCGGCGCCGTGAAGTTCCTGGCGGGGGCGATAGCCTCCGCGCCGGCGGCCCCGGAGCCCCATGCGGTCCTCGCCGAGTTGTGGCGGGACCGTGGTTCGGAGCTCAGGGAGGGCCTCGAAGGGGACGGGTCCTTGAGCGCTGTGCTGGCACAGGCTTACTTCTTCTTCCTCGACGGGGACATGGACGACGCGGTGATGGCCCTCGGTTCGGTCACGGGGGCGCGGCCCGACGTGGCGTGGGGCACCGTTCTCTGGTTCGGCGATGCGCGGTTCCTCGGCGCGGTGAGTGCCGAGGCGTTGGCGGAGGCGTGTCTGCGGACGTTGGACTACGGCCACGACCTGGACACCGACGAGATGCGCGAGCGGTTCACGCCCTGGTTCCATGCCATCGACGTGGTGTCCGAACGAAGTCCCGTGCCGGAGTCGCTGGCCGCCATGGCCCGGTTGCCCCGTGCCTGCGGCCGCTACGAGCTGGCCTTCACCCTGTGCGACCGTGGCGATGCCGTCGATCGGGTCATGTGGACTGCGGTCGCACGCGCGAGCACCTGGCGGGCGATGGGCGACCTGGACCAGGCTGCGGCGTCCTTCGAAGGCGCCCTGACCCTGGACCCTGCCAACTGGTCCCTCCATCTGGACCTTGCCGACGTACGCGCCGAGCAGGGTGATTTCGCCGCTGCCGTGGGTCTCGTCGAACGGGGCCTGCAACACGAGCCGCGGGAAGCCTCCCTGCGCGCGGCAAGTGCCGCCTATCGCACGCGCCTGTCCGGATCGTCCGACGACCTACGGGCCCTGATCGTCCTGGCTCCGGAGCTCGCGAACACCTCCTACCGGGACCTGCTGATCGACTACGCGTGCGCGGGACCGGGGCTGCCCCACAGACTCGTGGACGAGGCGCGCCGTATCTGCGAGAACTGAACACGCACTCTCCGGCAGGACGCTCGGACAGAGCCGCGGTCGGTGAAGCGCCGTGTCCAGCCTTGGCGATGAGTTTCGCGACCAGGCCCTCAACATGGAGAAGCAGTTGACAGACTGGTCAGCATGACCGGACATCCACGGATCGGCTCCATCTGGGCCTTGCGTTTCCCGGGCGCCCCGCAGCACGACTACGAGGTCCGGGTGACCGGGGTGTTCACCCAAGACAGCGTCACGTACATCGAGACTGAGCGGCTCGACAACGGCGGACTCAGCAGGGGACGGCTTGAGGACATCCTCGAGTACGCGCAGCCCGTCAGCAGCGAAGCCCTCAACGGCGTGGACACCGCCGTCACCTCCAGCGCTGGACTTGGCCGCGTCGTCTCCGTCGTCGACGGGGCTCCCTGACGCGCTTATGCACGCCCCCTGTTCCGGCTACGGCCGGAGCGAGGGCACTTCGGTGGCTGCGTAGCGGGGGACAGCCCTTAGGAACGTCCCCACCGGCGGGGATCACGGATCTCGCCGTACCACCGGATGGCCTACGTGGGGTTTGAGCCAGGGGATCGTGGGCTGGTTGAGTGGATGAGTCGTCCGGTCCACGGAGCCGAACCCTCACCCCGGCCGCGGCCGGACGGCGACTCCGCCCCCCACACTCGGGAGGGGGGGCGGACTCAGACTGTTCGAACCCCACCCCCGAGCATTCCGCCCCTGTCTCGGGCCAGGCCACGGCTGAGACAGGGGTTTCGTGCATTCGGGGCTTGCTCACCACGGGGCCGGCCACAGGTCCGGCCCACCCCCACGCCAATCGATCATGCCGGACAGGGCCACGTCCTCCTCGGTGATGTCATTCATCCCAGCCCGACGCAGAAACTCGGTGACATCACGGAGACTGTGCGCCATGCCGAGGATTTCCCCGTCCACACGCACCCGGCGACCACCCGACTCATCAGGCGGGTAGATCACGATCGGCAGGTATCCGGACATGGACCAAGCCTCGCCCCGAACGGCAACCCGCGCTCACTCACGTAAGCCACACGCAGCAGCGCCCGGTGGGGCGCTTTCGTGCACCTCCGGCTGTACGCCCATCTGGCCGACAGCGGGGTCTGGGCGGAGTGCGCAAGCTGGAACGGGTGGAGGACGACCCGGCGGCCGGGAGTAAGTGCCGATCAGGCAACGCAGGCAGGTGGGGCGCGGGATCAGGGTCGGCGTGGCGATGCGGTGGGGCCTCCTTGCCGTAACACTGGCAAGGGCCCCGGACGCGGCGTGGCGACACCGACCGGTTACCGGAGTGTCCGGCTCGCGACATCGAGCGGGGCCATCAGGCCGTACGCGGTCGACTGTGGTGTCGCCTCGTCGAGGGCGACGGAGCTCCGGATGACTCGTACGGCAAGATCCCCGGCCTCTCCGGTGCCGATGCGGTGGCCCACCTTGCCGAACTCAAAGCTGGGAGCGGGCAGCCATCCGGTCACCGAAGACCAGAAAGGAGAGCAATCATGATCGGAATGCGGATCGCCAGCGGCTTGCTGGCTGCCGGCATGATGGCCACGGCCACCGCATGCTCCCCCGCAGTAGACCGTGCGACCGCCGCGGTGCCGGCGGCGCCAACGGCCACCGTGGCTTCGCAGCGCGCGTCCGAGACACTATCGCCCGTATTTGAACAGCCACTTCCGAACGTCAAGGGCAAGACGTTCACCTCGGCGATCGTGGACTTCCCGCCCAACGCACGTGCGGTGCCGCATCGGCACGGCGCGGCTTTTGTCTACGCCTACGTGCTCGAGGGAACTGTGCGCAGCCAGCTCGCCGGCGAGCCGGTGCGTACGTACCACCGAGGCCAGAACTGGGTCGAGCCGCCGGGCGCCCACCACGTGCTCACGGAGAACACGAGTCGGACAAAGGAGGCGAAGCTGCTGGTCATCTTCATCTCCGGCACGGGAGACAAGCTCAAAATCGAGGATCCGCCCAACTAGGTGTTCTGTCTGTCGCGATGGTGAGACCGAAATCCTGCCTTGTGTCGCGGACCTACGACGCAGTGAAGGGGCAGACCCAAATGGGTCTGCCCCTTCATCCATCTGCGGTAGCGGAGGGATTTGAACCCTCGGTGAGTTTCCCCACACTCGCTTTCGAGGCGAGCTCCTTCGGCCGCTCGGACACGCTACCGAGAGAGAGCTTAGACCATCTCGGCCGTGGGTCGAAATCCGATTCCCCGGCGTGCGCGGAAGACTGGCCGGAGGCAGGCGTGCCGTAGCGTCAGCGGTCGCGGAAGAAGGCCGTCAGCTGGGCGGAACAGGCCTCCTCCAGAACTCCGTGGATCACTTCGGGGCGGTGGTTGAGCCGCCGGTCCCGTACAACGTCCCAGAGCGAACCCGCCGCGCCCGCCTTCTCGTCCCGTGTCCCGTAGACAACACGGGCCACCCGGGACTGCACGAGCGCGCCCGCGCACATCGTGCACGGCTCCAGGGTGACCACCAGCGTGCACCCGGAAAGCCGCCACTCGCCGAGCGCCGCGGCGGCCCGGCGCACAGCGAGGATCTCGGCGTGCGCGGTCGGATCACCGGTCGCCTCACGTTCGTTGTGTCCCGTGGCGAGCAGGGCGCCACCCGGGCCGAGGACGACGGCGCCGACCGGCACATCGCCGGCCCGCGCCGCGTGCGCGGCCTCGTCCAGGGCGCGGCGCATGGGCGCGCGCCACGGGTCCCGTACAGGATCGTGCGGTTCTGGCAGTCGGTGCGGGCCCGGTCGTTCGGTCACCCGCGGACCCTAACGGACGGTCTCCAGGACCTCGGCCGCTCCCAGCGCGTCCGCGATCTCCACCAGTGCGTCCGTCCGCAGCATCAGCAGCTCCTTCTCGGGGAGTCCGAGGTCGGCCAGGACCCCGGTGTCACCGAGCGGACCCGTCGGTACGGCGTCGGCGTCGAGCCCGTCGTCGTCGTTGTCGTCGAGGTCGGTGTCGTTGTTGTTGTCGGTGGTGTGGTCCGGTTCGCCGTCCTCCGTACCGTCGAGGCCGACGAGCTCTTCGAGGGCGGCAATCGAGTCCTCGGCCTCGGGTTCGCGGCCGAGCAGTTCATCGGTGAGCAGGATCTCCCCGTAGGAGGAGCGGGCGGCGGCGGACGCATCCGAGATGTAGATACGGGGGTCCTCCTCTCCGTCCACCCGGATGACGCCGAACCAGGCGTCCTCCTGCTCGATGAAGACGAGCACCGTGTCCTCGTCCACCGAGGCCTCACGGGCCAGATCCGTCAGATCGGACAGGGTCTCCACATCGTCGAGTTCCGTGTCGCTCGCTTCCCACCCGTCTTCGGTGCGCGCGAGCAGTGCGGCGAAGTACACCGTGACTCTCCCACTGGTCATAGGGGTGTCGGTCCGGCGGGAGGACAGTCGGTGATCCGGCTGTCCTGTGCCCCGCCCATCGGAATCGTGGCAGAAACCGAGCGTTCGCGAGAGGAGTTCGACCGTTGCGTCGTCCATGAGTTGTCGACAACACCGCTTCCAGGGGGCCGTCCGGCGGTCCCGGCGGCTACCAGCGGAAGGTCCGCATCCGCATGGCTTGGCGCATTCGGGCGGCCCTGGCCCGGCGTGGCTGGACCCGGTCGCGCAGCGCCTTCGCCTCATGAAGCTCGCGCAGGAACTGGGCGCGGCGCCTGCGGCGCTCCACATCCGTCTCGGGCGCGTCCAGCGTGTCCCGGCGGCCCTGCGGTTCCGGCTGGTCCCGCTCCTGCTGCTCCCCGTCGGACATCGGCGCATCACCCCAAGGCTGGGTCCGTATGCCCCCACCTTCCCGCCGAACGGGCGATTGATGCCAGCGCACGGGTGCGGGTGGCCCGGCTACTGTTGAGCCCATGCGGATCCACGTCGTCGACCACCCGCTGGTCGCGCACAAACTCACCACCCTGCGCGACAAGCGCACCGACTCCCCGACCTTCCGGCGGCTCGCCGACGAGCTGGTCACCCTGCTCGCCTACGAGGCCACCCGGGACGTGCGCACCGAGCAGGTCGACATCGAGACCCCGGTGACGCCGACCACCGGCGTGAAGCTGTCTCACCCGCGGCCCCTGGTCGTGCCGATCCTGCGGGCCGGTCTGGGCATGCTCGACGGCATGGTGCGGCTGCTGCCGACCGCCGAGGTCGGCTTCCTGGGCATGATCCGTAATGAGGAGACGCTCAAGGCGGAGACGTACGCCACGCGGATGCCGGAGGACCTCTCGGGCCGCCAGGTGTACGTCCTGGACCCCATGCTCGCCACCGGCGGCACGCTGGTCGCGGCCATCCAGGAGCTGATCAAGCGCGGTGCGGACGATGTCACCGCCGTCGTGCTGCTCGCGGCGCCCGAGGGCGTCGAGGTGATGGAGCGCGACCTGGCCGGTACGCCTGTCACCGTGGTCACCGCCTCGGTCGACGAGCGGCTCAACGAGAACGGCTACATCGTGCCGGGGCTCGGCGACGCGGGCGACCGGATGTACGGCACCGTCGACTAGGAAGACCCCAGGGGCTGTCCGGCCCGACGGTTCCGAAGAAGGCTCTCGGCCCTCGCATCCTGTACTGCGGTGTCACCCGCAGGAGGGTGCGGGGGCCGGCTTGTTCAGTGCGGCAAGGGCCGCAGCAGCGCTCTTAGGGGTGTTCAGCTTCTTGAACGCCGTACCGAGGATCAGATCGACATCCGCCGTCTTGCGGGTGTCCGTCTTCGGCGTGGCGCCCGTCAGCTGGGTACCGAGGACCGGAAACGTGCCGCTCGTGGCCGCCGGGGCGCCCAGCAGGATTCCGGGGCCGGGGACCTTCTTGTCGTACGCGGCAGAGGCGTTGCCCACCTTGCCGATGCGGAAGCCGCGCTTCTTCAGCTCGTCGGCCGCGGCCTTCGCGAGCCCGCCGCGCGGTGTCGCGTTGTAGACGTTGACCGTGATCCTCGCCGGCTTCGGGAGCGCCTTCGCGGGCGCCGCCGGTTTGACGGAGGGGCAGTCGGACTTCCGGTCGGCGGCGCTGGCCGTCCTGTCGCCGGTGAAGACGTCGATGAGCTGCAGCGTCCCCCATCCGGCCAGCCCGAGGGTCAGCACGGAGGCGAGGGACACGAGGACCAGTCTGCGGCGGTGCCGGGGACGCCGCATGCGCGGATACTTGTCGCCCGTGATGCGGTACTTTCCGCCCAGGCCGGGGGGAGTGAGCATGCTCATGGGCGCAGCGTAGTGCGACCCGGTGAAGATGCGTACTAAATGATCAACCGATGGCACCCGTCCGGGTGCGAAAGCACCCGAAAGCACCCGATGAGTGCCGTTCGTCAGCCGAGTTCGAGGACCCGGGCGTGCAGCACCTGGCGCTGCTGGAGCGCTGCGCGGACCGCGCGGTGCAGCCCGTCCTCCAGATAGAGGTCGCCCTGCCACTTCACGACATGGGCGAACAGGTCGCCGTAGAACGTGGAGTCCTCGGCGAGGAGGGTTTCGAGGTCCAGCTGACCCTTGGTCGTCACCAGCTGGTCGAGGCGGACCGGGCGCGGCGCGACATCCGCCCACTGCCGGGTGCTTTCCCGGCCGTGGTCGGGATATGGCCGCCCATTTCCGATGCGCTTGAAGATCACACGGAAAGCCTACCGGCCAAGAGCCTCCGGGCGCAGCTATGGAGCGGTACTGCGATGCTGGCCAGAGCGTCATAAATGCAGACATTCCGGAATAGAGGCCGTGATGAGTGGCAGCGACAGCACGGGCGGGAGCGCGGAATCGGGCATCGGGGACGGCGCCGGAGCGGGCCCGGGAGAGGGCGTCGGCGTGCTGCCGCAGCAGGCCAGGGAGATCGCGGACGGGTACGCCGTCGACGGCGCCGCCCTCGACCTGGGTGCGCTGCTCTGGGACGGGGCATGCCTGCCTGCTGCGCAGATCCGGATCCCACTGGCGATGCTCAACCGGCACGGACTCGTCGCGGGCGCCACCGGCACCGGCAAGACCAAGACCCTCCAGCTCATCGCCGAACAGCTGTCGGCCGACGGCGTGCCGGTCTTTCTCGCCGACATCAAGGGCGATGTGTCCGGCATCGCCGCTCCCGGCGCGCCGGGCGGCAAGGTCGCCGAGCGGGCCGGGCAGGTCGGGCAGCAGTGGGAGGCCAAGGGCTTCCCGTGCGAGTTCTACGCCCTCGGCGGCATCGGCCCCGGCATTCCGCTGCGGGCGACGGTCACCGACTTCGGTCCCGTACTGCTCTCCAAGGTGCTCCAGCTGAACCGTACGCAGGAGCAGTCGCTCGGCCTGATCTTCCACTACGCCGACGCCAAGGGCCTGGAGCTGGTGGATCTGAAGGATCTGCGGGCCGTCGTCGCGTTTCTCGTCTCGGACACCGGCAAGCCCGAACTGAAGGGGATCGGCGGGCTCTCCACAGCCACGGCCGGGGTGATCCTGCGGTCGCTCACCGCCTTCGAACAGCAGGGGGCGGGCGACTTCTTCGGTGAGCCGGAGTTCGAGACCGCGGAGTTCCTGCGGCAGGCGCCGGACGGCCGGGGACTGGTATCGGTGCTGGAACTGGCGGCCGTACAGGACAAGCCGCAGCTCTTCTCGACGTTCCTGATGTGGCTGCTCGCGGATCTCTTCCACGATCTGCCGGAGGTCGGCGACATCGAGCGGCCCAAGCTGGTGTTCTTCTTCGACGAGGCGCATCTGCTCTTCAACGGGGCGTCGAAGGCGTTCCTGGACTCGATCACGCAGACCGTGCGGCTGATCCGTTCCAAGGGAGTGGGCATCTTCTTTGTCACGCAGACCCCGCGCGATGTACCGGGGGAGGTGCTGGCGCAGCTCGGCAACCGGGTGCAGCACGCGCTGCGGGCCTTCACCCCGGACGACGCGAAGGCGCTGCGGGCGACGGTGAAGACGTTCCCGAAGTCGTCGGCGTACGACCTGGAGGAGCTGCTGACCGGGCTGGGCATCGGCGAAGCGGTGATCACCGTGCTCAGCGAGAAGGGCGCGCCGACCCCGGTCGCCGCGACCCGGCTGCGGTCGCCGCAGTCGCTGATGGGTCCGCTCGGTGCGGTGGAACTGGATGCGTCGGTGAAGGGATCATCGCTGTACGGGAGTTACGCACAGCCGGTGGACCGGGAGTCGGCGTACGAGAAGCTGACCGCCGAGCACGAGGCGGAGCAGCGGGCCGCGGCCGAGGCTGCGGGCAGGCCGGCGAAAGAGCCGTCGAAGAGGTCCGGACACCCGGAGGACGACGACTCGCTGGTGGAACAGGTGGTGGGCAGTGGAGTGTTCCGGTCGCTGGCGCGGTCGGTCGGGACGCAGCTGGGACGGGAGATCTCGCGCTCGCTCTTCGGCACGGCGCGCCGCAGGGGGTAGCGCAGACGGTGGGGTGGGAGCCGGCCGGCGGCTCCCACCTGAGAACAGCCGGCCCGGCGGCCGTGCGCCGCTGCGGCCTCACCTCTTCTTTGCTGATGCCGCCGCCTTCGCCGCCGCCTTCGCCTCCTGTTTGTACGCGCGGACCTTGGCGAGTGAGCCGGGGCCGGTGATGTCGGCGACCGAACGGTGCGACCCCGCCTCCCCGTACGGCCCCGCCGCGGTCCGCCAGCCGGTCGGCCGGACGTCCAGTTGCTTGCCGAGCAGAGCCAGGAAGATCTGCGCCTTCTGGGCGCCGAACCCGGGCAGCGCCTTCAGCCGTTTCAGCAGCTCGGCGCCGGTCCCGGCATCGCTCCAGACCGCGCTCGCGTCACCGTCGTACTCCGCGACCAGGAACTGGCACAGTTGCTGGACCCGTTTGGCCATGGAACCGGGATAGCGGTGCAGAGCGGGTTTGGCGGTGAAGAGCTCGGTGAACGCCTCGGGGTCGTAGGCGGCGATCTCATGGGCGTCCAGGTCGTCGGAGCCCATCCGCTGCGCCAGGGTGAACGGGCCGGAGAAGGCCCACTCCATCGGGACCTGCTGGTCCAGCAGCATGCCGATCATGGCCGCTAGCGGGCTGCGGCCGAGAAGCTCGTCGGCCTCCGGCTGTTGAGCGATCTGCAAAGTGATGGCCTTGCTCCTGTTGCTCTGTGTCATGTCTTCGATCATCGCGACAGCGGCGGGCGACGGCGAGTCCAGGTGCCGCTGATGGCCGATCGCCGCCGCCGGAGGAGGACCGCGTCCAGGGAGTGTTCGGTGGCCCGCCGCTGCACCGGCGGATCCGGACGGGCCACATCCACTGGTGCCCGGGTGAGTGCGCCTGGTACGCATGGGCGGTGCATGTCGACAGCGTCCCGATGCCGCCCGCCGTCCGGGCCAGGCCCCGCGACAGCCGCGGCTATCCCGTTCCCGCGATCACACCATGGGAAGGGGACGAGCCCCGGTTCGCCCTCACCGACTACGGACGCAGCGCGGAGTGCGCGCACGGACGGCTGTGCTCGGTCTGCAACACCCTGATACCCCGGGGCCCGGTGTGGCGGGTGGTGGGCGGCACCGAGGCCGCCGCGATCGAAGAGGCACTGGCCGCCGGCCGCCCGTACCGCAATCTCGCCCCGACCATGGAGGGTCCCGGACACCGGGCGTGCATGCTGTACGCCTCGATGGTCTGCCCCTACCTGGCCCGCCCGAACGCGCGGCGAGGGCTGTCGGCGGAAGACCCGGAAGACATGACCGCGCATGTCGTCCGGGGCGCCGTCCGGGGCGGGACCGGTGCGGTGGTGGGCTTCGCCGACTACGAATACGCGGTCACCGACACCCACGTACTGTTCCGCTTCCTCGACGTGATCGAGTTCCGGCCGCACGCGACGGCCGATGCGCAACTCGACGAGCTGCGCGCCGAGCTGGCCCGGCCGGCCGGGACTCAGCGGTAGGCCGGCAGACCGGCCCGGGTCGAGACCCGCGTCGGGGCGGCGGAACCGTCGATCGGGAGGGTGTAGATGCCGTCGGGGGTGCGGACGGCGATGGTCCTGCCGTCGTGCGAGATGGCAGGCTCGGTGTAGTCCGTGGTCGCGTCCGGTGTGAGGTCCTTCTCGGAGTGGTCGTACCCGGTCTTCTCGAAGAGGTGATCGTGCCCGTCGACCGAGCGGACGAAGACCACGGTCCGCCCGTCGGGTGCCAGCGCGGGCTCGGAACCCTTGGCCGTCGCGCCACCGCCCAGCCGCACGTAGTCGTCGCGCAGGTAGACCTGGCCGTCGGTGTTGGCGTACGCCGTGAACCCCTGCGGGCCGCCCGAGTTCGGCCACTGGTTGCCGGTCAGGGGCGGTTGCGCAGTGGTGTCCTCGCTGTTCGCGAGGGGCAGCGGCTTCGGGGTGGCGCCGGTGGCGGTCGCATCGACGACGTCCAGCTCGAGGGTGCCGCCCTGCTTGGCGGTGAAGATGAGGTTCTGCTCACCCGAGTGGTCGCCCCGGTCGTCCTTGCCGTACACCTGCCAGGTCGGGTGGGACCAGGTCCGACCGCCCGGGTTCTTCGCGACGATCTTCCGTCCGGTGCCGTCGGCCGCGGAGACCACCAGATCACCTTCGCCGTCGATGAACGCGGCCCTGGACCCGTCGGGGGACCAGGCGAGATCCCGTACCGCGGTGCCGAAGTCGACGGAAGTGCCGTTCATCAGCACGGTGTTCGAACCGTCGCTGATGGTCAGCCGGTTGGCCGCAGAGGTCCCGTTCATGCTCGCCCCGCCGTCACTCGACGGCGCGGCGGAGGACTTGCCGGGAGAGGCGGAGGACTTGCCTGAGGAGGCGGGCGTCGAGGCGGACTCCGGGGAACCCGACGGATCGCAGGCGGTGAGGAGCATCGCACTGCTGGTGGTGATCAGAGTGATCGCGGCGATGGCGGCGAGACGGTTGCGTGCAGGCATGATGATGCATCCCCCCTGGATGGCACTGCGTGATGAACGAAGCGTGGCAGCCGTCGACCCCGGAATCGATCCAGCGCTGTCACGGCCACGCAACAGCGCTCAGCCGGATCACCCGACCGCCGCCGGCCGGGTTGTGGTGGGCCGAACAGCCGCCAGGTCAGGGAAAATTGACGTGACGTCGGGAATCTCCGCCGCCGCCTCGGGCACTGATGGCCGTCGAGGCCGGCGAGCACTCGTGGCGACCTGGATCAGGCAGACGGTTGCCAGCCGAGAGCCGGGCCGAGCTCGGTGGCGATGTCGGTGAGGATCTGGACGTAGTCGTCGTGGTCGAAGGTGAAGGGCAGTGCGAACGCGACCTCGTCGACCTCACGGAACGCGGCGTGGGCATGCAGCCGTTCAGCGATCTCTGCGGAACTTCCGACGAGGTCGGGCGCGAACATCATGCGGGCCGGCCCCTGCGGGGCGGTGGTGCGAGGCATCCGCTCGAGGGCGTACGCCTCGTACTTGGCGCGCTGCTGCGCCGAGGCGGTGTCGGTGGGGATGACGACCAGCCCATGGGAGACGCGGGCACGCTCGCCATCGGGGTGATGGGCGCGGAAGGCCCGGATGTGCGAGAGCTGGATCTCGGCGAAGTCCTCCGACTCCTCCGCCTTCACGACGCTGCTGGTCAGGAAGTTCATGCCCTGCTCGCCAGCCCAGCGCGCCGACCGCAGGCTGCCGCCGCCGTACCACATACGGCCGGCCAGGCCGGGTGAGTGCGGCTGGACGCGGTCGGAGTACGCCTCGAAACCCTCCTTGCCGGTGAAGTCGGTGGCCGGCTCCCCACGTACGAATGCCAGGAGCCGTCGCACACGCTCGTAACCGAAATCCTCGGCGTCGGCGGTGTCCGGGTAGAGCGCGTGCTTCACCCGCTCGTACCGCATGGGCGGCCCGACGCTGACCCCTGGATTGAGGCGGCCCCCCGACAGGATGTCGACGGTCGCCAGGTCCTCGGCCAGCCGCAGCGGATTCTCCCAGCCCAGCGGGGTGACCGCGGTGCCCAGCTGGATGCGGCTGGTGCGCTGGGAGGCCGCCGCAAGGACGACGACCGGGGACGAGATGCCGTACTGCAGATGCCGGTGACGCACCCACGCGCTGTCGAAGCCCAGTCGCTCACCCAGCTCGATGATCGAGAGGGTCGACTCGTGGCCCCGGCGCGGATCGGTCTCGTCGAACAGCCCGATGGTCAGAAAACCCAGCTTCCGCAGTTGCTTCGAGGTCGGCGGCACAGCATTCCTCCATCGCTCACGGGTACTGTCGTACACCGGCGTTGCCCCGATTGTGGCCGATGGCGAAAGGGCCCTCCCGAGCGGTGGGGCCCTTCGACGTATTGCCCGGTGAGAGCAATGGCGGAGGATACGAGATTCGAACTCGTGAGGGGTTGCCCCGCCACGCTTTCCAACTCTGCATGGATCTGCTCGTCCTGGTTCACACCGCCCGTGGGCCGGGGCCATGGACGGCCTGCAGCAGCGTCGAACGGCCGCGAACGACATTGAATGAGAACGCGGTTATCCGCATCCGTCCGGTGACCGCCGCCCGCGGATTCCACCTCCGAGCGGGTGCCCGAAATGCCGGAGCCCCCTCGATCCGACTCAGCCGAGCAGGATGCCGAACTCCGTCGAGAGGTCGGATCCGGCGGAGGTTCCGGGCGCATGAATGATCTTCGAGCCCGTGGTGACAGGACCGGTGGCGTTCGAGGGCAGCGACCACACCGCGCCCCGCCACCCGTTGGCGCTGTAGTCGCCGATCGCCGTATCCGGCCTGCCATCTCCATTGGTGTCCCGGACGAGCACGCTGTTGCCGAAGTCGGTGCCGTAGGCGTACGGCATGCCTGCGGCGTCCGGCGAGATCCACCGCGCGCCGGAGCCGCTCAATCCGGTTGCCGATCCCTTGAGGACGGTCGCCCCGCCTCGGTTGTTCTCCGAACTGACGCCGACCAGGAGATCGGCGTATCCGTCACCCGTGACATCACCGGCGGAGACGTCGGAGCCGAAGTGGTCGTACTCCTCCGGCGTCCCTGGCAGTCCGGCCGAGGACTGGCTGATACTCCAGGTACTGCGCGTAGTGCTCAGTCCGGAGGAGGAGCCATATGCGACACCGACCCGCCCGGCCGCGGTGACGCCCCCGACGTCGGCCCAGCCTCTCCCCACCGCGACGTCACCGTAGCCGTCCTTGTCGAAGTCGCCGACAGTGGCTGATTCGCCACCGGTCATGGTCTTGCTGCTGGCGCTGAAACCGGTGGATGTGCCGAGGAGAACCTGCGTGGTCCTGGAGTTCACCGTCACCAGGTCGACACCCCCCGTCTTGTTGATCTTTCCTGCGATCGCCTTCTCCGCGCCGATGGCGAGCTTCTTGGTGATGACGGCCTTGGGTGCGCCGGTTCGGGTGAACGGCCCCTTGTAGAGGCGCAGGGTGTAGTCCCTCTGCACGACCGCGAGATCCGGATGGCCGTCGCCCGTGAAATCTCCCGCGGCCAGCACGTCGCCGAAGTAGCCGTCGATGACCGGGGCATGGTTGGCCACGCCGGCTGCACCGCTCAGCCCTGTTCGGCTGCCCCACAGGATGGTCGTCGCACCCTGGTCCCGAACGGTCCCGACGTCCTCGTACTTGGTGCCGACCACCAGGTCGGCATAGCCGTCTGCGTCCAGGTCGGCACTGGTGAAGGCGCTCCCGAAAGCATCGCCCTCTTCCGCGGCGCCTGGGATGCCGGCGCTGTTCTGGCTGATCACAGCAGGCTCGGAAGGACCGAGGCCCGCCGCCGAGCCGTACACGACGCTGACGAAACCTGCCCGGTCGACACCGTTCGGCGCGGCGTACGGCGCGCCTATCACGAGGTCGCGGTAGCCGTCGCCATTGAAGTCGTCGGCGTACCTCGCCCCGACGGCACCTGCCGGGGAGGCCAGCAGCGGAGTGAGGCCGGCGATCAGGACGGGCACGAGAGCCACGGTCACACGTGTACGCATAACAGCCCTTCAACGGTGAGTAATCCAGCGGATCACTACCAGACGAACGAGCAGAACGAATAGTTGTACAGCAACGGTGACGCCTCCGAGGGGCGTCCCGGTGTGCGTCACGCGGTCGGCGAATCGACCGCTCTTCCACTCGGCACGATGCGACTTCCTCAGTCACGAGAGATCGGTGACGGTTCGGGGACTGGCCTGAACGCCCGTGGACGGGGCTGAATGAGACGGGCACTGAGACGGGACGGGCCGTGTTGGCTCGGGCGTCCACGTGGTCAGTAGCGGAAGCGGGCCGTAGTGCCGTCGACGTGGGTGACCGGACAGATGCCCACCTCACCGCGTGTCAGCGGCGGCTGCTCCGGCGCCTGCCGCGGATGAGGTGCTGGGCCACGAGGTGCCCCGATCCGGCGCCGAGGCCCGGGCCGGGGTGGGTCGAGGCGCCGATGTGCCACAAGCCGGGTACAGGTGTGGCGTGCCGGGCCGCGCCCGGTAGGGGGCGCCACAGCAGGGCCTGGTCGAGTTCGGCCGAGCCGCCGTAGGGGTCGCCGTTGACCGCGTTCGGATTGTGCGCCATCAGGTCCGACGGTGTGACGGCGTCCCAGGCGAGTAGCTTCTCCGGCAGGTCGGGCGCGTGAAGCGCGATCCTGGCCAGGACCCGTTGGACGTATCCCTCGGTCAGCTCCTTCGTCCAGCGGCCGTGGGCGTCCAGTTCGCCCGCCGCGTCGCCGGTCGGCTTGTAGGGCAGTTCTTGGAGCTGGATCCACAAGGTAGCCGCGCCGTCCGGAACGCGTGAAGGGTCCAGGACATACTGCTGGCCGACGACCAGTGTGGGCCTGCGCGGCAGCAGTCCCGCCTCGGCCTCCGCGCACGCGATCGCGGTGCTCGCGGACCCGTCGCTGAGATGGACCAGCGGTATGCCGGCCAGGCGCGTATCGCGCCAGCCGAGCGGGGCGGAGAGGGCGACGTGGAGCTGCATCGCAGCGCGTCCGTACCGATAGCGCATTGCCTCGTCACGGATGGCGGGCGGGACGGGCGCGTCCTGCGGCAGAAGCTCGCCGTACAGCGCGGTCGGGGTTACCGAGACCAGGACGGCGTGGCGGGCCCGGATGGTTTCGCCGTCGGTGGCGACGCCCGCGACCCGGCCGCCTGCGAGGAGCAGCCGCTTCGCCGACTGCCCCGTGGAGATGTGAACCCCGAGCTCGCCGAGCAGTGCCTCGAAGGCGCGGACGAAGCGCCGCCCGCCACCACGGGCATGCCGAAACCGTGCAGGGTCGCGGCCATGACAGGCAGCGTCAGGCCGCCCAAGGCGTGGTCCGGAGACAGTCCGGCGTGCAGCAGCCAGGGTATCCACAGCACATCAGGTTCGTCGCCGCGGAAGGTGCCGCGGCAGTAGGAGCGGCCGCTGGTCACGGCGGCCCGCAACCACTGCTCGGTGCCACTGAAGCGCTCGCGGCGCAGCAGTTTCACCACATGCCGGAGCACACGGGGCGAGCGTGGTTCACCGCCCAGGATGCCGCCCAGTGCGTCGGCGTTGTCGAGGAACCTCTGCAGCAGGGTGAGGTAGGCGGTTCGGTCCTCGGAGTGGCCGAACATCTCGGCGGTGGCCGCGGGGTCGCGGTGGGCAAGGACCACGCGCCCTTCGTCGGTGACGGTGCCCGTGATCAGTCCGTCGGTGTTGCGATACTCCAGACCGTGACGGTGCAGGTCCTCACCGAGGGCGGCGTAGGCCCCGCCGGACACGAACAGCGGGTGCCACGAGGAGTACGTGTCGTGCAGGTAGCCAGGCAGAGTGCGCTCCTCGGTGGCGATGAAGCCGCCCAGCCGGTCGCTTCCTTCTACGAGGGCCACCGACCAGCCGCCCTTGGCCAGCTGGGCAGCGGCGACCAAGCCGTTCACGCCGGACCCGATCACGACCGCGTCGAAGGTAGGTGTCATCAGCGCTCCTCTGACGTGGGGCGGGGCGCCAAGGCTCCGCCTGAGCGAGCCACCACCAGCGAGGACGAGGACGCGGCCCTCGCCAATCCAGCCTTCCCCTCAGGAGCCGGGCTGTCCAACGCTTGCAGGCGCCCCCCAGGCCGCCGCCGTCGGCCTGGACCGGGCCGTTCAGCGTCGGGTACCGGCGCACCGGCGCGCCGAGTAGCAGGGCCGCGAGCAGCGTCAGGACGACGAACGTCGAAGGGCCCCACCGCAAGCGGTGGGGCCCTTCGACGTATTGCCCGGTGAGAGCAATGGCGGAGGATGCGAGATTCGAACTCGTGAGGGGTTGCCCCCCACGCTTTCCAACTCTGCACGGCCCCGTTCGTGCTGGTTCACGGTCGTCCGCGAGCCGGGCCACTGGGCTGCTCGCGGGAGACCTGAACGGCCGCGAACGGCTGCGAATGAGACTGCGGGACTGCCCGCACGGCAGCCCTGGACCCCGCAGCACGTTCGAGTGGGGCTGAGGGCTGACACCCGCTTCAGGAGTTCCTTCCGGCGGCCGAAGGGCCGGGCATGCGGGCCGCCAGCGTCCTGCGCAGCGTCCGGCATCGACTTTCCTGGTACGGCAGGGTGCACCGGTGTTGCCGTCAAAGACTGCAGTCAGACCAGCGGTCTCGATGTCCTCCGGCGACAGAGTTCCTCAGGTGGTCACGTCACCTGAATGGCTGCCGCGATTCCCGACCATTCCGATCACGTGCCCCAGGGTCGTGGCACCCCGCTCCGATGCTGCCCGAGGGTCGTGGCACCCCGCTCCGATGCTGCCCGAGCGCGGTCCCATAGCGGGCGGCGGTCAACGGCGCATCCCGTCCGACGACACATGATGTGGCGTCAGTCTGTATTCGGCGCAGGGCTACTGAGTTCACGTCAGGCATTGATCTCACAGCCTCAAAGGCAGGTTCGGCAGCCGTGTGGCGGCGCCGCGAACTGGGTCGCTTCTCTACCGCCCTCGGGAGACATCCGCCGAGGTGTCACACACCCACACGAGGGCTGTCACTGTTTGTGCATGAACGAGCACTCTTAGGCTGATCTAGGTACGTTCGTAGAGGGTTCTGATCGATCACCCCAGTCCACGCCGGATTGCCCAAGGGGTCCCACCCCAGCTGCATAAATGTCTTCGGTGCCGTTGGGGCCGATCTCAGGCAACCAATTGGCTGCGAAGTCCTTCCGGCACATCCAGTCACACAGGAGGTACGTCATGAGCGCTTTCTCGATCTTCAACGGCCGCGGTGGCCGAGGTGGTGGCCGTGGCGGCTACGGCGGCCGTGGTGGCCGTGGTGGCCGTGGTGGCCGTGGCGGCTACGGCGGCCGTGGTGGCCGTGGCGGCTACGGTGGCCGTGGCGGCTACGGCGGCGGCTACGGCGGCGGCTACGGCGGCGGCTACGGCGGCGGCTACGGCGGCGGCTACTAAGCATCGCCGCCTCACCCGAGGATCGTCATCGGGGGCGACGGCGCGTCCCGTCCGTCGCCCCCTTCCGCCGCATGCCCCACCCGGCTCCCTCCCCGAGAAGGTGACCCCGCTTGGCGGACGCGACACACGCCGACTCGGCTCACATCAAGCCCGTGGCCCCGGCGGCCGAGGACAGTCCAGTGCCCCTTGCGGCGGCCGTGTCTTCGGCCGACGCGTTCCGCCGCTTCTGGCCGTGGGCAGTCGTCCACGGCGATGGCGGCCCGGTATCAGCATGTGACGGGCGGCATCCTTGCCGACGTTGCGCAGCGGGTCGGTGGACCCATCTGGGAAGTGGCCAAGGACCCCGAGGAGAGCGGGCCGGAGGGCTCTGAGAAGTCTCGTTGAGACTGCAGATGAGACTACGAACGTCGAAGGGCCCCACCGCAAGCGGTGGGGCCCTTCGACGTATTGCCCGGTGAGAGCAATGGCGGAGGATACGAGATTCGAACTCGTGAGGGGTTGCCCCCAACACGCTTTCCAACTGTGCGAGTGGCCGTTCGTGAGCGTTCATGGACGGCCACTCGGCAGATCGGAGAGGGCTGGCGTACGTCGGCGAACCAAGGCGGGCGTGAGCGAACTGGACAAGGAACAGGACAACGAGCGGCGGTGAAGGACGCCTTGTCGGACCACGGGACATAAAGGTCCTTTAAGGCCGCTCCAGATGCCTGCCGAGCACGCGACTGCTCTGGCCGATGAAGGCAGGCATCGCTGCGCGTACCGGTCTCGCCGGGCTTGATACTCAGACTCCTCCGCATCGCCCCGTCGCCAGTGGGCTCCCAGTGCTTGGCCGACCGGCCCCGGCCGAGCGGCCTCGGCCGGCCCAGAGGCGACCCAGGGACCGCCCAGGCAGTTGGGCTATCCCGCGGCGCTGCCTTCTCGGCGGGCGTTTCATCGTGCTCCGTCACTCGACATTTCGAGCTTGAGGGAAGCAGTGTTTAACGACAGGGAGAGTCGCGGCGCCGCCGGAAAAGAATTACGTCACGACGAGCCCGCCGAGGGGGATCAGGCTGCCTCGGATCACTGAGGCGGATTGGTCAGCTGTGTCCATTCGCACGGCCCGAGCGGCAAAGCACCGGGGCATCTGCCCTCCCACACCTTTCCCTTCTTAGTCAAAACGGTGACGTATACCGTGGGGCCGACGGGGACGACGCCCTCAGTATTAGATGCGAGCGTGACATCGATTACGTCGGTGGGGCCTCCCACGAATTTCCATTCACTATCAGCGAGAGTCGGCGTCGCCTCATTGACCGACAAGACGTACACCTTGCCGTCACACACCGCCGCGACGTACTTGACGTACTCGAAGGTCGTCAGTTCAGTCGCTGTAGAGTCGATGTCGACGCAGTGCTTGGGCTTGGGCTTGGGATTTGACTGAGCGTTGACCTGCGCCGTATCTCCTGCCTTAGGCTGTGTCTGAGCTTCTGCTGCGCCAGCCCCGATGACCGTCATCATGGCTGCGGCAGTCAGAGCTGCGGCAATTTTGCGCTTCGGTTCCATTCCGTACGCTCTCCTTTTTTGTGGAAAGGGTTTGTGACCTGACGCGGAAATGCTTACCCGGGCAACGTCATCCACCCTGGGCGGACACGCAGCTCTCGCACAAATGCCACTCACGTGGGCGTGACTGACCTAAACCGCAAGGACGCTGCTCTGCCCGCTGCCCGTTCTGCGGGAAGTTCAGGTTCTCGAACCGGCAGGCGTTCAGCTCGCCGGTCATGCCGCGATCGGGATGCCCTTTAGACACGCCGGTTCGGCGCACTGCCTGCGGCTTTCAGCCGGTCGGGGTGAGCGTCATGCTGAGAGGGCCGATAGTGGCCGACCACTGATTGCCGCGCGAGGTCACACTTTCTGCTTCGTCGAGCATCCGGGCGCGCAGGAGATCCGCGCATTGGACGAGCTGATCGGACGCAAATGGGGTCAGGTTCGCGCGCTTCTGGACCCGGACCAGTGACGTGTCGAACCCCGGGCGGTCGGAAGGCGAGATCGGAAGGACCCGGAGAAGGGGCAGCCGCCGGCAGACACGAGATCATCCACCCATGAGACCCGAAGTGCAGGCATTCGTGGCCGATGGCCCACTCCCCGACTGTGACGCGAGCGGAGAGGAGATTGACAGGCGCGTCGAGCAGATCTCTGCGATCGGTCGGCCGGTCACACGGGAGGAAGCGAAAGCGCTCATCGCCTGCTTCGGTCCCGACGACTGCTACGGCGTCGCCTGGACTCTTCTGCATCTGATCGAGACGGGCCCGAACCCCGTGCTGGCGTCAGATCCCGGACCGGATGCCAATGAGTGGCACCAGCGGCTCTACGCCCGCGCGGTGAACGGAGGGCTCATCCCCGCATCGCCTCGACCTCTATAGGACCGATGGGCCAGACCACGCTTTCTCAACAACGCTTGTTGGCGCAGGGAGCCGTCCCAAAGGGTGTGCGTGGTGGTCTCCCTTGCCACCCCACTGCAGGCCGGGATGCGCGGGGACCAGGCCGGCATGAGGATTGGTGTACGAGTGGTGGTCCAGACGTCTCTCCCTGCTGCACCTGGACCGCCGCCCGACACGGCCGATCCGCTCCCAGGGCACGACCGGCAGTCACCGACAGGAACTCATGGTCGGCCTGTTCAAGGACGGTCGCGGCGCGTTCAACGGGACCGCCCTCAAGGAGGCCTTGGACTTGATCGAAGCGCTCGCACTCACCGAGGACGTCCAGCCGGTACACATCCGCGCAGCCCCCGGGTTCGACGGGGCAACCTGGCTGGACCTGGGCCGCGACGACGGGCAGTCCGTCCGCATCCACCCCACCGGCTGGGACATTCTCACCCCCGACCCGCATGAGGTCTGCTGGAGGCGGACCCAGCTCACCGGGGAACTGCCCCTGCCGGCCAAGGACACCGACGGCAAGGGCATCGACCTGTTGATGCGGCTGTGCAACTTCGCCAACGCGGAGACCGAGTGCCTGGCCATCGCGTGGCTGATCGGCTGTCTCGGGCCGTCTGTGCCCGTGCCCGCGCCGTTCCTCACGGGGCCGCAGGGCGCGGGGAAGTCCACGGGCGGGCGGATGCTCGTGCGGATCGTCGAGGGGATGAGCGGCGACCTGCGGCGAGCGCCGAAGGATGAGGAGAACCTGATCGCGGCGGTGGCGGCGGGATGGGTCACCGCCCTGGACAACCTCTCCCACATGACGCCGGACCTGTCGGACGCGATGTGCTGCATCGTGACCGGTGCCGAGAGCGTCAAGCGGGCGCTGTTCACCGACGGGGACGTGTTCCGCGTCGGCTACCGCCGACCCCTGCTCCTCACCGGTATCGATGTGGGAGTCATCCGGCCCGACCTGAGGGAACGGCTCCTGCCGCTGCGTTTGGAGCGGCCCCGTGTCCGGCGCACCGAGGCGGAACTGTGGGCGGAGTACGCAGAGGTTCTGCCTGTCGTTCTCGGCTCGCTCCTGGACCTCACGGTCAAGGTCCGTGCCGTGGAGGCAGAGACCCCCACTGACCTGCGGATGGCCGACTTCGCCCACCTGTGCGCGCAGTTCGACGCCGCGACCGGTCTCGGGGCCCTCCCGGCCTACCGGGCCAGTCTGGACGACCTGAACGACGACGTGATCGAGGGCGACCTCCTCGCACAGACCATCCTCAGGCACGCCGACACCATCGAACCGGGCGCGGCGCAGCAGATGACGTCCACGGAGTGGCTGCACTGCCTCAGCCGCCTCTACAGCGGCGAGGATGGCCGTCCCCTGCCCAAGGGGTGGCCGACCACGGGCAAAGTCCTCTCCGACCGGCTCAAGCGCCTCCAGCCCACGCTGGCGGCACGGGGCGTCCTCATCGACTCGGGCCGCACCAAGGCGGGCCGCTACCTCGAAATGACCCGCACGGCCGCGCCGGCGTCACACGAGCAGTCGCGGGCGTTCTGATCCGCGATCCGCACGCTCAAGCGAACAGCAAGAAGAGCACGTGCCTCTTGCTGTTCGGCGGCACGCCGCCCAAAGGTCACGCCGCGAAGCGGCTCCTTCTTCGCTCTGTAAGGCGCACCCAAGTACTGCAGGCAGCCCCTTCTTTGTCCTAAGAGGAGCTAACACAATGCTTGGACGCGTCGGTAAGTAATCACGCAGCATGCCAGCTTGAGAAACGCTTCGTGGATGTCGTCGCGGATCTCCCAGCGGATTCTCAGGCGTCGGAAGCCGTGGATCCAGGCGTTGGTGCGCTCTACCACCCAGCGGACGGTGCCGAGCCCGGAACCGTGCGGCACGCCGCGTCGGGCGATGACCGGCTTGATCCCGCGCTTCCGCAGCAGCCGGCGGTACTTGTCGAAGTCGTAGCCGCGGTCGGCGAACAGCTGCCGCGGCCGGTGGCGTGGCCGACCGGTGCGGCCCTTGATGTGCGGTATCGCATCGAGGAGAGGCAGCAGTTGGGTGACATCGTGCCGGTTTCCGCCGGTCAGGCTGATGGCCAACGGAGTGCCGTGCGCGTCGGTGATCACATGGTGCTTCGAGCCCGGTCTGGCACGGTCGACCGGGCTCGGTCCTGTTTGGGCCGCCTCGCCGTGCCTGTCGGTGTGAGCCGTCGATCACCGCCCGGGTCCAGTCCACTTCCCCGCCTGATGCAGCTCGGTCAGCAGCACCTGGTGCAGCCGGTCCCATACGCCAGCCTCGTTCCAGTCCCGCAGCCGACGCCCGCACGTCATCCCGGAGCCGAAGCCGAGTTCCTGCGGGAGCCACTCCCACTGGATGCCGGTATGCAGCACGAACAAGATGCCCTGCAGGCACCTGCGGTCGTCCAGCGGCAAGCGGCCGGGATGGCGAAGCCGACGCGAGCGCACCGGCAGCAGAGGCTCGACTCGTCCCCACAGGTCATCCGATATCAGCCACGGCGGGCCGTTCCCCTTCCCCACAGCCTGACCAACGGCCCACCCCGGAACAGGACATGGCCCGTCGAGTCCTTTCTGTTAGCTCCTCTAAGAGGGAAGACGCTGCGTCACCTGCGTCACCCGGACCGGAAAACGGCACCTGACCTGCGCCGACAGTGATGACGCAGACGGCCGACTCTGCGTCATCCTGCGTCACCTGCGTCACCCGGTGACGCAGCCGATGACGCACCGGTGACGCACCCCAGATCCGCAGCGTCACCCAAAACCGCAGGTCAGAGGCTTAAGTGACGCTGATGACGCGGTGACGCAGAAATCCGAACCTCGGACACACACGCGCAGCCACTACCTCTGCAAGGCCCCCAAGCTCGCTCCTTCGGTCCCAGGGAGATCTCCGCATGGACACGGCCCCGCCGACACGTTCGACAACACCCTCGTGCTGCTCACCGTGGAGGAGGCTGCCCGCCGCCTCCGGATCGGCCGCACCGTCTGCTACCGGCTCATCGGTACGGGAGAGCTGGAGTCCGTCCCCATCGGCCGACTCCGCCGAGTGCCCGCCGTTGCCATCCCCGAGTACGTGAACCGGTTGCGCGCCGCCAACAAGCCCGCCGCCTGAAAGGACCCCTTGTGGAAGAGAAGAAGCGCACCCGCCGGGCCAACGGCGAATCGGCCATCTACTACGGCAAAGACGACCGTTGGCACGCCCGGGTGCCCATGGGTTACAAGGACGACGGCACGCCCTACAGGCGGCACCTCACCCGCCCCACCCGCAAAGAACTGGTTGATGAGGTCCGCAAGCTGGAGAAGCAGCGTGACCAGGGATCGGCTCAGCAGCCTGGCAAGCCGTGGACGGTCGACAAGTGGCTGTGGCACTGGGTCGAGAACATCGCCAAGCCGGCCGTTAGCGAGAACACGTACGACGGCTACGAGGTTGCCGTTCGCGTCCACCTCGTTCCTGGCATCGGCAAGCACCGCATCGACCGCTTGGAGCCGGAACACCTGGAAAGCCTCTACCGCCGCATGCAGAAGAACGGCAGCAAGGCCAGTACCGCTCACCAGGCACACCGCACCGCCCGCACCGCCCTCGGTGAGGCGGCGCGGCGCGGCCACGCCACGAAGAACGCCGTTGCCCTGGCAAAGCCGCCGCGGATGGAAGAAGAAACGGAGATTGAGCCCTACTCCGTGGAGGAGGTCCAGCGCCTCCTGATCGAGGTGAACAAGCGCCGGAACAGCGCCCGCTGGATGCTGGCACTGGCGCTCGGACTCCGGCAGGGCGAGACGCTCGGACTCCGGTGGGCCGACGTGGACCTGGACAACGAGTACCTGAAGCTGCGCCGGAACCGGCTGCGGCTCAAGTATGAACACGGGTGCACGGAGACCGCGCCGTGTGGCCGGAAGGCCGGCTACTGCCCTGACCGCCTCCAGGCACGGCGTGAGACCAAGAACACCAAGTCCCGCGCCGGGCGTCGCGCTGTACCCCTGCCGGGTCCGCTGGTCCTGATGCTGCGCTCACACAAAGAGGCTCAGGCCCGGGAACGCGAGTCCGCCGGGAATCTGTGGACTGAATCGGACTACGTCTTCACCAAGCTCACGGGCGGACCGCTGAGTCCGAACACGGACTACCACGACTGGAAGCGACTCCTGGATGACGCGGCGGTCCGGGATGCCCGGCACACCGCCGGAACGGTCCTCATGCTGCTGGGCGTACCGGACCGGGTCATCGACCAGATCATGGGCTGGGAACCGGGCGGGGCCGCACGGATGCGGGCGCGGTACCCCCACGTCCCCGACCATCTGTTGAAGGAGGTGGCCCGGAAGATCGGCACGGCGATCTGGGGAGCTCCACAAACAGCCCTTGTGGACAAAGACCAGGACAACGAGGGCTGAGACAACGTCGAAGGGCCCCACCGCAAGCGGTGGGGCCCTTCGACGTATTGCCCGGTGAGAGCAATGGCGGAGGATACGAGATTCGAACTCGTGAGGGGTTGCCCCCAACACGCTTTCCAAGCGTGCGCCCTAGGCCACTAGGCGAATCCTCCGCGGCAAACAATACAAGACGTTGAGGAGTGCTCGCGAACACGTTCCCCACGGCGGGGGTCGGGACGGCGGCCGGTGGACTTGATCGGGGTGGGATCGGCTAAGGTAGGTGTCAGCCCCTCACGTGGCGCTATCTGACTGAACTCCCCCAGGGCCGGAAGGCAGCAAGGGTAGGTTGGCTCTGGCGGGTGCGTGGGGGGCCCTTGCGTTCCCGGGGCCCTGCGGAGCCTCCCGGTGTCTTCCGGCGGTGCGGGACCCGGTGGTGTGCCCGGGCCGGGGCCGGTTGTCAGTCCGCCCCGATAACCTCGTAGGTGTGTCGTCCCTTGCGCTGTACCGCCGCTATCGCCCCGAGTCGTTCGCCGAGGTCATTGGGCAGGAGCATGTCACTGACCCGCTGCAGCAGGCCCTGCGGAACAACCGGGTCAATCACGCGTACCTGTTCAGTGGGCCGCGCGGCTGCGGGAAGACGACCAGTGCGCGCATCCTCGCCCGCTGTCTGAACTGTGAGCAGGGACCGACGCCGACGCCGTGCGGGGAGTGCCAGTCCTGCCGGGACCTCGCGCGCAACGGGCCGGGGTCGATCGACGTCATCGAGATCGACGCCGCATCGCACGGTGGCGTGGACGACGCCCGTGATCTGCGGGAGAAGGCGTTCTTCGGGCCCGCGTCCAGTCGTTACAAGATCTACATCATCGACGAGGCGCACATGGTCACATCGGCGGGGTTCAACGCCCTGCTGAAGGTGGTCGAGGAGCCGCCGGAGCACCTCAAGTTCATCTTCGCGACCACCGAACCCGAGAAGGTCATCGGCACGATCCGGTCGCGTACGCACCACTACCCGTTCCGCCTCGTGCCGCCGGGGACGCTGCGCGAGTATCTCGGCGAGGTCTGCGGCAGGGAGAACAGCCACGTCGAGGACGGCGTCCTCCCGCTGGTCGTGCGGGCCGGTGCCGGATCCGTGCGTGACTCGATGTCCGTGATGGACCAGTTGCTGGCGGGCGCGGGCGACGACGGTGTGACATATGCCATGGCGACCTCGCTGCTCGGTTATACGGACCTGTCGCTGCTCGACTCCATCGTGGACGCGTTCGCCGCGGGCGACGGGGCGGCGGCGTTCGAGGTCGTGGACCGGGTGATCGAGGGCGGGAACGACCCGCGGCGCTTCGTCGCCGACCTGCTGGAGCGGCTGCGCGACCTGGTGATCCTGGCCGCTGTGCCGGATGCCGGGGAGAAGGGCCTCATCGACGCACCCGCCGATGTGGTCGAGCGGATGCAGGCCCAGGCGTCCGTCTTCGGCGCCGCCGAGCTGAGCCGCGCCGCCGATCTGGTCAACCAGGGGCTCACGGAGATGCGCGGGGCGACCTCGCCCCGTCTCCAGGTCGAGCTGATCTGCGCCCGGGTGCTGCTGCCCGCGGCCTTCGACGACGAGCGTTCGCTGCAGACCCGGCTGGACCGGCTGGAGCGCGGCGCCTCGTTCGCAACCGCCGGGGCCGGGCCCGCCATGGGGTACGTACCGGGACCTCAGGCGCAGGCGCATGCGCCCGCAGCCGTGGTTCCGACGGGTGACGGGGTCGCCGCGGCGCGGGCGGCCGTGCGGGGGGAGGCTCCCGAGGCCGCGCCCCCGGCCGCGCCCGTACAACCCGTGCAGCCCACCCAGTACGCGGCCCCAGCAGCGCCCCCTGCTCCTGCACCTGCCGCTCCTGCACCTGCCGCTCCCGTTCCGCAGCCACCCTCCGAGGCTCCCGCTGGTGGGCAGCGCCCCGGGGCCTGGCCCGCCGCGGCCGCGCCGGAGTCCGGGCGCCGCCCCGGTGGCTGGCCGACCGCCTCCGCCCCGGGCCAGGCACCGGCCCACGTCGCCCCTGTCGCCCCTGCCCCGGCCCCCGCAGCCCCGGCGCCCGCGCCCGGTGCCCCCCAGCCCAGCCCGGGCATGGCGCAGGGCGCCGCGCAGGTGCGGAACATGTGGCCGGACATCCTCGAGGCCGTCAAGAACCGGCGCCGGTTCACCTGGATCCTGCTCAGCCAGAACGCGCAGGTCACCGGGTTCGACGGCGCCACCCTGCAGATCGGCTTCCTCAACGCCGGTGCCCGCGACAACTTCGTGAGCAGCGGCAGCGAGGACGTGCTCAAGCAGGCGCTCGCCGAGCAGTTCAACATGCAGTGGAAGATCGAGGCGATCGTCGACCCCTCGGGCGGCGCGGGACAGCCCCCGCAGACCGGCGGTGGCCGGCCGTCCGCCCCGCCCGCACCGCAGCGCCCGGCCACGCCCGCCCCGCAGCAGTACGAGTCCCGGCCCGCACCGGCCCCGTATCAGCAGCCGGGCGCCGCGGCCCCCGCCCCGCAGCCGCAGGCCGCTCCCGAGCCGCCGCGTCCGGTCGCCCCGGAGGACGACACTCCGGAGGCGGACGACCCGGATCTGGTCGACTCGGCGCTCTCCGGTCATGACCTGATCGTCCGGGAGCTGGGGGCCACGGTCGTCGAGGAGTTCACCAACGAGTAGCGCGGGCCGGGCGGGGTCGCGGTACGCCTCACGGGCTGTCCACGGAGCGGCATCCGTCAAGGCGGCTGTGCCCCGGCGGTTAGGCTGCACCCCGTGAAGGTCCTCGTCATCGGCGGCGGCGCCCGCGAACACGCCCTGTGCCGCTCTCTCTCCCTCGACCCCGACGTCACCGCTCTGTACTGCGCGCCCGGCAATGCCGGCATCGCAGAGGTGGCCGAACTGCACCCGGTCGACGCGCTCGACGGCGACGCCGTCGCGCGCCTCGCCACCGAACTGGGCGCCGAGCTGGTGGTCGTCGGCCCGGAGGCACCGCTTGTCGCCGGGGTCGCCGACGCCGTGCGCGCCGCGGGCATCCCCTGCTTCGGCCCCTCCGGTGAGGCGGCCCGGCTGGAGGGCTCCAAGGCGTTCGCCAAGGACGTGATGGCCGGGGCGGGTGTCCCCACCGCCCGCAGCTACGTCTGCACCACCCCCGCCGAGATCGACACCGCCCTCGACGCCTTCGGCGCCCCGTTCGTCGTCAAGGACGACGGCCTCGCCGCAGGCAAGGGCGTCGTCGTCACCGACGACATCGAGGCGGCCCGCGCCCACGCGCTGGCCTGCGACCGCGTGGTCATCGAGGAGTTCCTCGACGGCCCCGAGGTGAGCCTCTTCGCGATCACGGACGGCACGACCGTGCTGCCGCTCCAGCCCGCGCAGGACTTCAAGCGCGCACTCGACGACGACGAGGGTCCGAACACCGGCGGCATGGGTGCGTACTCCCCTCTCCCGTGGGCCGATCCCAAGCTGGTCGACGAGGTCATGGAGACGGTCCTCCAGCCGACCGTCGACGAGCTCCGCCGCCGTGGCACCCCCTTCTCCGGACTGCTGTACGCGGGTCTCGCGATCACCTCGCGCGGCGTCCGTGTCATCGAGTTCAACGCCCGCTTCGGCGACCCGGAGACCCAGGTGGTCCTGGCCCGTCTGAAGACCCCGCTGGCCGGTGTCCTGCTGGGCTCCGCCAACGGCACCCTCGACGAGCTGCCCCCGCTCACGTGGCGCGACGAGGCCGCGGTCACCGTGGTCATCGCCTCGCACAACTACCCGGACACGCCGCGGACGGGTGACCCGATCCACGGCCTCGACGAGGTGGCGGCGCAGGATGCCCCGCATGCGTACGTCCTGCACGCCGGGACCAGGCGTGACGGCGACGAGATCGTCAGTGCGGGCGGCCGCGTGCTGTCCGTGACCGCGACCGGCAAGGACCTCGCCAGCGCCCGTGAGCGTGCCTACACGGCGGCCGCGCGGATCCGGCTCGACGGCTCGCAGCTGCGTACGGACATCGCCCGGAAGGCCGCCGGCGTCTGACCGGACGGCCCCGGCCGGCCCTGTACATCGCGCCCCCTCAGGCCCGAGGCCCGAGGGGGCGCGGCATGTCCCGGGACGTCCCGACCCCGCTGCCCGAGCGCCTTTGCCCTATGGACACCGGTCCGTCAGCACCTTTACCCAAAGCCATTCCATCGAGTGACGGCTGGGCCATCCGAATGACGCCCGCCGAGGCCCCAACTAGGGTGCGGCGCAAGCGTTCCGGCACTTGGCCCACCGGCATTGCGATGTCAGTGACGGGTGCCACAGTGGGGGAGTGAGCAATACCGCCGCAGGGGCAGAGGGGGTGACGTCCGGCCGTGTCCGGTACCGGTACTGGTGAGGAGCTGGGTGCGCAGGCTGCGCGCGCCCGGGCTCTCGCCCTGCTGCGCATCCGCAGCAGGGCAACAGCCGCGGCCCTGCTGCCGGCGGCGGTCGCCGTCGTGCTGCTCGTCGCGGCCGCGCAGGGCCGCATCGGCGGCGGCGGGTGGGATGCCCTGCGCTGGGCCGTGACGGCCTGCGCGACGGTCGTGCTGCTGGGCGCCGCAGCGGTGTCGGTCGCGATCGCACGAGCGAGGCCGGCGGTCAGTCCGACCGTCCCGCTCACCGAGCAGGCCGCCCCCGACCTCTACCGGCTGGTCCGGGACCTCGCCGACCGGCTCGGCGTACCCGCGCCGTCGGCCATAGCTCTGACCCCCGACTGCGACAGCTGGCTGGAGGACCGCACACACCGCTCAGCGCAGCCCGCGGAGAGCCCGGCGACCCGGCCCGCCCCCTCCGGTGGCCGCCGGCATGGGGCACCGGTGGCGCCCGTGCTGGTCATCGGATCGCCGTTCCTGTGGTGGATGCGGGTTGCTGAGCTACGGGCGGTGCTCGCCCCGGTCGTCGCGGGTACGGGCTCCGCCGCCCACCCCGATATAGCCGCCGCGCGCCGTTTCGTACGAGGGCTGGACGGCGCGGTCGCCGATGCGGCCTCCCCCGCCCCCGGACGGTTCGCGCGGCTGCGCAGGCTGCCGCGCGGCCTCGTCGGCTGGATCGCCCGGCTGCTCCTGCGCAGCTGTCGAGGCCATGCCGCGGCGATGGAGCGGGGTGTCGCCGCCGCCGCGTCCGAGCGTGCACAGGCTGTGGATTACGGGCTGCGGATCGCGGCTCAGGAGCAGGTCGGCCTCGCCTACGCGGGCTGGGACCGGCTGCTCACCCGGGTCGCGCTGCCGGCCTGGCGGATGGGCCGCTGGCCGTCCAGGCTCGACGCGGGCGTCGTCTCCGCCCTCACCGAGCTCTCCCGGCGCGATCGCCTCGCCGAGGGTTTCACCTCCCGACTCGGTGAGCGCCCCGCCTGCGACCTCCTCGAGGAGCCGGGCGCGGCCGACGAGGCGGCCTCGCTGCTCGCCGCCCGTCTCTTCCACGGCGGCCCCGCCGAGACCGGTCCCGACTGGTCCCCGGTCGACTGGCAGCAGTATCCGGAAGAGGTCGTCGACCGGAAGTGGCGTACCGAAGCGGCCCGCCTGCTCCGCGTCCTCGACGCGATGGGCGTACGGCCCTCCCCGGCCGGAGGACCCGACGAGGCGGTCGGGGGAGCCGGAGCCGTCCGGGCTTTCGGGGCACACGGCGTCGATGCCCTCGGCGTCGCCGTGCCCACACTGGCCCGGGTCGTCGAGCAGCTCTCCGGACCGGACGGGCGGGGCGAGGAGCTCGCGGCCGGGATCAGCGCGGCGGTGGCCCGCGAGGAGGCGGCGGCCCCGCAGGAGTCTCCGGCAGGCTCGCCCGCCGCGTCGGACGGGGACGTCCTGGATTTCTGGGGCCCCGACCCCCTGCCGCTCTTTCCGCTCCAGCCGCCGCGTACCGGCACGGAGCTGCTCGCCGACCATGTCGCGGCGATGGTCTGCTGCGCCGCCGTGGACACGGCAGGCGCGGCGGCCGGCCTCGACTGGCTCGACGGGCCGGCCCTGCTGGTCGACGGCGAGCGCCGGGCGGATCTGGGCAGTCCCGTGCTCAGCCTGGTCGAGGACGGGGACGCCGGACCGCTGCGTTGCTGGCTCGCCTCGGTCGGTGTCCGCACGGACAAGCCCGTCCGTCTCGTGTGATCCACTGCCCACCCCGTCCTCGCGGCACCGGCCAGTAATCCGGAGGAGCGCGTTCCATTCCCGTCAATTCACGACGAACGGTGACGGAGTGCGTGCGTTATGTGATGTGCTGGGGATCGGCGCTGACAGTCGTCGCATCACAGGCTGACACTCGGCGCACCACAGCCGGCACATCACCGTTGTCTCGGGGGATTCGAGGGAGGTAAGCGCTATGGGGGCGGAGCAGATTCGTCGGTGGGAATCGGGTGCCCTGGCGCATGCCGTCTCCGACCCCTTCGGTCAGGGCCCCCTCCCCTGGCTGCGCGGCAGTGAGAACTACTTCGACGACACCGGCCAGGTCGTGCCCTGGTACGCCGATCTCGCCCTGGCCCGCGGCACCGGAGGCGGCACCCGTACAGCCGACGACGTCCACCGCCAGATCAAGGGCTTCATCTCGACCGGCGCGGCGGCCCCCGGCGAGGCGATCGACTTCCACATCACCGTGGACCCGCCCCAGCAGTTCTCCGTGGACATCTACCGGATCGGTCATTACGGCGGCGATGGCGCCGCCAAGATCACCACCAGCCCGCGGCTGTCCGGCATCGTCCAGCCGCCCCCGCTCACCGCCGACCGGACCGTCTCCTGCCACCACTGGTGGCAGTCCTGGCGGCTGCAGATCCCCACCTACTGGTCGATCGGCGCCTATGTCGCCGTGCTCACCACGGCCGACGGATACCGCTCCCACATCCCTTTCACGGTGCGGGACGACCACCCGGCGGATCTGCTGCTCGTCCTGCCGGACATCACCTGGCAGGCGTACAACCTCTACCCCGAGGACGGCCGCACCGGCGCCAGCCTCTATCACGCCTGGGACGAGCAGGGCCGGCTCCTGGGCGAGGAGGACGCCGCGGTCACCGTCTCCTTCGACCGCCCGTACGCGGGTGCCGGTCTGCCGCTCCATGTCGGTCATGCCTACGACTTCATCCGCTGGGCCGAGCGGTACGGCTACGACATCGCGTATGCCGACACCCGCGATCTGCACGCGGGCCGGATCGACGTCGGCCGCTACCGGGGCCTGGTCTTCCCGGGCCACGACGAGTACTGGTCGGTCCCGATGCGCCGCACGGTGGAGGCCGCCAGGGACGGCGGCACCTCGCTGGTCTTCCTGTCCGCCAACACCATGTACTGGCAGGTCAGCCTCTCCCCGTCGCCGTCCGGCGTACCGGACCGGCTGCTCACCTGCCGCAAGCGCCGCGGCCCGGGGAAGCCCGCGCTCTGGCGCGAGGTGGACCGGGCCGAGCAGCAGCTCCTCGGCATCCAGTACGCGGGCCGGGTCCCCGACCCCCACCCCCTGGTCGTACGGAACGCGGAGCACTGGCTCTGGGACGCGACCGGGGCCGACGAGGGCGACGAGATCGACGGCCTGGTCGCGGGCGAGGCCGACCGCTACTTCCCGCGCACCACACTCCCCCAGCACGAGAACCGCATCCTGCTCGCCCACTCCCCTTACCAGGACGGCGAAGGCACGACGCGCCACCAGGAGACATCCCTCTACCGGGCCCCTTCAGGCGCCCTCGTCTTCGCCTCCGGCACCTTCGCCTGGTCCCCGGCGCTGGACCGCCCCGGCCATGTGGACCCGCGCATCCAGCGCGCCACCGCCAATCTCCTCGACCGCATCTGCAAACACGCCTGAACGACGCGTCACCGCCGCCACGCGCTGCCCCTGCTCCACCCCGCTCCACCCCACCCCATCCGGATACGGGACAATCGGAACGACTCCTGGATCAACCTACGCGGAGGCAGCGTGTCCGGATTCGTAGAAAAGCCCGAGCCCGTGGTGGTCCCCGGACTCACCCACCTCCACACCGGCAAGGTGCGGGATCTGTACCGGAACGAGGCGGGCGACCTCGTCATGGTCGCCAGCGACCGTATGTCCGCGTACGACTGGGTCCTGCCCACCGAGATCCCCGACAAGGGGCGCGTCCTCACCCGGCTGTCGCTGTGGTGGTTCGAGCAGCTCTCCGATCTCGTCCCGAACCACGTCCTGTCCACGGAGCTCCCCGCCGGGGCACCCGCGGACTGGGCCGGCCGGACGCTGATCTGCAAGTCGCTGCGGATGGTCCCGGTCGAGTGCGTCGCCCGCGGCTATCTGACCGGCTCGGGCCTCCTCGAGTACAACGCGTCCCGTACGGTCTGCGGCCTCGCTCTCCCCGAGGGTCTCGTCGACGGCTCCGAACTGCCGGCGCCGATCTTCACCCCCGCTACCAAGGCGGCCGTCGGCGACCACGACGAGAACGTGTCGTACGAGGAAGTGGCCCGCGAGGTCGGCACGGAGACCGCGGCCCGGCTGCGCCGCACCACCCTCGACGTCTACGCGCGGGCCCGGGACATCGCCCGTGAGCGCGGCATCATCCTCGCGGACACGAAGTTCGAGTTCGGCTTCGACGGTGACGAGCTGATCATCGCGGACGAGGTGCTGACGCCGGACTCGTCCCGTTTCTGGCCGGCCGCCGCCTGGGAGCCGGGCAAGGCCCAGCCCTCGTACGACAAGCAGTTCGTACGGGACTGGCTGACCTCGCCGGCCTCCGGCTGGGACCGCAAGAGCGAACAGCCGCCGCCGGCACTGCCGCAGGAGATCGTCGACGCGACCCGGTCGAAGTACCTGGAGGCGTACGAACTCCTCACCGGCAACACCTGGCAGTAGGACACGAAGAAGGCCCCGGTCCTGAGGACCGGGGCCTTCTTGCGTGGAGCGAACGACGAGGTTCGAACTCGCGACCTCAACCTTGGCAAGGTTGCGCTCTACCAGCTGAGCTACGTTCGCATGCGCCGAAGCGCGAAGACCACTATACCCATCCTCGCTCCCGTGCGAGACGCACTGCCGCGTGGCGGTTCTCCGCGCCGAGCTTCGAGGCGGCCGCGGAGAGGGAGTTCCGTACGGTCCCCTGCGACCGGGACGCCCGCTCCGCGATCTCCGCCACCGGCGCTCCGTCCGCCGCCAGTTCCAGTACCCCGGCCTCGCGCACGGCCGGCGGGGAGTCTCCGGCGGAGAGCGCGTCGGCTGCCAACTCCGGGTCCACGCAAGGTTTCCGGCGTGCACGGTACGGATGATGCCGGCCAGTTGCCGGGCGCTGACCGTCTTGGGTACAAAGGCCCGCACGCCCGCCGCGAGTGCCCGCTTCGGATGTCCGGAGCGGCAGCGGCCGGTCACGATCATGGTCCGGCAGCCGGGCGGTTCGGCCCGCAGCGATGTGGCCACCCTCACACCGTCCGCCCCCGGCGTCTGCAGATCGAGGACCGCCGCATCGGGATGGTGGGCCCGCGCCACGGCGAGGGCCTCCGGGCCGGTCGCAGCCTCCGCGACCGCCACGAGGTCGTCCTCCGGCGCGCGCAGCGCGGCGAGCGCCCCTGGATCAGATGCTCGTCGTCGGGGTTGCTTGCCCGCCCCGTTCGTCCCGAGCAGCGCGAAGATCATGCCGCGCGCCACGCAGAAGGAGATCCATCACCGCTCAGCCGCCGGCGTAGCGTCGCCCGATCCCGTCCGCCTCGATCACACATTCATCGCTGGTGGTGCGTTCAGATTTCCGCCGGATGGCGGCCGCGAGCAGTGCGAGCCGTCATCACCGCCCATGACAAACGTCATGAGCGGTCATGGAGCAGCGCTTCGGAATACGACGAAGGCCCTGGTCGATATCGACCAGGGCCTTCGAACAACACGATCAAGAGCGGACGACGAGATTCGAACTCGCGACCCTCACCTTGGCAAGGTGATGCTCTACCAACTGAGCCACGTCCGCATTGCTGCCGCTCAGCTTTCACTGGGCGGTGCGAACACCACTCTACCTGATCCACCGCAGTGGTCCATAAGAGTGATGCAGAGCGGGTGACAGGAATTGCACACTGCGCCTTCCCCCTGGAAGGGGGATGTTCTGCTACTGAACTACACCCGCACGCTGCGTGAGGTTCGGCCTTTTCGGCCTTGCCCCTCGGCGTGCTCCAGACTCTAGCCGACCTGATGGGGTGTCGCGCAAGTCGGTGCCTGCGGGGTGTCGTCGCAGGGTGCGTTCCGGTCCCCCTCAACTCGCCTCGCGGAAGGCCTCGTAGACCTTCTTGGGGATCCGGCCGCGGGCCGGTACGTCCATTCGGTGGGACCGGGCCCAGGCGCGAACGGCCGCCGGGTCGGGTGCGAGCGAGGTGTGCCGGTACGACACGGGGGTCTTGCCGTGCTTGCCGGCATTTGTCTGCTTACGGCCGGCTGCCATGTACGGGGCCAGGGCCTTGCGCAGTTTCTTTGCATTGGACGGATTCAGGTCGATCTCGTACGACTTCCCGTCCAGGGCGAAGGCAACCGTTTCCGCCGCTTCTCCCCCGTCGATGTCGTCGGAGAGCATGACCACCACGCGCTGAGCCACGGATATTGGTCCTTTCCTGCGGCATCGGCGCGTCTGACATGCGCCGATGCCGGCCTTCCGGCTGCTGGGCGGATGGGGGCCGACATGTGTCGACTGTTTAGAGGCAATACTGCTTTCCCTGCTAATCATTTGTACAGCGGTAGGCACCGCATTGTGAAGCCCAGCCAATTAGCTGCGCGTGTCCGCCTTCTATGCGTGATCCTGTGAGGATTTTTTTCGCGGGACTTTTCCCGCACGTTGTCACGGTCGATATCTCCGCGTGATCAGGGCCTGGCGATATCTACCCGCGTAGAATTTCTGGCCAGGTAGGCTGAGGTCACCTGCGGGGGTCTGGGGAGCCCCCCGGAGAAACAGCCGCACCACACCACCACCGGGAGTGCCAGTGGCACGCGTCGTAGTCGACGTCATGCTCAAGCCCGAGATCCTCGACCCGCAGGGACAGGCGGTGCAGCGTGCACTGCCCCGTCTCGGCTTCGAGGGAATCGCGGACGTACGTCAGGGAAAGCGTTTCGAGCTCGAGGTCGAGGGGCCGGTCGACGACGCCGCCCTCACCCGCATTCATGAGATGGCCGAGACGTTCCTCGCCAACACCGTCATCGAGGACTTCACCGTGAAGGTGGAGAAGGCCGAGGAGTCGAAGTGACTGCTCGTATCGGAGTCGTCACCTTTCCCGGCACGCTCGACGACCAGGACAGCCTGAGGGCCGTACGCGTCGCGGGCGCCGAACCCGTATCGCTGTGGCACCGCGACAAGGACCTGCACCAGGTCGACGCGGTCATCCTGGCGGGCGGTTTCTCCTACGGCGACTATCTGAGGGCCGGAGCCATCTCCCGGTTCTCGCCGGTCATGGAGACCGTCATCGAGCAGGCGAAGGCCGGAATGCCGGTCCTCGGTATCTGCAACGGCTTCCAGATTCTGACCGAGGCACATCTGCTGCCCGGCGCGATGCTGCGCAACAACCACCTGCACTTCATCTGCCGCGACCAGAAGCTGCGCGTCGAGAACGCGGAGACCGCCTGGACCTCGGACTACTCCGCGGGCCAGGAAATCTCCGTACCGCTGAAGAACATGGACGGGCGTTACGTCGCCGACGAGCGCGTCCTCGACGAGCTGGAGGCGGAGGGCCGTGTCGCCTTCCGTTACCTGGACGTCAACCCCAACGGTTCGCTGCGCGACATCGCCGGCATCACCAATGCCGCGGGCAACGTCGTCGGTCTGATGCCGCACCCGGAGCACGCCGTCGAGCCGCTGATCGGAACCGGTCGCACCGACGGCCTCGGTTTCTTCACCTCGATCATCAAGAAGCTGGTCAACGCATGAGCCTGGATACGGTCAAGCACGCGGCCGAGACCCCGGACGTCGCGCAGCCCTGGAAGGAGCTCGGCCTCAAGGAGGACGAGTACGCCCGGATCCGCGAGATCCTGGGCCGTCGTCCCACCGGCGCCGAGCTCGCCATGTACTCCGTGATGTGGTCCGAGCACTGCTCGTACAAGAGCAGCAAGGTCCACCTCAAGCAGTTCGGCGAGAAGGTCCCCGCCAACGACGCGATGCTCGTCGGCATCGGCGAGAACGCCGGTGTGGTCGACGTCGGTCAGGGTTACGCGGTCACCTTCAAGGTCGAGTCGCACAACCACCCCTCGTACATCGAGCCCTACCAGGGAGCGGCCACCGGCGTCGGCGGCATCGTCCGCGACATCCTCGCCATGGGTGCCCGCCCCGTCGCGGTCGTCGACCCGCTGCGGTTCGGCGCGGCCGACCACCCCGACACCAAGCGGGTACTGCCCGGAGTCGTCGCGGGCATCGGCGGGTACGGCAACTGCCTCGGTCTGCCGAACATCGGCGGCGAGGTCGTCTTCGACGCCTGCTACCAGGGCAACCCGCTCGTCAACGCCGGCTGCATCGGCGTGATGAAGCACGAGGACATCCACCTCGCCAAGGCCTCCGGCCCCGGCAACAAGGTGATCCTGTACGGCGCCCGCACCGGCGGCGACGGCATCGGCGGCGTCTCGGTCCTGGCCTCGGAGACCTTCGAGTCGACCGGCCCGGCGAAGCGTCCGGCCGTCCAGGTCGGCGACCCGTTCCAGGAGAAGCTCCTGATCGAGTGCACCCTGGAGATCTTCGGCGAGAAGCTCGTCGCCGGTATCCAGGACCTCGGCGGTGCGGGCCTTTCCTGCGCCACCTCGGAGCTGGCGTCCGCGGGCTCCGGCGGTATGCGCGTCGAGCTGGACACCGTTCCGCTGCGCGACTCCTCCCTCTCGCCCGAGGAAATCCTCATGAGCGAGTCGCAGGAGCGCATGTGCGCGATCGTCGAGCCGGACAAGGTCGACCGCTTCATGGAGATCTGCGAGAAGTGGGACGTCATCGCCACCGTCATCGGTGAGGTGACCGAGGGCTCGCAGCTCGAGATCTTCTGGCACGGCGAGCAGATCGTCGACGTGCCGCCGCGGTCCGTCGCCCACGAGGGCCCGACGTACCACCGTCCGTTCGCCCGTCCGTCCTGGCAGGACGCGCTGCAGGCCGACGACGCGAACAAGCTGGCCCGCCCGGCGAGCGCCGCCGAGCTGCGCGAGCAGGTACTCAAGCTGGTCGCTTCTCCGAACCAGGCCTCCAAGGCGTGGATCACGGACCAGTACGACCGGTTCGTGCAGGGCAACACCGTGCTCGCGATGCCCGAGGACGCCGGCATGGTCCGGATCGACGAGAAGTCGAACCTGGGCGTGGCCATGGCGACCGACGGCAACGGCCGGTACGCGAAGCTCGACCCGTACACCGGCGCACAGCTCGCACTGGCGGAGGCGTACCGCAATGTCGCCACCTCCGGCGCCAAGCCGCTCGCCATCTCGGACTGCCTGAACTTCGGTTCGCCCGAGGACCCGGACGTCATGTGGCAGTTCGCCGAGGCCACCCGTGGTCTCGCGGACGGCTGCCTGGAGCTCGGCACCCCGGTCACCGGCGGCAACGTGTCGCTGTACAACCAGACCGGGGAGACGGCGATCCACCCGACGCCGGTCGTGGCCGTGCTCGGTGTGATCGACGACGTGACCCGGCGTACGCCGGTCGCCTTCAAGGACGAGGGCCAGCTCCTCTACCTGCTCGGCGACACGCGTGAGGAGTTCGGCGGCTCGGCCTGGTCCGAGGTCGTCCACAACCACCTCGGTGGTCTGCCGCCCAAGGTCGACCTGGGGCGCGAGAAGCTGCTCGGCGAGATCCTGATCTCGGCGTCCCGCGACGGCATGATCGACGCGGCGCACGACCTCTCCGACGGCGGTCTGATCCAGGCGGTCACCGAGTCGTGCCTCCGTGGCGGCAAGGGTGCCCGGCTGGTCGTGCCGGACGGTCTGGACGCGTTCACCTTCCTCTTCTCGGAGTCGGCGGGCCGCGCGGTCGTCTCGATTCCGCGCAGCGAGGAGCTCCGCTTCAACGACATGTGCGGGGCGCGCGGTCTGCCCGTCACCCGGATCGGTGTCGTGGACGGCGAGGAGATCGAGGTCCAGGGCGAGTTCAGCATTCCGCTGAGCGAGCTCCGCACGGCGCACGAGGCGACGATTCCGGGTCTGCTCGCCTGAACCGGTTCCGTGTCAGCGCTTTGAGCGAAGCCCCCGTCCGGTCCACCGGGCGGGGGCTTCGTCATCGCGTGCGTACCGGTGCCGGTCCAACGGTGGTGGGCGGCGCGTCACTGTGGCTCGGATTGCCGCCCGGGCTCCTTCACGCCCGAGGCCGACCGGGGCACGGTGCCTGCCGACTGCCCGTAGGCTCGCTGCCATGCCGCCGTCACAGAAGCGCGCCCGCCGCTACGACCTCGTCCGGACCCGCGCCGCCGTGCAGGCGCAGTTCGCCCATGTCCAGGCGGCGGTCGGCACCCTGACGCCGGATCAGCTGGCGCTCCCGACGCGGCTCGGGGACTGGACGGTGCGCGAGCTCGCCGCCCATCTGACAATGGCTGTCTCGAACGTCTGCCGGAACCTGGAGCTGCCGGAGCCGCCGGGCGAGAAGCCCGAGCTCACGCTGCTGGAGTGGCCGTTCTCGACCGCCGAGCGGGCCGGCCGGATCACCGACGACACCAAGGCGCTCGCCGCGGACCGCCCCGATCTCGACGCGCTGTACGCGGAGGTCGCCGACCGGTTCGAGGCGGTGGTGCCGGGCGTGGGGGAGGACCGGTTGCTGCCCACCCGGGTGGGAGTGATGCGGCTGGGCGACTTCCTCGTCACCCGCACGGTCGAACTGGTCGTGCACACGGACGACCTGAACGCGGCGGCCGGGCTGGACATCCCGTACGACCGGCAGGCCCTCGCCGCCTGCACCCGGCTGCTCACGGACGCCCTCGCGGAGAAGGCGCCCGGCGGTTCGGTCGAGGTGCGCGTCCCGCCGTTCTCGGTCGTCCAATGTGTCCAGGGTCCGAAGCACACCCGCGGTACGCCGCCCAATGTCGTCGAGACCGATCCGCTGACCTGGATCCGGCTCGCCACCGGGCGAACGCAGTGGTCCCGGGCGCTCGACGAGGCGAAAGTCAGCGCGAGCGGTGAGCGGGCCGACCTGAGCGACCTGCTGCCACTGCTCGGCTGACCGAAGGCGGGGGAACCGGATCGGACCCTCGTACCGTCACATGGCCATGTTCGGACAACGAATGACTGTCAGCGTCCTGGCTCTCCTCACCCTCGCCGCGTGCGGTACGGAGTCGGGGTCCGGCGACGGCAGTGGCACCGTACGGACCGGCCCGTCCGTCACCGGCGTCCACTGGAACGTCGATTCGGTGACGGTCGGAGGGAAGAGGACCGCGGCCCCGGACGGCGCCCACGTCACGATCACGCCCGACGGCAGGGCCACCGGGAACTTCGGCTGCAACCACTTCACCGCCCCGGTCCGCGTGGACGGCGACACGGTCACCGTGAAGCCGGCCACGACCACCGAGATGCGCTGCGAGAAGGATCTTCAGCAGTTCGAGCGGGCCCTGTCCAGCACGTTCAGCGGCAGACTCACCGCTGCTGCGACGGAGAAGAGCCTGACCCTGACCACGGCGAAGGGCGACTCCATCGCCTTCACCTCAGAGCCTGCCGCCCCGCTCATCGGCACCACCTGGACCGTCACCGCTCTGGTTTCCGGTTCGGCCGTCTCGGCGCTGCCCGCCGGTGCGGGGAAGAAGGCGCAACTGAGCTTCGGCAAGGACGACTCCGTGCAGGGCAGCCCGGGATGCAACCGGATCCGCGGCACCGCGACGGTCTCCGGTTCCGCCATCACGTTCGGCCGGATCAACGGCACGAAGATGATGTGCCCCGATCCGCAGATGAAGGTGGAGCGCGCACTGCTCGCGATCCTGGACGGGCGGACGACGTACAGGATCGATCACCGCACGCTGACCCTCACCGCGGCGAACGGTGAGGGTTTCAGCGCCACGGCGCCCACGCCGGGGAAGTGAGTCAGGCCCCCGCCGAGTACGGCAGCAGGCCGGCGTCCGTCCTCTCCCAGGAAGCCCGCAGCTCGGCCAGCAGCTCCGGTTCGGCCTGCGCCCGGTCCGCCTGTTCCCGCTGGTCATGGGCGAGCTGGAACAGCTGGTCGGTGCCGCCCTTGCCCCGGTAGTACTTCCAGTCGCCGCGCCGCAGCGCCCGCTCCCCGCGTACCCGCCAGAACAGATCCCGCTCCTTGGGCTCCTCGCCCCTCAGCAGGTGGCCGGCCAGGCTGATGCCGTCCAGCGGGTACGCGGGGTCCGGTCGCGCGCCGCCGACCTCCAGCAGCGTCGCGGTCCAGTCCGGCGAGAACACCGGCAGACCGCTCACCTGGTGCGGGTCGATCCTGGCCGGCCAGCGAAGCAGTGCCGGAACCCGGATCCCGCCCTCCTGCAGCGAGGACTTGTTGCCGGAGAGAGGCCACTGGTACGAGAACCGTTCGCCGCCGTTGTCGCTGGCGAAGAAGACCAGGGTGTCCTCCTCCTGGCCGGACCGCTCCAGTGCCTTCAGCACCTCGCCGACCGAGCGGTCCAGGTCCTCGACCATCTGCTTGTACTTCTCCACCGAACCCCCGTCCGCGTGGAACAGCCCCGCCAGGCCTCCGGCCCTGATCCTGCGGACGATCTCGGCGCTCTCGGCTGTGTCGCCCTCCGCGATCCACGGCCAGTGCGGGGTGGTGAAGTTCAGATTGAGCAGCCACGGCCTGTCGTGGCCGCGTTGTACGTACGCGCTCGCCCGCTCGGTCAGGATCCGCGTGTAGTAGCGCAGGTCCTTGTACTCGGCGTCGCCCTCGAACAAGTCGTACTCGCCGCCGAGGCCGAGCTTGGAGTAGTACTCCAGCGCCCCGCCGAAGTTCCCGAAGAACTCGTCCCAGCCGGACCTGGTGGGGCTGTAGTCCGGCAGATAGCCGCAGTGCCACTTGCCGATCAGTGCGGTGGCGTACCCGACTCCGCGCAGCAGTGAGGCGAGCGTCGGGTGCGTGGGTTCGAGACCCACCGACCGGTCCGCGATGGGCTCGGCGAGACCGCCCTTCGTACGGCCCGGATAGCGCCCGGTGTAGAGGCTGAACCGGGTGGGGGAGCAGGTCGCGGAGCCGGAGTAGGCGTCCGTGAACCGCACGCCCTGGCGGCCGAGACGGTCCAGGTTCGGGGTGTGGATGTGCGGGGAGCCGTATGAGGAGAGGTCGGCCCAGCCGAGATCGTCGCCCAGGATGAAGAGGATGTTGGGCCGCCGGGAGTGCTTGCCGCGGGCGGCCCGGAAGGGGCGCTCACTGACAGCCCCGGCGGGAGCGGCCACAGCCGCTGAGACAGGCGTGGCGGCGGAGGCGGGCGTGGCGGCGGCCGGGATTCCGACCGCGGCGGTCGCGGCGGTCGCGCCGACGGCGGTTCCGAAGGCGCGCCGGGTCAGCGGCATCGAATCCGCACTTTCGTTCGAGCTTCTAGGGTCGCGAGAAGGCATGACTGCTCCAGGGCAGGGCGCGGCGGGAGGTCGAGGAAGAGCCTGGGCGGACCCGTCAGGCGTCACATGCGGACATGTGGACGCGCACGCGGGTACGAGTGAGGGAGAGCGGAAACGGAGGGCGCCGACGAGGGGGCGGGTCCGGCGCCGTCAGCAGGCGCACGCGACGCGGTACGCGTCGCGGGAGTCAGACGCAGCGACAGATGGCGCTCGCGACACGTGCCAGATCGACGTGGCGGCGCTCCACGAGCGTGACCGAACGGTCACCGAGGGGCTGCATGGTGCAGGAGCCTGCCGAAAGGGCATGCGCCTGTCAACGCCGGTCTCGTACTCCGGACGCCGACGCGCCGTGGAGCAGAGATCCGAAACCCGGACTCGTGCGATCCGGGAACCGCGGCGTGGTGGCGGAGAAGGCCGCATACCGTCCTGTCGGCCCTTCGTCCGGTGTGAGGCTCACCACGAAACGAGCGTTCGGCCAGCGCCTTCCCGGACCCGTCGACCGACTCGCCGAGCGCGCACCAGGCCCTGCAGCCCCGTGACGGCCTCATGGCCGGAACTGGTCGGCAACCCGCCGCCAGGCCGGGCCTCGACCGCCCCGCGGCCCCTCCCCTGCCTCCGCAGCCCGCCCCCAGCCGAGAGTCATCACTGTCCGTGACTCCTTGATCGACCCCGGGAACGGCGTTGCGACGCTCTTCCCAGGTGCTCCGGCGAGGCGTCCCCAATTCGGACCAGTGGTCGATCTCGCCTACACTCGGTGGCGTGCCCCGTGGTGATGGACGACTCAACCACGACCTGCTCCCCGGAGAGAAAGGCCCCCAGGACGCTTGTGGCGTCTTCGGTGTCTGGGCTCCGGGTGAAGAGGTCGCCAAGCTCACCTATTTCGGACTGTATGCCCTGCAGCACCGTGGACAGGAGTCCGCGGGCATCGCAGTGAGCAACGGGTCCCAGATCCTGGTCTTCAAGGACATGGGACTGGTCTCGCAGGTCTTCGACGAAACTTCTCTGGGATCTCTCCAGGGCCATATCGCGGTCGGTCATGCCCGCTACTCCACCACCGGTGCCTCGGTGTGGGAGAACGCGCAGCCGACGTTCCGTGCGACCGCGCACGGCTCGATCGCCCTGGGTCACAACGGCAACCTGGTCAATACGGCCCAGCTCGCCGAGATGGTCGCCGACCTTCCCCGCAAGGACGGCCGCGCCACCCAGGTCGCCGCGACGAACGACACCGACCTGGTGACCGCCCTGCTCGCCGGCCAGACCGACGACGACGGCAAGCCGCTCACCATCGAGGAGGCCGCCGCGAAGGTGCTTCCCGATGTGAAGGGCGCCTTCTCGCTCGTCTTCATGGACGAGCACACCCTCTACGCAGCCCGTGACCCGCAGGGCATCCGCCCGCTGGTCCTCGGCCGGCTGGAGCGGGGCTGGGTGGTGGCATCGGAATCCGCCGCCCTCGACATCTGCGGCGCCAGCTTCGTCCGTGAGATCGAGCCGGGCGAACTCGTCGCCATCGACGAGAACGGCCTGCGCACTTCACGGTTCGCGGAAGCGAAGCCCAAGGGCTGTGTCTTCGAGTACGTCTACCTGGCCCGCCCCGACACCGACATCGCCGGGCGCAACGTGTACCTCTCCCGCGTGGAGATGGGCCGCAAGCTGGCCGCCGAGGCCCCGGTCGAGGCCGATCTGGTCATAGCGACTCCGGAGTCCGGCACTCCCGCCGCCATCGGTTACGCGGAGGCCAGCGGCATCCCGTTCGGTGCCGGTCTGGTCAAGAACGCGTACGTCGGCCGGACCTTCATCCAGCCGTCCCAGACCATTCGCCAGCTGGGTATCCGCCTCAAGCTGAACCCGCTCAAGGAAGTCATCAAGGGCAAGCGTCTGGTGGTCGTCGACGACTCGATCGTCCGCGGCAACACCCAGCGCGCACTCGTCCGGATGCTCCGTGAGGCCGGCGCCGCCGAGATCCACATCCGGATCTCCTCCCCGCCGGTGAAGTGGCCCTGCTTCTTCGGTATCGACTTCGCGACCCGCGCGGAGCTGATCGCCAACGGCATGACGGTCGACGAGATCTGCACGTCGATGGGTGCCGACTCGCTCGCGTACATCTCGCTCGACGCGATGGTCGAGGCGACGACGATCGCCAAGCCGAACCTGTGCCGCGCCTGCTTCGACGGTGAGTACCCGATGGAGCTCCCGGACCCGGAGCTGCTCGGCAAGCAGCTGCTGGAGACCGAGCTGGCGGCGGGCCCCGCGGCCACCGCCGCGGCCGACGCGCTGCGTCGTCCGTGACCGGCCAGGCACACCAGCCCTGCCATCAGCCCCGTATTTCCACACGAAAGATCCCAGGCAATGTCTGAGACAACAGGTGCTTCCTACGCGGCAGCGGGCGTCGACATCGAGGCCGGCGACCGTGCCGTCGAGCTGATGAAGGAGTGGGTGAAGAAGACGCAGCGCGCCGAAGTCGCGGGCCTTGGCGGCCTGGGCGGTTTCGCCGGCCTCTTCGACGCCTCGGCGCTCAAGCGTTACGAGCGTCCGCTCCTCGCCTCCGCCACCGACGGCGTCGGTACGAAGGTCGACCTCGCCCGCCGGATGGGTGTGTACGACACCATCGGCCACGACCTCGTCGGCATGGTCGTCGACGACCTGGTCGTGTGCGGCGCCGAGCCGCTCTTCATGACCGACTACATCTGCGTCGGCAAGGTGCACCCCGAGCGTGTCGCGTCCATCGTGAAGGGCATCGCCGAGGGCTGTGTCCTGGCCGGCTGCGCCCTGGTGGGTGGCGAGACCGCCGAGCACCCGGGCCTGCTCGGCCCCGATGACTTCGACGTCGCCGGCGCCGGTACGGGCGTGGTCGAGGCCGACCGGCTGCTCGGCCCGGACCGTATCCGTAAGGGTGACGCGGTCATCGCGATGGCGTCGTCCGGACTTCACTCCAACGGGTACTCGCTCGTCCGCCACGTGGTCTTCGACCGGGCCGGCTGGGCGCTGGACCGTGACGTCGAGGAGTTCGGCCGCACGCTGGGCGAGGAGCTCCTGGAGCCCACCAAGATCTACTCGCTGGACTGCCTGGCGCTGACCCGCACGACCGAGGTGCACGGCTTCAGCCACGTCACCGGCGGCGGCCTCGCCAACAACCTCGCCCGGGTCATCCCGGACGGGCTGCACGCCACGGTCGACCGCTCCACCTGGACGCCCGGCGCGGTCTTCGACCTGGTCGGCAAGGCCGGTCAGGTCGAGCAGCTGGAGCTGGAGAAGACGCTCAACATGGGTGTCGGCATGATCGCGATCGTCCCCGCGGAATCGGTGGACGTCGCGCTGACGACGCTGGCCGACCGCGGAGTCGACTCCTGGGTCGCCGGTGAGATCACGGATCGCGGCACGCACGCGACGGGTGCCGAGCTCACGGGTTCCTACGCGCGGTAGGCGGGGCCGGGCAGGACGCACCGGAACCGTCCGGCGCGGTTCTGCCCTCCATCGCCGGGCGTCCCGGGAATGTCCGCATTCCCGGGACGGCACGGTCAGCCGGATCCGGGCAGCACAAAACCCGGTCCGGGCGAGCCCGAACCGGGTTGTTGTGTCAGCGCGAGGTCAAGCGCCGCGGCGCTGTGACGACGGACCGGACTGATCGTCCTCGTCCTCGTCCTCATCGTCGTTGTACAGATCCGCGTACTGTGCGTACGGGTCATCTTCCTCGTCGTCGTCCTCGAACGGCTCTGCGTTCGGTGGTTGACTCGAAGGCGATGCGCCCAGCTCATTGGCCAGACGCGACAGGTCAGTCCCGCCGCTGCTGTACTTCAGCTGGCGGGCGACCTTTGTCTGCTTGGCCTTTGCCCGGCCGCGCCCCATGGCTCGACCCCCTCGGTGACGGGGCTCGACGGCCCCAGAGTCTTGACACGCGTTCATGTTTCAGGACGGACTCTCGGCAGAGAGACCGTGCCCGTAGGGCTTTAACGGTACCTGCTTCCGTGGCCATACGGTACGCCGCCCGCATCACAGGCCCCGGAACAGGACCAGCAAGAAGCCCTGTCCTCGCTGGTCAACTGCGATTTTAACCTCTTCTTGGCATGCGACCCGCCGACCGGCGTGAGTCTTGTCTCGCCGGTCGGCGGATCGGTGGGCCGTGAAGCGCCGAGGTGCAGGGAAGACGCCTGGTGACGCACCTGCGACCGTCGGTGACGGATGTCAGCGGCGGCGGGCCTCGGCCATCCGCTGCTCGGCGATCCGGTCAGCCGCAGCGGCCGGCGGAATGCCATCATCCTTCGCACGTGCGAATATGGCGAGCGTGGTGTCGAAGATCTTCGACGCCTTCGCCTTGCACCGGTCGAAGTCGAAGCCGTGCAGCTCGTCGGCGACCTGGATGACACCGCCCGCGTTCACCACGTAGTCGGGGGCGTAGAGGATCGAGCGGTCCGCCAGGTCCTTCTCGACACCCGGGTGCGCGAGCTGGTTGTTGGCCGCCCCGCACACCACCTTGGCCGTGAGCACCGGAACGGTGTCGTCGTTCAGCGCGCCGCCGAGCGCGCAAGGGGCGTAGATGTCGAGGCCCTCGGTGCGGATCAGCGCGGCGGTGTCGGCGGCGACGGCGACCTCGGGGTGGAGCTCGGTGATCCGGCGTACCGACTCGTCGCGTACGTCCGTGACGACGACCTCGGCGCCGTCCTTCAGCAGATGCTCGACGAGGTTGCGGCCGACCTTGCCGACGCCCGCGACCCCCACTTTCCGGCCACGCAGCGTCGGGTCGCCCCAGAGGTGCTGGGCCGAGGCCCGCATGCCCTGGAAGACACCGAATGCGGTGAGGACGGAGGAGTCGCCGGCGCCGCCGTTCTCCGGGGAGCGGCCGGTGGTCCACCGGCACTCACGGGCGACGGCGTCCATGTCGGCGACGTAGGTGCCGACGTCGCACGCGGTCACGTAACGCCCGCCGAGCGAGGCCACGAACCGGCCGTAGGCCAGCAGCAGTTCCTCGGTCTTGATCTTCTCGGGGTCACCGATGATGACGGCCTTGCCGCCGCCGTGGTCGAGACCGGCCATGGCGTTCTTGTACGACATGCCGCGCGCCAGGTTCAGCGCATCCGCGACGGCCTCCTCCTCGGAGGCGTACGGATAGAAGCGGGTGCCGCCGAGGGCCGGGCCCAGGGCGGTGGAGTGGATGGCGATGACGGCCTTGAGGCCGCTGGCACGGTCCTGGCAGAGCACGACTTGCTCGTGGCCCCCCTGATCCGACTGGAACAGGGTGTGCAGGACGCCGTCGGTCACATCGGTCACTGTGGTGACTCCCAAGTACGAAGCGGCGGAGACCCTCCTGAAGGTGGGGAGGGCCCCGGACCGACCGGCACGGCCGGTCCGACTGGGCAAGAGCGTAAGTCCTGCGCGGACGTAGATCTGGTCCAGTGCCGAGGATCACCCCCCGGCGGAGTACGGGCGTGACACGATTTGCTGCATGTCGGTGGTGTCTTCGGTGCTCGTCCCTTACGCGTCCTACCTACGGGTGTACGAACCGCTGGCCGCCTTCCCGGAGCCGGAACGCACCCACTGGGCCCGGTATGCGGGGCGCGCCCGTACCCCCACGGCCCAGGACGAACTGCGCCGTTCGCTGGCGGATCTGGCGGCCACTCCGCCGGTCGGGGTGCCGGTTCACGAGAGCGGGGACGCGTTCGTCGCCGAGGTGAACGGCGTGGTCTGTGTCTGTCCGTGGCGGACCCGGCTGCGCGGCTGGCTGGCACTGGGGGAGCTGGCGGAGATGTTCCCGGCTCCGGTGCTCGACGCGGTGCTGCCGCCGGTGGTGCGCGGGCAGGCGGTCGCGGACCACGAGCGGTGGGCGGAGCGCAATCCGGACGCCCGGCCGTGGATTCGAACCGCGGTATGGCAGGTCCCGGTGCGGTGGTTCGTCCTCTTCGCCGACGAGGAGCGCGAGCACACCGGGGCGGACGCGGACGGGGGAGCGCCGGTGCTGCGCTACCGGACCCCGATGGTGCAGGCGCGGCGCCGGCTGGCCCGGGCGCTGAGGACGCTGCGTGAGAGCGTCGACGAGGGCCCGCTGACCGAGGGGCTGGTGGACGTCGGGCGCTGGCTGGAGGAGTTCCATCCGCGTGCGCTGGTCGAGCTGGACTACGGCGGCCTGGTGCACGCGCTGTCGGCGAAGCAGCTCGCCGAGGACCGGTCGGCCCTGGATGTCGCCGAGGGCATCGCGGCGCTGCAGGCCGGTGACTCCGAGGGCGCCGGCGAGGCGTACGGGCGGCTGGCCGAGCGCTGGCGAGCCGTGAGGGACCGTCAGTTCGCAAACTGATCCCGGCCGATCCGTGCAGGCCTTGAACCGTTGTCCCGTGTGACTCGTGAGAGCGGTGAGGGCGAAGGGGTGGGAACGCACTCCAGTGACTCCAGGACCTACGTCCTGAACCGGGCCTTTGCCTCAAGGGTGACGGATAGCACTAACTGGGCCCTTGCGCCCTTCCCTACTCCTCGTGCCAAAATAGGACAAGGAGTCCGGGGAGGACTCCTTCCGCCCAAGTATGGGCGGAATACTCAGCATTGCACGCTATGGGGGGTCTGGTGACCCCTGATCGCTCTGTGACTGATCGTCACGGTGGTGTGACTGTCCGCTATGGCATGGTCCATCGGCTTCCGTCGCTGATGAACACCTGGGAGGGCAATTCCATCGGTTTGGCCGACGTGGCTGGACGGATGGTGTAGTTGTAGTGCCGAGGACAAGCCGTTCGTCCTATAACCGACTCGGCCCGCGTCCGCCATTTCGGGCAACGTGGGTCAAGGTGCAGAATTTAGAGGAAAGAACCGAGATGGTTCGGTTCTCCCGAGGAGGCCGCTCATGACCGCTCGCACCCCTGATGCCGAGCCGCTGCTGACCCCGGCTGAGGTTGCCACGATGTTCCGCGTGGACCCGAAGACGGTCACCCGTTGGGCCAAGGCAGGCAAGCTCACGTCCATCCGCACGCTCGGTGGACATCGCCGGTACCGCGAGGCAGAGGTCCGCGCACTGCTTGCGGGTATTCCGCAGCAGCGCAGCGAGGCCTGACACACCCCTGTCGCCGCGCCACAACCGGGCTGCCCGGGTCCCCCAACCCGTGTTTGCCCACCCATAGCTCCACACGACGGGCGTCCGCCCCAACGGGCGCCATACCTATGTCATACGGGTGCGTCGTTCGATCGCGCTGGACTCCGCCGGGTCCAGCGCGATCTTTTTTTTGCCCGCACGGCGGGTGGTCGCCCTGCGGGGCGATCCGGGATCGACCGTGCGGCGGCTCCGGCTCCGGCCCGGTGCCGGCTCTGCGGCCTGCCTGCCGGCCCTGCTGGACGGTCCTGCGGAGGCTCTTTCGGCAGCCCCTCGATGACCCCGTCCGAGTAGTGCAATTGCACATATTAAATTCGCCAGTTGTAGGAAGGGTGTAAAGTCACCCTTTCTCAAAACTCATACAGTGACTCCCATCACATGGTCCGAGTCTTGCCAGGATCGCGACCGCCACTGCTGAGAAAGGGAATTCCTCGCCCTTGGTCATGGGGCGACAGGCTTTCCTCGTCGGCCGTCGCCTCGTCGGCCGACGCGTCGGAGGCGTGGGCGGGTCCGGCGGTGTCCGGAACGGCCGCTGACGCCCCGCCGGGCAGGTCGTGGGGTTCAGGGGGGCGCGTGGACCCGGAGGCCGTCACGTACCCGAGGAAGGCCGTGAGGGGTTCCATGGAGTCGGCGCCGGGCTCCATGGCGAGCCGCAGGAGGCGATGGCAGATCGGGCAGTGCCGGGTGAGATGCCGATAGCCGGAGGCGGCCGCCAGGTGGGCGCGCAGCAGTGCGCGGGTCTCGTGCCTCGCCGTGGATGCAGCCATCCGCGCCACCCCCGGTGGAACGCGCTGCCCCGCGCCGTGGAACAGGGGCAGTCCCTCTTGTCTGAGTACTCGTTGGCAGTTGCCGGAGTCAAGACACGCGAAAGCCCGGATCCTTGAGGATCCGGGCTTTCGTTACTGCGGTCCTGACGGGATTTGAACCCGCGGCCTCCACCTTGACAGGGTGGCGAGCACTCCAAACTGCTCCACAGGACCAGGTTTTCGCGGCGGCCTTGCGGCTGCCTGCGAAAACAGACTGTACAGGAGGTTGGAGGGTCTGGTCGACCTCACTCCTGGTGGCGGCTCGGTCACGGCGCCGAGGCCGCCCGGGTCACGGCGCCGCGGCGTCGATCGCCTTCACGATCCGCTTGTCGGAGACGGGGTACGCGGTGCCCAGGGCGTGCGCGAAATAGCTGACCCGGAGCTCCTCGATCATCCAGCGGATGTCCAGGACCTCCTGCGGAACGGGCCTGCCCTGTGGCATCTGTTCGAGCAGCCAGGCGTACTCGTCCTGCATCTCGTGGACCTTCTCCATGCGCGTGGTGTCGCGCTGGACGGCCGTCGGCATCTGCTGCAGCCGGCGGTCCGCGGCGACCAGATAGCGCATCAGGTCGGACAGCCTGCGCAGCCCGGTCTTCGTGACGAAACCCGGCGGGACGAGGGCCGCGAGCTGGTTCCGCACATCGGTGACGTTGTTGACCAGGACGAGGCTGTTGGTGGCCTTCAGGCGCCGCTCGCAGGCCTGCCAGGCGGCCAGCACCTGCTGCACCTGGGCGACGGTGTGCTCGGTCAGTGCGACGAGATCGGCGCGGACCTTGTCGTACAGCTTCCGGAACGACTCCTCGTCCCAGGCCGGACCGCCGTGGGCGCCGATGAGCCGGTCCGCGGCCGCCGTCGCGCAGTCCTCGAACAGCGCCTGGATGGAGCCGTGCGGGTTGCGGGACAGGGCCAGCTTCTGCTGGTTCGTCAGCTTGTCCGAGGCGAACTTGGCCGGGTTCACCGGGATGTTCAGCAGGATCAGCTTCCGGGTGCCCCGCCACATGGACTGCAGCTGCTCGGCCTCGGTGTCGAAGAGCCGTACGGCCACGGTCTCGCCCTGGTCGACCAGCGCCGGGTACGCCTTGACCGGCTGCCCGGCCCGCCGGGTCTCGAAGACCCGGTTCAGGGTGCCGATCGTCCAGTCCGTGAGGCCCGACCGCTCGATGGACTCGCCCGACGGGCCCGCGGTGGCCGCAGCGGCCTTGGAGAGGGCCTGACGGGCCTTGGGGCGCAGCTGGAGCTTCAGCGCCTCCAGGTCCTTGTCCTCGGCCACCTTGCGGCGCCGCTCGTCGACGATCCGGAACGTGATCTTCAGGTGGTCCGGGATCCGGGACAGGTCGAAGTCGTCGGCGGAGACCGGGACGCCGACCATCCGCTGGAGCTCACGCGCGAGTGTGGCCGGCAGCGGCTCCTGCAGCGGCACGGCCCTGTCCAGGAACTTGCCCGCGTAGTTCGGCGCGGGCACGTAGTGCCGGCGGATCGGCTTGGGCAGCGACCTGATCAGCTCGGTGACCACCTCTTCGCGCAGACCCGGGATCTGCCAGTCGAAGCCCTCCGAGGTGACCTGGTTGAGCACCTGGAGCGGGACATGGACGGTCACACCGTCCGCGTCCGCGCCGGGCTCGAACTGGTAGGTCACCTTGAATTTCAGCTTCCCCTGCCGCCAGGAGTCCGGATAGTCGTCCTTGGTGACGGCCCCGGCCTTTTCGTTGATGAGCATCGAGCGCTCGAAGTCGAGCGCGTCGGGCTCGTCGCGGCGCTTGTGCTTCCACCAGGAGTCGAAGTGCGCGCCGGAGACGACGTGCTCGGGAATCCGCTGGTCGTAGAAGTCGAAGAGCGTCTCGTCGTCCACGAGGATGTCGCGGCGGCGAGCCCGGTGCTCCAACTCCTCGACCTCGCCGAGGAGTTTGCGGTTGTCGTGGAAGAACTGATGGTGCGTCCGCCAGTCGCCCTCGACCAGTGCGTTCCGGATGAAGAGATCGCGGGACGTCTCCGCGTCGATCCGGCCGAAATTGATCTTGCGCTGGGCCACGATCGGTACGCCGTACAGCGTGACCCGCTCGTACGCCATCACCGCCGCCTGGTCCTTCTCCCAGTGCGGCTCGCTGTACGTGCGTTTCAGCAGGTGCTGGGCCAGCGGTTCGATCCACTCCGGCTCGACCTTGGCATTGACCCGCGCCCACAGCCGGGACGTCTCGACCAGCTCGGCCGACATCACGAACCGCGGCTGCTTCTTGAAGAGCGCCGAACCGGGGAAGACCGCGAACTTGGCGTTGCGCGCACCCAGGTACTCGTTCTTCTCGGTGTCCTTCAGCCCGATGTGCGACAGCAGCCCGGCGAGCAGCGAGGTGTGCACCGCCTGCTCGGGCGCGGCCAGGTCCGCCGAGGGCTCCTCGAGCTGCATGCCCATCTGCTTGGCGACCGAGCGCAGCTGCGCATAGATGTCCTGCCATTCGCGGATGCGCAGGAAGTTCAGGTACTCCTGCTTGCACATCCGGCGGAAGCTGGACGAGCCGCGCTCCTTCTGCTGCTCGCGGATGTACCGCCACAGATTCAGGAACGCCAGGAAGTCCGACGTCTCGTCCTTGAAGCGGGCGTGGTGCTGATCGGCCTGCGTCTGCTTGTCCGAGGGCCGCTCGCGCGGGTCCTGGATGGAGAGCGCGGCGGCGATCACCATGACCTCGCGCGTGCAGCCGTTGCGGTCGGCCTCGATGACCATGCGGGCGAGGCGCGGGTCGACGGGCAGCTGCGCGAGCTTCCGCCCCAGCTGCGTCAGCCGCTTCTTCGGATCCTTCTCGTCCGGGTCCAGTGCGCCGAGCTCCTGGAGAAGCTGCACACCGTCACGGATGTTGCGGTGGTCCGGCGGGTCGATGAAGGGGAACTTCTCGATGTCGCCGAGGCCGGCCGCGGTCATCTGGAGGATGACGGACGCCAGGTTCGTGCGGAGGATCTCCGCGTCCGTGAACTCCGGGCGGGTCAGGAAGTCGTCCTCGGAGTACAGCCGGATGCAGATGCCGTCCGAGGTACGGCCGCAGCGGCCCTTGCGCTGGTTGGCGCTGGCCTGCGAGATCCGCTCGATCGGCAGCCGCTGGACCTTGGTGCGGTGGCTGTAACGGGAGATCCGGGCGTTGCCCGGGTCGATGACGTACTTGATGCCGGGGACGGTCAGCGAGGTCTCGGCGACGTTCGTCGCCAGAACGATCCTGCGGCCGGTGTGGCGCTGGAACACCCGGTGCTGCTCGGCGTGCGACAGGCGCGCGTAGAGCGGGAGCACCTCGGTGTGGCGGAGGTTCTTCTTGTTCAGGGCGTCCGCGGTGTCGCGGATCTCGCGCTCGCCGGAGAGGAAGACCAGGACATCACCGGGGCCCGCCGCCTGGAGCTCGTCGACGGCGTCGCAGATCGCGGTGATCTGGTCGCGGTCGGAGTCGTCGCCCTCTTCTTCGAGGAGCGGCCGGTAACGCACCTCGACCGGATACGTACGCCCGCTGACCTCGACGATCGGCGCGTCACCGAAGTGCCGGGCGAAGCGCTCGGGGTCGATGGTCGCCGAGGTGATGACGACCTTCAGATCGGGGCGTTTGGGCAGCAGCCTGGCCAGATAGCCGAGCAGGAAGTCGATGTTCAGCGACCGCTCGTGGGCCTCGTCGATGATGATCGTGTCGTAGGCGAGCAGCTCGCGGTCCGTCTGGATCTCCGCCAGCAGGATGCCGTCCGTCATCAGCTTCAGGTACGTGGCGTCCGGGTTCACCTGGTCGGTGAAGCGGACCTTCCAGCCGACCGCCTCGCCGAGCGGGGTCTTCAGCTCGTCGGCGACGCGCTCGGCGACCGTACGGGCCGCGATCCGGCGTGGTTGGGTGTGCCCGATCATGCCCCGGACGCCGCGCCCCAGCTCCATGCAGATCTTGGGGATCTGCGTGGTCTTGCCGGACCCGGTCTCACCGGCGACGATCACGACCTGGTGGTCGCGTATCGCCTCCAGGATCTCGTCCTTCTTCTGACTGACCGGAAGCTCTTCCGGGTACGAGAGAGCGGGCACCCGCGCGGCGCGCCCTGAGAGCCGCTCGGCTGCCTTCCCAGCCTGGGTGGCGATCTCGTCCAGCACGGCCTGCTGGGCCTCGGGCTTACGGATCCGGCGCGCCCCTTCGAGGCGGCGGCCGAGCCGGTGCGCGTCGCGAAGCGAGAGCTGTCCGAGCTGGGACTGGAGATCGACGAAGGAAGTAGACATACGGGTCCCAGGATCGCACCCGGGCCCGAGGAACGGCGAACATATTTTGCGCGGTCTGCGTCACGACCGTGGTGACCGTGGGGAAGCCCGGGATCACAGCACGTACCATTTCGGGCAACCGATCTTCGTACCGCAGTCGAAAGCTGGTCCCCGTGTCCCGTGCGCAATGGTGCCGCCCGGCGGGGGCGCTCGCAGTCGTACCGGGGTTGTTCCGCGGGGCCGCGACGGCGGCGGGCGGCGGGGCGTCGCAGCAGGGCGGCGCGGTGGCGGCGCCGGCCGCCGACGGTCTGCGGGTGCCCGGCCGCGGCAGGGGTGCGACGCGCGACCGCATCGAGCCGGGCGTCCCGGTCCGGGCCCGCGTGGTGCACGGGCAGGCGCCCCGGCCCGCCGGACAGGGGTCGGCCGGGCCGCCCGTACGAGTCGGGTCGCGGGGACCCGGGCCTGCCGCGCCCAACCCGGTGGAACTCTCCGTACTGCGGGTCTAGACGGCCCCGCCTCACCCGGCCGTCCCCTCACCACCCCGCATCACGAGCACGGAGCTTGCCATGCCCACGTTCAAAGCGCCCTCGCCGAAGCCGTCCGCCAGGAAGCCGCTGCTCTACGGCACCGGCGTCGTCCTCACCGCCGCGCTGCTCGGCTACGCCTCCTACCGGGCCACCGCCCCGGACCACTCGGCTGCCGATTCCTCGTACGTCGCCGAGGTCACCGCCGACCCGGATGCCGGCGTCTACCCCGAACTGGCGAAGCTCGCCCGCCGCGACCCCGGCGACAAGCTGGCGCAGGGCCGGGCGGACGCGCCCGTCGTCCTCATCGAGTACGCCGACTTCAAGTGCGGCTACTGCGGCAAGTTCGCCCGCGACACCGAATCCGCTCTGGTGAAGAAGTACGTCGACAACGGCACCCTGCGCATCGAATGGCGCAACTTCCCGATCTTCGGCGCCGAGTCCGAGGCAGTAGCGCGCGCCGCCTGGGCGGCAGGGCAGCAAGGCCGCTTCTGGCAGTTCCACGCCGCCGCGTACGCCGAAGGCGTCAAGGAGAAGGGCTTCGGCAAGGCCCGGCTGAAGGCCCTCGCCCAGCAGGCGGGAGTGGCGGACCTCGACCGGTTCGCCCGCGACGCCGACGGTTCCGCCGCGTCCGCCGCGGTGAGCAAGGACCAGGAGGAGGGATACGGGATCGGTGCCACCTCCACCCCGTCGTTCCTGATCAACGGCCGCCCGATCGCCGGCGCCCAGTCGGTGGAGGTCTTCACCCAGGCGATCGACGCGGCGGCAGACCGAACCAAGGACGCCAAGGGTGCCGACAAGTGACCCCGGACATCGGCTACTTCGCCGCCCTGCTCGGCGGTCTGCTGGCTCTGGTCAGCCCGTGCAGCGCCCTCCTGCTGCCCGCGTTCTTCGCCTACTCCATCGACTCCGCCGCCCGGCTGCTGGCCCGTACCGGCATCTTCTACGCCGGTCTGGCCACCACCCTCGTGCCGCTCGGCGCCGCCGGTTCGTATGCCGGACGGCTCTTCTACAGCCACCGCGACCAGCTCGTCCTCGGCGCCGGCTGGCTGATCGTCGTCCTCGGCGCGGCGCAGATCGTCGGCCTCGGCTTCGCCCCGCGCCGGATCACCGCGCTCAGCGGCCGGATCAGGCCGACGACCGCCGTGTCGGTCTACGCCCTCGGCGCCGTCTACGGCCTGGCCGGCTTCTGCGCCGGGCCGATCCTCGGCAGCGTCCTGACGGTGGCGGCGGTCAGCGGCAGCCCCGTCTACGGCGGACTGCTGCTCGCCGTCTACGCCTTGGGCATGGCCGTCCCGCTGTTTCTGCTCGCGCTGCTCTGGGAACGCTTCGACCTCGGTCGCCGGGTGTGGCTGCGCGGTCGGACCCTCCGGCTCGGCCACTTCGAACTGCACACCACGACCCTGCTGTCGGGGCTGTTCTTCATCGGGCTCGGCGCGCTGTTCCTGGCCTACGACGGGACGACCGCGCTGCCCGGACTGCTGGATGTGGACGATTCGTTCGCCGTCGAACAGTGGGCCGGGCGCATCGGCGAGCAGGTACCGGACGCTATCGCGCTGGTGACCGCGGTCGCGGTGGTGCTGCTGGTTCTCGGGGTACGGGCGTGGCGCCGCCGGGACGTGAACTCCGCTGACCGGGAAGAGGTCTGACACGACGAAGGCCCCATCCGATGGATGGAGCCTTCGAGAGGTGGCTGGGGCCGGGATCGAACCGGCGACCTATCGCTTTTCAGGCGATCGCTCGTACCAACTGAGCTACCCAGCCACGCAGCGCTTGCGAGCTGCAGCGGTCCTGACGGGATTTGAACCCGCGGCCTCCACCTTGACAGGGTGGCGAGCACTCCAAACTGCTCCACAGGACCAAGCTTTTGTGCGACTAAGTGTCGCACAAGGTGGTGCGTGCCCCCAACGGGATTCGAACCCGTGCTACCGCCTTGAAAGGGCGGCGTCCTGGGCCACTAGACGATGAGGGCAGAACTGCTACTTCTGCGTCTATCGCCCCCCGAAGAGGGACGTGAGAAGCATCTGACTCCGCTTCCCCTCAAGAGGTTCCGCTTCTTCTTCAACCTCTGGGGTATCGGAACGGTCAAGCCCTGACCGGCGCCCTTGGGCACGTCGGAGACTGTACTACGGCGTTTCGGTGTCAGCCAAACCGAATAGGCGAAGGCGTTGCTCCGGGTTGATTCCCCTCCGGCAGATGGCGGCTGACCTCGGCCGTTGTCAGGCCGAGCCCGCCGAGCGTGATCTCGTCCCAGGCCTGCAGACGGCGGGTCGTGCGGTCCAGATACAGCACCGAGGCGCGCACCTTTTCCGGCTTCTTGTTCTGCAGGGCGCGCAGCCCGCCGCCGCCCGTGGAGCCTTCGACCTTGAGCCGGGTGCCGAATCGCATCAGCTCGTTCTGCCGGTGGTGCACATGGCCGGCGAGAACCAGCGGAACCGTGCCGTCCGTCTCGCGGGCCGCGTCCGGCTCATGGGTGACGGCGATGTCGACCGGCGTGCCGGCCTGCTCCTGGGCGCGCAGCGCGGAGGCGAGCCGCGTACCCGCCAACCGCTCGGCGGCCGCGCCCTGGGCAGGCTGCGAGCGGTCCGGGGTGAACTGCGGGTCCCCCATACCGGCCACCCGCAGCCCGCCGACGTCCACCGCCCGGCCGTCGTCCAGCACGTGCACGTTCTTGAGCCGCTCCAGATACATCTGGGTGATGCGCGAGTCGTGATTCCCGCGGACCCAGACGTAGGGCGCGCCGAGATCGCGGATCGGGTCCAGGAAGCCGTTCTCGACCGCGGAGCCGTGGTCCATCGTGTCGCCCGAGTCGATGATCACGTCGATGTCGTACTGCCGGACCAGCGAGCCGATGATCTGCCAGGACGCGGGGTTGAGGTGGATGTCGGAGACATGCAGGACGCGGAGGGTGGCGGGGTCCGGCCGGTAGACGGGAAGCGTCGACGTCGCGTCGTACAACTTGGTCACATTGGTGACGAGCCGGGCCAGTTCGCGCTGGTAGACGTCGAAGTCGGTGACGATCGAGCGGGCGTCACCGACCACCGACGGAGCGCTGGAGAGCAGCCCGGAGAACTTGGGCTCCAGCACGGACTTCGGGTTCCAGGTGGCGTACGCGCTGACGCCGGACGCGGCCAGGAGCGCCAGCGCGAGCCCTCCGGCGGCCAGGGCGCGGCGCGGGCGGCGGTAGACGGCGAGGCCGAGCGCGGTGGCGCCGGAGACGACGGCTGTGCAGGAGCGCAGAGCGAGATCGCGGGCGCCGGTGGAGACGTCGTCGGTGACCTCCTGCTGGAGACCGGAGAGCCGTTCGGGGTGCTGGACCAGAGCCTCGGAGCGCACCGGGTCGAGGCGGTCGACATCGACATCGAGACGGACCGGGGCTATGTGGGAGTCCAGCTCCAGGGCGCCGAGCGGGGCCACGTTGATCTTCGTGCCGCCGGTGAGGGAGGGGCGCAGGGTCATGGTGGTGTCCATGGGCCCGACGGGCGTACGGACACTGCCGACGATCAGCAGCCCCAGCCAGGCACCAAACACGACGACGGCGACCAGTCCCAGCGCGCGGGCGTAGGGGTGCCGGGCGCTGCCGAGGGACGGCGCGAGTGCGGTGGTGTCGCCGGGGGCGGCAGGACGGAAGCGGTGGTGGCGCAGGGTGCGGACCATCGCGCCGGCTGCTGCGGTCACTCCGGCCAGGACGGCTGCTGCTGCGCGGAACGGATCGCGGTGCATTGGGCGCGTATGCCCGGGGAGCGCGGCGGCCATGCGGGACGAGGGGTGGTGGGGCGCGGCGGCCGGGGGCCGCACGGCCGGGGTTACGTGACAATGGCGGGGTGCTGGAGATGACGCGCGAAGAGTTCGAGGAACTGGTCGCCGAGGCCCTGGATCGCATTCCGCCGGAGCTGACGCGGCTGATGGACAACGTCGCGGTGTTCGTCGAGGACGAACCGGACCCCGGCGATCCGGAGCTGCTCGGGCTGTACGAGGGCACGCCGCTGACCGATCGCGGTGAGTGGTACGCCGGGGTGCTGCCGGACCGGATCACGATCTACCGGGGGCCGACGCTGCGGATGTGCGAGTCGCGCGAGGATGTGGTCGCCGAGACCGAAATCACGGTCGTCCACGAGATCGCCCACCATTTCGGCATCGACGACGAGCGGCTGCACGCGCTGGGGTACGGCTGAGCCGACGGGCGGACAGGGAGCGGCCGTTCGGGTCCGGCGGGGCGCAGGGGCGTCCGGGATCGGGGCTCGGGGCGTGTCCCTTGCGGGGGAACCGGAGTTGGGCACAGCGCCCCCTCCCGTCCGTTCCCGCCCCGCTTCGCTCCCGCCCCGGAGGTGCCGCCCGTGCGCCAGTCGCCCGCCTTGTCCGTCCCTGTTCGATGGGCAGCCGTCACCGCGGTGACGATCGCCGCGTCCACCGGCTGCATGAGCGTCAGCGACGACGAGGGGAAGCCGGTCCCGTCGCAGTCGGCCCGGCCGAAGGGCTCGGTGAGTGAACCGGACGGCTCCACGGTGGCCGGTACGGGACGGGTCCGTCCCGGAAGCGGCGCGGAGGCGCACTCCGACCGGGAGGCCCCCGAGTCGCCGGACCCGAGTGCCTCCGTGGGCGCCTCGGCGGATCCCGGCGGCGGGCAGGCCACCGTCGGGACCGGTGGTCCGCTGCCGACGCGGGGAGGGCACCTGCCGATGCCCTCGCCGCCGGGGTCCGGCGGGCCGCAGCAGCCGCCGGGGCCGTCGTCGGAGCCGTCGGAGCCGTCGGGGCCTTCCGAACCGTCCGGGCCGGCCACCCCTGAGCCGTCGGACACGCCCGATCCGGAGCCGTCGGATCCGCCTCCGGGGCCGTCCGAGTCGCCGGCCGCGCAGCTCCGCAGCGACGCGATGAGCGTGCCGGACGGGCTGGAGGTCATGCGGACGCCCGAGGTGTCACCGCAGGTGGGGCCGGTGTAGCGGGCGGTTCGGGACGCGCGGTTTGCGCAATGTGGGTGGGGGTGCGTATGGTAGTAGATCGTTTGATCCCATTGCCCGGCGCCGACACAGAAGAGCGCCGTGTGGCGCGTACTCTCCCTTGCCGTGGCTGGACCGCATTGAGGCGGTCGAAATTGCGAATCACGGAGTTATGGGCGCGTGCCGAGACTCCGGAAGGTTTCGCATTTCGCATGTCCAATTTCAGCTCTGACAACACCGTCATGCCCGAGAACGACGAGATTGTCACCGCAGCCGAGGCCGTAGTGGCCGAGGCCGCCGAGGTGTCCGAGTCGACCGAGACCGTCGACTCCACCGAGGCCACCACCGACACCGCTTCCGCGGACGCCTCCGCCGATGCCGACGACGCCGAGCCGACCGTCACCTTCGGGGACCTGGGCCTGCCCGAGGGCATCGTCCGCAAGCTCGCTCAGAACGGTGTGACCGCGCCCTTCCCGATCCAGGCCGCGACCATTCCGGACGCCCTGGCCGGCAAGGACATCCTGGGCCGTGGCCGTACCGGCTCCGGCAAGACGCTCTCCTTCGGTCTGCCGACCCTGGCCACGCTGGCCGGCGGCCACACCGAGAAGAAGAAGCCCCGCGCGGTCATCCTCACCCCGACCCGTGAGCTCGCCATGCAGGTCGCGGACGCGCTGCAGCCTTACGGCGACGTGCTCGGCCTGAAGATGAAGGTCGTCTGCGGCGGTACGTCGATGGGCAACCAGATCTACGCGCTGGAGCGCGGTGTCGACGTCCTCGTCGCCACCCCGGGCCGGCTGCGCGACATCATCAACCGGGGTGCCTGCTCCCTGGAAAACGTCCAGGTCGCCGTCCTCGACGAGGCCGACCAGATGTCCGACCTGGGCTTCCTGCCCGAGGTCACCGAACTGCTCGACCAGGTTCCGGTCGGCGGTCAGCGCATGCTCTTCTCCGCCACGATGGAGAACGAGATCGGCACGCTGGTCAAGCGCTACCTGGACAACCCGGTGAGCCACGAGGTCGACAGCGCCCAGGGCAACGTCACGACCATGTCGCACCACGTCCTCGTCGTGAAGCCGAAGGACAAGGCGCCGGTCACCTCCGCCATCGCCGCGCGCAAGGGCCGCACCATCATCTTCGTCCGTACCCAGCTGGGAGCGGACCGCATCGCCGAGCAGCTCATCGAGTCGGGCGTGAAGGCGGACGCGCTGCACGGCGGTATGACGCAGGGCGCCCGTACCCGCGTTCTCGAGGACTTCAAGAAGGGTTACGTCAACGCGCTCGTCGCGACCGACGTCGCCGCCCGCGGTATCCACGTCGACGGCATCGACCTGGTCCTGAACGTGGACCCGGCCGGTGACCACAAGGACTACCTGCACCGTTCCGGCCGTACCGCCCGGGCCGGCAAGTCCGGTGTCGTCGTCTCGCTGGCGCTGCCGCACCAGCGCCGCCAGATCTTCCGCCTGATGGAGGACGCGGGCGTCGACGCCTCCCGGCACATCGTGCAGGGCGCGGGCGTCTTCGAGCCGGAGGTCGCCGAGATCACCGGCGCCCGTTCGCTGACCGAGGTCCAGGCCGACTCCGCCAACAACGCCGCCAAGCAGGCGGAGCGCGAGGTCGCCGACCTGACCAAGCAGCTGGAGCGCGTCCAGCGCCGCGCCGGTGAGCTCCGCGAGGAGGCCGACCGTCTGGTCGCCCGTGCCGCGCGCGAGCGGGGCGACGACCCCGAGGCAGCGGTGGCCGAGGCGGCCGCCGAGGCGGAGGCCGCGATCGAGGCCGCCGTCTCCGTACCGGAGCAGCCCGCAGCGCGCGACGACCGTCGCGACGACCGCGGCAACTTCGACCGCCGCGACAACCGCGGTGGCGACCGTCGTGACGACCGGGGCGGCGACCGTGGTGGGTACCGCGGCGGCGACCGTGGTGGTGACCGTGGTGGGTTCCAGCGTCGTGACGACCGTTCGTCCGGTGGCTTCCGCCGTGACAACGACCGTCCGTCGTTCAACCGCGACCGTCGTGACGACCGTGGTGGTGACCGTGGTGGGTTCCAGCGTCGTGACGACCGTCCGTCGGGTGGCTTCCGCCGTGACAACGACCGCCCGTCCTTCAACCGCGACCGTCGTGACGACCGTGGCGGCGACCGTGGTGGGTTCCAGCGTCGTGACGACCGTCCGTCCGGTGGCTTCCGCCGTGACAACGACCGCCCGTCCTTCAACCGCGACAACGACCGCCCGTCGTTCAACCGCGACCGTCGTGACGAGCGTCCGTCCGGTGGCTTCCGCTCCGGTGGCAGCGACCGTCCGTTCAACCGCGACCGTCGTGACGACCGTCCGTCCGGTGGCTTCCGCTCCGGTGGCAGCGACCGCCCGACCGGCCGCCGCGACGACCACCGTGGTGGCACGGGCACCGGCACCAACACCGGTTCCTTCGGCCGCCGCGACGACAAGCCGCGCTGGAAGCGCAACGGCTGACATTCGCGCGCAAGCCAAAAACAACTGAACAATCGATGAACTGAAAGCGGGCCCGCTCCTTAGGAGTTGGGCCCGCTCTTGTTTATGAATGGGCCGCCTTTATTTTCCCTTCCCCCACATGTGGAGCGGCTGTTAGCATCCGGCGACTTGCATGGGGGGAGTGCGGCCGGGGGGCTCCGCTCGATTCATTCCATTTGCGGCATGCCGCCGTCGAATCCCTATGCCGGTCATGCCTTTTCAGGCTTTTCGGGGAGGGGCCCTTTTCGTGCACCATGCTTCTGTACACGGCGGGACCGCCAGGCGCAGCCGCGCGGCACTGGCTGCTCTCACTGTGCTCGCGGCCGGACTCGGGACGGTGCCGGCACACGCCGACGACCTGGTCACCGACATCACGATTCCGGCGACGCTGCGCACGACACCGGGCCACGGCACCGCAGTGAGTGTCGGGACCACAGGTTTCCTGCACACCAGCACCACTCCGGGCGACTACGGCCTGGACTGGACGACGTACGACGGGGTCACCCGCAGGGTCGAGGGCGGTGACGGCAAGGGGTCGTACTCCCCGATCGAGCACTATGGTGCCGACTCGGACTTTGTGGCGCTGCCGCCCGAGAGCGGCGTGGGAGACGTCGTTCTGCGGGACATGGCCAGTGGGATGTCGTCGACCGTCACCGTCCCCGCAGGCGAGCGGTACTACACGACGCTCGGGAACACCGTGGTCGCACACGGGCCGTCCGCCGCCGACGGTTCCTGGTCCGACACGCATCTGCTGCGCAACGACAACGGCACCACGGTCGACCGGAAGGTGACCGGACTGCCGGAGGGCGCAACGTTCGTTCTCGGCGGGAGGGGGACCGCGCGGGGATTCCTCAGGGCCATCAGGGAACCCGGCACCACGACCCCGCAGTACGGCTGGGTGGATCTCGGCACAGCGGAATTCACGCTGCTGCCGCAGGGGTACTACGGCGTGCCCACGGTGACGGACCGCCATATCATCGTGCGTACGGCGACGGGCCTGCGTATCTATGAGCAGGGGAAGTTCGATGCTCCCGTGCGGGATCTGCCCGCCTCCTTCGTCGCCGAGAAGATCATCGGTGTGGTCGGCGACTCGCTCATCGTCGGGCGGTACGACCCCGCATACGGCCCCAGACGGCAGTACGCCGCCCAGTGGCGCGTTTTCGCCCTCCCCTTCGACGGGTCGACGGAACGTGAACTCCTGGCCCGCGCGAACCTTGAGGACGTGGCGGTCGGGCCGGACGGGGGTCTGGTGATCACGGGTGGTGCGTCCGCCCTGGACTTCGGATTCACCGCCATCACGGCGGACGGCACCGGTGAAGCGCATGCAGTGCCGCTGCATCCGATCGCGCCCGTGCCGATGACCACCCGGCGTCTGCTGATGGACAACGGACAGGTCAGCACGGTGGAGTACGGCGACGACCGTACCGCTGTGTACACGCGTGACCTCACCGCGGCGTCGCCGGGCTACGGCCTACGGACCGACCGGGGCAGCCTCCAGAGGCCGTTGCAGAACTGCGGCGACACCACCGAGTCCTTCTGCCCCGAACTCGTCGCCACCGGGGACGGCCGGACCGTCTACCGGAGCGTCACCCCTGAGCAGGAGGGCGCCCTCTCCGTGGTGGGCAAGGGCGGTGCGTTTCCCGGGGTCCAGTGGAAGACGGGCTTCAGTGGCGGGTGGGACGAGGACGGTTACTACGGCACGGTCGTCCGCGCGGCGTCCGGGAACCTCGTGCTCGTCATCGGTACGCCGAGCGGCGGTGCGCGCGAGCTGCGCGTGATCGACATCGGCAAGGGCGCGGTGGTGCGCAAGGAGCCGTTCGCGGTCAGCGCGCTCTGGGGCAACACCCTGTGGACGTCGTCCGGGACGGCTGTCGCGGGGAGGCTGACCGCCACGGCCAAGGACGCACGCACGGGAGCGAAGCTGACGACCGCGACCGTCGGGTCGGGCTGCACCTCGCCGAACGACCTCCAGGCCGTCGGAGAGTGGCTGTACTGGAAGTGCAACACCGCAGCCAGTCCGTACCGGGCAGCCGGTGTGTACAACCTGAGCACCCGTACGAACACGCCACTGAACGACATCGGTACGGCGCAGCTCGGCAACGGGGTCGTCGTGACCAACGGTGCTCAGGCCACCCGCTACGACGTGCACAGTGGTACGGCCGTCGGGCAGCCGCTCGGCGGCGTGAACCCCTCGCTGGACCCGCGGACCGGTGACATCGCCATGCCGTCGGAGACCAGCATCCGCGTCCTGCGCGCCGGCTTGCCCGCCGCTTCCCTCACCTCGCCCTACAGCGTGGTGACGACGACGGCCGACACGGACAGCACGCCCGCTGCCTGGCGCGGCGAGTGGTGGCTGTCCGAGCCGGCGGAGTCGTGGACGGTCACATTCCGGAGCAAGATCACCGGAAAGGTGGTGGCCACCCGCTCCGGCGAAGCCGCCACCTACTCCGTTGCCACCTCGTGGGACGGGCACGCCGCCGATGGCGGACTGCTGCCGAACGGTGCGTACACCTGGACGCTGTCGGCGAAGCCGGCCGACGGCGAGGGTGCGGCTCTCGCGGCGTCGGGTTCGGTGAAGCTGACGGGTGGTACGGCTGTCCGTCGTGACTTCGTCGGGAACGACGGGTTCGGTGATCTGCTGGGGTTCACGTCGGCGGGTGGAGCTGATTTCCGGGGTGGTACGGGCAATGGGACCGGCACGGTCAGTTCGAAGGTGTCGGGGTCGGGTTGGACGGGTGCCAACACGGTGACGCGGGCGGTGCCGTTCGACGATGTGAACGGTGACCGGTGCAATGACGTGCTGGTGCGTGTGAAGAGCGGTGAGCTGCGGGCGTACAAGCCTTCGTGCGGTGGGGCGCTGAAGTCCTCGACTGCGTACACGAAGGTCGGTGCGGGCTGGAATGTGTACGACGTGCTGACCTCGCCGGGTGACCTGACCGGGGACGGCCGGGCGGATCTGCTCGGCCGGGAGACGTCGACCGGCTACCTCTACCTGTACGAGAGCAAGGGTGCCGGGGTCTTCAAGTCGCGGGTGAAGATCGGTACGGGGTGGAAGGGCTACCTCCTGGCCGGTGCGGGTGATCTGAACGGTGACGGCAAGGGTGATCTGCTGGCGCGTGACACGGCCGGGGTGCTGTGGCGCTACGCCGGGACCGGTACCGGCAAGCTCGCGACCCGCGTGAAGGTCGGCGTGGGCTGGCAGATCTACAACTCGCTCGTAGGTGTGGGTGACGCGAGCGGTGACGGCAAGGCCGATCTCGTGGCCCGTGACACCTCCGGGGTGCTGTGGACCTACCGCGGTGACGGCAAGGGTCTCTTCGCTGCGCGGGCGAAGGTCGGGCCGGGCTGGCAGATGTACTCCAGGCTCTCCTGACGTACCCACCTCTTCGGAGACGACCTCCTGGCGCAAGGGCGCGGCCTCCGGGCCGCGCCCTTGCGTCGTACGGCATGTTTTCCCAGTCGTGACCACGACGGCGGCATGCGTACGCCGGGGCCAGGGCATCGCTGGGGTCATGACAACAGACATCAGCGAGGACAAGCCGCCACCGGGCGTTTCCGACGAGGAGCGTCTGGCGCAGCTCGGGTACACGCAGACGCTCGCCCGGCGTATGTCCGCCTTCTCCAACTACGCCGTCTCGTTCACGATCATCTCGGTGCTCTCCGGCTGCCTGACGCTGTATCTGTTCGGCATGAACACCGGCGGTCCGGCCGTCATCACCTGGGGCTGGGTCGGCGTCGGCCTGATGACGCTGTTCGTCGGGCTGGCGATGGCGGAGATCTGTTCGGCGTACCCGACCTCCGCGGGCCTCTACTTCTGGGCGCACCGGCTGGCCCCGCCGCGCTCGGCGGCGGCCTGGGCCTGGTTCACAGGCTGGTTCAACGTTCTCGGCCAGGTCGCCGTCACCGCCGGGATCGACTTCGGGGCGGCGTCCTTCCTCGGGGCCTATCTGAACCTCCAGTTCGACTTCCAGGTGACGCCCGGCCGCACGATCGTGCTGTTCGCCGCGATCCTGCTGCTGCACGGACTCCTGAACACGTTCGGCGTCCGCATCGTCGCGATCCTGAACAGTGTGAGCGTGTGGTGGCACGTGCTGGGGGTCGCCGTCATCGTCGGCGCGCTGACCTTCGTACCGGACTCCCATCAGTCGGCCTCGTTCGTCTTCACCGAGTTCGTGAACAACACCGGCTGGGGCAGCGGCTTCTACGTCGTGATGATCGGGCTCCTGATGGCCCAGTACACCTTCACCGGCTACGACGCGTCCGCCCACATGACGGAGGAGACACACGACGCGGCTACGGCGGGCCCGCGGGGCATCGTCCAGTCGATCTGGACCTCCTGGATCGCCGGCTTCGTCCTCCTCCTCGGCTTCACCTTCGCCATCCGGTCGTACGACGGAGCCCTGAACTCCCCGACCGGCGCCCCGCCGGCCCAGATCCTCCTGGACGCCCTCGGCGCCACCACCGGCAAGCTCCTGCTGCTGGTCGTCATCGGTGCGCAGCTGTTCTGCGGGATGGCGTCGGTGACCGCCAACAGCCGCATGATCTACGCGTTCTCCCGGGACGGCGCACTCCCGTTCTCCCGCGTCTGGCACACGGTCAGCCCCCGCACCCGAACCCCCGTCGCCGCGGTCTGGCTGGCCGCGACCGGCGCCCTGGTCCTCGGGCTCCCGTACCTGATCAACGTCACCGCTTACGCCGCGGTGACCTCGATCGCGGTGATCGGCCTCTACATCGCGTACGTCATCCCTACTCTGCTCCGTCTCCTGCGCGGCGACGAGTTCACCCCGGGGCCCTGGCATCTCGGTCGCTGGTCCCGGCCCATCGGGATCGTCGCGGTGGTGTGGGTGGTCGTCATCACAGTCCTCTTCATGCTGCCGCAGCTGTACCCGGTCACCTGGGAGACGTTCAACTACGCCCCGATCGCGGTCCTGGTGGTTCTGGGGTTCGCGGCGACGTGGTGGTTCGCGTCGGCGCGCCACTGGTTCCTCGAACCGGATCACAAACGCACGAGCGCGGACATGCCGGCGGACTGACGACCTCCGATGAGGGCCCGACGGGCCCGGCGGCCGATACCCGATCGGCGGCCGGGCCGCGGCGGGCTATGCTCAGTGGTGATTCGCCGAGGGCCGTTAGCTCAATTGGCAGAGCAGCGGACTTTTAATCCGTTGGTTGTGGGTTCGAGTCCCACACGGCCTACGTGTCGCGGGGCGAGGTTTCGACCTCTGACCTGCAAGGGAGCGCCCCGCCCGGTTCCGACCGGGCGGGGCGCTCCGTCGTCGGCAGACGCCCGTGGTGTCACGACCGGGCCCGTCGGTCTGCCCTGGTGGTGGCGAAACGCCGCTCGAAGGCCACGAACGCGGCCTCCTGGCGCCACTGGACCTGAGCCTTGGTGCTGGTGTTCAGGAGCCGCCGGCACCGCCGCGGGGGGTTGTCCGCACCGGGGCCGGTGTCGCTGCAGGGGCCGGCGGGACGGTAGCCGTCACGGGTCGGGTTGCCCCGCCAGAGGCCGGCACCCGGCAGGAAGGCGTACTCCAGGGAGGCTCGCGCGAGGTCCTTCAACTCGCGGTAGCCGAGGTGGTACGTCCTGGCGGCGTACCGGTACTCGTGGCTGATGTCGGTCCGGGAGACACCGGGATCATCGGTGGCCAGCACGACGGGCACGCCGTAGGCGCGGTAGGTGGTGAACGGGTGGTCGGCGCCCTTGACCCCGAGAATCTGCGCGTTGCTGGTGAACGGCACCTCGACCGCGATCTCCCGGTCGGCCATGGTGCGGGCGAGCCGCTGCCAGTCGTCCTCGTGGACCAGATCGACGCCGTGGCCGATGCGTTCGGCGTGGCCGACGTTCACGGCCTCACCGATATGGAAGGCCAGGTCCTCGGGCTTGACGAGACCGGGCCACAACTCGCCCGCGTGCAGGGTGATGTGCGCCTTGGGATACACGCGGTGCAGGTGGTCGAGCATCCGCATCTGGAGGCTGTAGTTCCGCAGCGAGCTGTCCCAGTCCTCCGGCTGCACCAGATTCACGGCGACGAACCGCTTGTCCCGTTCGGCAAGGCGCAGTCCCAGGGCCATCTGGGTGAAGACCCGCTCGGGTGAACTGCCGCGCGACACCTGGGAGATCCACCGCACCGGCACCCGGCAGCCGGCCTCCGCACGGGGCGTGCCGCACCGTGCCACCGTGCGGAACTCGGCGTCGGACTCGTCCGCCTCCCGGCTCGCCTCCGCGACCAGCTCGTCCAGCTTGCCGCCGACCAGCAGTTTGCTGTGCAGCTTCGTAAGGTCCTCGTCCCAGCCGACCGAGTCGGCCAGGATCCGCGCGCCGTCGGACGCCGGGGTCACCATCGTCTCCAGATAGAACTGGTTCTGCCGCGCGACGGTGTCGGCCACGTCGGCGAGCAGCTTGCCCCGGTGGCGCCAGGTGACCTCGCCGAACTTCCCGAACGTGTCGAAGAAGTGGTCGTGCCCCGACTGGCCCGGCGGGAAGTCCTGCATGGACCACGCCCGCAGCACCGCGCGGCGAAAAGCGGCATCGGTCAGGGCGTCGGACGCCGGTCGTCGGCCCGGACCGCACGGCGGCGGCACCGCAGTCAGCGTCTGCTCGTCGATGCACAGACCGTCGTCCGCGGCGAGCGAGATCAGGTACTCGGTCGAGACGGCGCCCGAAAGGTGGTTGTGCAGGTCCCCTCCCTTCGGCAGTGCCGTGAAGAAGGCACTCAGCGCGGCCGGATCGTTCCGGATCGCGGCGAGCCGCGCGGAGGCCAGGTACTCCCCGCGGGTGGGTGGCGGCAGGGGCGCGGCGGCAGGGGGTTGAGCGGCGGCCACCGACTGCGCGGCGGCGGGCAGCGTGCCCGGCAGCAGGGACAGGACGGCGAGGGCCCCGAGACCGATCGGGGCCAGGGGGCCGCGCGGGCGGCGCGCGGAGCGGCGGTTCACGAAGATCACCTGCGCATGATCCCGAGTACCTCCGACGTCCGGCGCGCGACCGGCCCTCGCCCGGCCGGGTCCACCCGGCCGAGTGATCACACCTGCGTCCTGCTGCCTCTTCTCCGCGGCGGCGAGCCGGTTGCCGTCGATGTGCGGTGCATCTCAGTAGGCTGATGCGCCCGGACGAAGGAGCACTGCGCATGAGTCTGCGCCTGAAGGCGATCACCCGCGAGGAGCACCTGGCCTTCGTCAGGGACCGGCCCTCCGTGAGCCACATGCAGCTTCCCTCGTGGGGGGATGTGAAGCCGGACTGGCGGGCGCGGAGCCTGGGCTGGTTCGACGGGAGCGACCGGCTCGTCGGCGTGGGGCTGGTGCTGCTCAGGCCGCTGCCGAAGCTCAGGCGATACCTCGCCTATCTGCCCGAAGGGCCGCTCATCGACTGGTCCGCGCCGGATCTGGACCGGTGGCTGCGGCCGATGCTCGCCCACCTGAAGGCGCAGGGTGTGTTCTCGGTGAAGATGGGCCCGCCAGTCGTCGCCCGCCGCTGGAGCGCGGAGGCCGTCAAGGCCGCGATCGCCGACCCGCGGGCCGGACGGCTGGGGGACGCCGAGGCCACCGCCCGCGAGCCGCGGGCCTTCGACATCGCCGACCGGCTGCGCGCGATGGGCTGGCGGCAGACCGAGCCCGGCAGCGAGGACGGCTTCGCCGCCGGTCAGCCGCGGTACGTGTTCCAGGTCCCGTTCGCGGGCAAGTCGCTGGAAGAAGTCCAGCGAGGCCTCAACCAGCAGTGGCGTCGCAACATCAAGAAGGCCGAGAAGGCCGGCGTCAAAGTCGTCCGGGGCGGCTACGAGGACCTGCCCGCCTTCCACCGGCTCTACGTCGAGACCGCCCGGCGGGACCGGTTCATCCCCCGCCCTGCGGCCTACTTCCAGCGGATGTGGACCGCACTCACGGCGGAGGACCCGGACCGGATGCGGCTCTATCTCGCCCATCACGAGGGCGAGGTCCTCGCGGCGGCGACGATGCTGACCGTGGGCGAGCACGTCTGGTACTCGTACGGAGCCTCCACCGACCGCAAGCGTGAGGTCCAGCCCAACAACGCCATCCAGTGGCAGATGATGTCCGACGCCCACGAACTCGGTGCGAGCGTCTACGACCTGCGTGGCATCACCGACACCCTGGACGAGGACAACCACCTGCTGGGCCTGCTCCGCTTCAAGGTCGGCACCGGTGGCGAGGCCGTGGAGTACCTCGGCGAATGGGACTTCCCCCTCAACAGGTTCCTGCACAAGGCACTCGACCTGTACATGTCCCGCCGCTGAGGCCGGGGCCGGGAAGTCCCACCACGCCGTCGGGGTCAGTCCTCGCCCTCCAGGTCCCCCTCCGTCTCCAGGAACACCTGGCGCAGCGCCTCCAGGACCGTCGGGTCGGGCTTGGACCACATGCCGCGGGACTCGGCTTCCAGGAGGCGTTCCGCGATGCCGTGGAGGGCCCACGGGTTGGCCTGCTGGAGGAACTCGCGGTTGGTCGGGTCCAGGACGTACGTCTCGGTGAGCTTGTCGTACATCCAGTCGGCGACCACGCCCGTGGTCGCGTCGTAGCCGAAGAGGTAGTCGACCGTCGCGGCCAGTTCGAAGGCGCCCTTGTAGCCGTGGCGGCGCATCGCCTCGATCCACTTGGGGTTGACCACGCGTGCGCGGAAGACCCGGGACGTCTCCTCGACCAGGGTGCGGGTCCGGACCGTCTCGGGGCGGGTGGAGTCGCCGATGTACGCCTCGGGGGCCGTGCCGCGCAGGGCGCGGACGGTGGCCACCATGCCGCCGTGGTACTGGAAGTAGTCGTCCGAGTCCGCGATGTCGTGCTCGCGGGTGTCCGTGTTCTTGGCGGCCACAGCGATCCGCTTGTAGGCCGTCTCCATCTCGTCCCGGGCCGGCCGGCCGTCGAGTTCGCGGCCGTAGGCGTAGCCGCCCCAGACCGTGTAGACCTCGGCGAGGTCGGCGTCGGTGCGCCAGTCGCGGCTGTCGATGAGCTGGAGGAGGCCCGCTCCGTACGTACCGGGGCGGGAGCCGAAGATACGGGTGGTGGCGCGGCGTTCGTCGCCGTGTTCGGCGAGGTCGGCCTGGGCGTGGGCGCGGATGTGGTTGTGGTCGGCGGGTTCGTCGAGGGACGCGGCGAGGCGTACCGCGTCGTCGAGCAGCCCGATGGTGTGCGGGAACGCGTCGCGGAAGAAGCCGGAGATGCGCAGGGTCACGTCGATGCGCGGGCGGCCCAGGTCGGCGAGGTCGATCGGTTCCAGGCCGGTGACGCGGCGTGAGGCGTCGTCCCAGACCGGGCGGATGCCGAGCAGTGCCAGCGCCTCGGCGACGTCGTCGCCCGAGGTACGCATCGCGCTGGTGCCCCACAGGGAGAGGCCGACCGAGGTGGGCCATGCGCCGTTGTCGGTGCGGTAGCGCTCCAGGAGCGAGTCGGCCAGGGCTTGGCCGGTCTCCCAGGCGAGCCGTGACGGGACCGCCTTCGGATCCACGGAGTAGAAGTTGCGGCCGGTCGGCAGGACGTTGACCAGGCCGCGCAGCGGGGAGCCGGACGGGCCCGCGGGGACGAAGCCCCCGTTCAGGGCGTGCACGGTGTGGTCCAGTTCCGCCGTGGTGGCGGCGAGGCGGGGGACCACCTCGCGGGCTGCGAAGTCGAGGATGTCCCGGACCGGCTGAGGGTGGGCCGCCGCGACGGTCGCGACCGCCGACGGGTTCCAGTCCGCGTCCTCCATCGCCTGGACCAGGGCACGAGCCTGCTCCTCGGCCTCGTCCGCCGTGGTGCGGGTGGCGGCGGACTCGTCGAGGCCCAGTGCCTCGCGCAGGCCCGGCAGCGACGCCGTCCCGCCCCAGATCTGGCGGGCGCGCAGGATCGCGAGGACCAGGTTGACCCGGTCCGGACCGGCCGGGGCGCCGCCCAGGACGTGTAGCCCGTCGCGGATCTGGGCGTCCTTGATCTCGCAGAGCCAACCGTCCAGATGCATGATGAATTCGTCGAAGCCCTCGTCGTCCGGGCGGTCGTCGAGCCCCAGGTCGTGGTCGAGCTTCGCGGCCTGGATCAGGGTCCAGATCTGGGCGCGGACCGCGGGCAGCTTCGCCGGGTCCATCGCGGCGATCTGGGCGTGTTCGTCGAGGAGCTGCTCCAGGCGTGCGATGTCGCCGTAGCTGTCCGCGCGGGCCATCGGCGGTACGAGGTGGTCGATCAGGGTGGCGTGGACGCGGCGCTTGGCCTGCGTACCCTCGCCCGGGTCGTTCACCAGGAAGGGGTAGACGAGCGGGAGATCGCCCAGTGCCGCGTCCGGGCCGCAGGCGGCGGACAGGCCCGCGTTCTTGCCGGGCAGCCATTCCAGGTTGCCGTGCTTGCCGAGGTGGATCATCGCGTCGGCGCCGAAGCCACCGTCGTCCTGGGCGGCCGCGATCCAGCGGTATGCGGCCAAGTAGTGGTGCGAGGGCGGCAGATCGGGGTCGTGGTAGATCGCGATCGGGTTCTCGCCGAAGCCGCGCGGCGGCTGGATGAGGATCAGGAGGTTCCCGCGGCGCAGGGCGGCGAGCACGATGTCGCCTTCGGGGTTGCGGGAGCGGTCCACGAACATCTCGCCGGGGGGCGGGCCCCAGTGCTGCTCGACGGCCTCGCGGAGTTCTTCCGGCAGTGTGGCGTACCAGCGCCGGTAGTCGGCGGCGGGGATCCGCACCGGGTTGCGGGCCAGCTGCTCCTCGGTCAGCCACTCCTGGTCGTGGCCGCCGGCCTCGATCAGGGCGTAGATCAGCTCGTCGCCGTCGCCGGACACCAGTCCGGGAAGGTCGGCTTCGGCGCCGAAGTCGTAGCCCTCGGCGCGCAGCCGGCGCAGCAGGGCGACGGCGCTGGCCGGGGTGTCGAGGCCGACCGCGTTGCCGATACGGGAGTGCTTCGTCGGGTACGCGGAGAGGACGAGCGCCAGGCGCTTGTCCGCGGCCGGGATGTGGCGCAGCCGCGCGTGACGTACGGCGATTCCGGCGACCCGGGCGGCGCGCTCGGTGTCGGCGACGTATGCGGGCAGACCGTCCTCGTCGATCTCCTTGAAGGAGAACGGGACGGTGATCAGCCGGCCGTCGAACTCGGGGACCGCGATCTGGCTGGCCGCGTCGAGCGGGGAGACGCCCTCGTCGTTGTCCTCCCAGTCGCTGCGCGAGCCGGTCAGGCAGAGCGCCTGCAGGATCGGTACATCGAGACCGGTGAGCGCGCCCGCGTCCCAGGACTCGTCGTCACCGCCGGCGGACGCCTCGGCGGGCCGGGTGCCGCCCGCGGCGAGGACGGTGGTGACGATGGCGTCGGCGGCCCGCAGTTCGTCGATGAGTTCGGGTTCCGGGGTACGCAGCGAGGCGACGTACAGGGGGAGGGCACGGGCGCCCGCGTCCTCGACCGCCCGGCAGAGCGTGTCGACGAACGCGGTGTTCCCGCTCATGTGGTGGGCGCGGTAGTAGAGCACCGCGATGGTCGGGCCGTCGGTGGCGCGCGCGGTGCGCTCCAGGGGGCCCCAGGAGGGGGCGGGTGCCGGGGGTTCGAAGCCGTGGCCGGTCAGCAGGACCGTGTCGGAGAGGAACCGGGCCAGCTGGTCCAGGTTGGCCGGGCCGCCGTGCGCCAGGTAGGCGTGGGCCTCGGCGGCGATCCCGATCGGCACGGTGGAGGCGGCCATCAGCTGGGCGTCGGGTGCCTGTTCGCCGGTGAGGACGACAACCGGCCTGCCGGTGGCGAGGACTTGGTCGAGCCCCGCCTGCCAGGCACGGACACCGCCGAGGAGGCGTACGACGACGAGGTCGGTGCCGTCGAGGAGAGCCGGGAGGTCGTCGAGCGGCAGGCGCGAGGGATTGGCGTAGCGGTAGGTCACCGGACCGTCCGCGGCGCGGGCGCTGAGCAGGTCGGTGTCGGACGTCGACAGGAGCAGGATCATGCGGCGTCGGGCCTTCCTCGGGGTGTCCACGCCCCGGGCGGTGTCGGAATGAGGTCTCCCCTGCTCGAACGGGATCGAGAGCGTGGGGAAGGGAGTTCCTGACTCGCCCGGCCGTTGCAGTCGGACTCACAGTGGCGGGACCGCGCCGGATTCGCACCGGGCTTCCTCCCATGTCGCCGTCTCTGGCGATGCCGGGCCGGGTGGCCCGCTGCTAGGCATAGTAAGGGTCATACATCAATGGGATTCATACAGCTCAGGATGATGGTCGGTATGCTCGCCGCCATGTCCACTTCGCCCACTCCGCCGTCGGCCACGGGGGAGCCCCCGTCCCGCGACCGTGGTGATGCCTGCCCGGGGTCGCTGCGGCTGCACCGGGCGGACGACGGCGCGCTGGCGCGGGTACGGATCCCCGGTGGTGTGCTGAGCATCCGGCAGGCGGACGTGCTCCTGGAGGCCGCGCGGGAGTTGGGCGACGGTGAGTTGCATCTCACTTCGCGGGGCAATGTCCAGCTGCGCGGGCTCGGCCAGGAGTGCGGCGGACGGCTCGCCGAACTCCTCGGCGGGGCAGGGCTGCTGCCGTCCCGGCGCCATGAGCGGATACGTAACGTGGTGGCCTCCCCGCTCTCCGGGCTGGACGGCCGGGGCCGGTCGGACGTCCGGCCGTGGCTGACCGAGCTGGACGCGCTGTTGTGCGGAAGTGACAAAGCGGCCGGGCTGTCCGGCCGCTTCCTGTTCGCGCTCGACGACGGCCGCGGTGACGTGGACGCCCTGGGTGCGGATGTGACGTTGCTGGGGCGGAGCGACGGCAGTGCGCTGCTGCGGACCGGGAGCGCGGGGGCGGTTCTGAGGGTCTCCGGGGCGGATGCGCCCCGTGCCGCACTCATTGCCGCCGAGACGTTCGTGGACGCGGCGCGGGAGACCGGTGCCTGGCGGGTCGGCGAACTGCCGCTCGTCGGCGATGAGTTGCTGGAGGCAGTGGGAACGGCACTGCGTGTGGCCGGGGTTGACGCGGCCCGCCACGTGGAGCACGTACCGCCGCCGGCGGCGGCGCAGGAACCCGAGTACGGACTCGTCGGCACCTCCGGACCGGCCGCGCTCTGTGTGGGTGTGCCGTTCGGACGCCTCACCGGTGCGCAGTGGCAGAGCCTGACCCGCGCGGGCGGTGAGGTGCGGCTGACCCCCTGGCGGAGCGTCGTCGTTACAGGTGTGGCGCGCGGCGGGGCGGCGGCGCGGCTGGCCGAGTGGGGCGCGGCCGGACTGGTGGCCGGCCCCGACTCCGCGTGGACCGGCATCGGGGCCTGCATCGGCCGGCCGGGCTGCGCGAAGTCCCTGGCCGATGTACGGGGGGACGCGGAGGCCGCGGTGACGACGGGGGAGCCGGGCGTCGCGCGACTCCCCGTGTACTGGTCCGGCTGCGAACGCCGGTGCGGCCACCCCAAGGGCAGCTGGGTCGACGTCGTCGCAGTCCCCGGCGGGCATCGGGTGTCCCGGGTGCGCGGAGACGTGCGGGGCACCCCGGCGACGGTCCACGGCAGCCCGTCCGCCCTGGCCGCCGCGGTGACGGCCGCCCGCGGCACCTGCAGCTGAACCACCGGCCCCAGGGCCCCACAGTTCGTCAGCCCGACCCACCCATCGACCGGAGAGAGCGAAACCACCGTGTTCCAGTACGAGAAGGACGGACCGGCGATCTACCGCCAGTCCTTCGCCACCATCCGCGCCGAGGCGGATCTCGCGGGGCTGCCCGCCGACGTCAGCCAGGTCGCGGTCCGCATGATCCACGCCTGCGGCATGGTCGACCTCGTACGCGACATCGACTTCACCCCGGGCGTGGTGGCCGGCGCCCGCCGGGCGCTGCGGTCCGGCGCGCCGATCCTGTGCGACGTGGCCATGGTCGCCAGCGGCGTCACCCGCAAGCGGCTGCCCGCCGACAACGAGGTCATCTGCACCCTGTCGGACCCGGCGGTCCCCGATCTCGCCGCGAAGCTGGGTACGACCCGCAGCGCCGCCGCGATGGAGCTGTGGCGGGACCGCATGGAAGGGGCGGTGGTGGCCGTGGGCAACGCGCCGACCGCGCTGTTCCGGCTGCTCGAGATGATCGAGGACGGCGCTCCCCGCCCGGCCGCGGTCATCGGTGTGCCCGTCGGCTTCGTCGGAGCCGCCGAGTCCAAGGACGCCCTGGCCGACCATCCGTCCGGTCTGGAACACCTGGTCGTACGGGGCCGTCGCGGCGGCAGCGCCATAGCCGCGGCCGCGCTCAATGCGATCGCCAGCGAGGAAGAGTAAGAGTGAGCGAACAGAACATGGGCCGGCTGTACGGGGTGGGGCTCGGGCCCGGCGATCCGGCACTGATGACCGTACGAGCGGTGCAGATCATCGCCGAGGCCGATGTCATCGCCTATCACAGCGCCCGCCACGGGCGGTCCATCGCACGCTCCATCGCCGCCGAGCACATCCGCGCGGACCACATCGAGGAGAAGCTGGTCTACCCGGTCACGACGGAGACCACCGACCACCCCGGGGGCTACCGGGGTGCGATGGAGGAGTTCTACGGCGAGGCCGCGGCCCGGCTGGCGGTGCACCTGGACGCCGGACGGACGGTGGCGGTGCTCGCCGAGGGCGACCCGATGTTCTACGGCTCGTACATGCACATGCACAAGCGGCTCGCCGACCGCTACCCCACCGAGGTGATCCCCGGCGTCACTTCGGTCAGCGCGGCCGCCGCCCGGCTCGGCACCCCGCTCGCCGAGGGCGAAGAAGTGCTGACGATCCTGCCCGGCACGCTGCCGGAGGAGGAGCTGACGGCCAGGCTCGCCGCCACCGACGCCGCCGTGGTGATGAAGCTGGGGCGTACGTTCCCCGCGGTGCGCCGCGCCTTCGAGGCGTCGGGGCGGCTGGACGAGGCGCACTACGTGGAGCGCGCCACGATGGCCGGGGAGCGTACCGGCGATCTGGCGGACACCGACCCGGACTCCGTGCCGTACTTCGCCGTCGCGGTGCTGCCCAGCCGGATCGACGCACCCCGTCCGGAAGGTGCGGACGCGGCCGGCACCGGTGAGGTCGTGGTCGTGGGTACCGGTCCCGCCGGACCGCTGTGGCTGACCCCGGAGACCCGCGGGGCGCTGGCCGCCGCCGACGACCTCGTCGGCTACACCACGTACCTGGACCGCGTCCCGGTCCGCCCCGGGCAGGCCCGCCACGGCTCAGACAACAAGGTGGAGTCGGAGCGCGCCGAGTTCGCCCTCGACCTGGCCCGTCGCGGCCGCCGCGTGGCCGTGGTGTCGGGCGGCGACCCGGGGATCTTCGCGATGGCGACGGCCGTGCTGGAGGTGGCCTCGCAGGACGCGTACGCCAAGGTGCCCGTGCGGGTGCTGCCCGGCGTGACCGCGGCAAACGCCGCCGCTGCCCGTGCGGGCGCGCCGCTCGGCCACGACTACGCCACGATCTCGCTCTCCGACCGGCTCAAGCCATGGGAGGTGATCGCCGCCCGGCTGCGCGCGGCCGCGGCGGCGGACCTGGTGCTGGCGCTGTACAACCCGGGTTCGCGGACCCGCACCGAGCAGGTCGGCAAGGCCCGTGACCTGCTGCTGGAGCTCCGTTCGCCGGACACCCCGGTGGTGGTGGGCCGGGATGTGGGCGGCCCCTCGGAGAACGTACGGATCGTCACCCTGGCCGAGCTGGAACCGGCCGAGGTCGACATGCGGACGATCCTGCTGGTCGGTTCCTCGCAGACGCGGTCGGTGCTGAGGGGGGACGGCCGGCAGATCGTGTGGACGCCGCGGCGGTACCCGGAGGTCTGAGGTCCGGCCTCAGCCGCGCAGGCCGGCCAGCCAGTCCACGGCGAGTTCCGGCGTACCGACCACGGGTATGCCCGCCGGGACCGGCGGCCGGCGGACCACCACCACCGGGATGCCGGCCTCCCGGGCGGCGGCCAGCTTCGGTGCGGTGGCGTGGCCCCCGCTGTCCTTCGTGACGAGGACGTCGAGGCGGTGACGGCGGATCAGCTCCCGCTCGCCGTCGAGGGTGAAGGGCCCCCGGTCCAGCAGGACCTCCATCCGCGCCGGGCACGGGCCGTCGGGGGCGTCCACGGACCGCATCAGGAACCACAGGGAGTCGAGGCCGGCGAAGGCGGCGAGGCCCATCCGGCCCGTGGTCAGGAAGACGCGGCGGCCCAGCGCAGGCAGGACGGCAGCCGCCTCGTCCAGCGATCCGGCCGGATGCCAGCGGTCGCCGTCGACGGGCACCCAGCCGGGCCGGCGCAGCGCGAGCAGGGGAACATGGGCGGCGGCGGCGGCCGACGCCGCATGGAAACTGATCGTCCCGGCGAAAGGATGGGTGGCATCGATGAGCGCGTCGACCCGGTGCGTACGCAGCCACTCGGCGAGTCCGTCGGCTCCGCCGAACCCGCCGACCCGTACCTCGCCGGGCGGCAGCTTCGGACTGGCCACCCGGCCGGCGAGCGAGCTGGTGACCCGGGCCCCGGCGGGGAGCGCCCCCGCCAGGCGCTCGGCGAGGCGGCGGGCCTCCGTCGTGCCACCGAGGACGAGTACGTGCATGGGATCGGTCCAGACATGAGTGAGGCGAAGGGCGGGCGCAGCGCCCAACTCAAACACACCGGCCTGCGGCCCGGCTGGACGACCGGTGCCTGTGCGACCGCGGCCACGACCGCGGCGTACACGGCCCTGCTGACCGGCGACTTCCCCGACCCGGTGGCCATCACCCTGCCGAAGGGCCAGACCCCGGCGTTCGCGCTGGCGGTGGAAGAGCTCGACGGGGAGCGGGCGACGGCCGGCGTGGTCAAGGACGCGGGGGACGACCCGGACGTGACGCACGGCGCGCTGGTGCGGGCCACCGTGCGCCGCCTGCCGCCCGGTTCGGGTGTGGTGTTCCGGGCCGGTCCCGGGGTGGGCACGGTGACCCGCCCAGGTCTGCCGCTCGACGTCGGCGAGCCCGCGATCAATCCGATGCCGCGGCAGATGATGCGCGACCACATCGCGCGGATCGCCGCGGACCACGGGGCCACCGGCGACGTCGAGGTCACCGTGTCCGTCGATCACGGCGAGGAGATCGCCCGTTCCACGTGGAACCCGCGGCTGGGCATCCTGGGCGGTCTGTCGATCCTCGGCACGACCGGGGTCGTCGTCCCGTACTCCTGCTCGGCGTGGATCGACTCGATCCGCCGCGGCGTGGACGTGGCCCGCGCGGCGGGGCACACGCATGTGGCGGGGTGCACGGGGTCGACCTCGGAGAAGACCGTCGTCGCCGAGTACGGACTGCCGGAGATCGCCCTGCTCGACATGGGGGACTTCGCGGGAGCGGTGCTCAAGTACGTACGCAGGCACCCGGTGGAGCGGCTGACGGTCTGCGGCGGGTTCGCGAAGCTGTCGAAGCTCGCTGCGGGCCATCTGGACCTGCACTCGGCCCGCTCCCAGGTCGACAAGGGGTTCCTCGCCGAACTCGCCCGGCAGGGCGGCGCGGACGCGGCCCTGGCCGCCGAAGTGGCGGACGCCAACACGGGCCTGGCCGCCCTCCAGCTGTGCGCGGCGGCCGGGGTCCCGCTGGGTGACCTGGTCGCGGTGGCCGCGCGCGACCAGGCGCTGTCGGTGCTGCGCGGGGCGCCGGTGGCCGTGGACGTCATCTGCATCGACCGGGCGGGCGCGGTCGTCGGCCGCAGCGGAGTCCACTGACCGCCCGGTCTCCCACCCTGCCTGCTCCCGGGTGCCCTCGATCGCGGGACGGGCTCGGTGTTCGAGCCTGGCCGGCGAGTGAGGGCCGGCGTCCGGGCGGTATCCCTCGGGGTCAGCAGACGTGCCGGTCGCGCTCCGCCGAGTAGAGGTGGCTGTCGCGGAACTGCTCGGCGGCCAGCGTGCGGCCGACCATGATGACGGCGGTACGGATCACTCCGGAGGCCTTCACCTGTTCGGCGATGTCGCTCAGCGAACCGCGCAGGATCAGCTCGTCCGGGCGGGACGCCATGGCCACCACGGCGGCCGGGCAGTCGGCCCCGTAGTGCGGCAGCAGCTCCTCGACCACCCGGTCCACGTACCGGGCGGCCAGGTGCAGCACGATCAGCGCACCGCTGCGCCCGAGCGTCGCCAGGTCCTCGCCGTCCGGCATGGCCGTGGCGCGGTGGGCGATCCGGGTGAGGATGACGGTCTGGCCGACGGTCGGCACGGTCAGCTCCCGCTTCAGCGCCGCCGCGGCGGCCGCGAACGCCGGGACGCCGGGCACCACTTCGTACGGCACACCAGCCGCGTCGAGACGCCGCATCTGCTCGGCGACCGCGCTGAAGACGGACGGGTCGCCGGAGTGCAGCCGGGCCACGTCGTGCCCGTCCTCGTGTGCGCGTACCAACTCGTAGGTGATCTCGTCGAGGTTGAGCTGCGCGGTGTCGACGAGGAGGGCGTCCGGCGGACATTCGGCGAGCAGTTCGCGGGGGACCAGGCTGCCCGCGTACAGACAGACCTGGCAGGCGGCGAGCGTCCGGGCACCGCGCACCGTTATCAGGTCGGCGGCGCCGGGCCCGGCGCCGATGAAGTACACGGTCATCTGTTCTCTCCTGATGAGGACGGTGAGGGCGGTACCGGGGAGGTGCCGACGGGCTTGCACACGGACCACTGCGTGACCGGCATGGCCTGCCGCCAGCCGGTGAAGCCGCCGACCGGCACGGCGTGCGCCACCGCGAGCCGCACCAGATCACCGCCATGACGCCGGTACCGCTCGGCGAGCAGCGCCTCGGACTCCAGCGTGACGGTGTTGGCGACCAGCCGTCCGCCGGGCGGCAGCGCGTCCCAGCAGGCGTCGAGCAGTCCCGGCACGGTCAGCCCGCCGCCGATGAACACGGCGTCCGGCACCGGCAGTCCGGCGAGCGCCTCGGGGGCACGGCCGGTGACCACACGCAGAGCGGGGACGCCGAGCCGGTCCGCGTTACGGGCGATGCGCCCGGCCCGTACCGGGTCGCGCTCGACGGTGACGGCACGACAGGACGGGTGCGTACGGCTCCACTCGACGGCGATCGATCCGGAACCGCCGCCGATGTCCCACAGCAGTTCGCCGGGCGCCGGGGCCAGCGCCCCGAGGGTGGCGGCGCGGACATGACGCTTGGTGAGCTGTCCGTCGTGCTCGTACGCGTCGTCCGGCAGCCCGGGTACGGCGCCGAGCCGCAGTGCGTCCGGGGCCCGCCGGCACTCGACCGCGATGACGTTCAGCGGATCGCCGGCCGGATGCGCCCACCCGTCGGCCGTCCCCGTGACACAGTCCTCGGCCTCGCCGCCGAGTTGTTCCAGCACCCGCATCGGGCTGGGCCCGAAGCCGCGTTCGCGCAGCAGCGCGGCCACTTCACCGGGCGTTCCGGCACCCGCGCTCAGCACCAGCAGCCGCCGGCCCTCGTGCAGGGCGGCGGCCAGCCGGGCGGTGGGTCTGCCCACCAGCGTGACGACCTCGGTGTCCTCCAGCGGCCAGCCGAGCCGGGCACAGGCGTAGGAGACGGACGACGGATGCGGCAGGATGCGGAGGTTCCCGGCACCCAACTCCTCGCAGAGCGTGCGCCCGATGCCGTAGAACATGGGGTCGCCACTGGCCAGCACGGCGACCCGAAGCCCCCGCTGTGCGGCAAGGAGACCGGCCACGGCGGGCCGCAGCGGAGAGGGCCAGGGCACACGGCGCCCCGTACAGACCGGCGGCAGCAGATCCAGCTGCCGCGCAGCGCCGATCACCGCCTGCGCGTTGAGCAGCACCGCACGCGAGCTCTCCGGCAGCCCCGCCCACCCGTCGGCGCCGATCCCCACCACGGTCGGCGCAGGTGACGGGGGTATTGCGAGCTCTGCGGGGATCACGGCCGATACCTCGGTGTTCGGGGGCTGACGCAGCCGAAACTCTACTGTTCGCGCCGACCGGCGAGCTCGTTGCGGCCGGGTGAGCATCGCCATACATACGCGGGAAAGCCCTGGGTCGGACACGGGCTACGCCCCTGCCCGACGCGTGGGGCAGGGCAAGGACGTTCGAGACTCGAAGCCCGGATCAGAATGCGAAGACGGGTCCCGCGGCCGCCTCCATGGCACAGGCGTTCGGGTAGGTGTGCTGCCAGTCCACCGTGCCGCCGTCGTACATTCCCTTCGCGGTGACCGTGACGGGGTCGTGGATCAGCGGGCACAGGTGCGGATCGCCGGGCAGCCTGTCGAAGTCGCCCCCGGCCCCGTCCAGCGCGGCGCACGCCTCCGCCGCCCTCGGGTGGTGTCCCTGGGAGGTGGCCGGACACTGGAGGGCGATGCCGCGGATCCAGGTGTTCTCGCTGCCGGAGACGGTCAGCAGAAGGACGGTCTCCCGGGAGTCGGCGTGCGCGGTCGGGGACATGAGCAGGGGTGCGGCCAGGGCGGCTGCTGTCAGCGAGGCGGCGGCCAGGCGCCGGGCGACGGTGGAGACGATCACAGTGGGGGTAACGAGCCGCCGGTCACGAGGACACGAATGGTGTCCCTTCCAGGCGGGTTGAACGGAAGGTTCCGGCATAGCGTTCGACGCGTCCGGGGGCAGCCCCCGTCCGTGGGCTGCCGCACTCCGCCGGGCACCCGGCCGCGCACATCGTCGGTTTTCCACCACCGAGGAGCCGGAGCCGGTCAGTGCTGTCCGGCCGGCGGGATGTTCTGGTTGGCGTGGAAGAAGTTGTCCGGGTCGTAGGCCTGCTTGATCTTCGCGAGTCTGTCGTAGTGACCGCGGTAGGTGGCCTTCACCCGGTCCTGCGTCTCACCCGCGCCGATGAAGTTCACGTACGTACCGCCCATCGAGTGCGGATGCAGCTCCTCCCAGTAGTCCACGCACCACTGCCTGAGTCTCTCGGCGCTGTCCGGGTCCGGGTCGATGCCCGCGATGACACCGGACCAGACCGCGTCCCGGTAGGCCCAGGCCGTGTCGTCGGGGCCCAGCCGGTGGGCGGCTCCGTCCACCGGGTACAGATGCATTGTCGACAGATCGGTGGGGAGGTTCTCGGCGTACTTGGTGTGTACGTCGACGGCGCCGTCCGTGATCCGGTCGAAGAGGTTGCCGCGCCAGTACCACTGCAGACCGGCCGGGAGCAGGTCGTCGAACATGCCCTGCAGTGCGAGGTACGGCATCGGTGCCGTGAAGTGGAAGGCCGGCGGGCCCGGTTCGTTCACGACCTCGAGGGTCGCTTCGAGGAGATCGGGGTCGCCGGTCCAGCACCAGACGACGCCGCACATCTTCTGGCCGTGCAGCTCCTCCGGGAACGGCGGGCCGGGTGGCACGCTGAGCGCCGCGAAGAAGCCGTTCAGTTTTTCGGGCGCCTGCGGCAGGAAGTCCCGGTACCACTCCAGGACTTCGCGGGTCCGGTCGACCGGCCATACGGTGATCGCCACACCCACGGTGTCCACCGGGTGCAGCCGGAAGCTGAACGAGGTGACGACGCCGAAGTTCCCGCCGCCGCCCCGCAGCGCCCAGAACAGATCGGCGTTCTCGCTCTCGTTCGCGGTGACGAAGCTGCCGTCGGCCAGTACGACGTCCGCCGCGAGCAGGTTGTCCACCGTCAGGCCGTAGCTGCGGGTGAGATAGCCGTGGCCGCCGCCGAGGGTGAGGCCGCCGATGCCTGTGGTGGACTGAATCCCGGCGGGGGTGGCCAGCCCGAAGCCGTGGGCGGCGTGGTCGAGGTCGGCGAGCCTGCTGCCGCCGCCGACGCGGGCGGTACGGGTGCCCGGATCGATGTGCGACCAGCGCATGGGCGACAGGTCGAGGGTGACGCCGTCGTCCACCAGGCACAGTCCGCCACCGCTGTGTCCGCCGCCCCGGACGGCGAGTTCGAGACCTTCGGCGCGGACGAAGCCGACCGCGGCCATGACGTCCGCCGCGTCCGCGCACCGCACCACGGCAGCCGGACGCCGGTCGATCATGGCGTTGTAGACCGTGCGGGCCTCGCGGTACTCCGGGTCCCGCGGGCCGATGACCGGGCCGCGCAGCGCGGTTCGCATCGCTTCGAGAGTGGTGCCGTCCATGGTCGTCTCCTTGCCGGGCGCGCGGACCGCCGATGCCTCCACGCTCCCGCCCGGCGGGGGGCCGTGCAATCGCCCGGGGCCGCGCAAAGAGCGACATGCGGTGCAGGTGAGCGGTGGGCGCCGGACGCCGGCGGGCGCACCATGAAGCCATGGACGAAGGCCCAGGGCCTTTTACCGACGAGCTCAGCCCACCGGGGCGCCTCGCCGGGCCCGGCGAGGACATCAGCCCGGAGGAACTCGCCCTCGCGGCGCGCAACCACGGACTGCCGCTGGAGGCACTGCGCCACGACCTCACCCCGCTCGGACTGCACTACGTACTCGTCCACTACGACATCCCGTACGTCCCCGACGCCTCCGCCGCGCGCTGGCAGCTCACCGTGCACGGCCGGGTCCGCAGACCGCTGGCGCTGGACGTGGCGGCCCTGAGGTCGTTCCCGGCCGTCACCCTGCGCGTCACGATGGAGTGCGCGGGCAACGGCCGGGCCCTGCTCGCACCGCGCCCCGTCAGCCAGCCGTGGCTGGTCGAGGCGGTCGGTACGGCGGAGTGGACCGGCGTGCCGCTGCGGCTGCTGCTCGCCGAGGCCGGAATCGAGCCGGACGCCGTCGAGGCCGTCTTCGGCGGGGCCGACCACGGGGTCGAGCGGGGCGTCGAGCAGGACTACCGGCGGAGCCTGCCGCTGGACGTGGCGACCGGAGACGACCCGGAAGTGCTGGTGGCGTACCGGATGAACGGTGGGCCGCTGCCGCCGCAGCACGGCCATCCGCTCCGGCTGGTGGTGCCCGGGTGGTACGGCATGGCGCATGTGAAGTGGCTGCGCGAGATCCGGCTCACCGGCACCCCGTTCACCGGATTCCAGCAGGCGACGGCCTACCGCTACCGCCAGGAGCCCGGTGATCCGGGCCGGCCCGTCACCCGGATGGCCCCCAGGGCGCTGATGGTCCCGCCGGGGTGCCCGGACTTCATGTCCAGGATCCGTTTCGTACACCCCGGCCGCGTTCTGCTGGAGGGAAGGGCCTGGTCGGGGTGGCCGCCGGTCACCCGGGTCGAGGTGACCACGGACGACTGCCGCTCCTGGTGCGACGCCGAACTCGCCCCGCCGGACAGGGGCGGGGCGCACCCCTGGGCCTGGCAGCGGTGGCAGTCGACGTGGACGGCCACGCCCGGAAACCATGTCCTGGCCGCCCGCGCCACCGATGCGGCAGGCCGGGTCCAGCCGCTGGCCCAGCCGTGGAACCGCGGCGGCTTCGGGAACAACCGCATCCAGCGGATCCCGGTCCATTGCGGGCCGGGACAGCTGGGATGAGGAGTACGGCCCAGGGGCCGGAGGGGTGACGCGGCTCAGATGAGGAGCTTCGTCTTCGCCTGCCGGTACTCCTCTTCCGTGATGGCGCCCCGGTCCTTGAGGTCGGCGAGTTTCGCCAGCTCCTCGACGCTGCCGCGGCCCTTCGGCGGGCCGCCGCCCGTGTCACCGGCGACTGCGGCCTCGCGCACGTACGCCTTGAAGGCGGCCTCTCTCTCCTGGGCCTCCTTGAGGTCGCGCTTCCCCATGGATCTGCCGCGCACGATCACATAGATCAGGACACCGACATACGGCAGCACCAGGGCCAGGATGAGCCAGCCCGCTTTGGCCCAGCCCCCCAGGTCGTCGCTGCGGAAGATGTCCGCGATGACCCTGAAGAGGAGGAACAGCCACATGATCCAGAGGAAGAACCAGAGCATGGTCCAGAACAGATTGAGCAGGGGGTAGTCGTCCATGTTCGGCTCCCTGGCCGTCGCTGTGGCGCAGCGTCGAATGTCTGAATTCTCAATCAGTCATACCACCACATATAGGCGCCTGCTCGTCGTCGTTCGAGGCCGTTCCTCAAGGGGTGGTGCGGAGTACCTTGGAATCATGAGGGAGGCGTGGGCGAGGGCGTATGAGAGCCGTGGATGAGTCCGCCCTGAGCCCGGTCGGGGCGATCGGGCGCGTGACCGTGCCGATCCCGCAGGACGGCCCGGGCGAAGTGCTGGTGGCCGTCCGTGGTGGGTCGGAGGCATACACCGCATGGTCGACGACGTCGATCGACCGGGACGAACGTGTGGTCGTCGTCGACTCGGTCTCGGCGCGCAGCGTGATGGTCGAACGGCTGCCGGCCTGAAGGCAGGAAGCGGAGCCGCGACCCGACGCCAGGGACGAACGCCGATGAAATGACCTAACGGCAGGAGTTCGCTCATGTTGTTCTGGCACGTTCCCGCGCCCAACGAGGCGATGCTCATCTCCGGATCGAAGCGGCAGACGCAGGACACCCAGTTCCGGATCGTCACCGGCCACGGCAGTTTCGTCGTACCCGTGAAGCAGAAGGCGCGCATGCTCTCCCTGGCGCTGCGCGAGGCCGAGATCACCGAGGACTGCGTCACCCAGCAGGGCATCCGTCTCAACGTCCGCGCAGTCGCCGTCTTCAAGGTCGGTGACGACGCCGTCTCCATCGCCAACGCCGCCCGCCGCTTCCTGTCGGAGCAGGAGCAGATGGAGGAACTCGCCGGCCGGATCTTCGCCGGTCACCTGCGTTCCATCATCGGCGGGCTGACCGTCGAACAGATCATCCGGGAACGGAACCGGGTCTCCCAGGAGGTCATCGCGGGCAGCCACGGCGAGATGGAGAAACTCGGCATCGTCGTGGACGCCCTACAGATCCAGGAGATCGACGACGCCACCGGCTACATCAACAACCTCGCCGCCCCGCACGCGGCAGCCGTCGCCAGCCAGGCCCGGATCGCCCAGGCCAGGGCCGACCAGGAAGCGGCCGAGCGCGAGCAGCAGGCCGCGGCGCTCAAGGCCGAGTACGAGCGGGACACCGCGATCAAGCGGGCCGGCTTCCTCGCCGAGACCGAGCAGTACAACGCCCGCGCCGCCCAGGCCGGACCACTGGCGCAGGCCAGGGCGTCGCAGGAGGTCATCGAGGAGCAGACGGCTCTGGCCGAGCGGCAGGCCGGGCTGGCCGCACAGCGGCTGGAGGCGGAGGTCAGGCGTCCGGCGGACGCCGAGGCGTACCGGCAGCGCACGCTCGCCGAGGCCGCCCGTGACCGGGCGAAGTTCCAGGCCGACGGCAACGCGTACACCGAACGGACCCTGGCCCAGGCGCAGGCCGACGCCAACACCGCCCGCGCCGCCTCGCTCCGGGACGGCAACCAGGAACTGATCGCGGCCAACCGCATCGTGGAGAACCTGCCGGCGCTGGCCGACGCGGCCGCCCGCGGGATGAAGGGGGCCGACCTCACCGTGCTCAACGGCACCAGCGGGGTCAATGAGATGGCGGCGGGTGTGGTGGGCCAGGGGCTGGCCATTCTCCACTCGCTCCAGCGCAGCGCGAGCGCGGGGAAACCGGCGGTCGACGCGAAGCGGGCGCCACACATCACCGACTCGAACTGACCCGGGCGGGGCCGGGGCGGGAACGCTGCGGGAAAGGCGCCCGGGCCGCTCGATCGGGCAGCCATTCCATTGGTGGTCAGCAGTCCGTTCCTGATGGCGTAGAGTTGTGTTCACCGACGCGGGGTGGAGCAGCTCGGTAGCTCGCTGGGCTCATAACCCAGAGGTCGCAGGTTCAAATCCTGTCCCCGCTACTGAAGGATCAGGCCCGGCACGCATTGAGCGTGCCGGGCCTGATTCGTGTTTTCCGTCCCCCCTTTGGCCGACGAGGAGTCGCCGCGCGACGCCGCTGCGGCAAGCCTGGGAAGCGGGGCGCGTGTCCGCAGCCGTGCGCGTGCAGGTCAGGACAGCCGTGCGTGCACGGGCAGGAGACCACAGGGCGCACCGCCCAGGACAGCACAGGGCGCGCCGGGCAGGAGACCACAGGTGGGGATGGCGAAGGAGCTGCGCGGGGGGCGGGCCCGGGGGCGTGCCGTGGTGCGCGGCTGGGCCTGGTGGTTCGTGCGTGCGCTGCCGTTCCTGATGATCGTCGGTGGGCTCGTGTTCGACTACCTCAGCCCACCGCCCTTCACCGCCGTGCCGATGTTCGTGGCCGCTCCGTTGATCGCCGCACCGTTCTTCTCGCTGGCCAGCACCGTCCGTATCGGCGTTGCCGCGATTCTCTCGATCGTCGTGCTGCGGACGTCCGGCGGCACTCTGCGGGATGTCGTGCCGTCCATCGAGCTCTCCACCGTGATCACGGTCTCGGCCCTCGCCGTCGTCATCAACCAGGTCGTACGCCGCGGCAACGAGCAGCTGGCTTCGGCGCGGGTCATCGCGGAGACCGCCATGCGGGCCGTGCTGCCGATTCCGTCCGAGCGGATCGGGGGACTCCATGTCGCCGCGCGGTACGAGGCGGCCCAGGCGGACGAATTCGTCGGTGGTGACCTGTTCGCCGTGGCGGAGAGCTCGTACGGGGTACGGCTCGTGGTCGGGGACGTGCGGGGCAAGGGGCTCGAAGCGGTCGGGACGGTGGCGGTGGTCATCGGCGCGTTCCGGGAGGCCGCCGAGCAGGAGGACTCGCTGGAGGGCGTGGCGCGGAGGCTCGAGCGGGCGCTGGCGCGGGAGGGGGCGAGGCGGGGCGGGATCGATCCGGTCGAAGGGTTCGTCACCGCCGTGCTCGCCGAGATCCCGCCCGGCGCGGCCGAGGTGCGGATCGTCAACCGCGGCCACCCCGAGCCGCTGCTGCTCCACCCCGACGGCTCACTGGACGTGTTGGTGCCGACAGTGCCCGCGCTGCCGCTCGGCATGGACCTGGGGGTGTGGACGGACCGGGCCGATGCATGGGAGCTGGCCGCCGGGATGACGCTGCTCGCATACACGGACGGACTCTCCGAGGCACGCGACGCCCAAGGCGTCTTCTACGATCCGGCGGTCCGGCTGCGTGGGCGGATCTTTCCCGAGCCCGAGGAGCTGTTGTCCGCGCTGGCCGACGACGTACGGCTGCACACCGGTGGCAGGTCCACCGACGACATGGCGCTGCTCGCGGTCGCACGCCCCGCGCGGGGGCAGCCGAAGCGGCGCAGGACTGTGAAGATCGTGGGCCGGGATGTGAGTGAGGCAGGGGCGAGTCGGTGAAGGGGCTTCGCAGGACGATGCCACCGTGCGTAATCGAAAGGCATCACTCCGCATAACATTTGACGCAACGTCAGAAAACGAGTATGGGCTGAGTGGTGATCAACTCGCCCGTTTCCGCCCGATTGTGTCCCGGAAAGTCCAGGCCAAAGCCGTTAACGATCAGTGGGAACGGCTTGGAATCGGACCCGTCCGTCTATTAACGTTCGATAACGCAGCGCGGTTGTCCCAGCCGTCGTCAGTGGCGGCACCGTGCGCAAGCGCCGAATTCCGCAAGGGAACCGGGGAACCACCTACATGGGGTGAATCGGACACCTGTGTCTCGTGAGAGACAGAGGGATCCGTAGGAGACCTTCCTGCTCCGAACCCGTCAGCTAACCCGGTAGGCGAGAAGGAAGGAAAGGAGTGCGCCCCCGTGGCGTCCAACAAGCCTGCCCCCGAAGCCCCCTCCCGGTTCGGATCCGACTTCACGACCGAGTACGGAACCGAGCAGCGAACCGATTTCGGCGCCGAGTTCACCACTGAGTTCGCGACCGACGGTTTCGGTGAGACCGACCGGGCGTGGGACGAATGGAACCCGACCGAGGAGTCCGTCCGCCCCGTACGCGGCAGACACCGCGTCGTCAAGCAGCGCAACGGGCTCGCCCGCAGCTCCACGGTGCTCGGCGTCGGCGTCATCGCGGCCGTAGGTGCGGGTGGCATGGCCACCGCGCAGAGCAAGCCGCCGGTCTCCATCTCCCTTCCCGACTCCCTCGCGGACAACCTCCCCGACGCCAAGTCCCTTCCCGGCGTGGGCGCCCTGTTCTCCGACGAGTCCGCCACCGACCAGGCGAAGTCCGTGGCCGCCACCGCCCCGCTCACCAGTGCCGGCATCACCACCGCCGAGGCCGAGCAGGGCACCACCGACGCCGGTGAGGCGCTGCGCGCCCGCATCCTTCAGCAGGCCGAGCAGCAGCAGAACGCTGCCGAAGCGGAGATCAAGGCCGCTGAGGAGAAGGCCGCCGCGGAGAAGGCCGCCGCCGAGGCCAAGGCGAAGCAGGACGTCGCCGAGGCCAAGGCCGCCGCCGAGAAGAAGAAGGCGGAGGAAGCGGCGAAGGCGAAGGCCGAGGCCGCGCGGCTGGCCAAGCTCGCCGCCTCCTACGCCATCCCCACCTCCTCGTACACGATCACCTCGACCTTCGGTGAAGCCGGTTCGATGTGGTCCTCCGGCTACCACACCGGCCTCGACTTCGCGGCGCCGACCGGCACCCCGATCAAGGCCATCCACACCGGCACCATCAAGTCGGCGGGCTGGTCCGGTTCGTACGGCTACCGCACGGTCCTGGAGCTCGAGGACGGTACGGAGCTGTGGTTCTGCCACCAGTCGTCGATCGACGTCAGCGTCGGCCAGAAGGTCACCACCGGTGACACCATCGGCCGTGTCGGAGCCACCGGCAACGTGACCGGACCCCACCTCCACCTGGAGGTCCACACCCCGGACGGCACCGGCATCGACCCGATGACCTGGCTGCGCGACAAGGGCCTCACCGTCTGAGCCCGCGCCGGTTCTCCGGCCCCTCGTACCCGGCAGTCCTGACGCTCCCCCCCGACGTCAGGGCTGCCGGTCTGCTGTCACCCGGTCTCACGAATCCGGTGCGGATGCCCGTACGGGCCCCCTTTCAACCCCCGGTACGGAATAGCGGGCGTGGCGGAGTCCGTTGATCTACTTATGACTTCGCTTCGCAAACTCGGCTCTTCCGACCTTCAGGTCTTCCCGCTCGCGCTCGGTGGCAACGTCTTCGGCTGGACCGCCGACGAGGCGCAGTCGTTCGCCGTGCTCGACGCGTACGTCGCGGCGGGCGGCAACTTCCTGGACACCGCCGACGCGTACTCCGCATGGATCCCCGGCAACGAGGGCGGCGAGTCGGAGACGGTCATCGGCAAGTGGCTCGCCGCACGGTCCAGCCGTTCCGACATCGTCGTCGCCACCAAGGTCGGCGCCCACCCCGCGTACAAGGGGCTCTCCGCCGCCACCATCAAGGGCGCGGCCGAGGAGTCGCTGCGCCGGCTGGGCACCGACCACATCGACCTCTACTACACGCACTTCGACGACGAGACCGTCCCGGTCGAGGAGATCATCACCGCCCTCGACCAGCTGGTGAAGGACGGCAAGGTGCGTGAGATCGCCGCCTCCAACATCAGCCCGGAGCGGCTCCAGGCGTCCCTGGACTTCTCCGAGCGTGAAGGGCTCGCCCGTTACGTCGCCCTGCAGCCGCACTACAACCTCGTCTCCCGCGACACGTACGAGGGCGAGCTCCAGGAGACGGCCGCCCGTGCCGGTCTCGCCGCAGTCCCGTACTTCGCCCTGGCCGCGGGCTTCCTCACCGGCAAGTACCGTCCGGGTGCGTCGGTGGAGAGCGCGCGGGCCGAGAAGGCCGGTCAGCACCTGGCGTCGGAGCGCGGTCAGAAGGTCCTGGCCGCACTCGACAAGGTTGCCGAGGAGCGCGGCGCAGAAGTCGCGACCGTCGCCCTGGCCTGGCTCGCCGCCCGTCCGACCGTCGCCGCGCCGATCGCCTCGGCCCGTACGGTCGAACAGGTGCCCGCCCTGGTGGCCGTGGCCGACCTCGAGCTGACCGGACAGGAACTGGCGGAGCTCACCGAGGCATCGGCCTGAGCCCTCACCGGGAGCGCGGCGGCGGGACGCTGCCGTACGGTGGCCGGGCGTACGGCTGCTGGGCGTGGGGGGACAGATACGGGTTCGGCCGGTAGCCGCCGTACGGCGGGTGCGGGGCCGGCCCCGCAGGTATGTACCGGGGGCGCAGGCGGCCCGTCGCCTGCGCCGCGTACGTCAGCGCGGGTCCGGCCACCCCCCTGCGCTGCCAGAGATGGTGCAGCAGCTCCAGTTCGCGTGCCACGAAGTCCGGGTCCGCGGCCCCGCGGCGGGCCCGGCGGCGCAGGAACGCCAGTGACGTCGCGAACGACTCGTACTCGGCGACCGCCCGGGCGGCCGCCCTGCCGCGGGCCTTGGCCTGCGCCTTGGCATGACTGCGGACCTGCACCACGACCCGGCTGTTGCCGTATGCCGGTGAGTGGGGCTGCGGCGGGCCGGGCGCGGGGTAGCCGTAGCCGGGGCTCGGGTACGGCACTCCGTACGAGGCGCTGTACGCACCCGCGCTTCCGTAGGCACTCGCGTGCTGGTGGCGCGCAACGTCCCGGGCCACGCCGCGGGCCCGCATCGAGGAGAGCGCGAGCGGCTCGGCCGGGGTGAGCCAGCCGGCTGCCGCATAGGCGGGCAGTTCGGTGGCCAGTGTCCGCAGCTCCCGCTGGCGCGACCAGATCACCAGCCAGGTGACCAGCGCGAAGACCGGGACCATGAACACCCCGTACACGACATAGAAGCCGTAAGGACCGAACGACCCCGAGCCGTTCCACAGGGCGTGCATGCCCATCGCGAGCATCAGCCCGAGCACGGGCAGCAGGATCCGGCGGATGCGGTGGCTACGTGCGCAGAGCGCCGCGAATCCGAAACCCAGGCCGGTCAGCACGGTGAAGAGGGGATGCGCGAACGGCGTCATCACGACGCGTACGAAGAACGTCGCGGCCGTCACCGACGCGAAGCCCGACGTACCGATCTGCTGGTCCTCGCCGAAGGCATTGCCCAGATAGAGGATGTTCTCGGTGAAGGCGAAGCCCGTCGCGGTGAAGCCCGCGATGACGACGCCGTCGAGGATGCCGCTGAAGTGGCGCCTTCGGAAGAGGAAGATCAGCAGGACGGCCGCGGCCTTCGCGCTCTCCTCGACCACCGGTGCTATCACCGTGGCGCCGAGGGTGTCCGCACTCGCCGGGTCGGCGGTGGCCGTCGCGATCCAGCGGGTCGCGAACGAATTCGCGATGATCGCGACCAGGGCGGCGGCGCACGCACCCCAGGCGAAGGCGAACAGCAGATTCCGCCAGGACCACGGATCGACCCGGTCCAGCCAGCGGAACGCCGCCATCAGCAGCGGTACGGGCAGTACGGCGAGGCCCAGACCGACCAGGAACCCTTCCGTACCCGTCTGATCGCGGACCAGGGCGAGGATCACCAGCCCGCAGAGAGCCAGCACCGTGAAGACCGCACCGGCTCGGAACGTCTTGCTCCGCCAGACCAGGCCGACCCGGCGCGGCCGGTAGCGCCACTGGCCCCGCTCCGGCACGGCCGCCAGGATCTCGCCGACCCGCTGCTCCTGGAGGAGCGGGACGGCCGGCTGCGACTGTTTTTGCTGCACAGACCCGTCGGACACCCGACGACCCTAACGAGCGGGACCGACAACTGACCATGGGGCGACGGGGGGTGCCTACCGGCCCCGCAGGAATATCAGCAGCTCAGCGGCCCTGCGGCTCAGCGGCGGGCGAACAGCAGGTCGTGCACGACATGGCCCTTGTCCAGGCCCTGTCCCTCGAACCGGGTCAGCGGCCGGAACGCGGGCCGCGGTGCGTAGCCGCCGTCCGCCTGGGTGTTCTCGAAGCCGGGGTGCGCGGTCAGCACCTCCAGCATCTGCTCGGCGTACGGCTCCCAGTCGGTCGCACAGTGCAGCACGGCCCCCGGCTTCAGCCGCTGCGCCACCAGATCGAGGAACTCCGGCTGGATCAGCCGTCGCTTGTGGTGGCGCTTCTTGGGCCACGGGTCGGGGAAGTACACCCGCAGCCCGTCGAGCGAGTCCGGCGGCAGCATCTCGCGCAGTAGGATGATCGCGTCACCGTTGGCCACCCGGATGTTGGACAGACCGTTCCGGTCCGCGAGACCGAGCAGGTTGCCCTGGCCCGGGGTGTGCACATCGACGGCGAGTATGCCGGTGCCCAGGTCGTCGGCCGCCATCTGCGCGGTGGCCTCACCCATCCCGAAGCCGATCTCCAGCACGACCGGGAGCCCGTCGAACAGCTTCGGCAGGTCGAGGACCGACTGCCCGTCGATGTCCAGACCCCACTTCGGCCAGAGCCGCTGCAGAGCGTCCTCCTGGCCGGGTGTGACACGGCTGCGGCGGGGCTGGAAACTGCGGATCCGGCGCTCGTGGTGCGAACCGGCCGGATCGGCGGCGGGCCCGCCGGGGAAGCGCGGCTCCTGACGCAGCCTGCGCTGCCGCTCGAAGGCGGCGGCACGCAGATCGTGGGACTCGTCGGTCTCGGGGGCAGGATTCAAGGACTCAGACACAATGCCCCGATTCTACGGCGGGCGGCTTCCATCCCGTCCCGCGTGCCCGGAGCAGCGCCCTGCGTGCCACCTCCCGCCCGATGGGCAGCGAGGCCGTGGCGGCGGGCGACGGAGCGTTCAGCACGTGCACGGTGTGCGGGGCCTCGCGGATCAGGAAGTCGTCCACCAGCGTGCCGTCGCGCAGCACCGCCTGGGCCCTGACACCGGCCGCGGCGGGACGCAGATCGTCCTCGGTGACCTCGGGCAGCAGCCGGCGCACCGCCGCCGTGAACGCGCGCTTCGACAGCGAACGGTGCACCTCTCCCGCCCCGTACCGCCAGTGCCTGCGCGCGATCCGCCAGGAGCCGGGCCAGGCCAGCGTGTCCAGGAGCTCGTCCGGGCGTACGACCGGCCAGCCGTACCCCTCGCGGGCCAGCGCCGGCACCGCGTTCGGCCCGACGTGGACGCCGCCGTCGTGGCCCCGGGTCAGGTGCACCCCGAGGAACGGGAACGCCGGGTCGGGGACCGGGTAGACCAGACCGCGCACCAGCTCCGGCCTGGCCAGCTCGTAGTACTCCCCGCGGAAGGGCACGATCCGCATGCCCGGGTCGTCGCCCGCGAGGAGCGCCACCCGGTCGCACTGCAGCCCCGCGCAGTTGACCAGGACCCGGGCCCGCACCACCCGTCCGTCCGCCGTCCGCACCGCCACACCCCACGGGCGGCGGTCGATCGCCGTGACCTCCGCGCCGAACCGGATCAGCCCGCCCGCGCCACGCACCTCGGCCGCGAACCGCTCGGTGACCGCCTTGAAGTCGCACACCCCGGTGGTCCCGACCCGGATCGCCGCGAGCCCGCGCACCTGCGGCTCGTACTCCGCGATCTGCGCAGGTCCCAGCTCCCGCACCGGCAGCCCGTGATTCCGGCCGCGCTGCACCAGCGCGTGCAGCCGGGGCAGCTCGGAGCGCTCGGTCGCGACGATCAGCTTGCCGGTCACCGCATGCGGAATGCCATGCTCCGCGCAGAAGTCGACCATCTCCGCGGCGCCGCGCACCGCATAGCGGGCCTTCAGCGAGCCGGGGCGGTAGTAGATACCGCTGTGGATCACGCCGCTGTTGCGCCCCGTCTGATGGCGCGCCGGGCCCCACTCCTTCTCCAGCACCGTGACCCGTGTGCCCGGAGCGGTCCGCGTGATCGCATACGCCGTCGACAGGCCGACGATCCCGCCGCCGATCACCAGCACATCGCAGTCGTACGCCGCGTGCGTCATCATCACGCCACCTCCCACCCCGATAGTGCACTGACCCACTGACAACGCACTCAAACCAGCGGGGCCCAGCGTGGCGCCGAGATTTCGGCCGGCGGTCGCCTGCACGTCGCCCGGAGGACTCCGCGCAGGCAACCGCAGGCATCCGAGGAGGCGGGCGTCGCCCGCGGAAGGCCGCTACGCGGGCGCCACCAGCAGCGGTCGAGCCCGCTCACGCAGCTCGGCGACGCGCGGTTCGTCCCCGTACGGTTCGAGACGGTGCAGCAGGTCCCGTACGTACTCGGTCGTCCGCGCCGACGAGATGCGGCCCGCCACCTCCACGGCCCGGGTGCCGGCCGCGCACGCCGCGTCGAGGTTGCCCGACTCCAGCTCGGCGACCGCCGAGACCACCAGGCGCAGCCCGTGCGAGCGGACGAACTCCTCGGTGGGCCGGGACAGTGCCTGTTCGGTGAAGCGGCGCACCTGCCGGGGGGCCTTCAGATCGCGGTAGCACTCCGCGGCGTCGGCGGCGAACCTGTCGTACGAGTAGAAGCCCAGCCACGACGGGTCCGCATCCCCGTCCCGGGAACGCTCCAGCCAGCTCTCGGCGGCCTTGAGCGCCGCCCCTGCGGCCGGTGCGTCGCTCGCCTTCGCATGGGCCCGCGCCTCGACGAGACGGAAGAAGCTCATGGTGCGGGCGGTGGCGAGCCCGCGGTTGCGCTCGACGGCGGCCTGCGCGAGGTCGACCCCCTCGTCGGCGAAGCCGCGATAGGTCGCCTGCAGCGACATCGAGGCGAGGACATAGCCGCCGAGAGGTACGTCGGCGGCGGCCCGGGCCAGCCGCAGCGCCTGGATGTAGTACCGCTGCGCGGCTTCCTGCTGGCCGGTGTCGAACGCCATCCACCCGGCGAGTCTGGTCAGCTCGGCGGCGGCGCCGAACAGCGCGCGGCCCACCTCGTCGCTGTACGAACCGAGGAGCAGTGGCGCCGCGTCCACCCGTAAGCACTCCGGGACCATGGAGGAGCGCCAGTCGCCACCGCCGTACTTGGAGTCCCAGCGGCGCGCGTCCTGGGCCGCCTCGCGCAGCTTGGTCACGTCGCTGTGGCCGACCCGGAGCGGCGAGATGTCGTTCACGGAGTCGGACCCCGGCTGTGCGGGAAGTGCGGGAGCGCCCGGCGCGCCCTCCGTGCTCGGAACGCCCGGTGCGTCGCCTGCTGATGCGCCCCGTTGTGCGCCCGGCGCACTCTGAGCGCCCTGCGCAGCCGGCACACTCTGCGTGCCGAGGATCGCGGCCTCCGCAGCCGACGAGTCGCGTGCCACCGACGCGTCGGCGGGGGATATCAGCCAGCGGGACGCGGGTGTCGCGTAGGCACTGACCGAGAACGAGCCCGCCAGCGACTGCCAGATCCCGCCGCCGCCCGCACGCCGTCCGGCCAGATCCAGCCGATACAACTCGGTCGCCGAACGCACCGCCTCGCCCACATCGCGGGGGAAGGCGAGACCGACCTCCGGTGCCGGATCGGCGTCCGCGAGCCCGATCTCGTGCAGCGGGACCGGGCGGCCGAGTTTTGCGCCGATCGCCGCGGCGATGAGATGGGGCGCGGCGCCCTGAGGAACCATGCCCTTGGAGACCCATCTCGCCACCGAGGTCTTGTCGTAGCGGAGTGTCAGACCGCGCTGCGCCCCGAGGTCGTTGACTCGCCGGGCGAGCCCGGCGTTGCTGATTCCCGCGAGGGCGAGAACGGTTCCGAGCTTCTCGTTCGGCCCGCGTTGCTCCCTGGACATGCGCCACCCCTCGACACACAGACGGCCGCCGCGTCACCCGACGAGGCGCGCGGCATTCGTACCGTGTCCTCCCCAGGGACGGACCCCGGCACTCCGGCCGCACAGGCATGTGGCCGAGCCCCGAGGAATATGCCTCCTGCCGAGAACCTCAGTGAACCCAGCGTAGTTCGCCGCATCCCTACCGTTAAGGGGCAGACGTCCGTATGGCGGGATTGTTGCCCGTGCGGACGGCCGCGGACGGATGGTGGTGCGGACGCGACGGGACGAAGGGGAGACGGGGGGAGGCGAGGGGCGGGAGGGGAGGATGAGGCGGACGGCCGGCGGACACGAGGCGGCCGGGGAGCGAGCCCGGCGTGACGATCCGGTCGCCCTGCGGACCTGCCGGAATGCTGCTCCGGACCCTGTGGGGCGAGCTCCCCTCGTGCTCCTGCCGTGTGGCCGTGCGCCCGGCCGTGCGCTGTTGTCCGGCCGCGGCGGGAGCGCTTCCATGGTGCTGCGTGGGTCGGCCCACTGCACTGGACTCAGTGGGCTGGGGGACACTGCCGCCTCATTCCCCGCAGGCGGCGGACCGGTCCGGGAGGCGAACCACGCCTCCCGGACCGTGCGTGGAGCCGATGGGCATCCGATGGCGGAACCGATGCGGCCGCCAGCACGGAGTCGGTGCGGATCCAGCCCGACAGTCATGCCCCAAAAAGGAACATAACGGGGCGTCATGTACGACATCCTTCGCGCCGTGCGGTCGATGCACCCTCCGAGAATGGCCGAATGACGTCGGTCGGTCGAGGTTGGGGCGGGCGATTCGCGGACACTCGACGGGCTGTTGGCGGGCGGACCGGAGGCTGGCCGGATTTCAGCCGGTACGGTCCGGGTGCGACGGGGAACGCAACACCCGGAACGGTTGCGTCCGTTGTCCTGCGGTCCGCCACGCCGTCCGCGCTGCCGGGGTCGGGCACCCCGCCACCCGCCCTGCGGCCTTTGCCAGGGGCGCATGCGCTTCCGACGTGCGCCCTCCGCAGCCACTCCTGCGCGCCGTTGTCGTGGCAGCATGTTCGCAACGGCGCTGCATGCTCCCGCAGTTCTCCCGACATGTTCCGGGCGCGCCGTTTTGTCCACAGCCCGTGGAGGCGGCGATGCGTTGGTTGGTGGGGTGGAGCAGTATCGCCGCGAGTTTCGGCACGGTCGGGGCGGTCGGCGGGGGTGACGAGGGGCGCACGGTGCACCCCGTGGGCTCCCAGCTCCTGTGGGGCGACCCGGATCCGCTCTGGGCCGTCGGAGACTGGCGGCCCGACGAGATCCGGATCAGCACCCTGGAGACCGCCGAGGGCACACCCACCGCCCGCCTCGCCGTCCTCGGCTGCTGCGGCGCCACCGACGAACAGCTCCGGCTCGGTCTCCTCGCCGCCCGCGGCGGGGCGCTGCGCCATCTCACCGCCTGGGCGGGCAGTTACACGGCCGTCGTCCAGATAGGCCGACGGGTCACCGTCGTCGGGGACCTCGCGGGGGCCCGCCCGGTCTTCTACACACCGTGGGCCGGCGGCACGGCGTACGCGACCGCCGCACTCCCGCTCGCCGACCTGATCGAGGCACAGCTGGACATCGGCCACCTGGCCGCGCTGCTCGCCTGCCCCGAGACACCGGAAGCGCTGCGCGACGGCACTCCGTACGTGGGTGTGAAGCGCATCCCGCCGGGGCACGCGCTCATCCTCCGCGAGGGCTCGCGCGAGATCACCGGGTACGAACCGGTCGCCTCCCTCGCCGTTGCGGCGCCCCAACTCGACCCGGTGAGCGCCGTGGACGGGGTGCGCGATGCGCTGGTCGAAGCGGTACGCGCCAGGCTCACGGCCCCGCGCCACGCCCCCGAGTCCTTGCCGCCCGACCCGGGCCCGGTCCCCGGCATGGGCCCTGCCGAACGCCGCGCCGCCCGTGGCGCACCCGTCCCCGGCATCGGCGCCGATCTCTCCGGAGGCAGCGCCTCCGCCACCCTCGCCCTGCTCGCCGCGGGGCTGCCGGGGCTGCCCGGCACGCTCCTCGGCCACGGCACGGGAGCGGGCGAGCGGCTGCTCGCCGTCACCTTCAACGACCTCACCACCCGCGATCACGAGGACGAACTCGAACGCGCCGCCGTCATCGCCGCCAACCCGCGCCTGCATCACGTCGTCGTAGCCGCCGGCGAGGAGGCCCTGCCCTACGCCGACCTGGGCAGCGGCCCGCTCACCGACGAGCCGGCCGCATCCCTCGTCGTCGCCGAACGCCACCGCCGCCGGCTCGCCGCGGGCAGCGCCGACCACTTCGTCGGTGACGGCGCCCGGCAGGTCCTCGACGCCCACCCGGCCCGCCTCGCCGACCTCCTGATGGATCGGCGCCGACGCCACCTCCTGCGCCCGGTCGCCGCCCTGGCCAGAGCCGAACGGCCGTCGGCGCACTCGTTGTTCGTCCCGCTGACCGTCTACCGGGCCGCCCGCCGCCTGGCCCGTACGTCGTACCGCAGCGGCCTCGAAGCGGCGGCCGACCGCCTCCCGGACGCCAATCGGCACACCCCCGGCCTCGACACCCCCGCCGACGCCTCGCTCGCCGCCCTCACCTGGTCGCGGCCCGGCCCGGCCGCACGCTGGCTGACGGGGGAGGCGCTCGCCGAGGTATCGGTTCGTCTGCAGGAGGCGGCGATCCGTCCCACCTCTGTTCAGCGCCCCGGTGAGGCGCGTGCCCGGGCCGCGCTTGCCCGGCACGCCGCCGACCACCGGGTCCTGGAGCAGGCCGCCGAGATCCGCAGCCAGCGGCTGCACGCCCCGTTCCTCGACAATCAGGTGGTGCGAGCCGCCCGGGCCCTGCCCGAATCGCTGCGCGTCCAGCCCGGCGCCCGCGCCGCGATCCTGCGCCGGGTCCTCGCCGGTGCGGGCATCCATGAACTGCCGGCGGGCTGGGGCACCCCCTCCCAGGCCACCTCGACCGCGGTCAGCCGCACCGGCCTGCGCGCCGCGCTCCCCGACCTGATCGCGCTCTTCGACGCCCCGCTGCTCGCCGACGCCGGCCTGATCGAGGCCCGGGTCGTGCGGAAGGCCCTGCGCGCGGCATCCGAGGGCGAACCGCTGCCCGTGGACGGCCTTGCCGACCTGGCAGCCACGGAACTCTGGCTCCGCCGCCTCGTCTCGCGCCGCGGAACCTGCTGGACAGGCACGGCGGCGCCGCGGCAGCGCGCGGTGGCGGGCGGAGTGGCCCCGGCGCGACGCACCCTGCAACGCTGACGGCGGCCCGCCGGCGCTGTCACCCACCGCCCGGCCCCGAACCGGCCGCGCCTCAGCCGCAGCTGATCCTCGACTCCGCCCAGTCGGCCAGCGCCACCCCGTCGAACGGCGTGTGCGGTTCGACGACGAGCCGGATCCGCTGCTGTCCCGCGATACCGAGGCTCACCGGCACGGGCGGATGGTTGCCGTGCATCACCGGGGACCGCCACAGCCGTGCCCCGGCGCCGTCGAACACGGAGAAGCGCACCGAGCCGAGCCCCAGGGTCAGATCGTCGACGCCGACCATCGCCTCGTAGCGGCTGCACGGCCGGTTCAGCTCGATGGTGACCCGGGAGCTGCTCTGCACGGTGACCCCGTGCGCGTACCGCGTACCGCCGGTGGACATACCGGAGCGCCGCCAGACCCAGCTGCTCTCATTCGTCACCACCTCAGGCTCGGCGTGGTCGCCGAGGACGGAGTAGCGCAACCGGCTGACCTGGTAGACGGTTGGCGGCGGGGGCGGCGGCGGGGCAGGGGTGGCCGTCGCGGACGGCTCGGGCTCCGGCGGTGCGGGGACCGGCGGCTTCGGCTTGGGTGTGGGCTTCGGCGTAGGTGTGGGGGGAGGCGTGGATGCAGCCGTCGGCGGTCTCGGGGACGGAGTCGGCGCAGTGGCCGGCGGTGCGGGAGCGCTCGGCGGCTCGGGCGTGGGTGCCGGTTTCGACGGTGCGGGCGACGGCACCGCGGGCGCCACCACCGGAGGCCTGGCCACGGGCCCGGCCGCCGGTTTCGGCGACGGGTCACCGACCAGCGCCCACACCAGACCGGCCGCGGCCGCGACGGCCACGGCTGCCGCGATCCCGGCCTTGACCGGCGCACCCAGGCCTTCCGAGGCCACCGCGCCACCGGCCGAGCCACCGGACGAACTCCCGCCCGTCATCGCCGCGGCGGCACCCGCACCCGCCGCACCCGCGGCGCCACCCGCCACGATCCCGGCGGCCTTGAGCGCGTACCCGGTGGCGAACCAGCCGATGACCGCGACCGGAAGCAGTGCCGGAATCCCGGCGTTGACATGTGCCAGTTCGCCCACGGCGACCCGGCACTTCGCGCACTCGTCCAGATGCTTGCGCAGCCCGCGCTCGGCCCGGATCCGCAGCCCGCCCCGGGCATACGCGCCGAGCCGGTCCGCATAGCGGGCACAGTCGCCGCCGGAAGTGAGCGACTGGCTCACATGCGCCTGCAGATATGCCTGCTTCAGCCCTTCGCGGGCCCGGCTGGCCAGTACCGCCGTGGCATTGGCGGTGAGCCCGAACAGCGGCGCGATCTCGCTCGGCGACTCCTCCTCGACGGTGGTGTGCCACAGCACCGCCTGCCAGCGCTCCGGCAGACTGCGGAACGCCTTCATGGCCATGGACTGCTCGGCCTCGTGCATCGCCAGGACATCGGCGCCGAGATCCAGCGTGTCCGCGTCCGACACCTCGGAGAAGCCCGCCGCCTGTGCGGCGAACACCGCGAAGTCGTCGACCAGTTGCTCCCGCTTCGCCGTCTTTGTCCAGGCGGCCGCGATATGCCGGACAGCCGTCATCAGATATGCGCGTACGGCTTCCTCGGGCCCCTTGCCGCCCCGAACCGCCTGCAGGGTGCGGGCGAAGACCTCGGCGGTCAGGTCGTCGGCGGTGTGGGCGTCCCGGCAGCAGCTCCGCGCGTAACGACGCACACTGCCCGAGTGGCGCCGGAACAGCTCCTCGTACGCGAGATCGTCGCCGTTCCGCATCTGCAGGATCAACTGAGCGTCGGAGCGGGCGAGTGCGGCGGTGCCGGAACCACGGCCACCTGATCGCTGCATCGGTACGGCGCCTTCGGCTCCGATCCCGGCGTCCGGCTCCACCGGCCCGCTGCCGACTGGCGCGGGTGGCCAGGGGCCGGGCAGCACATTGCCGCCTTCGGCGTCGTGGCCCGACCGTCCGGGGCCGGCCTGACTCGGTACCTGCCGGGCGGGCGTCCCGCCGGCCTCCGCGCCACCGCCCACGGTCGAGATGCCGTCGAACGGCTCTTCCTGCTGCCCGTCACCGCTCATCGCGGAAGCCCCCGTATGCGCCTTCGGACCCGAACACCGGGCAAGAGTGTCACATGGCGCGATGACGACGGTCGTTCAGTTCCCGCAACCACTCATCCGGGGCGTTTACCGAAAGCGAGCACTAACAGCCACTCGAACAGGGAAGGAACAATGCGTCCGAGAGGCGGGTGAGTTGTCGAGAGCGCCCCCGCACACACGGGCCGCAGCGACTCCCCACACCACCCTCACCCGCCCGAAGCGGCGCTCTCGCAGAGCCGAAGACTCCACGCGCACACCAGCCCGCCCGGCGGATACGCGGATCGCGCCGGAGCACGCACCCGGCCCGCTGGAGCCTGCACGGAGCCGACGGCCCCACCCGAGCAGCCCGGACAGTCCGCTCACGCCGGGCGTGAGCGCAGCCCCTCCAGCAGGATGTCCAGCAGCCGGGCCGAAGCAGCGGCCTGCTGAGCCGCGTCCGGCAGCGAGGGTGCCGCCGTGGCGATGACGAGCAGCACGTCCGCCACCGTCACATCGCGGCGCAGTTCACCCGCCGCCCGTGCCCGGTCGACCAGCCGGCCCACGACCTCCAGCAGCTCGGCCGCACCTGTGTCGTCGTCCGCGAGTCCGTCGTCGTCGGCGGACCGCCCGTCGACGCCCCGGAGGTCGGCCTGCGCCATTCCCTGCCGCTGGTGAGGCACCCGAGCCTCATCCCGGACCGAGCCGGGACCGGAGCCCTGGCCCGGGGCCGCGCCCGCGTCCCGTACAGCTGCCTGCTCCCCGACGACCGTCGAGTCGTCCACGTCGACGCCGACCCGCAACACCTGCGGCGGCAGCAGACGCCCCGCGCCCGAGGCCACGGACGTGCGCAGGAAACGCGAGAGCGCCGACCACGGCTCGTCCTCCTGCCCCAGTGCGGTCCGCGCCTGGTCGGTCAGCCGGGCGGTCTCCTCCTCGGCTATCCGGTGCACCAGCACGTCCTTGCTCGGGAACCGCCGGTACACCGTGCCGACCCCGACCCGGGCGCGGCGTGCCACGTCCTCCATCGGGGCCCCGTACCCCAGCTCGCCGAACACCTCGCGGGCGGCCCGCAGCACATGCTCGAGATTGCGCTGTGCGTCCACGCGCAGCGGCGCCGAGCGGACGCCGCCGCCGGACCCGACCGTGGTTCCCACCGCACTTCCCGCTCCGGCGGAACCCACCGAGCCGACTGTCCCCACTGTGCCGATTCGTCCGTTTCCCTCGGACGAGGCAGCAGCAGTCTGCCAACGCGATTCCTGAATGTGCATAACTTTTCCCCCGGTTATGACGTCTCCCCCCGGAGACTCCCGCCGTGTCAGCCGGGGAGTGGATCATCATCCCAACCCGACACCCCGACGACATACGAACATAGTTGAGCCCGGGTCAATTCAGAAGGGGGTAGTTCCGCACGGAGCGCCCCCCGATCGGAGCAAGGACCGGTTGGTTCCCGTTTCCACCCCGCTCCGACACCCCCGCTGCAACGTCTGACCTGCACGCCTTCCGTACACCCGGACGGATCAACGACACCGGTCCCCGGAAAACCTCCGGTCACACAATTTGCCGGGGCTGTGGACAAATATCGGAGCACGTTGCGTCATGGGGAGGTGATGGCTTCAGATTCCCGGGGGACACCCCCCGGCCCGCCGCCGGGTGAGCGCATTCTCGTCATCGGTGGCGGCTACGTCGGGATGTACACAGCGCTGCGTCTCCAGCGGAAGCTGAAGCAGAGACTCAAGTCCGGCGAGACCGAGATCGTCGTCGTCACGCCCGAGCCCTATATGACGTATCAGCCGTTCCTGCCCGAAGCCGCAGCCGGCTCGATCTCGCCGCGCCATGTCGTCGTGCCGCTCCGTCGCGTCCTTGCGCACTGCACCATCGTCATCGGCGAGGCACAGCAGATCGACCACGCCAAGCGCACCGCGACCGTCACCACCCTCGCCAGCGGTGAGGACGGCACAGGCGCCGTGGAGATCCCGTACGACGAGATCGTCATCGCGCCCGGCTCCGTCTCGCGCACCCTCCCGGTCCCCGGCCTCGCCGACCACGGCATCGGCTTCAAGACCATCGAGGAGGCCATCGGCCTGCGGAACCACGTCATCGAGCAGATGGACATCGCCTCCGCCACCCGCGACCCCGCCATCCGCGACGCCGCCCTGACCTTCGTCTTCGTCGGCGGCGGTTACGCGGGCGTCGAGGCGCTCGCCGAGCTCGAGGACATGGCCCGCTACACCGCCCGCTACTACCACAACATCAAGGCCGAGGACCTGAAATGGATCCTCGTGGAGGCCTCCGACCGGATCCTTCCCGAAGTCGGTGCCGCGATGGGCACGTACGCCATCAGGGAACTGCGCGGCCGCAACATCGACGTACGCCTCGACACCCGGCTGGACTCCTGCGAGGACCGGGTCGCCGTCCTCAGTGACGGCTCCCGCTTCCCGACCCGCACGCTCGTGTGGACGGCGGGCGTCAAGCCGGCCCCGATCCTTGCCGCCACCGACCTGCCGATGGACGAACGCGGCAGGCTCAGGTGCACGGCGCAGCTCACCGTCGAAGGCGCCGAACACGCCTGGGCCGCCGGGGACGCCGCGGCTGTTCCCGATCTGACCGCGGAAGAACCGGGCAAGGAGACCGCTCCCAACGCACAGCACGCGGTTCGTCAGGCCAAGGTCCTCGCCGAGAACATCCTCGCGGCGATCAGCGGCGAACCGCTCAAGGAGTACCGGCACAGCTACGCGGGCTCCGTCGCCTCGCTCGGCCTCCACAAGGGCGTCGCCCATGTCTACGGGCGCAAGCTCAAGGGCTATCCGGCCTGGCTGATGCACCGTACGTACCACCTCAGCCGGGTGCCGACGTTCAACCGGAAGGCCCGTGTCCTCGCCGAGTGGACTCTCGCCGGACTCTTCAAACGCGAGATCGTCTCCCTCGGCTCACTGGAACACCCGCGCGCCGAGTTCGAACTCGCCGCAGGGGGAAGACGTACCGACGGCGACGGCCCGCCGAAGAAGGATGCCTGACTGTCAGTACGGTCGGTCACACTGGACGTGTGACCATAGGTGGGCTCACACCTGCACAGAGTGACCCGGCCGGCAGTGACCAACAGTGACCAGTACGACGAGGCCCGGCTGCGCCTCGCCGGGGGTCCGGCCCCCGGTGCCCCCGACCCCGGCGAGAGAGAACCGGTAGCAGAACCGGAAGAGGAAGCAGCCCGCCCGAGCGGACCAGACCGACACACGAGGCCAGAAATTCCGTGAACTTCACGCGTTGGAGCGCCCGCCTACCAGGAACGCGCCGCGCCGCGGCCCGGGACGACCGCAGTTCCGTGCCCGCGGCCCGCGCCGAGTACGCCAGGCCCGAGCCCGGGTCCGGCCCAGCGGACGGCGACACCCCCAAGGCCTCCCCCGGGGCATCCGCAGAGATCTCTCAGGAGAGCGCCGGCCGACCCGCCGACCAACTCTCCGGCCCCACCCTGCTGGAGGATCTCTCCGCCCGCGAGATCCTCGGCCGGCTGCCCGCCCTCGTCGCCCTCGTGCACGGACCCGACCACCGCATCGCCTACGTCAACGACGCCTACGCGGCCGCCTTCGGTCCCAGACCCACGGGCGCCACCGCCGCCGAGGCGATGCCCGAGCTCGACGAGCTGAGCCTGCTGCCCCTCATGGACCAGGTCCTGCGCAGCGGCACCCCCCGCACGGTCAAGTCCCGCAAGGTCCGCAGCGGCAACTCGTACACCGTGACCTGCACCCCCGTCGCCACGCCCGCCGGCCTCCCCGCGAACGGCAGGAGCACGAACAAGAACGGCAGGGACAAGGGGAGCGAAGGCGGCGGTGTCCTTCTGTACGCCGCCGATGTCACCGACCACGCCGAAGCGGCCGAGCGCCTGCGCACCAGCGAACGCCGCCACCGCGAAACGGCCGTCACCCTCCAGCGCTCCCTGCTCCCGCAGGAGCTGGAGCAGCCCGACGACCTGCGGATCGCGGCCACGTACCAGCCGGGCGGCACGGACGCGGCGGTCGGCGGCGACTGGTACGACGTCATCACCCTCGGCGCGGGCCGCACCGCCCTCGTCATCGGAGATGTGATGGGCCGCGGGGTGCGCGCCGCCGCGGTGATGGGCCAGCTCCGCACGGCGGTGCGCGCCTACGCCCGTCTCGACCTTCCGCCGCACGAGGTGCTTCAGCTGCTCGACGGTCTCGCCTCGGAGATCGACGCCAGCCAGATCGCCACCTGCGCCTACGCGGTCCACGATCCGAACGAGGGCCGGCTCGTCTACGCCTCCGCCGGCCACCTCCCGATCCTCGTGCGCGATCAGGACGGCACGGTCCACCGTGCCGAGGACCCGACCGGACCGCCCCTCGGCACCGGTGGCTGGATCCACACCTCCGGCACGATCGCGCTGCCGCCCGGCTCCACCGCCGTCCTCTATACGGACGGTCTCGTCGAACGCCGCAGTGAGGACATCGACGAGGGGGTCGCCGCCCTGGAGCGTGCCCTTTCCGGTGCCAAGGGGTCCCCGCAGGTGGTCTGCGACCGTCTGATGCGCTCCCTCGGAGTCACGGCCGAACACGACGACGACGTGGCGGTGCTGGTGGTCCAGCACCCCGCCCGCACGGGGACGAACGCGGAGCTGTTCCACAACGCCTCGCTCGATCTGCTCGGCGGCATCGAAGCGGCCCCGCGCGCCCGCGCCTTCGCGACCGGCGTCCTCACGTCGTGGCGCTTCCCGGTCGAGCTGTGCGATCTGGGCGTCCTGGCCGCCAGCGAACTGGTGGCGAACTCCCTCCAGCACGGCATCCCGCCGATGCGCCTGGGACTGCGCCGCACCGACCGCCGCCTGATCATCGAGGTGACCGACGGCGACGACCACCTTCCGCGCCGCCGTCGCGCCGAACCGGCGGACGAGTCGGGCCGCGGTATCTCCATCGTCGCGACGATCGCCTCGTCCTGGGGCAGTCGCCGCACACCGGGCGGCGGCAAAGCGGTCTGGTGCGAGTTCGCGCTGCCTCAGTGAGCGCCGGCGGGCGACGTCACAGAGCAGCAGCGGGCTCGGACACCCGCTCGGCCACCATCCCGGCCTCCGGCCGTGACACGGCCACCACCCGCGACGGCAGCGCCGCGAGCGAAGGCTGGTCCTGTACGGGGGTGAGCCGGCGGCCCAGCCGCAGGGCGAGCACGGTGATGCCCAGGGAGAACAGCACGAACGTCACGATGTACGGCCCGTGCAGCGAAGCCCCCATCGGCCCGCCCACGGCCGGACCGACCGCCAGCGCAAGCTGCTTGACCAGGGCGAACGCCGAGTTGTACTGACCGACCATCGACTCCGGGGCAAGATCGGCGACCAGCGGCGCCACCGTCGGCGAGAGCATCGACTCACCGAGTCCGAACAGCGCGTACGTCGAGATCATCGCGGCCGTCGCCATGGTCTGGCTGCCGTGCCCGAGCCCCGCGTACCCCGCCACGATCCAGGCGAACGCCCAGATCAGGCCGACCGAGGCGATGACCCGGCTGCGCTTGCGCCGCTCGACCAGCCGCAGCACGACGAACTGGGCCACGACGATGACAGCGGTGTTGGCTGCAAGGGCGATACCCAGCGTCGAAGGCTCGATCCCGGCAGCCTCGGTGCCGTACGCCGCGAGACCGGACTCGAACTGCCCGTAGCAGGCGAAGAACAGCACAAAGCCCAGCACACACAGCTGGACCATGGCCCGGTGCGACAGCAGCGCCCGCAGCCCGCCCTTCGCGGTGGACCCATCGGTGGGCCGGGAGTCCGCGATGACAGGAGTACGAGGCATCCGCACCGTCACGGCGACGACGCCGAGCACGATGAACATCGCCGCCTCGATCAGGAACAGCAGCGTGAAGGTCTCCGGCCGGTTCGTGTCGACGATCTGTCCGCCGACCAGCCCACCGATGCCGAGCCCGAGGTTCTGCAGAAAGAACTGCATGGCGAAGGCGCGTGTACGGGTGGCCGTGCTGGAGCACCAGACGAGCATCGTGGCGAGCGCCGGCGACATGACGGCCGTGCCCGCGCCGAGGACGGCCGCCGACAGCACGGTGGTCGTCACATTCGACGAAAGCCCGAGGGCCGCAGCTCCCACGGACGCCACCACGGCGGAGACGATCAGTACCGGCATCGGACCGCGCCGGTCGATGGCCCGTCCGGTGAACGGCAGGACAGCCAGCGCAGCCATGGCGAAGACCGCCAGCACGACTCCCGCCGTACCGGCACCCAGATCCCGCACCTGCGCCACATAGACGTACAGATACGGAACGGTGAACCCCACACCGAACGCGCTCAGCGCGCTCCCCAGCTGGATCCGCCGCAGCGCTGCGCCCATTTCCCTGGTCACACTCACCTACCTCAAGCTCACGAAGGACTGACGTCCGAAGACTTTAACAGTAAAGTTAGAGGTTCAACAATACAGACCGAAGGACTTCGACGCCAATGATGGCGTGCCATACTGCCCGCCATGTCTGACACCACCGAGCCCTCCGGCCTCCAGGAGCCGAGCCTCGACGAGCAGATCGCGGCTTATCAGCGCGAGTTCCGGGACCTGGACCCCCAGGTCGAGCAGGTCGTCTCGGCCCTCGGCCGACTCAACCGCCGGATGAACGTCGGCTACGGACGCCAGCTGGCCGACCTCGGAATCAGCAACGCCGAGTGGGAGGTCCTCAAGACCCTCGTCGTGGCGGGCTCCCCCTACCGTCTGGGCCCGGGCGAGCTGGCCAAGCGCCTCGGTCTCACCCCGGCCGCGATGACCCACCGCATCGACCGCATGGCAGGCGAGGGACTGGTCACCCGGGACAGGGACGAGAACAACCGGGTGCGCGTCATCGTCGAGCTGACCGACGAAGGCCGTACGAAGTGGCTGGAGGCGATGCGCATGGCGTCCGCCTTCGAGGAAGAGCTGCTCCAGGACCTCTCGGGCGACGAACGCGGAGCCCTCGGTGAGATGTTGATCCGCCTCCTGCGCCGGGTGGAACAAGCCCAGCCGGACGCCGGCGGCCGCCTGACCGACCTGGACTGACCCACGCCGGGCGAGGGGGAAAACGGCTTGACCTGGCGGGGTTGACACACCCCGCGTCGATCCGTAAAGTTCTCCGAGTTGTCACGGAGCCGGAACGGTTCTGCGACAGCCGATCCCGCCGCGAATGCGGCAACCAAAACTCTGCACGATCTCCCACTCGGGACGATTTCGGCATGCCGGAATTCATTTCGAAGGCTCGATTATGAGCCGCCGGGAAAATCCGCTAGAGTTTGGACGTCGGAACGGCCCAACAGCCGGGAAGACAAACCCCGCTGACTGGGAATCAGGCCCGAAAGGATCTGATAGAGTCGGACTCGCCGGAAAGGGAAACGCGAAAGCGAAGAACTGGAAAGCGGAACCTGCTTCGACCGGGAATCGGACACGAAAGAGTCTGATAGAGTCGGAAACGCAAGACCGAAGGGAAAAGCCCGGAGGAAAGCCCGAGAGGGTGAGTAC